>NZ_JBIIKX010000001.1:0-228205 GCF_044232965.1 Prosthecobacter sp.
AAAAAGCTGCCCGCATTGCAGATCAAGGTGTCGAGGCCGGGTTCCAGGGCGAACGCGGCCTCCACGAGCTTCTGCGGCCCCTCGATCTCCATCAAATCGGCCTTCACATAGGCGGAGAGTCCTTCCACGGCATCGGGAAGACCGTGAAACACGACCTTGGCTCCAGCCTCCTGCAGAGCTTTGCCCATCGCCAGGCCGATGCCTTGGGAGGAGCCGGTGACGAGGGCGGCATGGCCTTCAAGAGAGAATGCTTTCATCGGGCAGTTGGAGGTATTTCAGGGTGTTGGTGCAGGCGATGCGGCGGACGACTTCGTCCCCGGCGGCCTTCAACGCGGTGACTTCGCGCTCGTAGGTGCTGATGAGCTTCACCACCTTGCCGCTGATCTCTGCCGCATAGCTGTAAAAGGGCGAGTCGCTGCCCCACATGAACTTGTTTGGATACGCGGCGGCCAGATCGGCGATGACGCGGCCTGGATCGCTGTAGTCGGAGTCAAAGCGGCGGCTTTTGGGAGCGATGTAAGGCAGGTCGTCCACCGCGCCGACGCAGTGGATGCAGTGGGCGGAATTGTCGAACCAGGCGTTTGGCAGCGCGTTCACGCGGTCGAGGCATTCCTTGTCATAGCGGCAGGAATGGGCCGCGCAGAAGCGCACATCGGGGTTGGCCTCGGCAATGTCGAGGATGTCATGCGCCTGCGCCCACAGGTCGTCCTTGGCGACGCTGCTGTGGATCAGGAAGGGCACGTTCCACTCGCGGGCGAGGTCGATGAAAACTTTGCCTTCATGCGCGAGGCGTTTGATGTCACTCTGGATGATGGTGCTTTGAATTTTGATGCCGTGAAAGCGGTATTGCGAGCGCAGATTTACCAGTTCAGCGGCCTGCGCGTCGGTGTGGCGCATGGGATCGACGATGACGAAGGGCAGAATGCGTTTTCCCTCCTCCGGGAAGAGTTTCTGGCATTCTTCGAGCAAGCGGCGGTTTTCAAAGGCGTAGGGCACCGTTTCCAGGCCGCCTGAATCAAATGCGATACCACCGGTGCGGAACTTCGTCACATCCATGGCCGCGTAGCTGACGAATGGGAAGGCGACCCAGTGCGTGATGCCAAGAGCGCCTCCCTCCTGCTTCATGCCGACAAGCTGCTGCGCGTAGGGGAAATCGCCGTGAAGATAAAACAACAAGTCGGCGCCGAGGTGGTTGTGGCAGTCAATGAGCATGGTCGGTGGACGTTTGGGTGAAACTGTGTCGAGGAGGCATGGATTGAAACGCGTTTTTTCCACATTCCTCCCTTGGGTTTTGCATCAGGTTGGAAATTGGTTTGCGATCGCGGTGCTGACGAGTGTTTACTCTTGGTCACGTCGCGGCACCAAATGAAGTCCTCATCATCCACCAGTCCACGTTTGCCAAGACGGCTCTCACTCGTGGCTGAGACGGTGGACAGCCTGCGCGAGGGCATTCAAAACGGCCATTGGCATGACCGTCTGCCCGGTGAGCGCGAGCTGTGTGAAAGTTTGCAGGTCAGCCGCCGCACGCTGCGCTCGGCGCTGGCTGAACTGGGCCGCGATGGTTGGCTGGAGGTGGAAGGCCGGCAGGGCCGGCGCATCAAAAAGCACGGCAGCGTCACCCCGAACGCCGAATCAGGACGCAAGACCATCGCCATCCTCACGCCGGGCTCGTTCCTCTCCCTCCCACCGAGGATTTCCTTCGTGATGGACACGCTGCGGGACAAACTGACCGCCGCCGGCTGCGAGGTGCAGTTTCACATCAATCCCGCGTGCTACACCGCGAATCCAGGCCGCGTGCTGGCGAAATTTGTCGAGTCGCATCCGGCCACGGTTTGGATCATCCTCAGCGCCCATGAGCCGCTGCAACGCTGGTTCAATCGCCAGAAGCTGGCGTGTCTCATTCTCGGATCATGTGCGCCAGGCATCAGTCTGCCTTCGGTGGATGTGGATTTCCACGCCACCGGGCATCACGCGGGCGGCCTGCTCTGGCGCAAGGGGCATCGCCGCATCGCCCTGGTGTTGTTCAAGGGCATCTACGGAGGCGACATTGCCTGCGAGGAAGGATTGCGTGAGGCCCTGAAAGGCATGCCGGGAGCACAGATCCAGGTGCTGCGGCATGATGCCAGCACCGCGCATCTTTGCGCCTTGATCGACGAATGCCTGCGCCTGCCGAATCCGCCCACGGCCTATCTGGTCGGTGGTGCCACGCATGTGCTCACGGTCATGATGCACCTCATGCGCCGTGGCAGGCGTGTCCCGGCGGATGTGGCGGTCATCTCGCGTGACAACGATCCCATTCTCGAAACCAGCAGCCCCAGCATCACTCGCTACGCCGTCAAACCCGCCCAGCTCGCCGGACGCATCGCCATCGCGGTGCGGCAGCTTGTCGAAACAGGCACGGTCTCCAACAAGACCATCCGCCTGATGCCCGCGTTTGTGCCGGGAGAGTCGGTTTAAGTTTGGGGGGCGGCAGTCTGCTCCTCCCACCGCGCCAGCAGCCAGAGCACGTCGGACAAGCGATTGAGAAAACGCACGACCTCGGCGTTCGGCACTTCATCCGGCGTGTCCAGCAGGTCGATCACGCCGCGCTCCGCGCGGCGGCAGGCCACGCGGGCGAGATCGGCATACGCGCCGGACATCACGCCTGCCTCACCAGGCAGCGCCCAGCCTTGAAACTTCAAGGCGCCGCCGGCTTCGAGCTTCGCCACCCATTCATCGAGCCATTCCACGTTTTTCGTCGAGATGCGCTGCGGATGCGTTTCGGCGTAGCGGGTTTCTTGTCCGGGCGGCGTGGCCAGCTCTCCCATGAGATCGATCAGCCAGCGCTGCGTCTGTGCCACGATGGCTTTTGTCTCTTCTCGCAAGGCGGCGATGCGCAGCGGGCCGAGCGCGGCGTTCAGTTCATCCACCGCGCCGAGCGCATGGACACGAGGGTGGGATTTGGCGAGACGGCAGCCGAACAGCAGGTCGGTCTGGCCTTGGTCTCCTTTACGGGTGGCGATGGACATGAGGGAATGAGGAATGAGGAGCGATAGCGGCTTGATACGCCTGTGATCACTCGTCGGGGAAGGAGTTTTTCGCTGGTTCTTCCGGCAGAGCTGCTGGAGTTGGTATCGAGACAGGCGCGGTGAGGGTCGCGCTTTGTTTCCTCTGTGCCCGGACCACCCAGCCGAGCAGCAAGGCCAGCAGCAGGCAGGCGGCGAGTCGTGCGGAACGTGAGGACAGCATGGTCAACCCTGCCGGTGGCGGTGTACTTCGCGGCTGGCGCGTTCCAGCGCCTGTTTTTCGTCCTCGGTCAGGCTGTCCTTGCCGTGCAGGTTTATCTTGTCGAGCAGCGGATTGATCACTTCTTCCATCAGGGATTCGATGGGATCGGCCGACCTTTTGTTAGCTGGTTGCATGGGTTCGTTTTCTTCCAGATCAATTGCAGTTCGCGCACGTTTGCGCGCCATCTCCGGCATGCGTTGGAGCGGCGCTGGCTGCCACTGGCTGGCGTAGGTCAGGGGACGTCCGCCGTAGCCAAGGCTGCGGGCATAAAACCACCCTGCCGCCGCGCCGCCAAGATGCGCGAAGTAGGCGATGCGCAGCCCCTCCGGCATGAAATCAAACACCGCGCAGGCCACGCCCAGGATCAGCTGCATGAGGCAGAGCGCCTTGGCCAGCGTCCACAGCCGCAGATGCACCGGGATGATGAAGTAAATGAAGGCGGTGATCTGCTCCTCCGGCATCACCACCGCCAGCGCCATCAGTAGTCCAAACACAGAGGCTGACGCGCCGATGAGCGGCGTGATCGTGTCGCCATGCGCGTAGCTGTTCACCACCATCTCCGCCGCCGCGCCAAGGATGCCCGCGCCGAGGTAGATCAGCGTGAAATGCAGGCTGCCGAAGAACTGCTGCACACCGCGTCCGGCGAACCACAGCATCATCATGTTCAGCATAAAGTGCCCCACGTTGCCATGCACAAACATGTAGGTGAAGAGGGTCCAAACTTGTCCGCGGATTAGGGTGTCGAAGCTTGTTCCACCATAAGGGAAAAAATCCTGGCCCCACATCTGTCCGAACCGTCCGAATAGATGCTGCATCACAAACACCGCGACATTGATCCCAAAAAGGATCTGAAACGCGGTGAACCCCCGCCGCTGCGGGTCGGAGGTCGTTTCGCGCATGTAGTCACGATCATGCAGGGCCATGGGCCAATTGTGTGTGCGTCGGCTGCCCGGCGCGAGGTTTTTTTCGCCTGGACGATGACAATCGCACCGCTGTCGGTTACGCTCTCGCCACTGCATGAATTCTTCCGCCGACTCCCTGCTTGCCGCCGTTTCAAAAAGCGGGGCTCATGATGCCGCCGACCTTCTTGAAAAAGCATCGGGCGAGGACGCCGCCAAGGTGCTCCAGCAACTGAACCCCATGGTCGCCCAGCAGGTGCTGGAGGAGATGGCGGAGGAGACACGCACCATCACGCTCGCCTTTGCGCCGAAGGAAAAGGCGCTTCAGTGGACCAGCAACCGCGACCATCCCGAGGACAGCGTCGGCTGGCTGATGGAGCCTCCGGTGGCCGTGTTTCGACCGGATGCCACCGTGCGTGACACGATCGAGGAAGTCCGCAAGCTCGCCAAAAAAGCCTTCATCACCTACGGCTACGTCACGGACGATAAAGACAAGCTCCTCGGCCTGCTCGTCATGCGTGATCTCATGCTGGCCGAGCCGGGAACGAAACTCGCCGACGTGATGCTGCGTGATCCGTTCACGCTCGATCCTGATCTGGAACTCACCGACGCGATGAAGATCGTCGTGAACAAGCACTACCCTGTTTATCCGGTCTGTGACAAAAAAGGGCGGCTGCTCGGCCTTGTGCGCGGGCAGAGCCTGTTTGAGGCCCGTGCCATTGAAATCAGCGCCCAGGCCGGAACGATGGTCGGGGTGGAGAAAGAAGAGCGTCTTTCCACACCGCTGCTGCGCAGCCTGCGCTTCCGCCATCCATGGCTTCAGATCAACCTTGCCACCTGTTTCCTTGCGGCTGCGGTGGTCGGTGTGTTTCAGGGCACGCTCGACCGTCTCGTGATTCTGGCCATCTTTCTGCCTGTTTTGGCCGGTCAATCAGGCAACACCGGCTGCCAGGCGCTCGCCGTGGCCCTGCGTGGCATGACGCTGGGAGATTTGAAGTCAGGAGACGAGCGCAGACTCGTCATCAAGGAAGGTTTGCTCGGTTTGTTCAACGGCATGCTCGTCGGCGTCTCCGCCGGCCTCGGCATGTTTATTTATGCCCGCATGAACGGCAACCCCAATGCCCTCATGCTTGCCGGTGTGGTGTGGATCGCCATGTCGGTCAGTTGCGTCGTCAGCGGCCTGAGCGGTGCCTTGATCCCGCTGACGCTGCGCAAGTTCGGCGCTGATCCGGCCACCGCCTCCAGCATCTTTCTCACCACCGCCACGGACGTGATCAGCATGGGCACCTTCCTCGGCCTGGCGACGCTGCTGGTGCCATGAGCGAGGTCGTTTGGAGCCGTGCGGAGTGGCAGTCGCTTGCTGAGGCGCATCATGAACGCGTCTCCGCGCATGCAGACGCCTTCGTGGACCGCCGCAGTCGGGGCACCAAGCATCCGGTGCATGATTTCCTCTTCACCTACTACAGCTTCCCGCCCGCCAAGCTCAAACAGTGGGTGCCACCGTTTGGCGTGAGTCTCGAAATCACCGCCGCTGATCTGGAAAGCCGCCCCTGGTGGCAAACCGACCGCTTCATCCATGAACACGACCTGCTACGCCTCAACGAGCACCGCTTCACGAATCGCGAGCGCGAATTCGCCGCGTGGGCCGCGATGCTGTGCACGCGCATTCTCGGCAGGGCAGGGCGGTTCACCTGCTTCGGTCTGCACGAATGGGCCATGGTCTATCGACAGTCCGCTCAGCAGGTGCGGCATCAGGGTTACGAGCTGCGACTGTCTACTGAGGAGCTGGTCGTCTTCGTCGAATCCCAGCCCGTCTGCTGCTCCCACTACGACGCCTTCCGCTTCTTCACGCCCGAGGCGCGTCCGCTGAATTCCTTGCAGCCCACGCTCGACTCCCGCCCCGATCTCGAACAGTCCGCCTGCCTGCATGCGAACATGGATTTATACAAATGGTCCTCCAAGCTCTGGCCGTGGACCGGTTCCGATCTCACCGGCGAATGTTTCCTTCTCGCCCTCGAAGGCCGCGATCTCGACATGCGCGCCAGTCCGTATGATTTGAGCACCATCGGTTACGAGCCCGTAAAAATCGAAACGGCTGATGGCCGCGCTCAATACGAGCGCGAGCAACGTGACCTGGCCGCAAAGGCGGCAGGCTTGCGCCAGAAGCTGCTAGATCGTTGCGAATCGCTAGCCGCCATCAGGGCCTGACATCAATCATCCGCCGTCCCACTTCCTCGCACAGGCCGATGAAGGTGCGCTCGGGCAGGTTCAGCGGTCGATCCTTCAGGGTGGAGACCACCCAGCGGCGTTTCAATTTCGCCTTCGGCAATGGCAGCGCGATCAACTGGCCCGCTTCGATTTCTGTTCGCGCGATCCAGCGTGCGGCGATGGCGACGCCGATACCCAGCTTCGCGAGTTCCTTGGTGGCCTCGGAGCTGCCCAGCTCGATGAATGAATTCAAGCGCACGCCCTGCTTCATGAAAAAGTCCTGCACCAGGGCGAAGTTCAGGCTGTTGCGGCTGGCGACGATGAAGGTCTCGCTCGCGGCGTCTTTGATCTTCGGCGCTTTTTGCGCCCACGGATGCAGCGGTGAGACAAGAAACTCCAGTTCGTCATCAAAGATCGCGTGGCAGTTGAGTTTGGTGACCTCCTGCGGTCTCAAGCTCACGGTGATATCGACCTGGTTCTTCACCAGCCGCTCGATGGTGTCCGGTGTCTCGCCGCAGACGACTTTGATCTCATAAAGTGGGAAGGATTCTTTAAACTCTCGAAACACAGTCGGCAGGATGAACTGCGCTGCCGCCGTGGTGCAGCCGATGCGCAGCTTGCCGCGCGGCGTTTGATCCAGGGTGCCGAGGATCGCTCTCGCATGGCCCATGGATTGAAGAATGGTTTCCGCGTTCGGCAGCAGCTCGCGGCCTGCGTGTGTGAGGTGTACGCTCTTGCCCTGGCGGTGGAAAAGCTGCGAGCCGAGGTCGGTTTCGAGTGACTTGATGGCGTGGCTGATGGCGCTCTGGGTCAGGTGCAGCTCGCGGCCGGCCTGCGTGAAGCTGCCGCTGCGCGCGAGGCAGACAAAGGCCCGAAGCTGGCGGGTGTCGATGGCGTGGTCCATGAATGCCATTCATACATCATGTGAAAAACATTGCGCCTGGTTTCTGCATCAGTTTGGCACGGTGGCACCACTGCTGCTTGATGGATGGGCGTCATGTCGAAAGCCGCTCACTCACCCAAAACCACTCTCAGCGGGGTTGTGCAACCCGTGCGCATCGGTTTCATCCCGCTCGCCGACTGCGCCCCGCTGCTCGTCGCCCGGGGGCGTGAGCTGTTTCGCAAACATGGTGTCCGAGTCGAGTTAAGTTGTGAGGTCGGATGGGCCACCATTCGGGAGAAGCTTCTTTACGGCCAGCTTGATGCGGCCCACGCCATTGCCGGGCTTGCCCTGGCCATGCGCATGGGCCTCAGCACGCCGCCGTGCCGGGTGGTGGCTCCGTTCGTCTTTAACCTCCACGGCAACGCGATCACCCTGAGCCGGGATCTCTGGAACCGCGGCGTGCGTGATGCCGTGAGCCTCAAAAAGCTCATTCGCAGCAGCACCAGCCGCCGCTTCACCTTCGGCATGGTCTCTCGCTACTCCTCGCATTACTTCCTGCTCCGCCAGTGGCTGGCCGCTGGTGGCATTGATGTCGAAAAGGACGTGCGCATCGTCGCCCTGCCGCCCACGCAGATGGCCGCCAATCTCGCCGCCGGCCTCATCGATGGCTACTGCGTCGGCGAACCATGGAACTCCTTCGCTGTGGAGCGCGGCACGGGCTGGATCGTTGCCACCAGTGAACAACTGGCGCCCGGTCATCCGGAAAAAGTCCTGCTGACCACGGAGACTTTCATCGAGCGCCATCCTGATGAGATGCGCGCCATCATCGAGGCTCTGCGCGAGGCCTGCGTCTTTTGTGATGCGAAGGGAAATCGTGCGGAAGTCGCCCGCCTGCTCGCTGAGAGCGGCTACTTCACCGGCAATGAGCAGATTTTGCAGCGCTCGCTCGCCGGGCCGCTTGATCTTGGCACCGAGAAGACCGCCGATGTCTCGAACTTTCATATCTTCCAACGTCGCGAGGCCAACGAGCCCACCAGCGAGCGCGGTCGCTGGCTGCTCGATGAATTCATCGCCCATGGCCTGCTTCAGCCTTCGCAACGAGCCGAAGCCGCCGCCGCTCTGCGCGACTGCTGGACCTCCAGCGCACTCCCTCTTCCCAAAGCACCCGCCGCCGCACCCCGAACCGCCAAATCCAAGAAACGCACTCCACTCGCCCTCGCATGAAATCCACAGCACCCATCACCCGTCGTTCCATCCTCCGCCAAGCCGGCCTTGGCGCTCTCTTCAGCGGCCTGCCCACCGGCTGGGTCGGCTCCGCCTATGCCGATGACTCTCCAGAGATGCCAGATGTGAAGCTCGGCATCATCGCCCTCACCGACTGCTCCAGCATCGTTGTGGCACATGAAAAAGGCCTCTTCAAAAAATACGGCGTCAATTCGACTGTGAGCAAAGGCGCGAGCTGGGCCGCGATCCGCGACTCTCTCACCAATGGTGACATCCAGGCCACGCACATGCTGCTTGGAATGCCGATTGCCTCCACCATGGGCCTCGGCGGTGCTCCGAAGAAACCGATGATCGCGCCCTTCATTCTGAATCGAAACGGCCAGGCCATCACTCTCGCCAATTCACTCAAAGGCAAGGTCGCCGATGATCCGAAAGCACTGAAGCCCTTCGTGGATGATGCGAAGGCCAAGGGCACGCCGATGACCTTCGCGATGACTTTCCCGCCTGGAACGCACGCGATGTGGATTCGTTACTACCTCGCCGCAGGCGGCATCAATCCTGGCGACGCCGCAGGTGCGGGGGCGGACGTTTCTCTCATCACCGTGCCACCTCCGCAGATGGTCGCGAACATGAAGGTCGGCAAGATGGATGGCTTCTGCGTCGGCGAGCCTTGGAACGCCAAAACCATCGCCGAGGACATTGGCTATACCTCCATCACCACGCAGGCCATCTGGAAGGATCATCCTGAGAAGGTTTGCGCCTTCACCGAGGAATTCGCCGCGCAGAATCCCAAAACCGTCAAAGCCGTGATGAAGGCTCTGCACGAGGCTGGCGTGTGGCTCGACAAGATGGAGAATCGCGAGGAGCAGGCGAACATCGTCAGCGCCGCCACCTACATCAACTGTCCGCCCGAAACGATCCTCGGCCGCCTGCAAGGCAAGTACAACATGGGAGACGGTCGCAAGTTCAAAGACCCGAACTACATGATCTTCAGTGATCGCAACTGCAACTACCCGCAGGCCAAATACGCCAAGTGGTGGCTCACGCAGCTCCGCCGCTGGGGCTTCACGGAAGGCGCGCCAGACTATGAAGGCGTCGCCAAGCAGGTCATGCGAAGTGACCTCTATGAAGAGGCCATGAAGGAGATCGGCTACGTCCACGGCGGGGCCGACACCAAGGCCGAAACGCTCTTCGACGGCGTCACCTTCGACCCGACAGCCGATCTCGAGGCCTACGCCGCGTCCTTCGCGGTGAAGACGCTCAAAGCTTAACCCCCGAAACCGCATAGCCGCATTATGCACCTGATCCAACGCTACAAACTCGATTCGTTCTTCCTCCCGCTGGGGGCGATCCTGGTTACATGCCTTTTTTGGTATGTGATCGCCGGAAAGTCCGTCATCACCGAAAAAGTCGATGACTTCGGGGACAAGATTAAAGTCACCAAGCGCGAAGGCCTCTCCGCTGATCTGCCCACACCGGCGGAAACGTGGACGGCGAGCAGGCTCTACATCACAGAGCCTTTTGCGAAACGTGGCGAGCTGGATCAGGGCATCTTGCGGTTCACATGGATGTCTCTAGTGCTCGTGGCGCAGGGCTACTTCATCGCCCTCGTCATCGGCACTCCCATCGGTTTCTTCCTGGGCCTCTCGAAGAAATTCACCACGGCCTTTGATCCAATCATCCAGGTGCTGCGGCCGGTCTCACCGCTCGCTTGGCTTCCGCTCGGCATGATTCTCTTCAGCGGCGTCAAAATCGTCAACGGTGATGGTCGCACGACCTTCGGTGCCTCGGATGCCGCAGCGCTTTTCACCATCGCCATCTGCGCCATGTGGCCCACGGTGATGAACACCGCCGTCGGCGTGCGTGCGGTGCCGCAAGACTACCTGAATGTGGCCAAAGTGCTCAAGCTCTCGAAGAACAAGACGCTCTGGAAGGTGCTCGTGCCCGCCACGCTACCCTACATGTTCACCGGTTTTCGTTTGAGCCTCGGCATCGCCTGGCTCGTCATTGTCGCGGTCGAAATGCTCACCGGTCGGCCGGGCGTGGGTGGCTTCCTCTGGCAGCAATACAACGCCAACAGCTACGCCCACATCATCCTCTGCATCCTCACCATCGGTGTCGTCGGCTACGTCCTCGACCGTCTGATGAGCGTCGTCGAATCGCGGTTCAAGACTGCTTAACCCCCGCCTGATCAAGATATGCCGCTTATCGAAATCAAAGGTGCCTCCAAAGGCTTCGGACCTCCGGGCAACCGCACGGAAGTGCTCAAGAACATCAACCTCTCCGTCGAGGAAGGCGAGTTCGTCGTCATCGTCGGTTACTCCGGCTCAGGAAAGTCCACGCTGATCAACCTGATCTCTGGCTTGGTGAAGCCAGACACCGGTGAAGCCCTCATCGAAGGCAAAAAGATCACGGAACCAGGTCCAGATCGCGGTTTGGTCTTCCAGAACTATTCGCTGCTGCCATGGCTTACCGTGGAGGAAAACATCGCGCTCGCTGTCGATGAGGTCTTCAAGGACTGGACGCCGGAGCAGCGCAAAGCGCACGTCGCCAAATACATCGCGATGGTCAAACTCACGCCTGCGGCACACAAACTTCCCAAGGAGCTTTCCGGCGGCATGCGCCAGCGTGTTTCCGTGGCCCGCACACTAGCCATGCAGCCGAAAGTACTGCTCATGGACGAACCGCTGAGCGCTCTCGATGCTCTCACTCGAGCCCAGCTTCAAGATGAGATTGCCGACATCTGGCTGACGAACAAAACGACCGTCATCTGGATCACCAACGACCCCGACGAGGCCATCCTGGTGGCCGACAAGGTCATTCCGCTGCTTCCAACTTCCCCAGCGACGCTCGGCGAGCCGATGATCGTGAACATCGAGCGACCGCGCGACCGCAAGGCCATCAATCACGATGACCGTTTCAAAAAGCTGCGCACCCAGCTCATCACGACGCTCCTGGATGCCAAAGGTCGCACCAAAGTGAAAGCCTCCGTAAAAATCGCCTTGCCCGACATTCTTCCTGAGGACCTGAGTTATGTGAACTCTCTGCAGTTCCTTAACCGCACCGGCCCGAAACGTCGCAGCGACAAACTTCGTGAAGAAGTGGAGGTGGTCGCATGAGTGCTCATCTCCCCATGCTTGAACTGGATCGTCTGTGGAAGACCTACGACACGCCGAAAGGTCCGGCGACGATCGTCAAAAACTTCAATCTCAAGTTGAAGGAAGGCGAGTTCGCCACGCTCATCGGCCACAGCGGCTGTGGCAAAAGCACCGTGCTCATGATGGTCGCAGGCCTCAGTGATCTCAGCCAGGGCAACATGATCCTCGGCGGTCGTGAAGCCAGCGGCCCTGGGCCGGATCGTGGCATCGTGTTTCAATCGCCGTGCCTCTTACCGTGGATGACCGCTTATGAAAATGTCATGCTCGGCGTGAACCAGGTGTACTTCACCGCCAGCAAGGCTGAGCGCCGCCAGATGGCTGAGTACTACCTCACGATCGTCGGTTTGGGCGATGCGATGCACAAATATCCCGGTGAACTCTCCCAAGGCATGCGTCAGCGCGTTGGCATCGCCCGTGCGTTTGCCCTCCAACCGAAGATGCTGCTCTTAGACGAGCCGTTCGGCATGCTGGACTCGCTCACACGTTACGAATTGCAGGAGGTGCTGCTCGAACTCTGGCGGCGCAATCGCATCACCACACTCATGGTCACGCATGATGTCGATGAGGCCATCTTCCTCTCCGACCGTGTGGTGATGATGACCGACGGCCCCGAGGCCGAGGTCGGCGACATCTTGAAGATCCCCTTCGAGCGCCCGCGCAACCGCAAGCAGATCATGGAAGACCCGCGCTACTACGAGCTGCGCGAGCATCTCATCACTTTCCTCAACGACCGCTCGCACATCCGCCCCAGCCGCGAGCCTCAATTCAAACCCTCTCCCGACATGGCCGCCGAACTGGCAGCGCATGCATTCCCATTCCCTACAGCCGCCGCGTAGCCGAAAAACAACACACCCACATAACCCACATGAAAAGGCTCATCCCGATACTGCTGGCGACCACCTCGCTCTCCATGGCGCAAACACCCGTGCCCAAACCCGCCGCCGCACCACCCGGCGCCCCGGCCTATGCTCCGATCAAGTTCGGCGCTCTCACTGCCGATTTGCAGGAAAAAATGCGTTTTGAAATTCGTGAGAACAACTTCGACTTCAACAGCGCTCTCAACGGCCCGCAGGACGCCTCCTGGCTGCTTCAGCGCTTTCGTCTCGGCCTTGGTTATGATGTGAACCCGTGGCTCAAGTTATACGTTCAGGGCCAGGACGTGCGTGAGATCGGCGGCAGCCGTCCGAACGACATCGGCGTGTCAGCGGCTGAAGGTGATGACGTCTTCGACATCCTCAAGGCATACATTCAGATCGGGAACATCAAAAAGGGCCTCAGTTCCACGCTTGGGCGTCAGTTTCTCAGCTACGGCGATCAACGCCTTGTCGGTCCGCTCGAGTGGCTGAACCAGGCCCGCACGTTCGACGCCGTGAAGTTCCGCTACGCTGCGGAGAAATACTCGCTCGACTTCTTCATCTCCTCGCCCGTCGCCTTCACCAACAACATGTGGAACCAGTCGGGCTTTCTCGACAACGACGAGTCGCTCAACCAGATGTTCAGCGGTCTGTACCTCGCCACGGGCTTCGTTCCCTTCAATCTCACCACCGACTTCTACGTCTTCAACAAGCGTGACGACGGTGACGGCAGCTTCGGCGCCGCCCGTGGCGACACTGACTTCTACACCTTCGGCACCCTGTGGAAAGGCGACCCAAAAAAGCTCAGCGGCTTTGATTACACGACGGAAATGGCCTTCCAGACAGGTGAGGTTTCCGGGCGCGATCTCACCGCCTTCGCCGGTCACTGGGCCGTGGGTTACAACTGGCTTAAACACTCATGGAAGCCACGTTTCGGCATCCAATACAACTATGGCAGCGGTGACAGCAATGCGGCGGACGGAGACATCGGCACCTTTCAAAATCTGTATCCCACGAACCACCTGTTCTACGGCTACATGGACACCACGGGCTGGATGAACATGCACAACCCGCAGCTCAATTTCAGCTTTACGCCCACGGCGAAGCTCAAAGTCATGCTCGACTATCATCTCTACTGGAATGCCACAAACAACGACGCCTGGCGCCGCGTGAACGGCGTCACCGCCGTGCGCACGGTCAATGCCGCCGCCACCTCCGCCGGCAGCTTCCGCGGTCAGGAGATCGATCTCACCGCCATCTACAAGCTCAATCCGCACGTCGGATTGCAGGCTGGCTACTCCTACTTCATGGCGGGTGACTATCTCGCCAACACCGGCGCTGCAGACGACGCCCATTTCGGCTACGTCCAGGTGCAGTTCGATTTCTGATCCGCTCCCCCATCTCTCAAGCCGCTCTGATAGATGAAAATCGTTCCCCTCATTCCTGACAACGCGCCCTTCAGCGCCGAGCAACGTGCTTGGTTGAACGGCTTCCTTGCCGGAGTCCTGAATCGCGGTGCGCCTGCTCCTGGAGCAGCGCTCACGGAATCAAAACGATCACTGCTCATCGCCTTCGGCAGTCAGAGCGGCAACGCGGAAAGTTTGGCCAAGCGGCTGGCCAGGGAAGCATCGGGTCGGGGCTTTGCGGCGCGAGCCGCGGGCCTCGACTCGCTGCAACCCGCCGACTTCATCAAAGATCAAAACGTTCTCCTCATCACCAGCACCTGGGGGGAGGGCGACATGCCGGACAACGCCGTCTCCTTTTGGGACACCATCAATCAAAACGGCAGCAGCCCCAAGCTCGACGGCGTCAAATACAGCGTCCTCGCTCTCGGCGATAAAAACTATGGCGAGACTTTCTGCCTCGCTGGCAAAAAACTCGACGAACGCCTCGCAGAACTCGGTGCCACGCGAATCACCGAGCGTGTCGATTGTGATGTGGACTTCGACGATCTCGCGAAGAAGTGGTCCAGCGCGGCCTTCACCGCATTGACCGGCACTTCCAGCGAGACAACTGCCACCGCAGAGCCGGAAGAGACCGGCTACACCAAGAAAAACCCTTTTCAGGCCAAGCTCGTCGCCAACGTCAATCTCAACGCACGAGGCAGCGCCAAAGACACGCATCACATCGCCCTTTCACTTGCGGGTTCCGGCCTCACTTACGAAGTGGGTGACGCTCTTGGCGTTTATGTTCAGAACTGCCCCGAAGTCGTCGATGCCGTCATCGCGGCTCACGCCTTCGATCCTAACGCTGAGGTCGCACTGCCTGATGGCGGCACCGCACCCCTGCGCGACGCGCTCCTGAAGTGCTACGAAGTTCGCAACCTGTTAGGCAAAACACCTGAGGCAGGCATCACGCTCACCACCTTCATCGAAAATCTGCGCAAGCTTCAACCACGCCTCTATTCCATCGCCTCCAGCCTCAAAGCACATCCCGAAGAAGTGCATCTCTGTATCGCCGCCGTGCGTTACAGCGCCGATGGTGTGCCGCACAAAGGCGTCGCCTCCACCTTCCTCTCTGATCGTCTCGCGCTCGGCGACACCACCGGCATCTACTTTCACGCCGCAAATCACTTCCGCCTCCCTAACGACACCTCGAAACCCGTCATCATGGTCGGCCCCGGCACCGGCATCGCCCCTTTCCGTGCCTTCCTCGAAGAGCGTGAGGCCACCGCCGCCCCCGGCAAAAACTGGTTCTTCTTCGGCGATCAAAAACGCGCCACCGACTTTCTCTACCACGACCAGATCATCGAATGGGTCCAGAAAGGCCATCTCACCCGCCTGGACACCGCCTTCAGCCGTGATCAAGAAGAGAAGATCTACGTCCAGACCCGCATGATGCAGGCTGCCAGCGAACTTTGGCAATGGCTTGAGGAAGGCGCTCACTTCTATGTCTGCGGTGATGCCAAGCGCATGGCCAAGGACGTTGATGAAGCCCTTCACAGCATCATTCAGACCGCCGGTGGAAAATCCGCCGACGAGGCCGCCGCCTATGTCGCCCAAATGAAGAAGGAGAAACGCTATGCCCGCGATGTCTATTGAGACTTCACAGCTTCATCTCTGCCAAAAGCGCCTCTACGCTCAGGTCGCGCTGGAGACCGATTTCGTGAAGAATCGCGGACAGGGTGCCTATTTTCAGCGGCTTGTGATTCGGCACGGTCACAGAATGAGGCCGTGGAAAGG
Organism: Prosthecobacter sp.; assembly: GCF_044232965.1. GTDB lineage: Bacteria > Verrucomicrobiota > Verrucomicrobiia > Verrucomicrobiales > Verrucomicrobiaceae > Prosthecobacter. Next base: position 15,676 of record NZ_JBIIKX010000001.1, read on the forward strand.
CGCACTTCGCGATCATGTGACTGCCAGCCTGCCTGTCGAGCACATACCCGATTCGGCGCAGGCCGCGCAGCAGATCCTCCCCAGTGAGGTCACGCGGCAGCTTCATGCCGCTTCGAGAATGCGATCTTCCGTCATGTGCAGCCGAATTCTTCCGGGCTTCACCTTAGCGTCGGCGAAGTGGCAGCTCACCGCGTCCTTCACCATCGCCTCAAGCTCCTCCCACGAATCCCCCTGTGTCGCGATCAGTCCTTCGGGAAGCCGACAGTCAGCCGTGAAGCCGCCTTCTTCCGCAGGACGTACTCTGAAAACCAGTTCGAGATCATTCATGCCATGAGTATCGCCACCGCATCTCCCAAATCAAGCCCTGCGATGGCTTCATCGTCGGCCGATGGCTTCTCCCCCGAGCAACAATGCTACCTCGAAGGCTTCTTCGCCGGCATCGCCGCCGGTGGTGTTTCGTTCGGAGATCTTGCCCCAGCTCCTGCTGCCGCACCAGCGGGCCCATCACTTGACGACCTCACCAAAGAAGAGCGCATCAAGCGCGAGCTGCATCCCTTTGATGCCATCGAGCAGCTCGTCATGGATGCGCGCTGGAACTCGAAGCCTGAGCCCGAATCTGTTTTTCGCTATAAGTGGAACGGCCTGTTCTGGCTGAATCCGGTCAAAGATGGCTACATGTGCCGTCTGCGCATTCCCGGCGGCGTGGTGAAGAGCTGCCAGCTACGCGAGATCGCCGCCATCGCTCGTGAACTCACCACCGGCTACATCCAGATCACCACGCGGAACAATTTCCAAATCCGCCTCATCGAGCCGAAAAACTGCCCCGAAGTGCTCCGCCGCATTCAAGGCTGCGGTCTTCACTCCAAGGGCGCGGGCGCTGACAACATCCGCAACATCACGATGAACCCCTGCGCGGGTTACGATCCCTATGAGATCATCGATGTGCGTCCGCTGGTGAACGAACTCGCGACGCTGATCATTGGCTCGAAGGAGTTCTACGACCTCCCCCGCAAGTTCAACATCGCATACGATGGCGGTGGCCTCATCTCGGCAGTCGAAGACACCAATGACATCGGTGCCAGTGCCGTGAAAATCGGCGAGAACAGTGAAGGAATCGAGCCCGGTGTCTATTTCCGCATCGCGCTAGGCGGCGTCACCGGCCATCAGACCTTCGCCAGCGATTGGGGCGTGATTGTGAAGCCGGAGCAGCTTAATGACGTCATGATCGCCCTGCTGCGCGTCTTCATCCAATTCGGCGATCGCACGAATCGCAAGAAGGCGCGTTTCAAGTATGTCATTGAAGACAAAGGCCTCGAAGGCGTGCTCGTGGAGGCGGAAAAGCACCTCAAGTTCAAGCTCACACGTCTCGCACCCGAATCACCGATTCAGGAGAAGCGTACGTTTTCGCAGCAGGGTCACTCGCACGTCGGCACCTACCCCCAGAAGCAGGAAGGGCTGGTTTATGTCGGTGCCACCGTCCCCGTCGGACAGATGACCGCCAAGCAGCTCGACCGGCTGGCTGATCTCGCCGACAGCTACGGCAGCGGCGAGGTGCGGCTCACCGTCTGGCAGAACTTCATCATTCCGAATGTCAAAACGGCCTATGCCGCCACGGTGGCGAAATCTTTGAAAAAGCTCGGCTTTCCCTGCGAAACCTCGCATTTACGCAACGGCTTCATCGCCTGCACCGGCAACAAATACTGCAAGTTCGCCGCCAGCGACACGAAGGGCCACGCCATCGCCATGATGGACTACCTCGACAAGCGCGTGAAGCTCGACCAGCCGGTCAATGTTCACTTCACCGGCTGCGCCCACAGTTGCGCCCAGCACTTCATGGGCGACATCGGTCTGCTCGGCACCAAGGTGAGATCCGAAAGCGGCGAAGGTTACCATGTCACCGTCGGCGGCGGTTTCGGCGAGAACCGCAAGATTGGCCGGCAAATCTTCAGCGGCGTGGCCTTTGAATCTCTCGGCACCACGCTTGAAGCCATGCTCAAAGGCTATCTCGACAAACGTAGCGCTGAAGAATCCTTCCACGCATTCTGCAATCGCCACACCGTGGGCCAGCTTCAGGAGGTTTTCAGCATCTGAGCCATGATGTGCGACCTGGAGCGCTCGGTTTCGTCTGGTGGCTCCGCCGTTGGTATTCTTGAGGCAACTCTTCGCGAGCAGCAGACGCTCCGCACGCCCGTCGCCCTTTTCTCCGACGAATACGATTCCAAGTCCGTTCGTGAGCGCTTCACGCATCTTATTCCGCTCTCGAAGCCGAATCCTGGGGAGCAATATGCCTTCGAGGTCAATCTCGACGCCTGCACCGGCTGCAAGGCCTGCGTGGCGGCGTGTCATTCTCTGAATGGTCTCGATGACGATGAATCCTGGCGCGACATGGGCCTGCTCGTCGGCACTCGTAAACAGCCGTATCTGCAAACCGTCACCACGGCCTGCCATCATTGCGAAGACCCCGCGTGCTCGAATGGCTGCCCGGTGCTCGCATATGATAAAGATCCCGTCACCGGCATCGTGAGGCATCTCGATGATCAATGCATCGGGTGCAGTTACTGCATTTTGAAGTGCCCGTATGATGTGCCGAAATTCAACCTGAAGCGCGGCATCGTGCGCAAGTGCGACATGTGCCAGGGGCGTCTCGCAGAAGGAGAAGCGCCCGCCTGCGTGCAGGCCTGTCCGAATGAGGCCATCAAGATCAAGGTCGTGAAGCTAGATGCCGTGCCTGATCGCGGCCAGATCATCGCCGGAGCGTTTGATTCCAGCTACACACGTCCCACCACGACCTACGTCTCGTCAAAGCCAATTCCCAATGCCGCGAGGCCAGCCGATTCAGGCCGACTCGAACTTGATCACGGTCATCCACCTCTCTCCTGGATGCTCGTGCTCACGCAAATGAGCGCCGGGGGCTTCTTGGGAGCCGCTTTGGCGCCGCTCACGCTGAATGAGGCCGCGGTCACGAGCGCCGCCGCGCTTTTCTTCGGCCTCATCGGCATCGCGCTCAGTGTTTTGCATCTGGGGCAGCCTTTGAAAGCCTGGCGCGCGTTTCTTGGCTGGAAGAAGTCGTGGCTGTCACGCGAGATCATCGCGTTTGGTGCCTTGCCTGGAGGCGGGGCGGCCATCGCGGCGGCTTGGTGGTTTGAAAGCCTGCCCCTGATGAAACTCGCCATCAGCGGCACGGCTTTGGCCGCGCTCAGCGCTGTGGCGTGCTCGGTGATGGTGTATGCGGACACACGCAGGCCGTTTTGGTCGCTGGCGCAAACGGCGGGCAAGTTCTTCGGCACGACCTTCTTGCTCGGCGCGTGCCTCTGCGCGGTCGTTTGGAGCTGGATCGGTGTTTCAGCTCTCCCTTGGGCCATGGTGCTCGCGGTGACGTTTCGCTGGATGCTCTCGATCTGGGAGCTTTCGCGCTATCGAGAGGCCTTGGAGGATGAAACCTGCGCGTGGCACAAGTCGGCGCGGATTTTGCAGAAGCAGCGCGCTCATCACATCGAGCTGCGCGGGCTGTTCCTCATCCTGACGGGCCTTTTGATCCCTGTCATGATCGCCGCAGGCGCTCCGACGCCGTGGATGCTCGCCACCTCGCTTTTGCTGACGTTTGCTAGCCAGCTCATCGAGCGACATTACTTCTTCACCGCCGCCGCAGGCTCAAAAATGCCCGGAAACTGATCATGAACACGCGCTTATGGAGTGGCAACGATTCGTCGCCTAAAAATAATCTCAAAGGCGACGACTCGTCGCCACTCCACACATGATCACCGCACCCGCCATGACCTTCCGCGAGTGGAACGGACCTCTCACCTCCGATCTCGTTCGTGAGCCGGCGAAGTTTGGACTCGGGCAGGTTCCATCGCGATTGGTGCCGGATGCGACAACGAAAGCCGTGTGCGGCTTTTGCTCCACCGGTTGTGGTTTGAAAATCCATCTCCAAAACGGCGAGGCGATCAATCTCACGCCTGATCCCGATTATCCCGTGAATCTAGGCACCGCCTGTCCGAAGGGATGGGAAGCACTCAGCGTGCTCGATGCGCCAGACCGGGCGAAGATGCCGATCCTGCATGGCAAAGAGGTCGATTGGGACACCGCGCTCAAATACTTCTGTGGTAAGATGCGCGAGATCCTCGACAAGCATGGTCCGGAGGCCGCCGCGTATCTCAGCACCGGCCAGATCATGTTTGAGGAGATGGCCTTTCTCGGTGCGCTGGCGAAATTCGGCATGGGCATGATTCATGGCGACGGCAACACACGCCAGTGCATGGCCACCGCTGTCACCGCTTACAAGGAGAGCTTCGGCTTTGACGCGCCGCCCTTCACCTATGCGGACTTCGAGGAAAGTGATGTGCTCGTCTTCATCGGTGCCAACCCATGCATCGCCCATCCGATCATGTGGCAGCGGGTTTTGCGGAACCCAAGGAACCCCGAGATCATCGTCGTCGATCCACGCACGACGGAAACGGCGATGGTCGCCACGCAGCACTACGCCATCAAGCCCAAGAGTGATCTCACGCTTCTTTACGGACTCGCGCATTTGATCATTCGCGAGGTTGGACTCGACAAAACATTCATCAGCGAACACACGAGCGGCTTCGATGAGTTCGCAAATTTTGTCACTGACTTCACGCCGGATCGAGTCGCCGCAGAAACAGGCATCAGCACCGAACGCCTCACTCACTTCGCAAAAACCATCATCACGGGCACGCCCCGCGTTTCCTTCTGGTGGACGATGGGCGTCAATCAAGGTCATCAGGCCACGCGCACGGCCCAGGCCATCATCAATCTCGCGCTGATGACTGGGAACATCGGCAAACCTGGCACGGGAGCCAATTCCATCACCGGTCAGTGCAATGCGATGGGTTCGCGGCTGTTCTCGAACACGACGAACTTGCTCGGCGGTCACGACTTCAAGAATCCGAGGCATCGAGAGAAGATTGCCGCCGCCACGGGCATTCCCGTCGCACGCATTCCTGACCGGCCAAGTCTCGCGTATGATCAGATCATCAAGGCGGCGGAGGAGGGTACGGTGAAAGCCATTTGGTTCGTCGCCACGAACCCGAGCCATTCGTGGATTGATCAGAACGAGATGAACCGCGTTCTCGACAAGCTCGACTTCCTCGTCGTGCAAGACATGTACTGCACCACCGAGACCGCCAAACGTGCTCATCTTGTGCTGCCTGCCGCTGGTTGGGGGGAGAAGGAAGGCTGCTTCATCAACAGTGAGCGCCGCATCGGCTACAGTCCGAAGGTGCGCCGCGCTCCAGGCCAGGCGCTGGCGGATTTCCACATTTTCCGCCTCATCGCCCACTACTGGGGCTGCGAGGAGATGTTTCGCGGCTGGCAGACGCCTGAGGCGGTCTTCCGTGTGCTTCAGCGCTGCACCGAGGACCAGCCGTGTGACATCACGGGCATCGAAGGACATGCGCAGGTGCGGAAGCTGGGCGGGATTCAGTGGCCGGCGAAAAGAATGACGAATGACGAATGGCGAATGACGAATGAACGGCGGTTGTTTGAGGATGGGAAATTCTTCACGCCGGACAAGCGGGCGAAATTTGTGTTTGATGCGCCTGAAGCGCCGCCAGAGCAGCGCAGCGAAAAATTTCCACTCATCCTGATGACAGGCCGCGGCACGAGCGCACAATGGCACACGGAGACGCGGACCGGAAAGTCGGCGGTGCTGGCGAAAATGATGCCGGAAGAGCTGATGCTCGATGTGAATGTCGATGACGCGAAGAGACTCGGCATTCGTGAGGGTGCCGAGGTCCGGGTGATCTCGAAACGAGCTGAGCTGACGGTCAAGGCTCGTCTCACGTCCTGCGTGAAGTCTGGCGAGGTTTATCTGCCCATGCACGATGCGCGTGTGAATCAGCTCACGCACGCGTCCTTCGATCCACACAGCCGCCAGCCGAGCTACAAGCACTCGGCGGTGCGGGTAGAGGTTGCTTGATCAAAACGGCGGTGGTGGTGGAAAACCGGGAGGCGGCGGTCGCATGCCGGGGCCGCCGCGTCGGCCACGACCACCGGGAGGAGGTCCAAAGCCGCCGCCGGGAGGGCCACGGCGCTCAAAGCTGGCATCCGGCGTGCCGGCAAACTGACGCGGGATGAAGGGATACTGCTCGGTGAGCACATAATGATAGGTGCCCTGCGGAAACTCAGGCGTGATGCCGAAGCGTCCGTTGCTGGCATCGAGGTCGCCGGTGCCTGCCGCCCATTCGTAATCCTGCACAAAGGAGCCGTCGTATTTGCCGCCGGGTGAGTCTGACGGGCGCTTGCCGGATTTGATGACATGGCCGGAGGCGAGTTTTTTCAGCGGGCTGCTGGCATCATTCGGGTCGCTGTAACCCCAGGGGCCATAGATGGGGAAACCATCGGCCGCCCAGCCGACGAGTGTGACCTGCGGCTTGCCACCGCTGAGCGCGTCGATCAAACCGGTCGGGATGCCGTGATAGTGATAAGCCCCGGTGGGCTGCACATGCGCGTTGCTGCTGTCCAGGCCGAGATTGATCGCGCCGCCGTGCGGTTCGTACTGCCAGCCGCTGTTGGGATCGCCTTTCCACCACTCGGCGGCGAAGGGATCGAATACGACGCCGTTCACCGCGATGCCAAAGGGCTGCATGCGGTAGGGAACGGGCTGGGGCGCGAGCTTGGGGTTCAGCGGCACCTTGTAGTCGTAGCGCTGCGCAGAGATGGAGTTGGGGTTGTTGCGGTTGGGGAACTGGCCTGGCTCATGATCGGGAATGCCATTGGCTTGAATGCGGCGGTACTGGCCGTCCTCGGTGATTTTGACCTCGCTGGGCGGCAGTTTCGATGAGGCGGCGAGCGAGACCGAAACCACGGTGAGGAACCCGAGGCGAAGCATCAGGGCAGGGGAGTAGGCAGGGGAGTGGCGGAGCATGACGACATGAACAAACCCTGGGAGGGCCATTTGTTACAGAATAAAAAGAAACGAATGATGGCCTATGCGGTGATCGCATAAAAAAACGCCCGGCAGTGCGAACTGCCGGGCGTTGAAGGACAGGCTGGCAGCCTGTTTCACGTCGATTTAGACCTTCTCGGAGCTGTAATCCCAGCCATCGCGGACGGCGGCGCGTTTCATGAGCTTGTTGGCGTCGGCGTTGTCGGATTCCTGCTTGCTGCTGTCCCAGTTGATGACCTTGCCAGGGTTGGAGATGGCCAGATTGCCGAGGAGGCAAAGCTTGGTGAGCGGCACGGAGTAGTCGAAGTTGCTGCCGCAGATCTTGTTCTGCTCAATGGCGCGGACGAGTTCAAGCTGAGGCTCGCCTTCGGCAATGGATTGCTCGATTTTCAGCTCAGGCGACTTGCCGCCGAGGAAGTCGGTCATCTTCGTGCTCGGGATGAGGCGCGGGCTGCCGCAGTAGTCGTCGGTGTTGAGGATCACACCGGCATCACCACGCAGGAGGAAGCCGCCTTTGATCTTGTCCCAGTCGCGGTCGGCTTCGAGTTCGGCCGGACGCTCGGGTTTGCGGCTGCCTTCATACCAGTGGAGTTTGATCTCGCCGTATTTCTCGGTCTTGAAGTAGCAGACGACGTGGGAGGACTTCGGCCAGCTCACGTCAGTGAGTTCTTCGACCTCGGCTTCCATTTTGTAGGGTTCGCCGAGACCGCAGGCCCAGAAGGGACCGTCGAGCAAGTGGCAGCCCATGTCGCCCATGGCACCGGCGCCGTACTCGGCATGGCCGCGCCAGGCAAAGGGATGCAGGCCGTTGGTGAAGGGGATGGACGGGCATTGCGCCAGCCAGGACTCCCAGTTGAGGCTCGCTGGCAGTTCACCGGGGGTGTATTTGGCCTTGGCCTCGTTGCCCTGCGGCCAGATGGGGCGGTTGGTCCAGACGTGGATTTCTTTGACGTTGCCGACGATGCCCTCGCTGACCCACTGCTTGAGGAAGCGGATGCCTTTGCCGGTGTGGCCCTGGTTGCCCATGTTCGTCTTCACGCCCATTTTGCCAGCGGCCTTGTGGAGTTCGTTGGCCTCCCAGATGCGGTTCACGAGGGGCTTCTGCACGCAGACGTGCTTGCCGCGCTTGATGGCTTCCATCGCGGCAGGGTAATGGGCATGGTCTGGGGTGGAAACGGTGCAGAGGTCGATCTTGTCGCCCATGGTTTCAAACATCTCGCGGAAGCTCTCGAACATCTTCGCGTCAGGATACAGCGTCTGCGCCTTCTTCAGGCGGTCGCGGTCCACATCGCAGATGGCGACGACGTTCGCGCCCTTGGCCGCGATGCCGATGTCAGAAGCGCCCTTGCCGCCCGCGCCGCCGATGCCGGCGACGTTGAGTTTTTTGACGCCACCTTCCTGGCCGAGGATGAGGTTGGGAAAGAAAATGCCGCCAGCGGTGGCAGCGGTGTTACGGAGGAACGTACGACGGTTGGGGAAGAGCGAGGGCTTCATGGTTGGATTAATGGGCCGCGAGGATAGCGGCGAGGGCGGAATCAACGCAATGAGAATGTCATCGTGAGAAAAAAACACCTGGAGGCAGGAGAAATGCGGCCAGGGCATTCTTTTTGCTTGGCTAAGCACCGCCCCAACCGCTAGAAAGTTGTATGGACTTCGCCAAATTCGCCTCTGAACTCTCCGGTCTTGTCTGGGGACTGCCTCTCATCGTGCTGCTGTTTGGCACGCATGTGTTTCTGACCATCCGCACGGGTTTCATCCAGCGTTTCCTGCCGCAGGCGATCAAACTGTCCTTCTCACGCGAAAAAGAGGGGGAAGGGGATGTGTCGCAGTTCGGGGCGCTCATGACCGCGCTCGCGGCGACGATTGGTGCCGGCAATATCATCGGCGTGGCTGGTGCGGTGGCCACGGGCGGCCCCGGCGCGGTGTTTTGGATGTGGCTGACCGGCGTGTTTGGCATCGCCACCAAGTATTCGGAGGCCGTGCTGGCGGTGAAGTATCGCGTGCAGATGCCGGATGGCAGCTATGCCGGTGGTCCCATGTATGCGCTGGAGCGTGGCATGGGCCAGAAGTGGCTGGGCATTGTCTTTGCGGCCTTCACCTGCATTGCCGCGTTTGGAATTGGAAATATGTTCCAAGCCAATGCCGTCGTCGAAACACTCAAGGAGTGGGTGAAGCCTGGTGTGGAGGCTGAAAGCGTCCTGCGCTGGGTGGCCGGTCTGGTGATGGCCGCGATCACGGGCGCGGTGATCCTCGGCGGTGTGAAGAGCATCGCCAAAGTCTGCGAGGTGCTCGTTCCTGTCATGGCGGTGGGCTACCTCATCGGCTGCATCCTGATTTTGATCAAAAACGCCAGCCTGCTGCCCCAGGCATTCAGCGACATTTGGAACGGTGCCTTTGCTGGTCAGGCGGCGGTGGGTGGTTTCCTCGGTGCCACGATCAAACAGGCGGTGCAGTCAGGCATCGCGCGCGGGTTGTTCTCCAACGAATCGGGTCTGGGCAGCGCCCCCATCGTGGCGGCTGCGGCGCAGACGCGGAATCCGGTGCGGCAGGCGATGGTGTCCTCCACCGCCACTTTCTGGGACACGGTGGTGGTGTGCGCGATCACCGGGTTGGTGATCGTCAGCAGCGGTCACTGGAAGGAAGGAATGGCGAAGGGGGCGCTGACCAATGCCGCGTTTGAAGAACTGCACACCATCGGTCCGATCTTCCTGCTCTTTGGCCTGATGACCTTCGTCTTCTCATCCATCCTTGGCTGGTGTTACTACGGCGAAAAAGCCGCCGAATACCTCATGGGAACCAGGGCGGTGAAGCCCTATCGTATCCTTTGGGTCATCATGGTGCTCGTTGGCTCCGTGCAGCCTGCTGCGGCGGTCATGGACTTCTCAGACGCCGCCAACGGACTGATGGCCATCCCGAATTTGATCGCCCTGATCTGCCTGAGCGGCGTCATTGCGGCCGAAACAAAGGCTCACCGGGATGATTTGACCGGGAAGAGCTGAAAAAGTCCACCCTCACACTTGCAACCACGGCAGGCACCTCTATTCTTCGCGCCCGCCACCCACTGCCTCATGGTGTAATGGTAACACAGCAGATTCTGAATCTGTTATTCAAGGTTCGAATCCTTGTGAGGCAACCACTCCCCATGTTGAGAGTGGTTCAAACCAAAAACCACCTCAGGAGGCAACTGCGCAGAGAGCTTTGTTCTGAGCGGCGAGCACCACGGCGTCCAGACGGGCCAGACGATGGGCGCTGGAGGCGGTTTCGATGCCTTCGAGCGCACGGTACGTTTTGCCGATCTTCTCGACCAGGCCGCAGCTCGTGAGCTTGATGATCTTTTCATACGAGCGGAGTCGCAGCATCTCCTCGCCACCGCTGACGGCATTCTTGAGCTTCAAGGCTTCAAAAACCTTCGCAAACAGGGGTTTGAACTCATAGGTTTCTCCGTTTGAGAGAGCGTTGACGAGTTCGTCGGTGACGTGATCAACGACCCGGCGGGAGAAAGGAGCTTTTTTTGCGACTGCTTTTGTGGTGACCATCGCTCCCTTTAACACATGGATCGCGCCCTGTCTCAGAAAGCATCATCAAATGTGACAATTCATTTTTCAAGCTTGCCGCGTCAGGCCGCAAGAAACGCGTCCTTTGCGCGTCTGCTTAAGCGTTTGAAGGCGAACTCCGCCTTGAGCGCCGCCGATTTGTTTCTCTGCGGCCAAGTGCGCAGCACTTTGACCGGGCCCCGCCCCCGCGTGTAGCGCGCGCCCTTGCCCGCATTGTGCTGGGCGATGCGACGGGGAAGATCATTGGTGATGCCACAATAGAGCGTGCCGTCCTTGCACAGCAGCACATAGAGACGCCACCTTTTTGGGACGGGTTTGGCCTTGGCGGCGGGCTTTTTCTTTTTCGGCACGGCGCATCATAGCCTGTGACAGGCGAAATTAAAACGGCTTGCCTAATCGTCAGGTATTCCGCTAGCGCCAGATCATGGCAAGGCGAGTCATTTGGTGGTCATGACGAGCACGCCCTTCCAATCTGCGGGTGGATTCTCGATGAGTTGCGCACAGCGCAAGAGGAACACCTGGGTCAGCTTGTCGTTCAGGCCGAGATCACTGCCCTGCTGGAACGCGGCGGCGGCTTCTTGAAAACGTCCGGCCCGGTAGTGGACCATGCCGACCTCAAAGGGCGCTAGTCCGGCTGGCGCTGGAGTGCCGACGGGGCCGAGGATGGTATGAATCTCGACCGGCTTCGCTTTTCCCTTCACAGCGATCAAATCAACGCTGCGGCAGAGAAAAAGATCCTTCACATGTGGATGGACGGTCTCGCTGATGATGAGGTCGATCTCGTATTGCTTGGTCACGCCTTCGAGACGGGAGGCGAGGTTCACGGAGTCGCCGATGACGGTGAGGTCCATCTTTTCATAGGGATCAGCGGAGCCGATGTTGCCGACAACGACATTGCCCTGGTGAATGCCCATGCCAAAACGCAGCTCGGCCATGCCTCGCTGCTTCCATCCGGCGTTAAGAGCCACGATGGCTTTTCGCATGTCGAGCGCGGCACTGACCGCGGCGATGGCGTCCTGCTTGAAGCCCTCCTCGCTCGGCTGGGCGCGGGTGCTGCCCCAGAGGGCCATGACGGCGTCGCCGATGAATTTGTCCACTAGGCCGCGATGCTGGAAGACGCAGGCCACCATGCCGCTGAGGTATTCGTTGAGCTGTCTGACGATCTCCGTGGGCGTCATCTTTTCCGAGAGGCTGGTGAAGCCGCGAATATCGGAGAAGAACATGGTCACTCGCCGCTCGACACCACCGAGGGTCGTGTAGAGGCCCTCGTGGTCGGCCATCATCTCGCGGACGAGCTCCGGGGAGGTGTAACGGGCAAGGAAGTGCCGCAGTTTGCGCTTTTCACGCAGTTGCAGCACCCACACCCCGGTGAGGCCGCTGCCACCGCAAAGTCCGATGCCGAACACGAAGGGCTGCGCGGGCCATTCGATGTTGCATGCATCAAATAGCAGCGAGGACAGCCATTGCGCCGCCACACTGGCGAGCACGAGCGTCCCAACGCAATACGCCGGCACGCGCACCCAGCGCAAAACCAGCCATGCGGCAAGCGCGGCAGTCATGATGGACATCCAGCGCACCCATTCCGGCGCGGTGCGGATGAAGGATTTGGCGAGCAGCGCAGTCAACGCATGCGCATGCACTTGCACGCCGGGCAGATGGCCCAGCGGCGTGTCCTGGAGGTCCTGCAGATCACTGGCGACAGCGCCGATGAGGATGGTCTTGTCCCGAAAGACCTTTCCGCCCGCGAGATTTGCCTGCCACATCTCCGGCACGAAAAGTTGGAACAACGAAATCGGGGCATAGGCGGAGGCATCACAAAAACGGATGCGTGTGCTGCGAGGCAGGCGGTGCATGATGTCCGGTTGCAGATTGCGCCCCAACACCAAGGCCGCCGCAGGATGCGAGACGTCGTCTGGATTGACCACCACCTCGCGGCGGCTTTGCAAGGCCTCAGCCTCGGAGGAGGTGATGTTCCATTGAACCGAGCGGATGCGTTCGTCGGCATCCGGCCAGAGCGTGAGGATGCCGATGTTGGCGGTGTCGGGAGCGGTGCCTGTGATGGCTGGAGTAGGATTCACGAGCTGAGTCACCGTGGCATGGCCGATGATCGAGTCCTCGAACTTGGTGCCAAGCACGACCTTGCCGCGATGCCGTTCGAGCGCCTCGCGCAGCAGACGGTCGTTTTCGGGATCCTCGGAAGGACTTTTGAAGGTGATGTCGAGAAAGACCTGCCGCGCGCCAGCGTCAAAAAGACGGTCCAACACATGTGCCCATGTCCGGCGCGGCCACGGCCACTGTTTTTGCATCGCTTGGAGGGCAGGGGAGGCGGCGATGTCCTCCGGCCACGCGGCTTCCAGTGTGAGACTGGCATCGTCGATACCAAGCACCATCACATCCGGCCGTGCGGGCGTTTTTTTGCCCGTCTGATGGAATCCATCGAGTGTGAGACGTTCGCGATGCGTCAGTAGGCTGCTGGTGACGGGCCATGCGTAAAGCAGGGCAAGCAGACATGCCGCCACGAGTATGAGGAGGGGCACAAGTTGCGCCTCAAAAGCCTCGGCACGCGCCTGTTTCAAGGCTTCTCGGGAACTGGAGGCGGTGGCCATCGAGAAAAGGAATGTCAGGGCTGCCGCAGGAGATTTTGAGCCTGCTGCTGTCTCGCTGCGTCGCCAGCGCGTTTGGCGGCATCAAGGGCGAGCCGGGCGAAATGATGTTTCTGGTCGCGATTTCCTGCCACCTGTGCCGCGCGGGCAGCGCCAAGCCAGTCATCAGCCACGAGATGAGTGCGCGAGGCGTTTTGATCGAGCGGTACGGCTGTCTCATACCACCGGGCGGCTTCCGCGTGCCTGCTGAGTTGCTCAAGCGCTCGCGCCTGATATCGGGCGGCGTCGCCCTGCTCCATGATGTCGCCTTCGCGCTTCGCGGCCGACCAGGCACCGCGTGCGGAAGATTCGGCGGCGGCAAACTGCTTTTGCGCCAGCAGCAGCCGCGCACGCAGGTTGAGCAGGCGTGAACTTCCCTCGCGCGGACTCATGCGATCAAGCTCCTGCCGCGCCTCGTTCAAGCGCCCCTCATCAATCAAGATGTGGGTCTTCAACCAGGAGGCTTCGGCGAGAAGCTGGTGAGTTTCGGAATCGAGGCGTTCTTTTCCACGCAGCGAGAGATGACGGTCGAGCGCGGCGAGGGTCTGTCGTGCTGCCGCATTCTGCCCGGCGGTGTGCTGCACCACGGCGAGGTTGACGAGATTGCGGATGATGCCGGGCGTGTTGTTCGCGGCGATGTGGAGGTCGAGCGCTGCTTTGTAGCCTTGCTGCGCGGCGGAGTAGCGTCCGGCGCGGAACTCAGTCTCGGCTTGCTCAGTCCAGGCCATCGCCTCACCGAGCGCGGGCGGCAGCGGCTTGCCGGGCGAGTAGCATGCTGTGACGCCTGGCAGCGTGAGCATGAGGCAGGAAATGCGCAGATAGACATGGAAGTCAGCGCTCATTCGGCAGGCGGAGGAGGTTTTCTTTCTTCTTGGGCACGCCCTGGCTTACCGGCCACAAGCCTTTGATTGAAGTGATCACCTCGTCCGCGTTGCGCAGCGTGTCCGTGCCCTTGCGTAGGAGCCGGGGAATCTCAGGGGCCGCCTCCTTGACGGCCACGTCGATTTTGGTGACGGCGGCGTTCGCGTTGAGCAGCATTTGGTTCGCGCTCTCAGCCGCGAGTTGGATTGTTGAGATGCCCTCGTTGAGCCTGGCAAGCAGAGGAGGAAAGTCCCCGGCCAGGGTGCGGGTGAACTGGTCGAGATTTTCAAGGGACTGCCACAGGTCGGCGTCGCGCTTGTTGAGCTGGGTGAAGAGCTCGGTTCCCTGCTGCGCGGCCTTCTGCGTGTCTTGCATGATTTTGGGCACATCACTCTTCAGTGACTCAGAGACAATGCGCAGACTGGCCAGGGTGAGCTTGAAGTCACCCTTTGGGTCGTTGAGAAAGGAGATGATCTCGCGAGTTTCCACAACGGCGGGCCGGATCTCGTCCTTGAGGCTTTCGACCAGCGTGCCGATGGATTTTTCCGGGGAGAGCGGAAGCGTGTCGCCATCCTTCAACTCCGGCGCGTTTGCACTGCCTGCGGTAATGTCGATAAAACGATCTCCAATAAGGCTCTCGCTTGCGATGGTGGCCACAGAATTGCCTCTCAGGAAGTGCGCATACTCGCTGAACACCTCGAGATTCACACGCACACGATTCTCACCTTCTAACTCCACCTCCCCAACCTTGCCGATGCGGAAGCCGCTGAGTCTTGCCGCCATGCCCCTCTGGATTCCCTGGCTGCTGGTCGCCATGAGGTCAATTCGGCGCGAGGAACGGAATATTTCCTGTTTCCAGATCACAAACGCCGCCAGGCCCACAAGGCCGACGACCGCGATGAAGATGAAAAAGCGGGCACGCGTCTCGACCAGATGAAATCGAGGGTCAGTGTTTTTCAGAAACTGCATGGTGATGTTCCTCCAGTTCGATAATCCAGGTTGCTTCCAGGTTCTGCAATGCCAAATGGCCTGCGTCAATTGGCCCCAGGTGAACCATCAAGAGGGCCATGTCAGGAGCCTGGGATTTCAGCCAGACAAGCATCTTGACTAGCTTATCGACCGGCCCCTCCTCCAGATCATCCAAAAGGAATTCGGCCACGATCAATTGAGGGCGCTGAATGGCGCAGCGCAGCAGACCCACCATGCGACGGGAGTAAGTGCTAAGCGTGTCAGGCAACGCCTTCAGACGGTTTTGAAGCCATTCGTCTTTGTTTTGAATTTGTTCTATTGCCGTGACGAGACGCCGCTCCACTTCTTCAGCGGAGATGAGATCGTGGAAAAGGGCCGGAAGCGCGAGGTTTTCCCACACCTTCAGATTGCTGACAAGTCCGCCTCCGACATGACAAGTCCTGGCGAGAAGCGACAGCCGCGCGCTTTCAGGCAGTTCGTACAAGGGCGTCCCGAGGAGTTCAACGCGCCCTTCCATGGGAGCCTTCAGCCCCATCATCGCGTCAACGAATGCCATTCCCTGCTCCAGGCTTTTCACGCAAACAACACCCACTTCGCCGCCATGAAGCCGCAGCTTTGCGCATTGAAACTGTTCGCTCCGCACATTTTGCATTTGTGTGACGAGGGCATTCATCCGGTTCAGATCATGAGAAGGGCGAAACAGGCGTCCCCTGTCAGCAGCAGGATGAAACCGCGCATCACAGCGAGTTCGGCTGCCTGGGGTATCCAGATGCGGGAAGTGGGGACATAGATGCCGCTGGAACAGGCCGTGGCAGCGATGATGAGACCAAAGCAGACGTTCTTTGACGTGGACATAATGAGTTCTGTCAATGTGATGGAATTGAAGATGGCCTGATAATAGGGGCCGAGCTCAATCTCCACCAGCATCGAGGCCAGCGCCGGGCCGAATCCCGCCACGATGACCTGGAAATAGAAGGTCAGCACCGGCACGGCGACGCTACAGGCGACAACCCGTGGCACGATCAGGTACTCACCGGGATCGATCCCCATGAGGTAAAGGCTGCGAATCTCGCCCTGAACCTTCATGGCCGCCAGTTCGCTGGCGATCGCCGCGCCGCTCCTGCCAAGAACGATGAACGCGGTGAAAAGCGGCGCGAACTCTCGCAGCACCACCAGCTTGAGCATCTTCACGTTGATCTCGATTCCGCTGCCCAAAAGACCGCGCATCTGAGTCTCCATGGTGAAGCCGACCAGCATGGCCGCGAATGACACCGGAAGAAGCGCCTGAATTCCGGTGAAATATATCTGCTTGTGGGTGATGCTCATCACGCTCCTGCGCTTCAACGCGTCGAGATGCGTGACCGCATGGACGACGATGCCTGCCGTGAGTTGGAAGAACGAGAGGATCGAACTTAAGACATGGGTCTGGGTTGGGCGCATCTCCGGTTGATCTATACACTCAAAGGGGTTGTCACGATGTGTGGATCATGCGGTTCGTTGTTCGCATTTTGGCAGATTGCCGTGTCATGCGCAAAAGCGTTTGAGCGGCGCAGTATCAAGAGTGTGTTGAGCGTGCCGCCTCCGTCCGGCGCAAGACAGACACTTCAAATTATAACCATCTTCTCTTATGCGTTCGATTAGTCGTTCTTCACTATTGTGGATGTTCGTGGTGTTGTCTTTCGCTGCACCAGCCGTGCAGGCGCAGACACGGGTTGATCCCGCACGGGCTGCAGACGCTGCTTCACAAGCCGGCATTGGCCAGTCGCTTTTTTTGAGCGCGCTCTCCGATTCACGCGGAGAGGGCACTTTGGTTCCTAAATCTCCTGGGGATTCCGACCTTGGTGATCAGGTGCTTCTGAAGCGTTCGGAGAAGGCCGAGCCCTTTACCGCATGGATCGACAGCAGTCTCTTCTGGACGGACAATGCGGCGAACGTGGGTGCCACAAAAGCGGAGGACTATTTCTATGTGGGTGGTGTGAATCTAAGCTGGCAGCAGCGGCTCGCCGGGCGTTTTTATGGTGATGCCTACCTCGGTCAGCATTGGTATCAGTATGATGCGGACAACCGGCTCAATTACGACATTGGCGAGGTCCGGCTGGGAATGCTGGCGGCGCTGCCTGAGCTTAGAGACGCCATTCTAAGTCTTCACTATGGCTATCAGCGGATCACGGATGGCATCGACAACAACTCCCTCTATGAGGCGCATGTGATCCGCCTTGGCTTGCAGAAGACGTTTTTGATCGACCGGGTGAACAGTGTGAATGTCGGCCTTCTCAGTTCATTTGCCGCGGGCACCTCGCCGGATCTCCTGCAGCGTCATGAGCATGCGCTGCAGTTGGGCTACAACCTGAAGTTTTCTCCCAGGACGAACCTCTCCCTGAGTTACCGGCTGTCATACTTCGATTACTTCAACTTTCAGGGACGCGAGGATTGGTATCAAAACTTGGGCGCGTCACTCAATTTCGTTCCTTGCCGCAACTTTGAGGTGAGCCTGGGCTACTACTTCGCCGTGAACAGCAGCAGCAACGCGTTCTTTGATTATCAAACACAACTGGGCGGGCTCAGTCTCGCCGCGAAGATCAGGTTCTAACCACACCTTTGAACGACAAGCATTTCCCGGCCATGAAAACGAATTCCATTAGAATATTGCCACTGATCGCCAGCCTGCTCTTCGCCTCGCAGATGGTCGCCCGTTCAGCCAGCTACAGCAGCGCTGAAATCACCCGGGTCCACAAGGAGGTGAAGGTGTTGAAGGCCAATGCGGTCCCGCGAACGGCCACCGAGGGGTTGCAGATCAAGCCTGTCACCTCCGTGGCGACTGGTTCGGACGCCCGCGCGGAGCTTCGTTTTCCTGACCAAACACTCACCCGGCTGGGGGCCAATTCACGGCTCACGTTGCGCGGCGAATCACGCACGCTGGATCTCGATCACGGGGTAATGATGCTGCAGGTGCCCAAAAATCAGGGCGGGGCCAAAGTGCGGACGGCGGGGGTGACCGCTGCCGTGACGGGGACGTCGGTGTTGATCGAGTACCATCCTGGCGGGGTGGTCAAACTCATCGTCATCGAAGGCGAGTGCGTGCTCTCTTTGAACCGTGATCGCGGCGAGTTTCAAGTGCTGCGCGCCGGGCAGATGGTCTCCATGAGCGACGGTGCAGCCTCCATTCCTTCTCCGGTGGACATCGACTTGGGCAAGCTTCTCCAAACCTCAAAGCTCATCAGTGCCGACGATCCGAGCCAGCCGAACCAGCAGCAGATCATGCAGGCTGTTCAAGTTCAGCAACGACTGATCACCACCGGAGATTTGGTTGATCGTAACTTGGTGCTTTCAAATCCAGGCATCACCATCGGCCTCAATAACAACACGAATTCGAATGTGATCACCCCGCAGCCACCGGCACCGGTGACGATCACCCCGCTGCCGCATCATCCCGAGCCGCCGTGAGGAACGGAGCACGTTATCTCTGTCTGCGTGGGCGCATCCCATCCGTGGCTTGACCCACTCCTGGCGGGGGCTTTGGTCAAACGACGGGTTAGCCAAATAACTCGCTGATCGTCGAACCATCTGTTAGCGGGACAGGCCGCCCGTCCGACGAGCGATACGAGATTTCACGGTAGTCATGACCCAGCGCCGCATAGATGCTTGCGTGGATGTCCGCTGGCGAGACAGGACGGTCTTTCGGATACGCACCCGTCGCGTCACTGCTGCCGATGACCTGGCCGCCACGCACGCCGCCGCCGGCGAGCAAGACGCTGTAGCAGCCGGGCCAGTGGTCGCGGCCGGCGTCATTGTTGATCTTCGGCGTGCGGCCAAATTCGCCCATCCACACGACGAGCGTGCTTTCCAGCAGGCCGCGTTCCTCCAGATCGTCGAGGAGCGCGGCATAAGCCTGCTCCATTGGTGGCACGAGGCGGTTCTTGAGGCCGTTGAAGTTGTCCTTGTGAGTGTCCCAGGTGATGGACGGGCCGTTCACGGTGGTAACAAAACGCGTGCCGGATTCGATCAAGCGCCGCGCCAGCAGGTGCGACTGGCCCCAACTGTGCCTGCCGTAGCGTTCGCGCACTTTGTCGGGCTCTTTGGATAAATCAAAAGCCTCCGCCGCCTTGCCGGTTTGCAGCATGGAGGCGGCCTGCTCATTGAAAATGTCCATCTGCGCCACCTGTGATGAAGCGATGGGCAAGGAGGCCGCGCTCATATGATTCAGCAAGGCGAGCCGCTCTTGGAAACGGGTCGGCGTGAGGCTGGAGTCGAGCGCCATGTTGCGCACACGGAAACTCGCCGCGTTCGGGTCGTCATCGAGCACGAAAGGATCGTAGCGCGTGCCCAGGCAGCCACCGAACTGCCCCGGCGTGAGATACACCTTGCTGTCGCAATGCGGAAACGGCGTGATGACATACGGCGGCACACCTTGGCTGAAGCCATCCCGTTGAGCGAGCCAGCCACAGAGCGTGCCGACGCCGGGAATGTCTGTGGGGCTCGGCGTGATGAGCGTGCTGTCCAAGCGATAGGGCCTGCCCACCGTGGCCCAGTGCATGCCGCCATTGTGGCTGCTGTGACCGTGATGCACGGAGCGGATCAGCGCCAGCTTGTCCATGCGCTTCGCCATCTGCGGCAGCAACTCCGTGATGTGAATGCCCGGCACATTCGTTTTGATGGTCTTGAACTCGCCCCGGATCTCCGAAGGCGCGTCCGGCTTCGGATCCCACAGGTCGATGTGGCTCGGTGCTCCGCCGTTGAAGATCAAAATGACCGACTTCGCCTTTCCAAGGCCGATGCCGGGTTTGGCCGCCGGTGCTCCATGCGCCGCCAGATGATTCAATCCAAAGCCCAGCATGCCCATGCCTCCGGCATGGAGAACACTGCGTCGAGAAACGCGAATCTGTGGAATGAATGAACTCACAACGGGGCCAAACTACGGGCGCAAGTGCTCGATCTTGCTCAACTCCGCCACTTCAAGTCCACCTTCACGCCATTCCAAGCGTGGTCCGCCTGATGCGTGTGCGTTGTGGCCTCCGCGCTGTTTGGAGTGAGGCGCAGCATCGTCCAGCCGGTGGTCGAGGTCTTCTTATCCGCCACATACGATGTCGCAGGTGTGTTCAGGATGTGGATGCCCTCGTGCATGAAGAAGTCGCGATGATGGATATGGCCGTGGATGTAGGCTTTGACGTGTTTTCTCTCGGTGATGGCCTTCCAGAGTGGTTCAGAGTCTTCGAGGCCGCCGGGGAAGTGTATCGGATCGCCCCCGAGACGTGGATTGTGATGGGCGAAGAGAAGCGCGGGCTTGTCCGCATGCTGATCGAGCAATTTCGTCAGCCAATCCATCTGCGCATCGCCAATGAGTCCCTGCGTGATCATGGTGGCTTTCAGTGAATCGAGCAGGAACAAGTTCGCGCCCGCCAGTTTCACCACACCAACGTGTTTTGACTCCACAGCGGGCGATTCGGGTTTTTCATTTCTCAGCACCTCGTAGAAGATCGCGCGGTCGTCGTGATTGCCCATGGTGAGATGCAGCGAGACGCCCGCGTCGCGCAGTGGGGCGATCAATGTGGCGAAGTACTCGTAGTCGCCACGTTTCCCGTCTCTCAAGGCCAGATCACCATTGATGATCACCGCAGCAGGCCGTTTCGGCAGTGCCAGCAGCCACGCGATGGTGTTGCGCAGATTCGTCGGGATCGAAGCGCTCGCCGGATGCTGCGCTCCGATGTGGGTGTCGTTTAGAATAGCGATCAAGTTCTCATCCAACTCGGCTGCGAACGTTTCCACGCTCGAAAATGCCACTGCGGCTCCGAGTTGGGCGATGAACTGACGGCGTGAGGTGAGATGAATCGGCATCGCTTGCTATACGCGCTGCTTCTGTCCCGTATTGCTTCATCATGGACCGCCGAGACTTCCTCAAAACTAGCACTGCCGCCGCGATTGCTTCCAGCGTGCGAACCACCGCCAGCGCAGCTTCCCGTCAGCCCGATCTCATCAAAACGGAGAACGCCAAGGCCGGTGCCAGCTTCCAGCTTACGCGCATAATGCCCGATAGCGCGAAGTCTTACAGAACCTCGCTCATTGAGGGCTACTGCTCACGCCAGTCAATCAAAGCGGGTGAGAAGCTCGACATTTTTGTCAGCACGAAGCCTGTCTCCAAGTTCACCATCGACATCTTTCGCATGGGCTACTACGACGGCGCTGGCTCGCGCCTGATGACCACGCTCGGTCCTTTTGAAGGCAAAGTGCAGCCCATGCCTGAGATGGGCGAGAATCGACTGCGAGAATGTCAGTGGGAAGCCTCCACTTCGCTCACCATTCCCACCGATTGGCCCAGTGGGGTGTATCTCGGACGGCTCTCCACCTTGCCCGAGGCCGCCGACAAGCCCTACTGGCAGAGCTACGTCATCTTCATCGTCAAAGACGACCGCCCCGCCGATATTCTCTTCCAATGCAGCGACAACACCTGGCAGGCCTACAACCGCTGGCCGGTGAATGAATCGCTCTACACCGATCCGCGTGCCGCGCATGCACCGGGCGTCAGTTGCAGCTTTGACCGGCCTTACGGCAAATACGTGCAGATCTTCGACAACCCGCAGAGCATGGGCAGCGGCGAGTTCCTGTTGTGGGAATACCCGCTGTGCTACTGGCTCGAAAAGGAAGGCTACGACGTCACCTACTGCTCGAACGTGGACAATCTCGATCCCGCCAACCTCGCCCGCGTCAAAACGATGATCAGCATCGGCCACGACGAGTATTGGGACGTGCGACAGTTTCATAACGTCAAGCAGGCTATCAACGACGGCCTTAGCGTACTGTGGCTCTCGGCCAACGACGTTTACATGGTCACGCCCTTCACTCCGAATGCCAAAGGCGAGCCCAACCGCCGTCTCACCCGCGAGACCTGCTATGGCGAGTTCCGCGAGGATGAAAAGGCAGCGTATTCCAAGATACTCGGTCCCTTCGAGAATCCCGGCCCCGATGAGCGCGATATCATCGGCGCGCGCACCATCGTCCCCTTCAACGGCGGCGGCGACTGGACCTGCGCGAAGCCGGATCACTGGCTCTTTGAAGGCACTGGCATGAAAAAGGGCGACAGCATCCCAGGCCTCGTCGGCTGGGAATTCCACGGCGATCCCGATACCGCACGCCCCGGTCTCGAAGTCATCGCCGAAGGCAATGTCTGGGCGAGTGGCGTGCGCCTCGGCAAATACGCCGCCACGGTTTTTGAAGGCCCCAAGAAGAACATCGTCTTCAACGCCACCACCATCTTCTGGAGCCAGGGTCTCAGCGATCCTCCCGGCCATATGATTCCCTGGAGCCACTTCTCACGGCCGCATGGCCCGGATGAGAGAGTGCAGCGGATCACAAAGAATGCGCTCAAGCGGGCGATTGGGTGAATTCTGTAGCGACAAAATAAGCCAAGAGTTTGTCTGGAAACGGCAAGTGGTGGATAGAAGGTTTGGTGACGCTTCCGCGTAAGCCTTTCAAACCGACTTTCCTTATGACCCGTTTCGCCCCAATTTTGCTCCCGCTGGCGCTGACCGCCGCTGCGGAGGAGCCGCTCAGCTTCAACCGCGACATCCGCCCGATCCTCTCGGAGAACTGCTTCGCGTGCCACGGCTTCGATTCGAAGAAGCGCGAGGCCGAGCTGCGGCTCGACACGCCGGAAGGTGCTTACACGGCGAAGGACGGCGCGTTTCCGATCAAGCCGGGCGATCTGGCGAAGAGCGAGGTCTGGCAGCGCATCATCACGACGGACGAGGATGACCTCATGCCGCCGCCGAAGTCGCACAAGAAGCTCACGCAGAAGCAGAAGGACACGCTCAAGCTCTGGATCGAGCAAGGCGCGCCGTATCAGAAGCACTGGGCGTTTGAGAAGCCCGTTTCGAGTTCCAAGTTTCAAGTTTCAGGTTCCAAGTCAGGCATCTTGAAACATGAAACTTTGGAACTTGAAACGACTTCTACCATCGACGCCTTCCTGCTAGATCGTCTCACCAAGGACAAGCTCGCCTTCGCGGACGAAGCGGACAAAGAGACGCTCATCCGCCGCGTGTCGTTCACGCTCACCGGTCTGCCACCGACGCTGGCGGAGGTGGATGCCTATTTAAAAAACGGTAACTACGAGGCGATGGTGGACCGCTACATGAAGTCGCCGCGCTTTGGCGAGGAGATGGCGCGGCATTGGCTGGATGTGGCGCGCTACGCGGACACGCACGGCCTGCATCTCGACAACGAGCGCAACATGTGGGCCTACCGCGACTGGGTGGTACGGGCCTTCAATGAGAACCTGCCTTTCGATCAATTCACCGTGTGGCAGATCGCGGGCGACCAACTCCCGAATGCCACGCGCGATCAACTCATCGCCACTGGCTTCTCGCGCTGCAATGTGACCACCAGTGAAGGCGGTGCGATCGATGAGGAATACCGCCATCTCTACGCCGTGGACCGCGCGGCCACGCTCACCACGGCCTGGCTGGGCCTGACGGGCGGCTGTGCGCAGTGTCACGATCACAAATACGATCCGCTGACCACGGCGGAGTTTTACTCGCTCTACGCCTTCTTCTACAGCAGCGCCGATCCGCCGATGGACAAAAACATCAACACCACGGAGCCCTACCTGCGCCTGCCGACGCCGGATCAGCAAAAAGCGCTCGATGCAGCCACTGCGGCCGAAAGCACCACAGTGAAGGCTCTCGATGCCGCGGCGCAAAAAGCCGTCTTCGCGGAAAAAGCGGCTGCAGAGGCTCAAAGCATCACGCAGGTCATCTTTGACGATGTTTTCGCCTACGGCGCGGAAACGCGAAACACCACCCGCAATGCCAGCGCCTGGCTGAATGAGCCCGCGTTCGGCGCAAAAGCCGGCCAACGCGTGCTGCAGCTCAGCAACGGCCAGTTCAGCGAGGAAAACATCACGCCCACGCTCACGCCCGTCGTGCTCGGCGACTCGCCACGCTTCAGCGTCTGGGTGCGGCTCGATCCGCTGAACACGCCGCGCACGGTGAGCGTCGAGCTGAACAACAAACGCGTCGTCTGGGGCGATGGCAGCGTCTTCGATGGCACCGCGTATGCGCAGGAAGGCGATGTGGTCGTCGGGCCGCTGCCCAAACGCGGCGAGTGGACGCAGCTTAGCTTTGATCCAGTCGCCGTGCTCGGCTTCAAACCGGGCACGCGCATCAATGTCGTCAGCATGCAGCAATTTGGCGGCACCGCGGTGTTTGATCGCTGCGAGGTCAGCGGCCAGTCACGTCCCGACAAGCATGCGCTGACTTCCTTTGCCACTTGGTGGAAGCTCATGAGCGGCGCGAAGAAAAATCCGCCCGAGCTGCCTGCCGCGCTCGCCAAAACGCTCGCCACCGCGCCGGAGAAGGTCACGGACGCGAAGCAGCGCGAGGCCTTGCTGCGCTTCTACCTCGCCCGCATCGCACAGCCGGTGAATGACGACCTCGCGAAGCATCGCGCGGCCTGGCAAAACGCGCTCGCGGCCCGTTCTGCGGCCGATCTGGCCATTCCGGGCACCTTCATCTTCCGTGATGAAGAAAAGCCGCGGGACACCTTCATCGCCATGCGTGGTGCCTACAACAAACTCGGCGACAAGGTCGAGCCCACCACGCCCGCTGCCTTTCATCCGCTGAAAAAATCCGGTGCTCGCGCCACGCGACTCGATCTCGCGCAGTGGCTCGTGGCCGCTGAAAACCCGATGACGGCCCGCGTGACGGTGAATCGCTTCTGGCAGCAAGTTTTAGGCATCGGTTTGGTGAAGACGAGCCACGATTTCGGCTCCCAGGGCGAGCCTCCGAGCCATCCGGAGTTGCTCGATCATCTCGCAGTCACGTTTCAAAAGAGCGGCTGGAATGTGAAACAGCTCCTCAAGCAGTTTTTGATGACGAAAGCCTTCAAACAGGCCTCAGGGATTCCTGATTCAAGATTCCTGAATCCTGATTCGGCTTCCTATTCAGAGGGATTCAGGAATCAGGAATCTAAAATCAGGAATGACCCGGAAAATCGTCTGCTCGCCCGCGGGCCGCGTGTGCGGCTCGATGCCGAGCAGATCCGCGACAACGCGCTTTTCGTCAGCGGCCTCATCAATCTCGAAATGGGAGGTCGCGGCGTGCGCACCTACCAGCCGCCGAACATCTGGGAACCCGTCGGCTACGGCGACAGCAACACGCGCTACTACCTGCCAGACCACGGTCCTGCGCTCTACCGCCGCAGCCTTTACAGCTTCCTCAAGCGCACCGCCCCACCGCCCTTCATGAGCAACTTCGACGCGCCGAACCGCGAGCAAAGCTGCACCCGCCGCGAACGCAGCAACACGCCGATGCAAGCCCTCCAGCTCATGAACGACGTCCAGCACTTCGAAGCCGCGAGAGCCCTCGCTGAACGCGTGATCGCCGAAGGTGGCCAAGACGACGAAAAACGCCTCCACTGGCTCTTCCGCACCGTTTTGAGCCGTAAACCGGACTCGAAGGAGTTTTCGATGCTCACCGCCGCTTTGACGAAACAACGCGAACTCTACCAAAAAGACCCCAAAGCCGCCGAGAAGGCCATTTCAGTCGGCGAATCGACTCCAAAGAAGATCGCCGCACCTGCTGAGACTGCTGCGTGGACCTTGATCGCGAATTTGGTGCTCAACCTCGATGAAACTGTCACCCGCAACTGAGCGCATGAATTCTAAGCCCCTCTTTCTAGCGCTCAGCTTGGCTTTGATGGTCAGTTGTTCATATCGCCGTGATGTCACCGACCATGCTTGCTTTAGAAATATAGCCCAAATGCGGCTGGAGACGGCTAAGCCTCTTCGACTCTATGGCGCTGGTTATGATTTGGTTAAGGCTGGTGATTGTTATGACCTGACGTCCGTTGATAAGGGGAAGAAATACTTGATTGGAATTGTACCTCCGGGTTCATCTGTCTCGAACCAACGAATTATCGAGTATCATGACATCGGCATCACTTGGAAGGAGCTGTCGGGAGACCTGAAATTCAAAGAAAAGATATACCCATTCAGCCATCATCTTGGAACCCATGTTTATCCTGACAAATGGAAGTCCATGTTTGAGCTGTTTAGACCAGCGGACGGGCAAACTTGGAACTCGAAACCTGAAACTTGAAACACTTTTCCCCCATGAACCCTCTTTTCGAATCCAATCTCCTCCAAACCCGCCGTCAGTTCTTCGGGCACAGCGGACTGCGCCTTGGAGGTCTCGGTTTGACGTATGCGATGGGCCGGGAGGCTTTTGCGGCTTCCAAAACGCAGGTGCATGAGCCGTTGCCGGGGCTGCCGCACTTTGCGGCGAAGGCGAAGGCGGTCATTTATCTGCACATGAATGGCGGGCCGTCGCAGCTCGATACTTGGGATTACAAGCCGGGCCTGCAGCAGTGGTATGACAAGGATTTGCCGCCGAGCGTGCAGGGCGGTCAGCGACTGACGGGCATGACGAGCAAGCAGGCGCGTTTTCCGGTGGCACCGAGCCTTTTCAAGTTCGCGCAGCATGGGCAGTGCGGGCGCTGGGTGAGCGAGTTGCTGCCGCACACGGCGAAGCACGTTGATGACATCGCTTTGATCAAGACGGTGCACACGAACGCGATCAACCACGACCCCGCGTGCACGTTTGTGATGACCGGACGCGAGGTGCCGGGCTTTGCGAGCCTCGGCTCGTGGCTGGCCTACGGTCTCGGCAGCGAGAGCAATGATCTGCCGGCCTTTGTGGTGCTGACGCCGACGTGGAGCGCAAAGGCGATGGCGCAGGCGCTTTTCACCCGCATGTGGAGCAGCGGCTTTTTGCCGAGCCAGTTCAGCGGCGTGGCACTGCGTGCCGTGGGCGATCCGGTGCTCTACATTCAGAATCCAGATGGCGTCTCGCCGGCCAATCGTCGCGCGATGCTCGACACGCTGGCGCAGATGAATGCGCACAGCTTTGAGAAGTTCGGCGATCCGGAGATCCAGGCGCGCATCTCGCAGTATGAGATGGCCTTCCGCATGCAGACGAGCGTGCCGGAGCTCGTCGATCTGAAATCCGAGAGCCAGGCCACGCTCGACATGTATGGCCCCGAGGTGCAAAAGCCGGGCACTTTTGCCGCCAGCGCCCTCCTCGCGCGTCGTCTCGTCGAGCGCGGCACGCGCGTGGTGCAGGTGCTGCATCGCGGCTGGGACCAGCACGGCAATTTGCCGAGCGACATCCGCCTCCAATGCCGCGACACCGACCAGCCCATCGGCGCTCTTTTGACCGATCTGAAACAGCGCGGCCTGCTCGACAGCACGCTCGTCATCTGGGGCGGTGAGTTTGGCCGCACGGTCTATTCGCAGGGCGGTCTCTCAGAGACGAACTACGGTCGCGATCATCATCCGCGAAATTTCTGCATGTGGATGGCCGGCGGCGGCATCAAAGGCGGCACCAGCTACGGCGAGAGCGATGACTTCAGCTACAACATCGCCACCGACCCCGCGCACCTGAACGACATCAACGCCACGATCCTCAACCAGTGCGGCATCGACCACGAGCGCCTCAGCTACAAATTCCAAGGCCTCGACGCGCGCCTCACCGGCGTGCTGCCGCAGCATCCGATCAAGGAAATCATCGGGTAACCGGGGTGCCTGCCCATTTTGCCAAGGCAACTTGGTTCGTCTCTTGCTTCGGTGCCAAAACTACCGTTTGAGCGCCAGCCGCATCCGTGTATGAAGCCCGCCCCCGGAAATTTCTGGAAACCCC
This sequence comes from Prosthecobacter sp., assembly GCF_044232965.1. GTDB lineage: Bacteria > Verrucomicrobiota > Verrucomicrobiia > Verrucomicrobiales > Verrucomicrobiaceae > Prosthecobacter. Next base: position 43,301 of record NZ_JBIIKX010000001.1, read on the forward strand.
TCTTGAAAAATCCCAATTAATTAGCAAAACTTAAATAATCTATTCTCATGGACGAACTCAACATCGCACGCATCATCGGACGCGAAATCATCGACTCACGCGGCAACCCCACAGTTGAAGTGGATGTGTACATCGAAGGCGGTGCCATGGGCCGTGCGGCAGTCCCCAGCGGTGCCAGCACCGGCGAACACGAAGCCCTTGAACTGCGCGATGGCGACAAGAAGCGCTTCCTCGGCAAGGGCGTGCTCAAGGCCGTCGATGCCGTGAACAATGAACTCGCTGACGCCCTCATCGGCGCTGACGCCGCAGACCAGGTCGGCATCGACAAGGCCATGCTCGAAGTCGATGGCACGAAGACCAAGTCCAAGTGCGGTGCGAACGCCATCCTCGGCGTTTCCCTGGCCGTTGCCAAGGCTGCTGCGGCCACTCTTGGCGTGCCGTTCTACAAATACATCGGCGGCCCGAACGCCAAGGTGCTTCCCGTGCCGATGATGAACATCATCAATGGCGGCGCGCATTCCGATGCCCCGATCGACTTCCAGGAGTTCATGATCATGCCGAAGGGTGCTCCGACCTTCTCCGAAGCGTTGCGCTACGGTGCCGAGATCTTCCACTCGCTGAAGAAAATCCTGCACGATCTCGGTCTGAGCACCGCCGTCGGTGACGAAGGCGGCTTTGCCCCGACGCTGAAGAGCGCCGACCACGCCCTCGAAGTCATCGCCCAGGCCGTGGACAAGGCTGGCTACAAACTCGGTGAGGACATCTTCATCGCTCTCGACGTGGCCTCCTCCGAGTTCTTCGACAAGGCCAAGAACAAGTATGTCTTCAAGAAGTCCGACAAGTCCGAGCGCAGCGCCGCCGAACTCGTGGCCTACTACGCCGAGCTGAAGAAGAAGTTCCCGATCATCTCCATCGAAGACGGCTGTGCCGAAGGCGACTGGGCTGGCTGGGACATCATCACGAAGGAGATGGGTGCCACCACCCAACTCGTCGGCGACGATCTTTTCGTCACCAACGTTGAATTCCTCCAGAAGGGCATCGACCTGGGCGTGGCGAACTCCATTCTCGTGAAGGTGAACCAGATCGGTTCTCTCACCGAGACTCTGGACGCTGTCGATCTCGCCCACCGTCATGGTTACACCGCCGTCATGAGCCATCGCTCCGGTGAAACCGAAGATTACACCATCGCCGACCTCGCCGTCGCCACGAACTGCGGCCAGATCAAGACTGGCTCCATGAGCCGCAGCGACCGTATCGCGAAGTACAACCAGCTCCTGCGCATCGAGCAGGAACTCGGTGAAAACGCCATCTTCGGTGGCCGCATGAAAGTCTAAACGCCGATGAACTACCGTGAACTGCGCGCATCCGAACCCCAGGGCACCTGGGAGACCTGGATGCGCGCCGTTCTCAAGGTGGCGCGGTTCGTTCTGCTGCTGCTCACCATTCCCGTGGTTTATGTCCTGTGTGACAATCCCATGGACAAGCAGGCCGCCATGCGCGGCAAGCTCGAACAGCTCCAGGCCGAGCGCGACGTGCTGAAAAGCGACCGCGACAAGCTCCTGCGACGCATGGAGTGGATCAAAAACGACAACGCCTACCTCGAAATGGCCGCCCGTGACCGCCTGCACCTGCAAAAGGAAGGCGAGTATATCCTGCGGTTTGAGTGAGGGGTGTTTTTTTCGTCCGCCGGACTTGGCAGACGCGCGTGGCACCTCTTGAGTGCCACGCATCATGCCGGACGATGATTTGAAACAAGCCGCCCAACTGCACCGCCGCTGGCGTGGCATCGGCCCGGTGTTATTCGCTATTTTTTACAGCCTGTTCTTTGCCGCTCATTTGAAGCTGGAGAAGACGGCGTTGTATTTGAAGGATGATGTGGTGCTGTCCGCGAACACGGCGGCTTTTTTCACCGATCTGACCTCGGAACCGGCGCGGGCGGGTGTGCGTGGCTCAGGGCAGGGGAGCGCCTTCTTGCTGTTGCATCATCATCCGGCACGGGTGCTGGCTGTTTTATGGCTGCTGTTTTCTGACAGCCCCGGTGCCGCTGCCAAGCATGCGGTGGCGGCCATGACATCTGCCGCCGGAGCGCTTATCGTGGTGCTGCTTTACCTCACGCTCATGTGCTGTGGCGTGGCGCGTCTGCGGGCGGTGTTATTTGCCAGCGTGCTTGGGGTCTCCACGGCGGCTGGTTTGTTCGCGGCGCTGCCGCTGCCGCAGATTTTTAGCGCCCTGGGACTCATGGCGGCGCTGGCTGCTGTGGCGCGTGGGCGGGCGGCCTTCTGGTGGGAGTTTCCAGCAGCGGCGTTTTATGCGTGTTGTTGCTCGCTGTGGAATGTCATTCCCATGCTGCTGCTGGTGCTAGTGGGCGCGGTGCGGAATAGTCGTGCGGGTGGCAGCGTGCGGCCACTGTTCAGCGGCCTCATCAGCGCAGTGCTGCTCCTGCTGGTGACGCTGGGGGCCATGAAACTCCAAAGCTGGGCCTATCCGGGCAGTGGAGCCGTTTCACCTGCCGCAGTGCTGCGTGAGTCGGTGGGAACGCTGAATCAGGCCTCGCGACAAGTCGTTGATGTCCCTTGGGCGGCCCGGATGCAGGATGTCTTGTTCGCCAACGTGATCGCTCCGACAGTTTCGACGGTTGAGTCAGATCGCCGCACGGTCACGCTCGCCGAAGGGCGCTGGCTGGAAATGGACGTGCAGCATGGCATCGGCGCGGTCTGGCTCATGTTGTTGATCCTGGGCTTCATCGGCCTGCCTTGGGCGATGAGATCGAGCGCAACTGCCGTGGCGGCGCTCTTGCTTGGCGGCTGGCTGGTGCTGTTTTATGGTGCGCTTGAAGCGCCGGGTGAGCGCCTGCTTCACTCGGCCCTGTGGACGCCTGCGGTTATCGCACTCGTGGGTCTGGGCGTTGAGCAGCCGTTGCGACGCTGGTCCTGGCTGCAATGGCCGGTCATGGCGGCGCTTGGCGTGTTTCTCGTGCTGCAAGCCGGACACAACGGCCTTTTCATTGCCGAGATCGCCAAACGGATCGCGCTTTAGCCGAAGGCCGGCAGCAGCGCACCGACCACCAGTACAATCAGCAGCGCCAGGGCGACCCACCACCAGACATTTGAGGTGAGCGCTTGTTTGGAACTCTTGCCGCCAAATTCCCGCGCGACGAAGTCCTCGTAATCGAACTCGTCATCCGGCAGATCCAGGCCGTCGGCGTCGGTGTTGCCGCTCCAGCCGGATTTTTCACAGGCCCCGCAGTCATCGCAGGCGGCGGCTCCGCGTCTCACCCATTCGCCGCAGGCTGGGCACTGGCCGGGAGGCTTGAACCGACCGCTCATGGCGCGGTCGCGGGCAGGCGGACCAAGGGTGCCTCACTGGCATGATGTCGCGAATCCGAAACCTCCAGCCGATGAAACGCGCTCGTGTCCACCAGGCCGCCGAGATTGAGCAGCGGCATCCAGCCGGCCTGCCGCGAGGACATGGCGTCTGGTCCGCGGCGCAGCGGGGTGAGCATGATCAGCACCGTCGCGAGGGTGACTGCGGCGGCGAGAAACTGGCTCCTCGTGATGGGGCGCTGCCGTTTCATAAAGTGCGGCTATCATTTAACTTTTGTGAAATATTGTCAACAACGTCTCTGCATCCGCCTTTTTGCTTGTTTTGGGCCTTTTTCCCGCCAGCGGTGGGCCGTGTGATTTGGATTTTGACCGCCGGTTATGGCGATGGACACAACACTGCGGCGCGTTCCGTGGCAGAGGCGCTGACGCGTCTGTGTCCCGGCGAGGCCATCGAGATGACGGATCTGCTCGACGAGGCCATGCCCCGCACCGCCGCCGTGACGAAGGCTCTCTACCAGCAGGCCATCACGCATTTCCCCGCCGCCTGGCGCGTTACTTATGAGCTAATGGGCAAACGCAGCGTCACCGGGCCGGACTCCGTCTGGCAGACCGGGCTGTTGAACCATCTCAAAAAGCGCCTCAACGAAAAGCAGCCGCGCCTCATCGTCAGCACCTACCCGCTTTACGCCGTGCTGCTGGAGGCGTTGGCGCGAAAGCAGCCCGTGCCGCCGCTCTGCACCGTCATCACCGACTCCATCAGCGTGAACCGCATCTGGGTCATGTCCGGCAGCGATTTGTTTTGTGTGGCCGATGACGAGACGAAGAAGGTTGTCACCGATTTTGGCGTGCCGGAGTCGAAAATTCGCGTCACTGGCTTCCCTGTCAGCCTGGCCTTCACCGAGCCGTTGCCAGAGCAGCCGCCGCAGACAGCGGCGCGCATTCTTTACCTGCCCTCCACCACTGGGCGGCATGTGCGGGCAACGTTGGAGGCGCTGAGGCCGCAACTGCTGGCTGGAACCAAGCTCACGCTGCCCGTGGGCAAGCACGCCTCACGCCTGCATCACATCCTGCGCCGCTTCACCGATTCACTGCCTCCCGAGACCGTGGAAATCATCGGCTGGACGAAGCGCATCCCTGAATTCCTTCGCACGCACGATGTTGTCATCTGCAAGGCCGGCGGCGCCATCTTGCACGAGGTGCTCGCGGCCAAAATCCCCGCCGTCATCGACTATGTCGTGCCCGGCCAGGAGGAAGGGAATGCCGAGTTGCTCACGAAGATCGACGGCGGTGTCGTCACCCGCACACCGCAGGAGACCGCCGCCGCCGTGGAGAGCATCCTCACCAACAACGATGCCGTCGGCCGCCGCATGCGTTCCAGCATGGCCAAGCTCAGCGTGCCAGATGCCGCGCTGCGCACCGCCCGTGCGGCGCTCGCCGTCGCGAAATCCTGAGCCCATGCACGTTCAGCCGCCCGTCTCCGTTGTCTGCGCCATCATCGTGCGTGGGGATCGGGTGCTTCTCGCCCAACGTCCGCCGGACAAAAAACTCGGCGGGCTGTGGGAGTTTCCCGGCGGCAAGGTCGAGCGTGGCGAGAGCGCCGAGACCGCGCTGCATCGTGAATTGAGTGAGGAACTCGGCTGCGAGGTGCGCATTCTTCAAACCCTGTCTGCGGTGACGCATGAATATCCGTGGTGCATTGTCGAAATGGTCCCCTTTGTCTGCGAACTCACCGCCGACAGCCCAGAACCGCATCCACATGAGCACACCGGCCTCGTCTGGGTGGAGCGCCCGCAGTTGGCAGGTTATCCGCTCGCTCCGGCGGATGTGCCGCTGCTCACGTTTTTGGCTTAGCGGCTGCGCGCTTCGGCTTGCCCCACGCGCCACGTTGTGCCGCCCTGGCTTCTTTTTCCAAGCTACGCAACCGTGCTTCAAAATCGAACTCACGCTGCCCGTCTGGCATCAGCGTGCCTTTCGTGTGGATGCGGCACAGGCCCGCCTTCACCAGTTTTGCCGCCAAGTCCTCGCCATCCTCGAACAAGACCACCGCATACACACGCTCGCTGTCATACACACGCTCCCAGCGCGTCTGCACCGTGAAGCGTTGCTCGCGCAGCCGTGTTTCGGTGAAGGTCTTCGCCTCCTGGCCCACGTTCAGCGTCTGCGGGATGCTCAGGCCGCCGAAATAGCCCCCTTGATCCTTCAAACGGCCCTCCACCAGCTTGTACTGCCGCTTCTCCGGGCAATCGACAAAGTACAGCCGCAGCACCTGCTCTCCGCCGTCATGCGCCATCCTGAAACTGTCGCCATCGTTGTTGGCATCATCCACGAGACGGGCGTTGGTGAGCGTTACGAAGTGTCCGTCCGGCTCCGGTGTTGGCGCTGCCGGTTTGTCACGAAAGTGATCCCACAACTGCAACACCACCACGAGCGTCCACACCAGCGCCCAGAGGTTTCTCGAAAGGTTCGAGCGCGTCCGTTTCATGTCCCACGCTGATTGCCAAACAGGTCGATGTGCAGTCGCGGTGTGTAGCGCCAGCCGGTCTGCTTGCAGACTTCCACCAGCCACGCCTGCCGCAAGCGCAGCACCTCGGGCTTGATGCCCTCCGGCATCAGCAGAATCTTCTCCGGCGGCACAGGCACGCCCATCGACTCCACCACCCTGCGTACCTCCTCGACATCCGCCTCGGTGGCGACGACGAACTTGAGCTGAAAATCATACGTCGAGCACCACGCCCGCAAAACCTCAGGCTGAAGCCGCAGACGCTCATGTTTCTCCACCCACGCCTTGCCCGCCAAGGCCTCATCCGGTGTCGAATGCGCCAGCTTCGGGCTGATCGAGGCCAGATCACAGGCCACACCCTCCGGCGCGATGGTTCCCGCCGTTTCAATGGTGATGTGCTTGCCGCCCTCACGCAGCTTTGCCAGCAGGTGCGGCATTTCCTTCGCCACCATCGGCTCCCCGCCCGTCACTACGACAAACCGTGTCGGACACGCCTCCACAGCATCGAGAATGGCCTCCACGCTCATCTCCGTGCCTTCCGGCTTCCAGGATGCATACGGCGTGTCGCACCACCCGCAGCGCAGATTGCACCCCGAAGTCCGCACAAACACCGACGGCACGCCCACCAGCGTCCCTTCGCCCTGCACGGAGTAAAAAATCTCGGAGATCAGCATGGAGCTTTCCACTCTGCCGCGTGGCGGGCAAAAGCAAGCGCCGCACGCTTCAGCGCCTCGTCAATGTCGGCCTGGGTGTGGGCGAGGCTGATGAACCAGAGGCCGCGTTCGATGGCGCGGACGCCTTCTTCGAGGAGGAAACGGCGCAGATGCGCCCAACGCGGGGCGTCCTGGCGGCGCACATAGTCGCGGTAGCTCGTGATCGGGCCGTTTTCCGCACCCGGCTTGAGCATGGCGGCGTGGAAGACCAGGCCGGGGCCTTGCGGCTGGAGCGGGATGTTGTGTTGCGCGGCCAGTTTGGACAGGCCAGCCATCAACTGCTCGCCGAGGGCGATGACTCCGGCCGGATGCTTGTCGCCAAGCGCGATGACTTCATCCAGGCACCACTTCGCGGCGGCGAGGCAGAGCGGATTGGCGTTCAAGGTGCCGGCATGCACGACCTCGCCGCTGATGATCTTGGCAAAGAACTTTTCTTTGCCAACGAGCGCCGCGAAGGGTACGCCGCCGCCCACGGCCTTGCCGAGGATGGTCAGATCCGGTATGAAGCCGTAATGCGTTTGAGCGCAGCCAGCGCCGAAGCGGAAGCCGGTGATGGTTTCATCAGCGATCATGACGATGCCGTTTTCATCGCACAGTTCGCGGATGGTCGAGAACATGCCGGGCGCGGCAGGCATGCAACCGGTGTTGCAGAGCACCGGCTCAAAGATGATCGCGGCGATCTGGCCGTGATGTTCTTTGACGCGCTGGCGCAGGTGCTCAGGATCATTCCAGCGGGCCACGACGAAAGTGTTCAGCACCTCGGGAATGACACCCTGGCTCGGATGCAGCCGCGTGGGGTCGTCCTCGCTGCCCCATTTGTCTGGCGGCGGGGCAAAGCCGACGAGTCCTTCATCCGCCCAGCCATGGTAATGCCCTTCAAACTTCAGAACGAGCGGCCGGCCGGTGTGCGCACGCGCCAGGCGCAGCGCGGCCAGCACCACCTCGGTGGCGCTGTTGTTGAAGCGTACCCGCTCGGCTCCCGGGATCATTTTTTGCAGCCGCTCGGCCACGTCGATCTCCAGCTCGCTCTGCGCGGCCCAGTGCGTGCCTTTGTGCGCCTGTTTGGCGATGGCGTCGGCCATGCCTTTTGGGGCGTGACCGTAAAGAATGGCCCCCTGGCCGATCTGGAAGTCGATGTACTCATTGCCATCGACATCAAACAGCCGCGAGCCGCTGCCGTGGTCGAAATACAGCGGCACGGGAGCCTCCATCTTGCGGATGCCGCTGTTCACGCCGGCGGCGATGCTGCGCTGGGCGCGGGCGAAGAGTTCGGCGGACTTGGGGAAGGTGTAGGGCATGGCCGTGGGAGGGAATCAGTGGATGGGCGAGCTGTCATAGATCACCACGCGATCCCAGAACGTCTTGCACGCGTCAACGAAGCGTAAATGCTTGGGGCACTCTTTCTGGTAGAACACATGATCCGCCATGTTTTTGAAGTGCAGCGTCAGCGAGTAGCTGAACGAGTGGTCCGTGACGGGACGCTTCTCCGTGTCCGCCGGTTTGCCGACGAAGGCGTGCTCCAGGTAATCAATTTCCAGCAGGTGCATGAGCTCCGTCTCGAAAGTGGAGCGTTGTTCGGCGGTGAGGTCGGCGTTGAGCCAGAAATAGACGTTATGAATCATGGTGGCGGATTGCTACGCGTTCGAACCTCGTGTGCAATCGCCAAAACGCTGGTTCCGCCTTTGGACCAGCGGCCTGCGCCACAGGGAAATCACCCCAGACACGAGATTCTTGCTAACCAGACGGGTTTGGCCACGTTTAGGTGGATGAAGACGACTTCATGGCCTCTCAGGTCTTCTCGTTTTCAAACCCCGCTCAACGGACGATGGCCCCACTGGGAACGACTGAAAGTCCGCGTTGCAAGCCCTCACTAACAATGCAAACCTAGTACCATCATGAACACCCCTCATATTCTTGCCGCATTCGGCCCTCTCGGCACGCCCGAGCTGATCATCATTGCCATCCTCATTCTCGTGCTGTTTGGCGCGAAAAAACTGCCCACCTTTGCCCGCAGTCTGGGCAAGAGCATGGGCGAGTTCAAAAAGGCCAAGGACGAGTTCGAAAAAGAACTGCACAGCGCCCAGGAAGAAGCCGAGCGCCCGCAGATCCAGGCTCCGCAGGAAAAGCGCCAGCCGGTGGCCAGCGTTCAGGATTCCTAACCTTGCGGCTTTCGCAGGCATGACAATGCCCCTTTCATTCCTACGGCGGGTCTTCGGACCCGCCGTTTTCTTTGTCGCAGCGGCGCTGCTTTCCGCCGCAGAGCCGGAGCGTCTCACGTTCTGCTCCTACAATCTCAAGAACTGGCTCACGATGGACCGGTTCGACCCGCAGACTTACAAGACGCTGCCCGCGTCTCCCAAGCCCGAGGACGAACGTCAGCGCGTGGTGAAAATCCTCACCGCCATCAAGCCGGACATCCTCGGTGTTTGTGAAATCGGCACTGCTGACGATCTAGCTGATCTGCAAAAGCGCCTCAAGACCGCCGGGATCGACCTGCCGCACACCGAACTGGCCCATGGTGGCGATGAGACACGCCGTCTGGCGATTCTCTCCCGTCTGCCGATCAAACGGCGCAACTCCCAGACCGATCTCAAATACCAGCTCGGTGCGCAGACGCTGCCGTTTCAGCGCGGTATCTTGCATGTGACGATTCCAATCACACCGACCTTCGATCTGCACTGCGTGGGCGTGCATTTGAAGTCGAAGCGTGAGGTTGCTGAGGCTGATCAGGCGCAGATGCGCCGCAACGAGGCGCGGCTGCTGCGCAAGCACCTCGACACCCTCTTCACCCAGGAACCCGGCGCCCGCATTCTGGCCTATGGCGACTTCAACGAGCATCGCAATGAACCTGCCATTTCCGACATCATCGGCAGCCCGCGCACCAGCGACACCGCCATGCAGGACGTTTGGCTGAAGGACAAAGACGGAGAGGGGTGGACGCACTTCTGGGACGCTGCGGACACCTATTCGCGGCTCGACTACTGCTTCGCCAGCCGCCTGCTGCGTCCGCACATCGACTACAGCCGGTGTTTCATCTACTCCGCGCGTGATTTCGACAAAGCCAGCGATCACCGTCCTTTGGTGCTCAAGATCAGCCCGGAGCCGATTTTGAAGAAGGACGATTAGCGCCGGAGCTGCCGCTTTTGATTCGACGTGTTGCAGCTTGGCGCTGGTCGCAAAGGCGGCTATGATCGTATCGAAGATTATGCTGGAAGCCGCAGGCCCATTGTCTCGATTCAAGTGTCTCCTGGGGACGCTGGTGGTGGCATTGGCTCTGCAAGCCCCGGCTCAGACGGTGAGCAAACCGTGGGCGGAGCGGGAGACGCGGCTTGCGAACGAGTATCTCTCCCTCCTGGTGCAGCAGCCGGAATACGGCCGTGTGCTAGACCTGCTGTGGACGTTGTATGAGAAGCATGACTCGACGAGGCTGCTGGTGGATAACGTCTCGCAGCAGGCGTCGGCATCGAAGCATCCGGCGGTTTTGCTGGTGCATGGGCATCTGCTGCGGCGCAGCGGTGATCTCGCGGCGGCAGCGGGGAAGTATGACGAGGTGTTGAAGGCGGAGCCAGCCAACGTGTTTGCGCTGCGCAGCCGGGCGGATGTGGCGATGGAACAGAAACAGCCGGAGGCGGCCATCGTGCTGCTCAAACGGCTTGCACAGGCTGACAAAAGCGCCGGGACGTGGATTGAGATCGGCAATCTGGCGCTGGGCAGCGGCAATAACGCGGAGGCGGCCGAGGCTTGGGAAACGGCGGCGCGTTTGCAGCCGGAGGATTTCGCGCTGGCGCGGCAGGTGGCGCAGTTGCTCCTTCAGGCGGGATTTCCCGAGCGCGCGGCGAGTTTCTTTGCCAAACTGGCCGATCAAAAAGACCCGCAGCGCAAACTGGACGCGCTCTACGATCTGGCTCGGATTTACGAGCATGCCGACCAGTTTGCGCAGGCGGACAAGGCGCTCAAAGACGGTCTGGCGTTGCTGCATTTCCGCGACGGGCGTTATCTCGACTTTTTCCGTCGGCGGGTGCGTCTGCATGAGCGGTTTGGGATGCTGGAGGATTTGCAAAAGGCGCTGGTGGTGGCGGCGAAGGTCGCGCCGCCCTCGGAACAGGCGTTGTCCGACGCGATGCGCTTTTTCGAGATCACGGTGGATGTGGATGAGCAAGTGAGATGGCTGCGTGAGCTCGTCAAAGCGGTGCCTCAGGTGGAGGATTACCGCTGGGCGCTTGTGCGGGCGCTGCTGGACCACGAAGGCGCGGCCGAGGCGGCGAAACTGATGGATGAGCGGCTGAAAAACGACGGCAGCGACTTGTCGGCCATCGTGCTGCTGCGCTGCGAGGCCGATCTGCGCGGTGGTGACTCGGACAGCGCGGTGAAACGCCTCGTCCAACTTCTCGACACCCAAAACAGCACGGATGTGGAGAAGCAGGTGCTGGTGTTTGCGCAGACACGGGCGCTGGACGCGGTGATCGAAAAAATCCTGCGTTCTCGTGTGGCGCGTGATCCGCAAAAAGCGGAGGCGGTGTTCGAACTCGCGGCCTTTTTCCGTGCCCGGCGGGATGTGGCGGCGGAGGACAAGCTGCTGCGTGAGTTTACCAGCGGCGCGGGGACGGTGGAGGAACGGCAGAAGCGCTTGAGCGATGCCTCGGCCTTCCTCGCCGCGAGCAACAACATCGATAGCGCGATCATCCTGGCCCGCGAGGCAGTCTCCAAACCCGGAGCGGGTCGTGACGCCTGGCTGCGCCTCGCTGAACTGCTGGCAGAGCAGGGGGATAACGACGAGGCGGCGGAATGGGTGGAAAAGGCCTGGCAGGCGAGCACCACAGACGAGGAGCGTGTGGACGTGGATGAGCGGCTGCTATCGATTTTGATGGGGGATCAGAAAACCGAGGCCAAACCGGCCAGCAATGGCGATTTCAAGCTGCCGGACGCGTTCACGGGATCTGGTTTCGCGAGTGATGAGGGGGAGGGGCCTCCACGTGAGAAGCTGTCCGAGCATGTGCTGGATTTTGCGCGGAAAAGGATCGCCGCAGTGAAGAGCGACAGTTCTAAATCGAAGGATCCAACAGCCAACGTGTTTCGTGGTTTTTGGTGGGCGCTGCGGACCAATCAATTCGATCAAGCCTATGAATTGTTGAAGGCGCTGGAGTTTGATCCAGTGACGGGCCGGGACCGGCCGGTGTCGCTGGTGGTGGAGCAGTTGAAGCTGGACCTGGCGCAGGCCGACGAGAATTTCGCGCTGATGGAGCGGCAGTTGCGCCGCCTTTCGGAACTGGATGTCGCGGGCCGTGTGCGCTACACGCTGAGGCTGGCGGAGCTGCTGATGGAGACGGAGCGCCGGGCGGATGTGGAGCGGGACAGTCCGGGGTGGAAGAGCAACACGCCGCTGCCACCACCGGGCGTGGAGGCGGCGCGGCTGCTGGAAAGTGTGTACCGTGAGTTTCCAGAGTCCGGGCAGCTTCTCTCGGCACTGACGCAGATTTATTTCCTGCAACGTCGCGCGGAAGACGCGCTCACGCTTTGGAAGCAGGCGGTGAAACGTGTGGAAGGACCGGCGGCGATGCCGCTGCTGGAAAATTACGCTGACATCCTGCTGCGGCAGCACCGCATCGCGGAGCATGTGGAGGTGCAGGCGCAGATCATCGAGCGTGAGACGGATGTGAAGCGCCGTCGCGAGGTGCTGCGCCGCTGCATCGACCGTTTGACGTTTTCCGACGCCAGCGGCGGCGAGCTGGCTCCCACGGTGGCGCGTGACCGCCTGAAACTGCTGGAGCGCGCGCTGCTGTCGCGTGTGCAGCGTCATCCGTTCGATGGCTTTTATCATGAGGCGCTGGCGCAGGTGTTTGAGCGTGGCGGCGAGCATGCCAAGGCGTTTGCGAGCATGAAGCAGGCGTATTACACCGCGCCGGACACGCCGTTCTCGCTGGATCAACTGCGCGATGCAGCGCTGAAGGTATCAGACTTGAAAGCGGCGATCTATTTCCAAAAACAGATCGCGGCCACAGCGCCGCCGAAGGAGATCGCGGCAGAGTCGCGCCGGCTGGTGGAACTGCTGGAGCAGACGTTTCAAATCACCGAGGCAGATCGTGTGAGGCGTAGGCTGGAGAGCCGTTTCTCGCAGGACGTGTCTGCGCTGGCGGAGCTGGCGAAGTATTATCAAACCACCGGGCAGGACGAGGCGGAACGGCGTGTTTACGAGCAGATGGCGCGGGTGCAGTCATGGGATGGCCGCGCACGTCTCAGGCTGGCGCTGAAATGCTTGCGCTTCGCGGATGAGACGGAGGCGGAAAAGCATCTGGCGGCGGTGCTGGCGGCTCCGGCCAAGGCGGGCACTTATGCGGTGAAAGGTGTGCGTGCCCCATTGCCGCTGACAGACACGCGCCGCAGCACTGGCGGTGTGACCACGGGCGATCTTGTGCCGTTGCTGGACTTCGCCCCCGGCCTGGAGCGCAAGGAAATGGACACGCTGCGCGCCTTCCTGGGCCAGCCACGCGCTGAATTTGCCGAGCTGCCGGAGGACACGGCGCTGGTGCGGCTGCGTGCGATCGAGGAGCTGGCAAAACTGCGCCACAGCCAGGGCGGCGCGGCTTTGAGCGCCTGGATCAAGCAATGGAGCGGTGATGTGAAGGCGGGCGACGTGGAGAAACTTTGGGCGCTGTATTATGCGGGTGCAGGCGTGGAGTTTCGCGCTGTGTTGAAGAAAGTTTTGCCGGACGTGAGCACGCTTGAGGCGAGATTTTGCCAGGTGTGGCTGACCATGCGCAGCCATGGCATGAGCGAAGTGACACAGTGGGCGGGCGAGAAGGGCTGGCTGCCGGAGGTGATGAAAGCCCGCGCTGAACTGCTGCATGCCTGCGCCTCGATGCTGGTGGATGTGACGGACTTCCGCTTTCTCACGGAGGATCTGCGAGTGCTGGGGGATTCGCGTGTGCTGCGGAATGCGGCGGTCATCGAGCTGACACGCAAGCTGCAGGACAAGCAGCGCTACGACGAGGCGCTGGCGCTGGGAGAGAGCCTGCCGCGTCATTCGCCGGAGATGGACTACTCGCTGTTCCTCGCTCGCATCGCAGAAAGCGCGGAACGCTGGGAGCTGGCGCGGAAATATTTGGAAGACGCGGTGAACGGAGCGGTGGCGGCGGAGGGGTATCGTTCCACTTATGATCCCTACCTGCTGAGCCTGGCCGCCCTGAGCCGCATGGCTGCTTCCGAGCAGCAGCGTGAGGAGGCATTGCGCACGGCCTGGCGTCGTTTGCAACGCACGCGGCCTTCCGCCATGACCTTGATCCGTCAGTCGGCCATCACCGGGCTGGCCGGCGCGGAGCAGCAGGGCGCGGAAGCGCTTGGGCGTTTTCTGGCCGGACCGTTCATCGCGCAGCGTGAGATGACGGAATCACGCGGCAGTTTGATTCCTCAGGGCTCCTCGCGCTATGAGGAGCCGCTGCATCAGCGCAGCTTGTGGGAGGAAACGCGGGAAATTCAGGCGCTGCTGGTGCAGCAGGGGATGGGAGGCGTGGTGCGTGCTTCGAATGATCAAATCGCCTCGCGTCATGGCACCTCCATGCTGGGGCCGCGCTCGGACTCGGAGTTCGGCGAGTGGCGCATCACGGAGCTGCTGTCACGGCTGCGCACGGCGGATTATCCGACACGCCTGCGCATGATCCGCGAGCATCTGGCGGCGGTGGATTTTCGCACGGAGCATTCGGTGGACACGCTGGGAAACCTCGGCAGCCGGCTGGAGTCCGTCGGCATGGCGCGTGAGGCCATCAGCATCTACCGTCAGCTTCCGCCGCGCGCGCCGTCGAATCCCGAATACGCGCAGTGGCTGCTGCGTGTGAGTGAGACCGCCATGGAGATCGAGCCTGGGCGGAGCTTTGCGTTGCAACTGCTCCTGGCCGAGGCGCCGCTCAAGCCGCCGGCGCTGGGAGATGACACGCTGCGTGAGAAACACGCCATGTTCCTGGCCTGGGACTTCAATCTCGACGAGCTGCGCCGTCTGGGCTTCCGCGAAAAATTCACACAAGTGCTGGAGCGCCGCCGCCCGCATGAGGTCTCCTATCTGCGCGAGCTGGGGTTGCTAAATGAGCGCATGAAGGACGACAAGGCCGCGCTCTCCGCCTGGGATCGCCTGCATGCCTCTTACGTCGCGAACGATCAGGCGGGCACGGATCTTGACATCGAGGCGGGCCTGCATCGCGGTCAGATTTTGCAGCGCCTTGGCCAGCCGCAGGCCGCTTTGAAAATCCTGCGCGAGGTGCCGCTGGCGGAGCCGCTGGAACCGGTGGCCCAGGAGGTGCTGAAGCTGCGCTGCCAGATCGCCACCGCCACGGCGGACGTGAATGAGACGCGAGAGCTGATGTCGCTGTGTGTCGAGCGTAAATCACTGCCCTGCGTGGTGGCGCTGGCGGGCGGACTGCGGGCGAAAGACCGCGCTGCCGAGGCGCTGAGCCTGCTCACGCAGGCGGACCGCACGCTCAAAGGAGACCATGAACGTTTCACGCTGCGGCTGGAGCAGCTCAAGGTGCTGGCCAATGATCCCGCCTGGACGCCCGAGCGTGGTCGAGCGCAAGTTTCCGCGTTGTTCCGAGTCACGACGCGGGATCGCGACCTGCTCAAGGATCTGCACGCCTGGCTGCAAAGTCAGGCGGATGGCAGGCATGCGGCGGGATGGGTGAAGATTCTGCGCGCCGAGTCACGCGCTGGCGCGGATCGCCCTCTGGCGGCGCTGGCACTGAGCGCTTTCACCAAGAGCCTCTCTTCGGAGGCGCAGCGTGATTTCATCTCCGCATGGCAGAAGGCCGAGGAGAAAGACCGCTTGTGCATCGAGCTCAGCGCGGAGGCCATGCTGGCCGGCGGCCGTGCGAACTGGGCCTGGGATGCCTGCCAGCTCATCGCGGGCATCCCCACGCTGCGTGAGCAGGGCCGCAAGCTGCCGCTCTCCGTGCGCGTGGCCCATGCCTTGAACGACGAGGCCGCGGTGAGCGAGCTGTTCACTGAAACGTTGCGTCTGGCCTTTCCTGGCGGAGCCCAAACCACCGAGTGGGCGCGCGCGTTGGAGGACACCGGCCACGCCGGGCTCGCGCGTGAGTTGTTCGACGCCGCGCTGAAGCGCCTGGAGGGCACCACCACCTTGCAGCCCGAGCTGTATGCCGCCTACGCGCGGTTTCTCATCCGCCAGCGCGAGTTTGAGGCCGCCGAGGCCTTCCTCATGCGCATGAGCTGGGTGATGCCCGCCGAGTCGGCAAAACTCGTCTTTGAACTCCATCAAAGCTGGGGCAGACTCGCGGGCATCGAGCAGGAGGTGGCCAAGTTCCGCCTGCCCGGCGCGGTGCGCAAAGAGGTGCTCTTTCTCACCCGCCAGGCTGTCTCGTCTTCCACGCTCCAACCATGAAACAACTGCTGTCATTGACGATCTGCGCCTCGGCAGGCTTCATGCTGTGCCAGTGCTCCGGCCCGGAGAAGAAATCCAAGAAGACCACGGAGATGAGCCTGGAGCAGCGCGCCGTGCGCAAGCCGGACGACTCCCAGCGCAGCCAGTATGAGAAGTACATCACCGACCCCAAGATGTCGAAGGGCGGCGCTGGAACATATTTCCAGAAGCAGATGCACCACTCGAAGAACTTCAACGGCGCCAACTCGTATGCCGGGCAGAAGCAATTCAAGACCAGCCAGAACTGGTTTGGCAAATCGCGTTCCCAAGCCGCAGACATGACTTATTCACTCGGCGACCGGCAGTCCCGCATGGGTGGGGATGCCTTCAAGGCCGATCAGTCGCGCTTCGGCAGCCAGCAGGCGCGTGAGGGCTCTTCCTCCTTCCGCGGCTCCGGCGATGTCTTCAAAACCGATTCCGCTCTCTCTCGTTCCCAGTCCAGGCCAAAACAGCCAAATATCATCGGCAATCTTGAAGCCACCTCGACCACCGACGGTGCCTACACCGAAGATCAGGTGCGGAGTCTGCTGCAACGCTGAGCGTTGGCAAAAAGACCGGCCTAACAGGCGTAATGGCAGGTGCCCATGAGCCGCCAGCCCTCACGTTTTCATCATTTCATCGCCTTCTTGGTGGCGTCGGCGGGTCTTGTGGCGGCAGCGGACATGACGCCGGACCAGCGCGCGTTCTTCGAGAGCAAGATCCGTCCCGTGCTCGTGAAGCAGTGCTACGAATGCCACTCACAAGGGGCGAAGAAGCTCGGCGGCAAGCTCCTGCTCGACGCGCCTTCAGAGATGATCGTCGGCGGCGAGTCGGGGCCGTCGTTGATTCCCGGCAAGCCTGACGAAAGCCTCATCATCCAGGCCGTGCGTTATGACGGCCTCGAAATGCCGCCCAAAAAGAAGCTGCCGGAGCAGGTCGTGAACGACTTCATCACCTGGGTAAAAATGGGCGCGCCCGATCCGCGCGAAGTTGTGCCGAAAACGGCAGGCAAGATGAAAAAAGCCCCGCAGGAGCCGCTGTGGTCCCTCCTGCCGGTTGCCAATCCGACACCGCCGGTGGTGAAAAAGCGCGACTGGCCGCGTGAGAGCCTGGATGCGTTCATCCTGGCAAAGATCGAGCAAAAAGGCCACCAACCGACCGCCGATGCGGACTGGCGCACGCTCATTCGCAGGCTCTCGTTTGACCTCGTCGGCCTGCCACCGCCGTCCAGCTTGGTGGACTCGTCAGATCTGCCCGGCGTCGTGGATCATCTCCTCAACAGCCCACATTTCGGCGAGCGCTGGGGCCGCCACTGGCTGGACGTGGCCCGCTATGCCGAATCAAACGGCAACGACGGTCTCAGTCGTAATCCGAGTTTCCCGCACGCCTGGCGTTACCGTGATTATGTCATCCGCGCCTTCAACGAGGACATGCCCTATGACCGCTTCATCACCGAGCAGCTTGCCGGTGATCTGCTGCCCGCTGATTCTCCCGCGCAGCGCGACCGCCAGCTCGTCGCCACCGGTCTCTTGGCGCTCGGCGCCAAGCCGGCGAAGGCGATGAACGACAACTTCGAGATGGATGTCGTCGCCGACCAGATCAACGTCATCGGCAGCGGCATCATGGGCCTCAGCGTCGGCTGCGCCCGCTGCCACGACCACAAAACCGACCCCATTCCGACCCGCGACTACTACGCGCTGGCCGGCATTTTCAAAAGCAGCGAGACGATGTGGGGCGCGGCCGCGCATCAGGGCCTCACCGCGCCGCAGACCCCGCTGCATGAGCTGCAATCCGCCGCCAAAGTCATCCCGCGTTTCGAGGTTGAGCCGATCATCAAGGCGAATCCGCCGCACCGCCCGCCCGCCAAGCCTTCCTTCAAATACGCCGCCGATGCGCCGCTCGCCATGGGCCTGCGCGAGGCCAAGGCCGTCACCGACTGCAAACTCAACATCGATGGTGAGTCGAAAAAGCTCGGTCCTGAGGTGCCACGCGGCTTTCTCAGCGCCTGCGGCTCGATAGATGCCGCGCTGCTGCCGGACATGACGCAAAGCGGCCGCCTCCAACTCGCGCAGTGGCTCACCAGCCCACGGCATCCGCTCACCGCCCGCGTCATGGTGAACCGAGTGTGGCAGCAGCTCTTTGGCGAGGGGCTCGTGCGCACGCCGGATGACTTCGGTGTCTCTGGCGAGCAACCCACGCATCCCGAACTGCTCGACCACCTCGCCACGCGGTTCATGCGCGAGGGCTGGTCCATCAAGCGCCTCATCCGCAGCATCGTCCTCAGCCGTGCGTATCAGCTCAGCAGCCAGTGTGACGAAAAACTCCGCGAGGCTGATCCCGACAATCTGCTGCACGCCCGTCACAACCGCCGCCGCCTCGACGCCGAGTCCGTGCGCGATGCCATGCTCGCCGCCACGGGGGATTTGAATCCGCAGCCCGCCCAGGGATCGCTCATCCAGCATCGTGACGTGCTCATCAATGAGCTGCCGCCGCTGCACCAGCCCAGCCAGCATCGCAGTGTGTACCTTCTCATGCTGCGGAACTCCATGCCGCCCGAGCTCACGCCCTTCAATCTGCCGGACGCCACCACCATCACCGGCAGGCGTGATGCCAGCACGCTCGCCACGCAGTCGCTCTACATGCTGAACAACGCCTTCATCGTCGGGCAGTCGAAACGTTTCGCCAGCAAGGTGCGGCAGGCCTCTGAAGACACCACGGCCCGCGTCCACTTCGCCTATCGCCAGGCCCTCGCCCGCGATGCCACCGAGACCGAGCTGCGCCGTGCCCAGGATTTCCTTCGCGAGACCGACCTCATGCTCGCCTCGGCGCAAAACGACGCCAACCAACGCCTCAGCGATGCCTGGGCCGCGTTCTGTCAGGCGCTGCTCGTTAGCAATGAGCTGCGCTATGTGGATTGAGAGCGCGTGTCCTGGCGAGAACACGCTCCACTTCTCGCTTCTCACCTCACAGTCCCCGGTTTAAAGCACCGCCCATGCGCATCCTCCACACCGCAGACTGGCATCTCGGCGCTCGACTCGTCGAGCGTGACCGCTTGCCGGAGCATGCTGCGTTTCTCGACTGGCTTCTCGAAACGCTGCGCAGCGAGAAAATCGACGCCCTGCTCGTCAGCGGCGATGTCTTTGATGCCGCGAATCCGCCGCAGGATGCCGTCGCGCTCTACTTCGACTTCTTGAAGCGTCTCGCCGACCTCAAAACGGTGCAGGCCGTCATCACCGGCGGCAACCACGACTCCGCCTCCCACCTCAACGCCCCGCGTGAGCTGCTGAAGCGCTTCGACGTGCATGTCTTCGGCCATGCGGGCGAAACCAATGTCGTCGATCTCGGCGGAGCCGTCGTGGCTGCCGTGCCCTTTTTGCGTGAGCGCGATCTCCGCCAGGCCACCGCCGGTGAAACCATCACCGCCGTGCATGAGCAGCTCCGCGCCGCCATCCGTGCCCACTACGCCGCGCAGCTCGCCGCGTGCCGCGACCTCGCGCAAGGCCGTCCCGTCATCGCGATGGGCCACCTCACCGTCCTCGGTGCCACCACCAGCGACAGCGAGCGCGACATCCACATCGGCAACCTCGGTGCCGTCGGCGCGGACCTCTTTTCCGGCTTCGACTACACCGCCCTCGGCCACCTGCATCGCCCGCAAAAAGTCGCCGGCATCGAAACCATCCGCTACAGCGGCTCACCCATCCTCCTGAGCTTCTCCGAGGCCGCGGACAAGAAATCCGTCGTCATCCTCGACCTTCAAAACCATTCTTCTGTCCCCATTCTCCTGTCGAAACCCGATCCGGATCGACAGAAGAATGGGGACAGAAGAATCGTCATTCAGAATCTGCCGATCCCCACCACCCGCCAGCTCATCCGCTCCACCGTGAACCGCGCCACGCTGGCCGCCGATCTTCAAAGCGTGCCAGCCGGAGCCTGGGCCGAGGTCACCGTGAAGCTCGACGCCCCCGAGCCCGACCTCGACCGCCAGGTCCGCGAAGCCGCCGCAGGCCGTTTCGAAGTCTTAAAAGTCCTCGCCGACCTCCCCGCCACTGCAGCCACCCCCTGGCAACTCACCGGTCCCGCCCTCCACGACCTCCAGCCCCGCGACGTCTTCCGCGAACTCCTCCAGGAAAAGCAGCTCCCCAGCGACGAACTCAGCGCCGTGTTTGATGAGCTGCTGGCGTTGAGGGAAGCGAAGCTGACGGAATGATTCTTCGTGTTACAACGGCGACCAGCTCAGTCCCATCGCCTGCGCCAGACGACTCTGTCTGCCGTCGGTGGTGATGAACTCTGCCGCCTGGAGATCTGCGGCGATCGCGCAGTGAAGGATGTCGAGCGAGCGACAACCAATCGTCGGCGTGTGCGACATGGATAGCTGCACCGCAGATTGGAAATGCGTCCGCCAGACCGAGGCCGGTGCCATGAGCACGCCTGAAGCAAGGTCCGCCTGAATCAGCCCCAGCGCAGCGGCCACCTGATCCTCCGTAGCCTGACCGTGAAAGCGTTTTTGATTCAGCGCATTGGTCAGCTCCAGCTCATGCAGCGGCGTGTAAAACACCGGTCTGCCAGCGACTCGACGAACCACCGCCGCGCTTTCCGGCTCCGGGTAGTAGAGTTTGACCAGACAACCCGTGTCCAGATAGATCATCGCGTTCCGCGCCCCTCCTCCACGAGTGCGCTCAGCGGCGTCCCTTCGGCCTGTTCACCCCAGATCGCCTGGGCACGAGCCAGGAAGTCTGGTGCGGCAGGCGCAGGCGGTAGCACTCTGGCGACAGTCTTGTCGCTGTCCGTGAGCTGCACTTCTTCTCCGGCAGTGACCCAGCGGAGAACGTCAGCCCAGACCTTTGGAAGCTCGCTGATGGCGGCGGTTTTCATGGTGCCAAGAATACGACCGATGTGTTGCCTCGCAATCTGCCATTTCCATCGCCTCAGGAGCCGTCTATGGATGAGTCCCCATGCGCCTCCTCGCCGTCCGCCTCCAAAACCTCAACTCGCTCAGCGGGGCGCATGAGGTGCGGTTTGATGAGGGAGCGTTGAGCGCGGCGGGGGTATTTCTCATCACGGGGCCGACGGGCGCGGGGAAATCGACGCTGCTGGATGCGATGACGCTGGCGCTGTATGGCCGGGCGGCGCGTTATGGCAATGACAAGGCGGATGAGATGATGAGCCGCCACACGGCGGAGTGCCTGGCGGAGGTGGACTTTGAAACGAAGGGCGAAAAACTCCGCGCTACCTGGCGGCTGCGTCGCGCCCGCGGCAAGGCGGACGGCAAGCTGCAGCCCGTGGAGCGTCGTCTGGCGAATGCGGTGACGGGCGAGATCCTCGCGGAGAAGTCGGCGGAGATGGATCGCCTCATCGAGGAGCGCACGGGGCTGGATGCGCAGCGCTTCTTGCGATCCGTGCTGCTGGCGCAGGGGCAGTTCGCGGCCTTTTTGAAGGCGAAGCCGAATGAGCGCGCGGAACTGCTGGAGAAGATCACGGGCACGGAGATCTACACGGAGCTGTCGAAGCTGGCCTTTGAGACCTACAAAGCCAAAGACGAGCAGGTGCAGCGGCTCAAAGCGGCGCTCGGTGCGGTGTCGGTGCTCGATGACGAGGCGCGGCAACGGCTGGAGACCTCGTTCGCCGAGGCGCAGAGCAGCGCGGTGCGTTTGCAAAGTGAAAGCCAGGACGCGACACAGCAACTTCACGCGCAACGCGAGCACGCGACCATCGTCGCGGAGATCACGAAGCTCGGTGAAGGCGTGAAGCAGCTCCAAAGCTCGCAATCAGCCGCCGTGGCGGAGGTTTCGAAGGCGAATGGCATCGCGGACGAGGCGAAGACGCTGCGCACGAAGCGGGAGCCGGTGTGGGAGCAGGCGGCGGGCCTCGCGGCACAGAGCGAGCAGTTCGAAAAGCAGCTCGCGGAGAGTCGCACCACCTATCAAACCTGGGCGAAGGAGCAGAAGGAGTCCGCGACGAAGCGTGAAGCCGCCGAAAAAGCTCTCGCCGCACATCAAGAGGCCGCGCAGGCGCTCGAAGCGTGGTTGAAGCAGCACGCGGCCGATGCCGAGCTGGGTGAGCAATTGCCGAAACTGCGCGTGGCGGTGCGTGAGTGGCGTGGGGCGCATGAAAAGCTGGCGGAGGGCCGGAAGCGTCATGCGGAGGCGGAAACGCTGAACAAACGACTCAGCGACTCGGAGGCTCAAACGGCCGTTTGGACGAAAAAAGCCGCTGAAGGTCTCGCGAAGGCGGAGAAGGATCGCGACGAGCAAAAGCGGCTCACGGAGAAGATAGAGGTGCAGCGCGAGATCGTGCGGAAGTCCGAGCTGATGGCCGGTTTTGACGAGCATCGGCATGATTTGAAGGCTGGAGAGCCTTGTCCGCTGTGTGGTGCCACGGAGCATCCCTTTGCGAGCGCCGAGACGAGCTTCGAATCGCAACTGCAAGCCGCGCGGAAGCTGCTGATGGGCTTGGAGAAACAGCACGACCAGACTCAGCGGGCGCTGACGGTGCTGGAGCGTGATTTGGCGAAGATGGACGCGGAGTTCGGAGCGGAGAAGAAGCGGGCGGAGGAGGTAAGGAAGGCACTGGGAGAGATTGAGGTGCCGGATGTGGGTGTGCTGGAGTCAGAAGAGCTGGTGAAGCGCGCGGACGTTTATGGAGTGCCGACGAGTCGTCGGCCAGCCATGGCTGCTTTGGGCGACGAATCGTCGCCACTCCATGCTGAGCGTGAGCTCGACGCCCTCGAAAAGTGCGTCGCCACCTTCACGAAGAAACAGCAGGAAGCCGCGCAGCAGCGCAGCGAGCGGCAGAAGCTCGAAGGGGATGTGCAGCTCGCGAAGGCGGATGAGGTGGCGAAAACGAAGCGGCTCGATGAATTGAAGGCCGAGGGCGTCTCGCTGCGCACGAAGGCGGATGCGTTGAAGGGGCAGTTGAACGAACTGCTCGGTGGAAAGACGCTGGCGGAGGATCGGCAGGAGCATGAAGGTCGCGCTTCATCGGCGGAGAAGGCTCTGCGTGACGCGGAGACGAAGCTGAATGCGCTGCAAACGCAACTCGCGGCCACGTTGGCGAAGCTGGAGCAGCTTGAGACGCGTCGGAAGCCTTTCGAAGGGCAGAGCGTGCTGAACTCGGCCGCCTTGAGCGAACTGGAAGCGATCACGAAGCAGCTCGGCGAGGCGTTTGCGACGAAGCGCACGGAACTCGGCTCGCTCGAGCAGCAGCTTAAAAACGACGACGACGCGAAGAAGCGTCGCGAGGCCGGTGGAGCGGAGTTGCAGACGGCGGAGACCGAGGCGCTGCGCTGGGGAAGGTTGAAGGAGCTGATCGGCTCGGCGGATGGCGCGAAGTTTTCGCGCTTTGCGCAATCGCTCACGCTGCGGCAGCTCATCGGGCTGGCAAACGAGCATCTCAAAGTGCTGGCGGAGCGTTATCGCCTGATGGCAGCGGATGGTGATGAGCTGGATCTGCGCATCGTGGACCTTTACCAAGCGAACGTGGATCGACCGATGGAGAGTTTGTCGGGTGGCGAGAGCTTTCTTGCGAGTCTCGCGCTCGCTTTGGGGCTGAGCGAGCTGGCGAGCCGGCATCATCCGATTGACTCGCTCTTCATTGATGAAGGTTTTGGAACGCTCGATTCGGAGACGCTGGAGGTGGCGCTGAGTGCGTTGGAGAATCTGCGAGCTGGCGGGAAGACCATCGGGCTCATCTCGCATGTGGATTTGCTCAAGGAGCGGCTTTCGACGCAGGTGCGGGTGGTGCGCGGGGCAGGGGGGACGAGCCGGATCGAGGTGGTGGCGTGAGCGTTGGGCTGAAGGGCGCCGCTTGCATGCCTCCGACATGCGACCTTGGGTGAGGAAGGGGCTTCGTGTGTTCTAGGGGTGGCACTCGCTGTGCGAGTTTACCCCTGGCTACCTTCTTTGATCCCTTCGGGATCGGGGAGGGATCAGGATGATCCCGCTCCTGGGGTGAAGGCGAGGGCGGTGAGTTCGCGGTAGTAGGCGGAGGATTGCATGAGCTCGGCGTGGGTGCCGTGGGCGAGGATTCGGCCTTGATGGAGGACGTGGATGACGTCGGCCTCGATGATGGTACTGAGGCGGTGGGCGATGACGATGGAGGTGCGGTTGGCGCGGAGTTTCGTCAGCGCGGCTTGAATGAGGTGCTCGGATTTCACATCGACGGCGGAAGTGGCTTCATCGAGGAGGAGCACGGGGGCGTTTTTGAGGAAGGCGCGGGCGAGGGCGAGGCGCTGGCGCTCGCCTCCGCTCAGGAGGACGCCGCGCTCGCCGACCTCGGTGTCCAGACCTTCAGGAATGCGGCGGATGAAGTCTTCGGCGCAGGCATCGCGCAAGGCGGACCAGAGTTCGTCATCGGTGGCATCGGGTTTGCCGAGCAGGAGGTTGTCGCGCACGGTTCCGGCAAAGAGAAAGGCTTCCTGTGTGACGTAGGCGAGGGACTGGCGCAGCGAGCGCTTGCTGAGGTCGCTCAGCGGGATGCCATCAAGCGTGATGACGCCGCTTTGAGGATCGTAGAAGCGGGTGAGGAGCTGGAAGAGCGTGCTTTTGCCCGAACCGGTGGCTCCGACGATGGCGATGGTTTGATGGCGGTGCGCGGCGAGCGTGATGTCGTGCAGCACAGGCTTGTCCTCGCGATACGCAAAGGAGACGGAGTGGAATCCGACCTCGCCACGGATGTTTGTGAGTGTTTGACCTGAATCCAGGTCTTCCTCGGTCTCATCGTCGAGGATGGCGAAGACGCGCTTGGCGGCGGCGAGGCCGTTCAAGAGCGTTTGATTGACGCCGTGGAGGCGGGCGATGGGTTCGTAGAGGAAACCGACGAGCAGGATGAACTGCATCAACTGGCCGGGCGTCATGCTGCCACGCACGCACCACCAGGAACCAGCCATGAGCAGCAGCACGAGGCCGAGATTGCCGAGCAAGGTCATGGAGGGCGCGTAGAACGCCCACGCGGCCATGAGACGCGTTTGTTTGTCTTTGAGGCGATGACTGGCGGCAAGGAATTTCCACTGCCGCATGTCCTCGGCGGTGTAGCTCTTGATTTGACGGATGCCGGTGAGCGTGTCGTGCAGCGTGGCATTGAGCGCGCTGGTGGCCTCACGCGCGGCGGTGGCGCGTGGGGAGACCCAGCGTGAGTAGATCCAGCCACCGGCGGCGATGAGCGGCGTGGGAGCGAGGACGATGAGGGCGAGCTTAGTGTCGGCCACGAGCATGACGACAGCGGTGATGAGGATTTGCAGCAGGGCGGTGAGGCCCTGCTCGATGCCTTCGAGAATGACGCGCTGCGTTGCGGGCACGTCGTCGGCGAGCTTGGTGAGGATGTCGCCGGTGCTTTGATGATCGAACCAGCGCAGCGGGAGAAGCTCGACCTTGCGATGAAGCTGGCCGCGCAGGTCGGTGATCATACGCTGGTCGAAGGCGCAGTTCACCCGGGTGCGGAAGTAGTAGAGTCCTTCGCGTACGGTGAAGGTGAGGATGGCGAGACCGCCGACCTGCCAGATGAGATCCGTGCGCTTCTGCGGGATGATTTCATCCATGAACCAGCGCACGACGCCGGGAAAGACGAAGATCAGGCTCGTGCCGGCGATGGCGAGGGTGAATTGCAGCGCAGCGATGCGCCAATGGCCGCGCGCGAACGCGAGAAGGCGACGCAGCGCGCTGCGATTCGTCATTGGCTCGGGCTTGTCGTCCATGGGAGTGACCTAGACGAGTGAGCGCGGGTTTCGATTCAACCAACGAGATGCACCTGCGGCATCGGGACGATGAATTTGCCGCCACGGGCGAGGAAGTCCTGCTCGCGCTTCAAGAACTCGGGCATGAAGTGCCAGGGAAGCACGAGGTAGTAGTCAGGCTTCGCGGCGCGAGATTCGTCTTCGGAGATGATCTTGATGTGCGTGCCGATGGTGTAGCTGCCCCATTTGATGGGATTGCGGTCGGCGATGAAGGGCACGAGATCGGGCGTGACATTGCAGAACTGCAAGGTGGTGCTGCCCTTGGTGGAGGCACCGTAGCCGTGGACGACTTTGCCTTCGGCTTTGGCCTTCTGGAGGAAGGCGGTGAGGTCGGTGCGGATGCGCTCGATGTTGTCGCGGAAGACGGCATAGGGCGCGTCGGAGTCGATCGCCATTTCGAATTCGCGGATGCGAAGGTCTTGGACACGCGCTGCGGCTTCTGCGGATGGTTTGACCTGGCCGGCGTTGGCAACGACGAGGCGGAAGCTGCCGCCGTTCACGTCGTTGAGATGCACGTCGATGACTTCGAGGCCGTGATCGCCAAAGAGGCGCTCCAGCACGGCGAGCGAGTAGTATTCCAAGTGCTCGTGGCAGATGGTGTCGAAGCTGTTGATGTCGAGCATCGCTGGCAGGTAGCTCTGCTCGAGAATCCAGATGCCGTCGGTGGCGAGCACGTCGGCGATGTCCTGCACGAAGGCGTGTGGGTTCTCCAGGTCGTAGAACATGGAGATGCTGGTGACAACGCGGGCTTTTTCGGTGGCGTGAACGCTTTTGAAGGCGCGGGCGGTGAAGAAGTCGTTCACGACTTCAAAGCCTTTGGCGCGGGCTTTGAGCGCGACATCGGAGGGGTCGATGCCGATGTGGCGGAGGCCCTGCGTTTGGTAGCTGGAGAGGAGCGTGCCGTCGTTGCAACCGATGTCGAGCACGATGTCCTTGGCCTTAAGCTTGACGGTTTCCTCAACGAGCTGGGTGATGCCGGTGAGGTTGTCGATCATGGACTGATTGATGCCTGACTCGTAGTAGTAGCGGTGGTAGAGCACCTTCGGCGGCACGGAATGGCGCATCTGCACGAGGCCACAGGCATTTTCATCGACGGAGGGGTCGCAGCGCACGAGGTCGAGCGGGACTTTGCGCTTGATGAGGGCGCTGCCGTCCTCGCTGGCGAGGACGCCGCCGATGAACTGGTCGCCGAGGCTGACGACGGGCGTGAGACTGCGCGAACCGCAGATGCGGCAGGTGTTGCGGGTGATGAGGACAGGTCGGAAGGCTTGAATTGCCATCCGGTCAATTGGCATTGATGCGCTGGCGTGTCCAGCCGGACTTCATCGCACAGCGATCAGGTGCGGGCGGTGGCGCGGTTGTCGAGGAACCATTGATAAGTTTGCGTCACGCCGGTGCGGAAATCAGTTTTGGCCTTCCAGCCGAGCTTGTCCAGGCGGCTGACATCGAGCAGGCGGCGCGGATTGCCGTCCGGTTGCGTGGTGTCCCAGCGGATCTCGCCAGTGTAACCGATGATGCTGCGGATGATTTCCGCCGCCTCACGAATGCTGATCTCCTGACCGGTACCGATATTGACGATGTCACCACCGCTGTAGTTTTCGAGCAGGAAGGCGCAGGCGGCGGCGAGGTCATCGACGAACAGGAACTCGCGCGTGGGCGTGCCGCTGCCCCAGAGGGTGACGCTCGGTGTGTTGTGCAGTTTGGCCTCGTGAAAACGGCGGATGAGCGAGGGCAGGACGTGCGAGTGCTCGGGATCGAAGTTGTCAAAGGAGCCGTAGAGATTCGCAGGCATGCCGCAGATGAAATCGCGGCCATGCTGATGGCGGTAGCCCTGGCAGAGCTTGATGCCGGCGATCTTGGCGACGCCATACGGCTCGTTGGTGCTTTCCATCGGCCCGGTGAGCAGACTGTCCTCGCGAATGGGCATCTCGGCGTTCTTGGGATAGATGCAGGTGCTGCCGAGGAAGAGCAGCTTCTTCACATCGAAGCGATGCGCGGCGGAGAGGACGGCGTTTTGGATCTGCAGGTTGTCGAGCAGGAAATCGACGGGCTGCGTGTAGCTGGCCTTGATGCCTCCGACCTTGGCGGCGGCGAGGATCACATAGTCGGGTCGCTCGGCGGCGAAAAACGCGTCGGTGGCATGTGGATCACGCAGATCGAGCTCGGCCTTGGTGCGGGTGATGATCTGCCACTGTGGCTGTGTGGCGTAGTGTCGTAGCAAAGCGCGACCGACGAGACCGTTGTGACCGGTGATGAAAAGTTTGCCGCCGAGAGAAGACATGGCTTTTCGTTTAGCGGTCGAGTTTGCCGGTGTCCAGCAGGAGCTTCTTGTTTGCTTCCAGCTTTGCTGGAGAAGAAGTGGCGACCCCTACGAGAATCGAACTCGTGTCGCATCCGTGAAAGGGATGTGTCCTAACCGCTAGACGAAGGGGTCGTTTGAGCGGGCGGGGATAGTGCGTTCAATGTGAGATTGCGCAAGGGAAAATTCAGCGGGAGTGAAAATCGCTCTCTCGCATGCGTTTTATCAGCCTCAAGTCAGCCTGAAATGAAGCGATTGAGGCGACAGACACAGAAAGTTCCGGTTTGGGCCATGTGGCTGCGTTCTCGAAACATGATCGAAGAAAGGCAGGAAAAATCTTGAACTGAGCAATGCCAATATTTAAGATCATCTAATTAATAAAAAGCCTTTTTTGAGAATATATGTGTAAAATTAGATTTTTTAGAATGAGTTGTTATCTTTTGTGGTCGGTCTGCCTGCACTGACGATGAGTTTTTCATTCCGAAGCCTGTTTCAGCGTGATGCCGCTTCTGACGATAGCGGTGGTGACGCCACTCCGGCTTCTTCGATGGCTCATCCCGGCGTGGCTGGATCCCGGTCTCCCATTCATTCCATGCAAGCCACTTTACCCACGTCGAATTCAAATTCTCCGTTTCAAATCGGCGGCAATCCATTGTTTAAAACCATGGGCAACGAGTCTGTGGCAGCTCCGCCGATCAATTCCAGTGCTGGCATGTCGCCCTTCAGCATCAATGGAGCCACGCCCACGAACACACCGTTGACGGTGGGGGATGTGATCGGGCATTTGCCCCCCGATGTGGTGCGAGCAGGGGCTTTGCCCGCCGAGCAGCCGCTGGCGCTGCCGCCAGCGCTCTTGGAAAACGCGTTACGCAGCGGACAGCCGGTTTTGCCGGTGTTTGAGTTGTACCGTGTTTGCCCGGCCCTGTTTCAAATGCCGATTTCCCCGCAGGATCCGCGTGTGGTGCCGCTGCCAGCAGCCAAGCTGCCCGGCCTCATCGCCCAGGCCAGGGAAGGGCAGGGAAGTTCCACCTCGTCCGCTCCGCCAGCGTCGCCTTCACCTTTCTCAATGGCGCCCTCACCAGGTGCTGCTCCTGCGGAAGCCGCGTCATTTCAAGCGGCACCACCCGCCTCTGCCGCGCCAGCCCGGTTTCCCATGAGTCCGTTTGCAGCGGCCGCGCAGCCCGAGGCTCCGCCGGAGATGGCACGAGCCATGGCTGCGGAAATGCCTGTGGCGAGTCCGTTTTTGCGCAGCGCCGAAGCACCGCAACAGCCAGCAGGAAGTCCTTTTTCGATAGGTGCCGCCGCCACTCAACAACAAGAAGCTGAAGCGCCTTCAGCCATGGCTTTTGCTCATGCGCCGGGTGGCTCTCCTTTTGGGATGCCGCCGCAGGCGGTCTTCCCAGCCGCCCAGCCCCCAGCACCAGCCGCAGAGGTCTCAGGTCGTAGTGCGCTGCCCTTTGCCACTGTCAGTCCGGCGGCCGTTGAGCAGCCCGTGTCCATCACCGGTCTTTTTACGCCGAAATCACAGGAACAGGCATCCACGCCTTCTGTCGCCCCGGCAATGCCGTTTGGCACACCGTTTGCCACTGCGATGAAGGAGACCGCTCCAGCGGCTCAGCCTCCGGCTCCAGCCCAGGCTTTTGCGTCGCCGCAGATGCCTTCGTCGTCAGGCGGCATGGCGAAACTCGGCTTTGCCGCCGTTCTGAACGGCTACAGCCTTGAGGAACTCGGCTTCAATCCCGCGATGGTGCCTGAATGGATTGCCACAAATCTCCCTGCCAGCGTTTTGAGCGCACAACTGTCCTCGGGACAGGTCATGGTCGAACTCGGAGTCCTCATTGACGGATTGTCTGATGTGGGTTTCCGCAACACGCTCACTTCTGCCAAGCGCGATTTTCAGGTTCGGCTGCCTCAAAACGAGGTCTTTCATGCGCTCACGAGCGCCTCAACTGCGGCCCCGGTTTTTGGAGGCGGAGCAGCACCCGCACCCGCTGCGGCACAGCGCACACCAGCCGCCAATCCTTTCGTCATCCAGCCAGGTTCGCCAGCCGGTCAAGTGAACCGTGCGGATGCACCTGCCCCTGCCTCGTTTTCATCTCCGCAGCCAAGTCCGTCGCCTCTTTTTGCTCCTGCTGAGAACAAGGCGCTCCCAGTGCCGAGCCAGCCCTTTGCTCCCAAATTCGGGGCGTCGCTCAATCCATTCGCCAAAAGTCAGCCGTCGGAAGCTCCCGCGTCTGCGCCATCGATCTTTGGTCAGCCCGCGCCGGAGCCTGTGGCACCGCAGCAGCCTGCTCCCTCCTTGTTTGCTCCTGCTCCGGCCTCGCCGCCCGCTTCGCCACTGTTCCAGACCTTTGGCTCGCCGCCTGCGTCTTCTCCTTTTGCCAGCCAGCCTGCCATGCAGCCCACCGGGCCGCTGTCTGCGGCGGCGAAGCCATTCGATCCCTTCGCTTCCACCAACTCGATGGCGGCAAAGGCTCCTGCGGACTCAGGCTTTAGCAGCGCCCAGTTGCTGGGGCAGACCCCGGCGGCAGAGCCTGCGACCAGTTCTCCTTTTGCCGCGCCTGCGCCTGAGTTCAAGCCGCTGATGTCCGCCTTTGCTCCGAAGATAGAGGAAGCGGCTCCCGCGCCACCTCAGGCACCGCCGTCAGCGTCGTGCGGTCTGTTTAGCACGCAGGCTCCGAGCGTGCCTCTCTTCTCCGAACCTGCGGCACAGCCCCAGCCGGTGATGGAGCCGAGGCCCGTGCCTGTTCAGCCTGCGGCGGCCGCAGCCCCGAGCCAAATGGCGGCGGTGAAACATTCATTCCTCGGCCTCGCCCCGCTCGACACGCAGACCGACCAATTGCTGCTCCGCGCTTTGCTTGGCACCGAAGAACATCTTTCGGCTCCGCGAGTGGTTGAGCTGCTGGCCACGCAAAGCGGCCTCAGCGCCTGCGTCTGTCTGCATGGAGCGCATGTTCTCAGCCACGCTGATTCGTCAAAGCCTGATGCCGCCGAATTTCAGCGTCAGGCTCCTGACATCGCCCGCCAGTTGCGTGGGCTGGCTCCGCTGATTGGCATTGAAGGGGCGGAAACCTTCACGCTCAACGCAGGCGGCCGGCTGCTCACTTTCTGTTTCCCCGGCACCACGACGGTTGCCGTGCTGCACGAACACGAGCCCTCCACCGGCCTGAGGGACAAAATCACCCTCATCGCGCGCGAACTCGCCCGCATGCTTGGCTGATCAGGCCGTTCCAACCCACGCCGCCATGCCCAGCATCAATCACGACGACCACACCGTCAGCTTCAAGATCGTCTATTGCGGCACCCCGCTCAGCGGCAAAACCACCAATCTGCAGCAGATCCACGCCAAGCTCGACCCCAAGGGCTGCAGTGACCTCGTCTCACTCTCCAACGCCCAGGATCGCACGCTGTTCTTCGACTTTCTCGCCATCGAGGCCGACGCGCTCCCCGGCTACAAGACCGCCTTCCATCTTTACACGGTACCCGGCCAGATCACCTACAACGCCACGCTCCAGCTCGTGTTGAAGCAGGCCGACGGTGTCGTCTTCGTGGCCGACTCACAGATGGACCGCCAGCGCGACAACTTGCAGTCCCTTCAGAGCCTGGAAGCCAATCTGCGCATGAATGGCAGCTCGCTCGACCGCCTGCCCATCGTCCTGCAATACAACAAGCGCGACCTGCCGAATGCCGCGCCCGTCGAATACCTCGAATACCTCTTCAACAACCGCCCGGTTCCGTTCATCAGTTTTGAATCTGACGCGCACAGCGGGCGCAACGTCCTGGCCACCCTCAACGCCATCTCCCAGGCGGTTCTCCATCAGTTCCGTCTTCGCAACGCGCCTCCATCCGAGCATGGGGAGGGCGTTGGTTCTTGTGAAGTCCCCACGCATGCGCTGGCGGCGTGATTAGCTCTCCTTTATCCATGAATTTTGCACTTCAGTCCCTGTCCGCTCTGCCGGGTGTGCACCAAGCCGCCATCACCGATGACTCGGGTCGGCTGCTTGACTGTGCGGGGGATGCTGAGCCGCCAACCGCAGCCATCCTGGTGTTGGCCCACGCCACCCTCTCCGCAGCCTCCGAACTCGGACGCCGTTCAGGCAGCGGCGACTGTTTGGAAGTGGTTCAACAGCATGACGGAGGTGTCATTTACCTGCTCGGACTCCCGCAGCGCCGCGTGCTTCTCGTGCGCTGTCAAAGCGCCGATGTGATGCCCGCCATTCGGGGGGCTTGCCAGCGCCTCGCCAAATCGATCACCACACGGGTGCGTCCTGTGGCATCGCCTTTGCCCGACATCTCCTCCGCTCTCCATGCCGAGCCGGCTTGGTGATTCCTTTCGTTCAGCGTCGTGGATGTCCTGCAACCCGGTCTTTTCAAGGCCGGGTTTTTCGTCGATACCACTCGCTCAATTGTTTTCACCCCGCCCATGCCGCGACTCGTCCTTGAAATCTTTGTCTGGCTCGTGTTTGCCATGGGCGCTCACGCTCAGCAGCGTTTCGACTTCTCCGCGCCCTTGATGGGCACCACCTTTCACATCTCCCTGCATGCGGAATCCCAGGGGAAGGCCGAAACCGCCGCCGATGCCGTCTTTCAACGCATCGCCGCCCTCAATGCGATCTTCTCCGACTACGAGCCGAAAAGCGAGCTGATGAAACTGTGTAATTCCGCCCCAGGTCAGCCTTTCAAGGCCAGCACGGAGCTGTTTGACCTCGTTTCACGCTCCGTGGAGATTTCACAGCTCACGGCGGGCGCTTTTGACATCACCTCCGGCAATCTCACGAAGCTTTGGCGGCGTGCCAAACGTCTCCAAAAACTTCCGCCTGCGGACCGCTTGCAACAAGCGCTCGCCGCCACGGACTGGCAGGCCGTTCAGCTCGATGCCAAGGCGAAAACCATCACGCTCACCAAGACCGGCATGCTCCTCGACCTCGGTGGCATCGCCAAAGGTTACGCGGCGGATGAAGGCTTGCGCATTCTGCGTGAGCACCACATCGCTCGCGCTCTTGTCATGGCAGGCGGCGACATCGCCATCGGTAATCCGCCGCCGGGTCAGGACGCCTGGGAGATCAAGCTGCGCACCTTCACCAAGCCCGCTCCAAACGCGGAGGAGGCCATGGAAACTGTGCGCCTCAAAAACTGCGCGGTCTCCACCTCCGGGGATCTTTATCAGTTCATTGAGATCGACGGCCTGCGTTATTCTCACATCATCTCGCCCCAGACCGGCCTCGGCCTCACCGAGCGCGTTGCCTGCTCGGTCATCGCCCCGGATTGTACCACCAGCGATGCTATGGCCACGGCGATGTGTGTGCTGGGCCGCGAGAAAGGCATGGCGGCCGCTGCGAAGCTGCCGGGAGTCAGTGTGAAATTCGCCACGCCCTGAAGCCATGTCCCACATCCCCCAGGTTGCCATTCTCGTCGATACCTCGCGCTCCTATGGGCGCGACATCGTGCGCGGCATCGTGCGCGGCATCCGGCGCTATGTGGCGGAGCAGGGGCCGTGGTCCTTGTATCTGGAGCCGCGCGATCTGCGCAGCACCTTCCCCGACTGGCTCAAAAAATGGAGAGGCGACGGCATCCTCTCCCGCACCGTCGATGAGACGATGCTGCGGCAGCTCAAGGCCACCAAACTGCCCGTCGTCGAGCTGCGCACGTCCGTGTTGAAGCACCCTTTCCCCTTCGTGGGCATGGACAACAGCGTCATCGGCGTCCGAGTGGCCGAGCACTTCCGCAATCGCGGCTTTCATCACTTTGGCTGTGTGCAGGACGCCTCGGAGAACTTCTTCGTCGAACGCAGCGACCGCTTCATCCGCGCCGTTTGTGACGCTGGCTTTGAGTGCCCCGTGTTCCAATCCGAGCGCTCCAACTGGGAGCAGCATCAGCGCGATCTCGTCGCTTGGTTGCTCAAGCTGCCAAAGCCTGCCGGTGTTTTTGCCGTGAACGACCAGCTCGGCTTCTGGGTGCTCGATGCCGCGCGTCGTGCTGGCATCGCCGTGCCGGAAGAACTCGCCGTCGTCGGCGCGGAGAATGACAACATGCTCTGCGAAACCGCCTCCCCGCCGCTCTCCAGCCTGCGACTGCGCGGCCAGATCGTCGGTTACGCGGCCGCCCGCCTCCTGGACGAATGGATGCAGCGCAAACGCATCCCCAAGCCCGGCGAAAAACACCTGCACCTGCCTGGCGACATCGTCGTGCGCCAGTCCAGCGACATCGTCGCCGTGGAAGACCCGCGCATTGCCTCCGCGCTGCGTTTCATCCGCCAGCATGCCACCGAAAACCTTGATGTCACACGCGTCGCCCGTGAAGTGGCCTTGTCACGCAGCGTCCTCGAACGCCGCATGAAAGCCCTCATCGGCCGCAGTCCTGGCGAGGAGATCAACCGCCTCCGCTTCGCCGCCGTGGAGAAACTCCTCACTCAAACCGACCTCACGCTTGACGCCATCGCCGCCCGCTGCGGCTTCACCCATCCGCAGTATATGGCCGAGGCCTTTCGCAAAAGGAGCGGTGTGACGCCGGGGGAGTTTCGGAAACGACGGGCAGTGTGAGGGCTCCAGCGCCCCGCCGTCATGCGCAGAAGCTTGCCAAGTGATTGGGCCACATGGGTTTAAACCGTTTCAGCCTTGCATCGGGGCTCAAACCTGGGGAAAGGAATGGCATGTCATCTTCGGCCATCACACGCCATGAGAACGAACTCGCCGCCTACGCCGAGTGGGAGTGGAATTACGCTCAACTGGCCGCCTTCGTCCGCCAGCGCAGGCATTGCAATCTTGGCGAGCACCCGCTCGGTGAGTGGCTGCGGCGGCAGCAGAATGCCGTGGTCGCCGGGCGTTTGTCCGAAGAACGGCAACAGCGTTTGGCCGTCCTGGGAATCTCCTTTGAGCCGCAGGACGGTGCTTGGGATGCGATGTTTCGCCGTCTGCGCCAATGCCTGAAGCGCCAGCAGGTGCCGCTGAAAAAAAGCCGCGAGCAATGGCTGCCAGAAGCGCCTGATGAGGATCTCGCCGCATGGCTGGGGGAGCAGCGTCAGATCCACTCGCAGGGGCTTTTGCGGGCGGACCGCCTTCGTCGTCTGCAACCGCTCAAAGTGCTCGGAAACAGCCGGAAGTATCAGGAAAAGGAGAACAAGCCCTTAAAAAGTGATGTGTCCTGGGAGGCCCGCTACAGTGAATTGTGCGACTTCTCCGGCCAGTTCGGACACTGTGACGTGCCCAAGGCCTATGCTCCCAATCCCCCGCTCTCGAACTGGGTTTCCATGCAGCGCGAAAAGCAGAAGCGGGGAAAACTGGATCGCTCGCGTTATGAGCGTCTGGATGCCCTGGGTTTCGCCTGGTTCGCCAAAAACAGGCGGTCTGGGCGGTGCTGGGATCAACGCTTTGCCGAGTTGAGAGCCTTCAAGCAGAAGCACGGGCACATACGCGGTGTGAAGGAAATGGGCAAACAGCTATTTAGCTGGCGGAACACACAGCGCGGTCTTCGCCGAGAGGGCAAGCTGAGCGCCGAGAGGATTGCGCGGCTGGACGCCATCGGCTTTGAGTGGGCGGACCCTCGGCTGCAGGGGCTTGACCCCAAGATCGGCTGGGAGAGGCGCTGGGAGTTTTTCTTCGACCAACTCAAGGACTTCAAAAAGCAGCACGGCCACACACGAGTCCCCGCAGGCTGGCGGGAAAACAAGAAGCTGGCCACCTGGGTGATGGAACAGCGCAAGGCCCGCAGGCGTGGCATTCTTCCGGCCAAACGTCAGAAACGTCTGGAGCAGATCGGCTTTGATTGGAAGCCCCCAGGCAGGAAGCGTGTCGGCCCGCCGCCGCCAAAGCCGGAGCCGCGCTACACGACCCTGTGGAACCGGCTCTTCGCGGAATTGCAGGCGTTTCACAAAAAACACGGGCACACACGGGTTTCTCCACGCGATGGTGCCCCTCGGCACCTCATCGCCTGGCGCTTCACGCAGCAGGACAAATATCGCAAAGGCAAGTTGAGCGCGGAGCGTATCGCCAAGCTCAATGCCATGGGCTTCGAGTGGGAGTCTCCAGGGCGTGATGGCCGGACGCGTTGGGAGATGTGGCAGGGCGGCTGGGACGCCATGCATGAGAAGCTTGCCCGCTTTCGACGCGCCCACGGCCATTGCCGAATCAGCTCGCAAGACCCTGTCAATTCGGTTCTCGGTCGCTGGGCCGCGAAGCAGCGGGCGGCCAAAAGAAGGGGGGCGCTGAACCCCAAACGGGTTGCCCGCCTCAACGCCCTGGGTTTCGAATGGAATCCGCCTGTCGGACTGACTTTGCAAAAGACTCTGCCGCCCGTGCAGAAGCGCCGCAAAAGCTGAAGACGGGAAATGAAAGTCTGAATGAAGCGGGGGCGCGGCACGCGTTTACTCGGCCACCATGAACCGCCGTCGCTTCCTCCAATCGTTGTCTGCCATCGCCGCCGCGCCTGCTTTCGCGGCAGAGTCGCCGTGGAAGCTGAATTACATGCTCGCCTCGTCGATGTACGGCAGCCTGCCGCTGGCGGAAATACTGCCCGAGGTGAAGAAGACTGGCGCGACCGCCATCGAGCTCTGGCCCAAGAAGCACGGCACGCAGCGCGAGGAAATGGATGCCATGGGACATGACAAGTTTGCAGCGCTGCTCAAGGAGCACGGCGTCGGTTTCGGCGGATCGACGCGCTACGACCTTGGGCCGTTCAAGCTGACGGAGGAAATCGCCATCGTGAAAAAGTTCGGCGGTAGCTTCATCGTCACCGGCGGTTCTGGGGAATGGAAAGGGGTGAGCTCTGAGCAGCTCAAGGCGAACGTGAAGGACTTCGTCGAGAAGATGAAGCCGCATGCGGCCTTGGCGGCGGAGAACGGTGTGGAGATAGGCATCGAGAACCACATCAACAACCTCATCGACACACCGGATTCATTGCTGTGGCTCGCCGATGACATCCGCAACACCCCCGGCATCGGCATCGCGCTCGCGCCTTATCATCTGCCGCAGGACACGAAGCTGCTGGCCGACCTCATCAAGCACATCGACCAGAAAATGACGCTCTTCTACACCTGGGAGCACGGCATGGGCTGCATGAAGCCGATGCCGAAGGAGGAAGAACTCCAGCAGATGCCCGGACGCGGCAAACTCGACTGGAAACCGCTGCTTCAGGCCCTCAAAGAGACGAAATTCACCGGCCCGACCGAAATCTTCATGCATCCAACACCGCGCGGCATTCCGATCATGCCGACTGCGGCGGAGACGACCGCCGAGATCGTTCGCGCGAAGAACCACCTCGACGCCATCGTCGCCTCACTCTGATCAACACTCCCAAACTCCACCACTCCATCCAAGCCCATGCCTGAAGCCAAAGTCCTCCTCATCGTCGGTGACGCCACCGAGACCGTTGACACACTCTATCCCTTCTACCGTCTGATCGAAGGCGGCTACAAGCCCGTCGTCGCCGCGCCGGAAAAGCGGAAATACCAGATGGTGCTGCATGAGGTGAAGCCCGGTTGGACCATCACCAAGGAGTGGGAAGGCTACAGCATTGACGCCGACATCGCCTTCAAGGACATCAAGCCCGAGGAATACGTCGGCATCTTTTTCAGTGGTGGTCGTGCGCCGGAGTACATCCGCGAGGACGCCGACCTGCTGCGCATCACCAAATGGTTCTGGGAGCAGAAGAAGCCCTGCGCCAGCGTCTGCCACGGCGTCGAAATTCCCGCCCGCGCGGACATCGTCAAAGGCCTGCGCATGGCCACGGTGGCGAAGTGCAAGTTCGACCTCGAAATCTGCGGCGGCATTTATGTGAATGAACCGTGTGTCATCGACCAGCACATGTATTCCGGGCGCACCTATCACGACTCCGGTCATTTCATCGGCCCGTGGATCAAGGCGTTGGATGCTGAACGAGCGAAGATGGGGATTTGAATGGCCGCAAAAAACTCAAAAAGGCGCAAAAAATGAATTCCCTGAAGTGCTGGTCCCTTTTTGCGACTTTTGCGTTTTTTTGCGGCCAACTCCAGGCGCATCCTTTGCAGGCTGAGCCGATCAACCACGCTTACGTTTTCAACTTCGACCAATTCTACCTCGAACAAGATCCGGATGAGCATGTGGTGAACGGCGGCTTCCTGCTGCTGGCGGAGTTGAACTGCACAGCCTGTCATATCGCACCTGAATCATGGCAGGAGCGGCTTAAGGCGAAGCCTGGGCCGAATTTGGGTGGTGTGGGCTCGAGGTTGGATGCGGACACGCTGTGGTTGATGATTCGCAGTCCGCAGCATCGCAAAAAAGGCACGCAGATGCCGGGCTTGTTTGCCGGTGAGGCAGGCGATGAGGAAAAAGTCGAGGCGCTGGTGGAATACCTCAGTGCCATGAAATGGGACGCGCCGCAGATGCCTGCGGGCGATGTGGAGCGGGGCAAAGAACTGTATCACAAGGTCGGCTGCGTGGCCTGCCACGAACCGGCGCTCGATGTGCGCCCGCCGAAAGTCCCCGCCGATGCCGAAGTCGAGAAGCCGGGCAATGGCTCGGTGCCGATTGCACTGGCGGATGCTTACGATCTGAACGCGCTGGCGCTCTTTCTGCATGATCCGCTCTCTATGCGCCCTGCGGGCCGCATGCCGGACATGCGCTTGAGCAAAGAACAGGCGGCGGACATCGCGGCGTATCTGCATGTGGGACGTGTGGCGGAGAAGGCGACGGCGCGTGCGGCGCTAAAGATTCCCAAACAGGGCATCGAGAAAGGCCGCGAAGTCTTCGAAAAGATGAACTGCGTGGCCTGCCATGCGAACGGGAGTGCGGATGCCCCCATCCGCAAGCCTGCTGCAAAGCCGATGAACCAACTCAATGCCCAAAACGGCTGCCTCGCTGAAAAACAAGCCAGCGGCACGCCGCGCTTTGATTTGAACGACCTGCAAAAGCGCGCGCTGAAACTGGCACTGGCGACGATTCAGAAGGAGGAAGCGCCGAAACTGACGGCGCAGGAGAAGGTGGACTGGCAGATGTCGCGGTTGAACTGCTACGCCTGCCATGATCGCGATGGCAAGGGCGGGCCGGAAGATCCACGGGCGCAGTTCTTCGGCGTGAACGACTCGACAGCGGAATCTTTGGGCCAACTGGCGCATCTGCCGCCGACGCTCGACAAAGTGGGCCGCAAACTGACGCGAGGCTGGTTTGAAAAAATCCTGTGGGGCAAGGATGGCAGTGTGCGGCCTTACATGGACACACGGATGCCGAATTTTGGCCGTGAGCAGACGGAGATGATGATCGGCTGGCTGAATGAGGCCGATGTGGCGGAGAAGCCGGTGACGATTGATGTTAGTGGACTGGGGAAACATCATCGCGCGGAGGCGGGGCGGCAGCTTCTGGGTGCCAAGGGGTTGGCGTGCGTGGCGTGTCATGGCTTGAAGGAGCGCAAATCGCTCGGGCCG
The DNA here is from genome assembly GCF_044232965.1 of Prosthecobacter sp. Taxonomy (GTDB): domain Bacteria; phylum Verrucomicrobiota; class Verrucomicrobiia; order Verrucomicrobiales; family Verrucomicrobiaceae; genus Prosthecobacter. Next base: position 82,655 of record NZ_JBIIKX010000001.1, read on the forward strand.
CCGGTGATCCGGCTGACGCACACGGTGGCGCGTTTGCAGCCGGAGTATTTCAAAGAGCTGCTGCTCAATCCGCAGGCCACACAGCTCGGCACGGTGATGCCGCCGATGTTTGTGGGCCGCAAGAAGGCGGACTTGGAGATCGAGAGCATCTGGACCTACCTGCGCGAGGTGGAAGGCCAGCCGCTGCCGGAGGGGCTCATGTCGTCGGAGGATTTCGAGTTGAAGCCGGGCAAGGCGAAGCGCGTGATCATCTTCCGCAGCTTCATCGAAGGCGCGGGATCGCATGCCATCGGCGTGGGCTTCCCGAGCGGCGTGAATGCGGCGTTTGATGCGAAGACGAGCCGCTGGGCCGTGATTTGGAAAGGGCGGTTCCTGGATGCGATGAGCAATTGGCAGGATCGTGCGATGCCGCCGATCAAACCGCTTGGCACGAATGTGAAGGAGATGCCTGCGGCGACGGGCGAGCGTGTGTTTGGCGGCTACAAAGTCGGCAAAGACGGCGTGCCGACGTTTTTGTATCGTCAGGATGGCCAGCAGGTCGAGGACACGCTGCGACCGGTCAAAGGCGGTTTTGAGCACATCATCACTGTAAACGACAAGCAAACGAAGGAGATCTTATCATGGTAGTCGCGAAGCGTCTTGGAGTGCTCCAGTCCTCTGGAGCTTTGCGTGGGCCTGGAGACGTTCGAAAGCGCCGGAGGGCCGGCGCACTCCAGAACGCTCTCGCATCGTTGTTCATCGCAACTGCAGCGTTGGCCCAACAGCAGTCCGACTACTACCGCATCGAAACCTACGACTTGCCGAAGGGCGTGAACTTTGAGGCGAGTGGTCTTGCCGTGACGGCAGAAGGAAAACTCGCGGTGGGCTTGCGCAAAGGCGAGGTGTGGGTCGAAGGGAAGAAGGGCTTCCAGCTCTTTGCGAGCGGGCTGCATGAAATCCTTGGGCTTGCGTGGCATGACGGCGCGCTTTACGCGACGCAGCGTGCGGAGGTGACGAAGCTGCGGGACACGGACGGCGACGGCAAAGCGGACGAGTACCTCACGGCCTCGACGGGCTGGGGCGTTTCGGGCGCGTATCACGAGTATGCGTATGGGCCGGTGTTTGATGCGGAGGGGAATGCTTACACCTCGCTCAATTGCAGCATGGGCAAGGCGTGGAAAGGCGCGGGCGACGAGGAGAAGCATCCGCTGTGGCGTGGCTGGGTCGTGCGCACGACGCCGGAAGGCAAGCTGGAGCCGTGGTGCGCGGGATTTCGCAGTCCGTGCGGCATCGGGCAGGATGCGGACGGCGAAATCTTCGTCACCGATCAACAGGGCAACTGGATACCGACGACACCGCTGTTCCACATTCGCAAAGGTGCTTACTTTTCGCATGCGGACTCGATTGCCGATGCCATGCGGCCCGATTCGCCTGTGAAAATCGCGGCGAAGCAGCCGGATGGCATCACAGTGGCCGAGGCGATGAAGACGGTGCAGGGCTACACGCCGCCCGCTGTATGGCTGCCGTATGTGAAGATGGGCCAGAGCGGCACCGGCATCGTGTGCGACAAGAGCGGCGGCAAGTTCGGCCCGTTTGAGAAGCAGCTCTTCCTCGGCGAGTTCGTGCTCAGCGGCGTGAACCGCGTGTTCCTGGAAAAAGTCGGCGGAGAGTATCAGGGCGCGTGTTTTCCGTTTGTGGACGGCCTGCAATGCGCGGCGCTGGCACTGACGACGCTGCCAGATGGATCGCTCGTCGTGGGTGAGTCGAATCGCGGCTGGAACAGCAAGGGCAACCGGCCCTTTGGCCTGCAAAAGCTCGTGTGGACGAAGAAGATGCCGCTGGAAGTGCAGAAGATGGAACTCACGAAGTCCGGCTTCCGCTTCACCTTCACCCTGCCGGTGGACAAAGCCTCACTGAGCACGCTGAGCGGCCAGAGCTACACTTATCCCTTCCAGAGCAAGTACGGCGGCGAGGAACTCGACGCCAAGCCGCTGCAAATCACCTCCGCCACCTTGAGCAACGATGGCCTGACGCTGGAAGTGAGCATCGGCAATCTGCGCACCGGCTATGTGCATGAGTTTGAGCTGCCCAATCTCAAAGCAAAGGACGGCACGCCTTTGTGGCACCGGATGGTCTATTACACGGTGAACAAATTGAAGGAGTGAAGGGTGGGCGTGCGCTCCACCTGTTCGGATTTGCCGCAGTGTGGCAAAGCAGCAGCGGGGCGGAGAGGTTCAGAACAGTGAGAAATGCCGAGGCAGGGCATGTCTTGAGTTGGTCGAGGATTACGAGACTGTGGAGAGTGCGCTGATGCTGCTGACGGAGGGGGCAAGTTCGACTCAGGCCAGCCGGAGCGCGTAACGCTCGCCGTGGCGGGTGAGCTTGACGGGGGAGCCGTAGAGGTGGCTCAAGTTGGCGCTGGTGAGGAGGTCGTGCTTTGGGCCGACGGCGTGGACCTGGCCGTCTTTGAGCAGGAGGCAGTGGGTGATGGCGGGGAGGATTTCCTCGACGTGGTGGGTGACCATAACAAGGGAAGGGGACTTGGGTTTGGCGGCGAGCGACTGCATCCACTGGAGGTAATGCTCGCGGGCGACGGGATCGAGCCCGGCGCAGGGTTCGTCGAGGATGAGGACGTCGAACCTGGCCATGAGGGCGCGGCAGATGAGGACTTTTTGCTTCTCCCCCTGGGAGAGCGGCCCCCAGAATGCTTCGCGGAGGTAGGAGCAGCCGACGCGGGTGAGCAGACGCGCGGCCTCGCGGAGCACGGCGGGCGTGGGCAGCTCGATGAGGTTCAATTTGGCCTCACGACCGCTGGCGATGACATCAAGCACGGGCTCGCTGCTTTCTAAATAAGTGGTGAGCGTGTTGGTGACGAGGCCGACGCGGCGGCGGACCTCGCGCCAGTCGTCGTCGCCGAAGACGCTGTCACCGATGCGCAGGGTGCCGCCGGTGGCGCTGTCATAGCCGGTGATGAGGTTGATGAGGGAGGTCTTGCCGCAGCCATTCGGGCCGAGGATGCACCAGTGCTGGCCGGGATCGACGCGCCAGGAGATGCCTTTGAGGATGGGACGGCCGCGGCGGAAGGTGAGGTCGGTGACTTCGAGGACGGGGGAGGGCATGGAGGGCGATTGTGGAATGACGAAGGCGGAATGTCGAATGGGGAGTGGTGCTGCCTGAGCGGGTCGTTTGAAATGAGGGCGGGCCGTCAGATCGGCGGCGGATGATGCGTTGGATTGTGCCTGTCTGCGGACAGAAATTGTCCTTTTGATTTTTCTACCGTGACAAAAAAATCCATCCTGCTAATCTAGCGCTCCTTTCCCGAAAAAATGCCCGTCTTTCATGCCGCCCAACCCTCCGGTGTCAAAAACTGCGATGCAGCGTCCCACTCCATGCTTGCACCGCACGGTTCTTTTTTTGTATTCTGCTCTGAAGTCGCCCGCCACCTGCCAATCATGAGACCGATTTTCAGCGCCGCCCTGGCCCTGGCCATCAGCACCCCCGCTTTTTCCCAAGCCCCGCCGCCTGCTCCTGGAGCCCCCCCGGCGGCCCCGGCTGCCGCTCCTGCGGCTCTGAATGTTCAGCAGGAATTTGACGCCCTCCTTAAAACTGCCAGCGGCTTGTTTGCCGAGGCCAAGTATCAGGAAACACTGTCGAAAATCGCCGAGGCCAAGAAGCTGGTGAACGGCAAGGACTTCGAGGACATCATGTTCATCGAAGGAGCCTGTCAGTACAACCTGAACGACTACCCGAAGGCGATCGCGACGCTGGAGGCATTCGTGAGCAAGTTCCCGCAGGGCGCGGCCATCGTAGATGTGCGCATGGCCCTGGGCCGCTCCTACATCGCCAGCAAGCAGGAGGAAAAGGGGATCACGGTTTTGAAGGAGGTGGTGTCCAGCTCTCCTGAAAAGAAGGCGGAGGCGGGCCTGATCATCGCGGACGCGCTTTCCAAGCAGGACAAGAAAGACGAGGCGCTGGCCATCTTGACCTCGGTGCTGGCGGACGGTATCCGCAGCGCTGAATCCATTCAGGCCGCGATGCTGGCGGCGAACATCTACGTCAGCGTCGGCAAACTCGATGAGGCCGGCACTTTGATGGAAAAGGTGCGGAACTTTGCCTCCGGCGGCGACAACATCGCCCAGATGAACAACATCTACCTCAAGCTGGGGGATGAGATGATGGACAAGAAGGCCTATAAGGACGCCCTGGGCGCCTACCAGCTTGTGCGCAAGAAGAGCGAGATCTCCCGCATCCAGCAGGAGCAGATCGCGAAGATGGAAACCCAGCTCAAGACGGCGAAAGGCGCGCGCAAAGAGGAGTTGGAGACGAAGTTGAAAGCGAACAAGGAGATCATGGCGGAGATCGAGAAGCGCACGGACTACGACGCCTCGCTCTATTACCGTCTGGGGCGCTGCTATTATGAAATGGGCGCGCCGAAAGAGGACGGCACGGCAGGGGATGCCTCGCGTCTGTGGCAGTCCACGCTGGCCTTTGAGGTGATCGTCAACGAGTTCAAGGAGTTCCCGCAGCGCGACAAGTGCATGTACGGCCTGATCATGGTGAACGCCGCGCTGAAGCGCATCCCGCAGGCACGTGAGCTGTGCGAGAGGTTCATCGACAATTTCCCTGAGAGCGAGCAGATCGGCCAGGTTTCCGAGCTTTACGGCATGCTGGCCTACCAAAACGGCAAGCTGGCGGATGCGGAGAAGGCCTTTGCGAAGGCGGAGAGCTTCCCGAAGGCTGACAAGGAGCGCCTGCGTTTCCTCCGTGGCAGCGTGCTGTTTGAGCAGCAGCGCTTTGACGACGCCCGCACGGCCTATGAGCTGCTGGTGCAGGAGTTCCCCGAGACGACCTACAAGGACGACGCGCTCTACCGAGTTGCCTTGAGTTACTTCTACCAGAATGATTACAAGAGCGTGATGAAGGCTCTCAAGAGCTACATCAAGGAGAATCCGAAGGGGCAGTTTGTGGTCGATGCGCGCTACCGCATGGCCTTCATCAACTTCCAGGGCGGTGACAAGGAAGACGCTTTCGCGGAGCTGCAGGGCATCATCAAGGACGCGCCGAACGACCAGAACATCGGCCAGGTTCACGCGCTGACCGGGGACATCTACAATCAGAAGGCTGATTATGCGAACGCGATGCTGCACTTCGCCGCCGCAGTGGACAAGGCGAAGACCGACGATGTGCTCAACTACGCGATGGACAATGTCACCGACCTGTATGTGGGCGCCAACAAGTGGAAGGAGCTGTCGGACATGTGGCAGAAGTACTACAACACGCACAAGGACAACGACGACCTCTCCCTGAAGGCCATCCTGTGGATCAGCCGCTCGAACATCAAGGAAGGCAAGCTGGAAGAGGCCAAGAAACTGCTTTCGGACCACATCAAGACCCGCATTGCCGCTCCGGGCAACCAGCAGGTGGAAGGCCTGATCCAGCAGCTCGTGAGCATCAGTGCTCCGAAGCGCCGCCGCGCTGTGGCTGCCGCTAAACCTGCGGACGGCACCGCCGCAGCACCTGCTGCTCCCCCACCGGCTCCCGAACTGTCGTTTGAGGACGTGGAGAAGCAGTTGGAGGCGCTTCTCACCCCGCCGCAGGAAGCGATGAATGGCACCGCGCAGATGCGCATCTTGTTTGCGAAGACCTGGCTGGCCAAGACCATGAAGCTCCCCGACAAGGCCGAGAAATTCTTCAACATCATCATTGAGGTGGCCAAGCCAGACGACCTCAGCCCCATGCTGCTGGCCACCGTGGGCGACAGCGCCCGCAAGAAGGGTGATTTGGACAAGGCGACCTCCTGCTACATCCGTTTGCGCGACTTCTTCAAGGACAGCGAGTACGCCGACGGCGCGCCGGTCGGTCTGGCGGAAATCGCGTTTGAAAAAGGCGAGTTCGACAAGGCGCTGGACCTCTTCAAGGCCGCCACTGAGTTCCAGGGCAGCTCGCGTATTCTCGAAGCCACGCAGGGCATCGCGAAAACCCAGTTTAAGCTGAAGAAATTCGATGATGCCAAGAAGCTCTATGAGCAGATCGCCAACACGAAGGAATGGCGCGGTCAGGCCACCGCCAACGCCCTGCGCATGCTGGGTGAGCTTGAGGCCGCCAATGGCAAGCACGAGGCGGCCATCGCCTACTTCCAGCGCGTCTTCATCGCTCATCAGAAGTGGAAGGACGAGATGGCGAAGTCCTACCTGCTTTGCGCCAAGTCTTTCGTCACCCTCGGCAAGCGTGATGAGGCCAAGAAGCACCTCCAGGAGATGACCGCCCGCAAAGACCTCGCGGACCAGCCTGAGATGAAGGAAGCCCAGCAACTTCTCGCCACCCTGTGATTTTCACGCGAAGCCACCTCACCCAGACCAACATGCGCACGTTCGCCTGCCTCCTCTGCCTCATTTTCGCCGCCGCCGGTTCCGCCTTCGGCCAGGCCATCGTGCTCAAGGGCGGGGACCGGATTTTCTCGTCTGAATTCACCATCCAGGAGGGCAAGATTGTCCGTACCATCAAGATCGGTGAAAACACCGCCACCAGCATCATCGACAAGAAAAACATCGACCTGCTGGAGTGGCCTTACCCGGCGGAGCTGACGGAGTCTTCGGACCTGCTGGCCAAGGGCAAGACCGAGGAGGCGATCGCCGTGCTGAAGAAGGGGCGTGATTTCTTCGAAAACTTCGAGGGCATCGAGGGCAACTGGTATGTGGACACCTATTTCGCCTACATTGAGGCGCTCAATCAAGGCGGCAAATTTGACGAGGTGGTGAAATCTCTGCCCTCGCTGCGCGCGCTGAAGCTCACCGATGCGCAAAAGATGCGCCTGCGCATCATCCAGCTCGACATCGAGCGGCAGACTTCCTCCGACTACCTCTCCATCATCGGCGAGGCGCAGAGCATTTTGAAGGAGACGGACGACTCGGCCATCGGCGCGTCTCTCTGGGGGATCATCGCGGATGTCCACACGCGAAAAAAAGAATGGGAAAAGGCGCTGCTGGCCTACCTGCGCATTCCGGTGTTTTACGGCACGCAGATGCAGCGCGTGCCCGAGGCGGAGTTGAACGCGGCCCGCATTCTCATCAAAATGAAGCGCTATGAGGATGCCGCGTCGTTCCTCGGACGCATTGTCGAGTCTTATCCTGGTTCTCCCGTCGCGGAGACTGCCACGAAGGAAAAAGCCGCCATCAACGGCATGAAAAACGTCGCCGAGGAAGAGGCCGCCGCCGCTGAGAAAAAAGACGGGGAGGACAAGCCCAAGGCCGATGAAGCCCCTCCCGCCGCCGCACCCAAAGCCTGAATTTACCCCCTGATCCATGCAAACCAACACTGCCACCACCATGAACCGACACATCCCCCACGGCCCCGCCCGCGCATTCCTCTGTGCTCTGCTGGCGTTTGGCTTCTTTGCTTCCGCTAATCTCTTCGCCCAGGAGGCCGCGCCTGCCGACGCTGCTCCTGCGGCTGAGCAGCACCACACTCTGATCGACCGCTTCATTGAAGGTGGCTGGGTCATGTATCCCATCACCGCCTGCTCCATCGCCCTCGTCTGGCTCACGGTGGACCTCTGGATGCGCACCGGTATCAGGAAGATGGCCCCTCCGGCCCAGGTGGCCCAGGCGCAAGACCTGTTCCGCGCGGGTGACTATGTGGGCGCCTATCAGTTCTGCAAAGGCAACCCATCGCCGTTTTGCAACATCACGCGGGTATCACTCAGCTTTGTCGGTGAAGGGCATGAGGCGACCGAAGGCGCTCTGTTTACCGAGCTTAACAAGGTGAACTCCGCCATCCAGACCCGCATCAACTACCTCTCCGTTATCGGTGTCTGCACCCCCATGATCGGTCTGACCGGCACGGTGACGGGGATGATGAGTGCTTTCTCCACCCTGAGCACCAGCGGTGCGGGCGATCCCGCCAAGCTCTCTGGAGCTATCGGTGAGGTGCTTATTGCTACTGCGTCTGGCCTCTTCATCGCCGTGCCGGCGTTCATGTTCTTCTACTTCCTGCGCAACCGCCTCCAGGTCGGGATGAGCGATCTCCAGGAGATCGTCAACTCCCTGTTCCGCAAGATGCCCTACCAGCACCTCAAGGACGCCCACGTCGGCGAGGAAGAGTTTTACGCGGCCATTCCGAACTGGGTGGCGGGCGGAGGCGAGGAGCCTGCGGCGGTGGCTGTGGCCGCCTGAGTTTTGTTTCAGACACTTCAACCCTTGACCCTTTTCTAACACTATGGGCGGCGGCGGCGGCGGTGGTGATGGTGAACCGGAGTTTCAAATCGCTCCGATGATTGACGTGCTGTTGGTGTTGCTCATTTTCTTCATGAGCATCACCTCGGCGCAGGTGTTGCGTATCGACAAGGAGATTCAACTCCCTGTCGCTGGCGATGCCAAGAAAAAGGAAAAGAACGTGATGAACGAGGCCGCGCTCAACGTGCGCTGGGCCAACAGCAAGGCGGTCATCACCTTTGAGGACCGGAAATACGACGTGGTTGAGCCGCTCATTGAGCTGCTCGACCAGCGTAAAAAGACCAATCCCACCTACCGTGTGGTCATTCGCGGGGACAAGCGCCTCCCGGCCGTCGAAATCCAGCGCGTGATGACCATCGTTGCCCAGGCGGGCATTGATGACATCTCCTTCTCCGCCTTGAACAAAGAATAATCGCAACATCATGTCAGCCCCAGGCCAGAAAAAACACCGCGAAGTCGAGCAGGAGCAGCTCGCCGTCGGTTTCCAGATCGCCCCGATGATTGACGTGGTGTTCGTCATCATGCTCTTCTTCATGGTCATGGTCGGCTCTGTGAAAGTGGAGCGCGAGCTGAAAAGCCAGCTTCCCGGCCTTGCACCACCCAACGCTGAAGCCCCGAAGGAAATGCCGGACGAGATCATCGTGGGCGTTGAGGAAACCGGCTCGGTGACGCTCAACGAGGAGGAGTTTGACGGCCCCACAGACAAGAAACTGCCCAACTTCACCTCCACTCTGATGCGGCTCAAGCAGGAGGCGGACAATCGCAACGCCAAGGTCATCGTAACCATCCAGGCGGAGGAGCAGGCCACTTATGAGCGTGTGATTGACGTGCTCAACGCGCTGGCCGTCGCGAAGGTCGCCAACGTGACGTTCACGGTCGGAGGAGACTCGGGTTTCTGATGCCTATGATCGTGTATTTTCGCCCACTGCCCAAGAAACCTCGTTGTGGAACGTCCTGCTAGAGGCAGGGCAGCTTTTTGCCTTCAAAATCATTCCTTTAAGCCCAGTAACCAGTCATGAATCCGTCGCAGCCCGGCAATCCCGCCAATCCATCGCAGCAGCCACCGCCGCCGCAAGGCCAGCCCGGAGCCACGCAGCCGCTGCCTCCAGGGTACGCGCCGCCCCCCGGCTATCCGCCGCAGATGCCGGGCTATCCGCAGGGTTATCCGATGCCGCAAGGCTACCCGCCGCAGATGCCAGGTTACCCACAGGGTTATCCGATGCCACAGGGCTATCCGCCGCAGATGCCGGGCTACCCACAGGGTTATCCCATGCCGCAAGGCTACCCGCCGCAGATGCCGCCGGGGTATCCTCCGCAAGGCTACCCGCAGGGCTATCCCATGCCTCCAGGCATGATGCCAACCATGCCGATGCCTGCGGTCATGCCGCCGCCCGCGCCGACCACTGGCACGGTGACTCCCGCCACTCCGCAGCCGCAGCCCGTCAGCGCACCCATGCCTGCTCCGGCGGCGGTGGCTCCTTCAGCACCGATGCCCGCGGCCGTGGCCCCGGCGATGCCCGCGCCGAGCACTCCGATGGCGATGGCATCTGCCGCGACCACCGATGACGCGGGCGATGCCGCCGTCGCGGTGGCCGAGCATCACGAGGGCGAGGTGTTTCATCCGCCCGCGCTCACGCACATCGAGATCGGGCCGCCGCCCAACAAGTTCGTGCAGGTGTGGCGCAAGATGGGGGCGAGCGCCCTGCTCATGAGCATCCTCATTCACGCGGGGCTGGGCGTGCTGGCGTTGTTCATCGTGTTCAGCACCGGGGTGATGGACAAGCAGGTCGATTTCCTGCCCGGTGGCGGCACGGCGCAGGGAGCGCAGGCCAGCCAGGACTTGCAGCACAAGGTGCAGCAGAAGAAGCGCAGCTCGATCAACAAGACGATGCCGATGAAGAAGCTGGTGAGCACGAGCATGAACTCGTCGATCACGCTGCCGGAAGCGCCGCCGGACGCGCTGGACATGCCGGATGTGAGCGCGATGCTCGGCGGCGGTTCATTGGGAGCGAGCGGCGGCTTTGGAGCGGGAGGAGCAGGCGGTGGTTTTGGCAAAGGGATGGGGATGGGAGGAGCGGCGGGGTTTGTGACGCTGCCCCCATCGATGAGAAGCCGGTGCTCGACACAGGAGCGGTTGGAGAAGCTGCGGCAGAACGGCGGGACGCCGGAGTGCGAGGCGGCGGTGAGCGCATCGCTGGAGTGGCTGAAGGGCAAGCAGAACGCCGACGGCTCCTGGGGCCGTGGCAACAAGGCGGCGATGACCGGTCTGGCGTTGCTGTGCTACCTGGGCCGTTGCGAGACGCCGGAGTCACCGTTCTACGGCGACAATGTGATGAAGGGCATCATGTACCTCATTGAACTGGGCAAGAAGAACCCCCATGGCATCTTTTCGGACAATTGGATGGCGAACAAAGGCGGCGCTGGCACCTACGAGCACGGCATCGCCACCTACGCCCTCGGTGAGATGTACACCCTGGCCCGTCTCGGCAGCAAACCACTCCCTGGCATGCGTGAGGCTTTTGAAAAAGGTGTCAAAGTCATCATCGACAACCAGTCTGACCGTGGAGCCTGGGGTTACGGTGGAGATGTCATTGTTTACAACAAAAAAGCCGCTGACCTTTCCGTGGTTGGCTGGCAGTTCCAAGCCATCAAGGCCGCCAAGAACACCAGCCTCAAGATCGACGGCCTCGAAAGCTGCATCAAGAAGATGTGCGACTACCTTGAAACCATGCAGACCAAGGATGGTGGTTTTGGCGGTGCCAATCGCGACGCTCATTACAATCAATGGAGTCTCTCCGGTGTCGGCATCCTCGGCTTGCACACGATGGCGAAGAACAAGACCTCGGCCACCAAGAAGGGCATCAAGTTCCTCACCGAATTCCTCACCGCCGAGCCGTTGGACTGGAACAAGAACTGCAACCTCTACTGCTGGTACTACTACACCCAGGCATTTTTCCAGATCGGCGGCGACGATTGGAAGTTCTACAACCAGCAGTTCCTGCCGCAGATTCTCAGCGCGCAGCAGCCCGACGGCTCCTTCAAGCGCGGCCGTCCGAACTGGCCTGCCGGTGATGCGGCGGACGAAATCTACCGTCAGTGCCTCTGCACGCTGCAATTGGAAGTTTATTACCGCTACCTCAAGGTCGGTGATCGCGAGGAAAGCTCGTTCTTCGACAAGTGACCTTCTTCCGCCCGGTGTCACACCGGGCGGCCCACGATGATGCCCGCGTGGCTTTTGATGCCGTTCAGGTACTCATGGACGGATTGGTCCACGGCCACCTTTTTGTGTGTCAGTGAGGCGTGCATGAACCGGCATACGCCATCCTGCGTGCGCAAGGCCAGGCCGACGTGCGAGCAGAACACATGCTGTCGGTTTGTCACGATGCCGATAACATCGCCGCTTTGAATGCGGGCCTCGCAGGCCGCGACCTGCTGCTTGGGGATGAAATCAAAGGGCACGCTCTCCAGGCGCGCCTCAATTTGCCGCATCGCTGGCACCAGCGCCGGGTTCGTTCGCAGATAGCGGTACAGCTTTGGGTTCAGCGACATCTCATCGTTGCTACGGCCGGTCAGCCTCACCACGGGTCCGATGTTACGCGTCACGGTTCGGATGTTGCCGCGCGCTGTGTTGTCGGTGAACCACTCGTCCAGATAATGGATGCGATCCAGGTAATGGCCTCGACATACCCCGCCGCGATAACGCGTCCATTCGATTTGCCGCAAAAGATCGGATGGCGAATAACTGCGCTGACGTTTCGCGATCATGCGCGCCAGCCCTAGGGCAATCTCAAAAAAAGTCCAGCAGTCCAGCCCGTTGAAATTTGCGGAGGGCGATTCGACGCGGTCGTCGATCTCCAGCGTCCATGCCACATACTTCGTGCCGAGCAGCGCCTGTCCAAACTGCGCCACCCGCGTTCCCATCGGCAGCGCGGCCCAGTTTTCCGCCAGCGCCCTTGCCACCACCTGTTGAAATTTTCTCTCTCCCTGGAACGTCGCGCTCTGGGGCAGAAATTCCGCCGCAGGGAGCCAGGCTGGACTGGCGGACAGCAGACCTAGCTGGAGAAAGTGGCGTCGTTGCATCATGATCGTGTTCAGTACAGGCTTTCGGCGGTTTCCATGGGGCTGTCGCCATCCGTCGTCGCGTCCAGCCACCGCGCTTCATCCACGAGTCCGAATTGTTTTGGGATCAGCCGGCACAGCTCACTGAGTTGCCGGTCCAGTTCGCGGCAGAAAGCCTCAATGGCCTGGCTGAGCTGCCCACGTTGCAGAGGATGTGCGGCGGCCTGGAGGCAGTTTTGAATTCGGTTCTCTTCGATGAACGGCTCGAGGCCGTAGCCCACCATTGTGATCGCTTGGTCCGTGTGGGTGTCGATCAGCAGCATCACCAGATGGTTGTCACCGCCTTTTTCCACCGCGCTGGAGAGCTGGCCGCGGTTGAAAACCCAAAAGGCATACGCTGCCAGCGGTGCTTGCGGTGGCACCTCGGTCAGCACCACCGCGACTGCCAGTTGTGGATAACGCCGCTCTAAATCCGCGATCACCCGCGCCACCTTTCGTTGCGCAAAAGAACCGAGCATGCCTGTGAGGTCGCTGACAGGCCGTTGCAGCGCCGGGGCGATGCCAAACGCGCGATCCGCCGCCTCCAGCGAAAATCCGCACTGCCGACAGGCGGCATCGCTTTCAATCGCGGGGGTTCGGCAGGCAGGACAGCGCACACGGGATTCTAAATCCTGCCACAGGCTTTGCGCAATGATCATTCCTTGCCATGACGCCAGAGCAGCAACAGGCGCATCAGGCCGCGCGGCATCAGGCGGAAGAACAGCGAGGCGATGGCAACGCCCGCGCCTGGAAACACGCATGCCCGGCCCTGCTGCAAGGCCGCCAGCGCCTCCGCCACCACGCGCTGTGGTGAGATGCGCAGCAGCCCTTGCCCCTCACGGTTCGTGTCCGTGCCATCGGCGCGCTTTGCCGTCTTGCTGAAGTTCGTCGGCGTCGGCCCTGGGCACACACAGGTCACGGTGATGTTTTGCGGTGCCAGTTCCACTGCCAGCGCCTCGGAAAAGCTCGTCACATAGGCTTTAGAGGCCGCATATACCGCGAGATTTGGCATCGGCAGTGTGCTGGCCAGCGAGCTCACGTTCAGCACGCCGCCGGGGCGTTCCAGCATTGGCAGAACCGCATGCGTCAGCATCGTCAGGGCCGTGATGTTAAGTTCAAGCTGCGTCCGGGTCTTCTCCGTCGTGGAACTGGCGAAACTGCCATAATCTCCCATCCCGGCATTGTTGATGAGCAGATTGGGATTCAAGCCATGAGCATCGAGAAACGCCAGAACCTCGTTTCGACCCACGTCCGTGGCCAGATCGACCACACAGCAGAAAATTAGGGCAGGGAAGCCCAAAAGCTCCTTCTTCACCGCATCCAGCGCTTCCGCTCGTCGCGCTACCAGCACAAGTGTTGCGGCTTGCGGAGCCAGTTGGCGCGCAAATTCAGCTCCCAGGCCGGAAGACGCGCCGGTGATCACTGCACGGCAGTTTTTGAGTGGAAATCCGTTCGCCATCATGAGCCCTAGCAGTAACACAGTCAGGTCATGACCATCAACCCGCTTTCCGCACAGAAACCCTTCACCACCAAGGACGGCAGCGCCATCCGCAGCATCCTTGACCGCACGAATGCTCCCGTGGCAAATCAAAGCCTCGCCGAGGCCGTCGTCCCCGTCGGTAAACCAACGGAACGCCACTACCACAAGCTGAGCGAGGAATTTTACTTCATCCTCGAAGGCACCGGTGCCATGGAAATCGACGGCGAAACCCGCGAAGTCACTTCCGGTGACGCCATCCTCATCCCGCCCGGTGCCTGGCACCAAATCATAGCTTCACAGACCCTCCGTTTTCTTTGCTGTTGTGCGCCGCCTTATTCACATGAGGACACCTATTTTGCCTGAATGATGCTGGCCGAAAGCTGGCTTTGAGAGGTGGGAAAGAATGCTGCGCCGATTATACCAATTTTATAATAAATATGGTTTTAACTGTTATTTCGAGTCGTTGATGGCAAGCTCGACCATTAACAATCTTTTCCTCAACCCATTTGTAGAAGCTGCTCAATGAACAGGCATACCTCCATCTCGACAGCCGAAGAGGTGCGCACGGCCAGCCTTTATCGCAGATCGCAACGGCGCAATCACATCGAGACGGACCGCTTGTTCGCCAAGTTGATGATTTTGCAGTGGATTGGCGGGATCGTCATTGCGATTTGGGTCTCGCCGAAGGTTTGGGACGATGCTCTGGATCAGAAGCAGTTGTGGCACGTCTGGACGGCCGTGTTCCTTGGCGGGGTGATCAGTTGGGTTCCGGTGTTGCTGGCGTGGCGGCATCCTGGCCGTGCCTTGACCCGCCATGTCATCGGGGTGTCGCAGATTTTGACTTCGGCGCTGCTGATTCATCTGACGGGGGGCCGTTTGGAGACGCACTTTCATATTTTTGGCTCGCTGACTTTCCTGGCCTTCTATCGTGACTGGCGGGTGCTTTTGACTGCCACGGTGGTGGTGGTGGTGGATCATGTGGTGCGTGGGATTTACTGGCCACAGTCGATTTTCGGATCTCAGGATGCAGCCCATTGGCGCTGGCTGGAGCATGTGGGCTGGGTACTGATCGAAGATGTCTTCTTGAGCATTTCCATCAGCCAGTATCTGACGGAGACCATGGAAGTGGCCAAGCGTCGCAGCCGCCTGGAGGGCATCAACGCGGTGATCGAAAGCCAGGTGCAGGAGCGCACGGCGGAGCTGACAGTGGCGCACAAGCAACTGGTGGAAACCTCCCGCCAGGCTGGCATGGCTGAGATCGCCACGAACGTGCTCCATAATGTGGGCAACGTGCTCAATAGCGTCAACGTGTCCGCCGAGGCTGTGGCGGGAAAAGTGCGCAATTTCAGGATCACCAGCCTGAAACAGGTGGCGGAACTGCTGCGGAAGCATGCAGATCACCTGCCTGAGTTTCTGACCCAGGATCCCAGAGGCAAGGAACTGCCGGGTTATCTGGTCAAGCTGGCGGACAATCTTTCGGAGCCGCAGAAGGGTATTTTGCAGGAGCTGACCTCCCTGCAAAACAACATCGAGCACATCAAGGAGGTGGTGGCCATGCAGCAGAATTATGCGCGAAGGTCAGGCATGCTCGAAACGCTCTCGGCTGTGGCGCTGGTCGAGGATGCGATCAATCTTCATAACGATACCTTCAACCGCCATGGCGTGGCGTTGGTCCGTGACTACGGCGAGGTGCCTCCCGTGCTGGCGGACCGCCACAAGGTGCTGCCAATCCTGGTGAACCTGCTCAGCAATGCCAAGCAGGCGCTCGCCAGCGCCGGTGGTGACAAACAGCTCACCGTGCGGGTGGGGCAGAATGGTTGTGACGGGGTTCAGATCGTGGTCGCCGACAACGGGGTGGGCATTCCTCTTGAAAACCTGACGCGCATTTTCCAACATGGATTTACGACCAAACCGGAAGGCCATGGGTTTGGACTGCACAGCGGCGCGCTCGCCGCTCGTGAAATGGGCGGCAGGCTCACCGCGGAAAGCGAAGGTGTGGGCCGGGGCGCGGTCTTCACACTGGAACTGCCTTTGCAATCAACCAAGACATGCTGATGAAGAACTCACACTCAATCCTCAATCGGCGCATTCTTGTCATCGACGACAACCATGCCATCCACGACGACTTCCGGAAAATTCTTGGCGAGCAGAACGCTGACGACGCGGCGCTGGACGAGGCGGAAGCGATGATATTTGGCGCGAGCCAAGCCATGTTGTTTGACATCGACACTGCCTCCCAAGGGGAGGAAGGCTTGAGAAAAGTCGAACAAGCCATCGCCGAAGGACGACCTTACGCCATGGCTTTTGTGGATGTGCGCATGCCACCGGGCTGGGATGGTATCGAGACTACCCAGCGTCTTTGGAAAATCTGCCCTGACCTCCAGGTTGTGATCTGCACGGCGTTCGCGGACTGCTCTTGGAATGAAATGCGCAGCCAGATGGGCACGATGGACCGGTTGCTCATCCTCAAGAAGCCTTTCGACACGGTTGAGATTCTGCAGATGGCCAGTGCGCTCACTCAAAAATGGCTGTTGTTGCAGGAGTCCCGGCTTAAGCTCGACGGTTTGGAACAGGTGGTCTCGGAGAGAACCCGTGAGCTGGAGGAGTCACAGGCGGCGGCGGTCAGCATGATGGCGGATGCGGTGCGTAATCGTGAAAAGGCGGAGCAGGTGTGTGAGGAACTCAAGCGTGAGATGGTGGAGCGCAGAAATCTGGAGGAGAAATTCCGCGAGCAGGCGTCCCTGCTCGACAAGGCAAGGGAGGCCATCATCGTGCATGGGCTGGATTCCCGCATCACCTACTGGAACAAGGGCGCGGAAATGCTTTACGGCTGGAGCGCCGAAGAAGCACTGGGACGGTCCGTGGAGCAGTTGCTTCATAAAGATGCCACGGCATTCTGTTTGGCGAGCGAGCAGGTCGTTCTCACCGGGGAATGGATCGGTGAACTGTGTCAGAGCTGCAAGGAAGGCCGAGGGCTGTCCATTGAAGGCCACTGGACGCTGGTTCGTGATGATGCGGGGAATCCGCAGTCAGTGCTTTCGATTAACACAGACATCACCGCACGTAAAAAGGCGGACGAGGCCCTCGAGATGCAGGGACAAGTGTTGGAGAGCATGGCCGAAGGAGTCGTGGTGTGCGATGAGGCTGGGCAGATTGTGTTCAGCAACGACGCCTGCAATAACATGTTTGGTTATGAAGATGACGAATTGCTTGGTCAGCACTTTTCGATCCTCAAAAAATCCTCGCCTGATGAGGGAAGGCGCGAGGTGGACAGCCTCTGGGCGCTGCTGCAAGAGCGCGGTGCCTGGACGGGCGAGATCGACAGCCGGAAAAAAGACGGATTGGGATTCATCACCCGCGCACGGGTCAGCGTGTTGGAGACAGACGGTGTGAAATCATTCATCCTGGTGGTGGAAGACATCACGGAGAAAAAGAGCATGGAATCCCAGTTCCTGCGTTCCCAGCGGATGGAAAGCGTGGGTCGGCTTTCCAGCGGTATCGCTCATGACATGAACAACATTTTGACGCCCATCATTCTCTCCGCATCCATGCTGCGTCGTCCGCTGCCGTCGGAGGATCATGAAAAGCTGCTCGGCAACATTGAATCGAGCGCCCAGCGCGGGGCGGCGCTCATTAGACAGTTGCTCACCCTCGGCTGTGAGGCCGGCGGGCAGCGCAAGGTGCTGTCCACCTCCAGCCTTGTCGATGATATGCTGCAGATCATGCTTGGCACTTTCCCAAAGAATATCAGCCTTTCCGCCAGAGTGCCCGAGGATGTCTGGCCCATGGTGGGGGATGCGACACAGCTCCACCAAGTGCTGCTAAACTTATGCGTCAATGCGCGTGATGCGATGCCGATGGGCGGAGTGTTGACGCTGTCCGTGGAGAACATCCGCTTTGATGACAGCTACTCGGCAATGACCGCCGGCATCAAGCCCGGGCCTTATGTCATGCTGCGAGTGGCGGATTCAGGGGAAGGCATTCCGTCAGATATTAAGGAGAAGATCTTTGATCCCTTTTTCACCACCAAGGAAACCGGCAAAGGCACCGGTTTGGGGCTCTCCACGGTGATCGGCATTGTCAAAGGACACAATGGCTTTGTAAATTTGCGCAGCCTCGTGGGCACCGGAACCACTTTTGAGATATGCCTGCCTGCGGCCCCTGATGCCAAGATTGCCATGGTGGCCGGGCCTGCGTCCGCGCCTCCCAGAGGGCAGGGTGAGACGATTCTCGTAGTGGACGATGAGGCGAACATTCGTGATGTGCTCCGCAAGACACTCGCCGGCCATGGATACCGGGTGCTGACCGCCGGTGATGGAACAGAGGCTGTGGTGCTCTTCTCCGAGCACCGGGACAAGATTAAAGCGGTGCTGACCGATGTCATGATGCCCTACATGGATGGAGTGACCATGGTGCGCACCATGCGGAAGATGGCTCCCTTCACCAAGATTGTGGCCTCCACGGGAATGGGCAGCGCACGTGGCAGGGAGGACAAGACGGCCGCGCTGCATTCCCTGGGTGTCAAAACACTCCTGACCAAGCCTTACACTGCCGATGAAGTGCTCCTGACCATTGGCGAACTTCTGGCGGAACCCGAGGAGGTCTTGGTCGCCTGACCAACTCTCAATCGCTCAACTCCGCCAGCAGTTCGGCGACGGTTTGCGTCCGCCCCGGCAGGATCAATCCCGGCCGGATGTCCGCCAGCGGTTGCAGCACGAAGCGCCGCATATGCAGGCGGGGATGGGGCAGGATCAGCTCAGGATCTTCACTGACGACAGTGTCCGCATACAGCAGATCGAGATCGAGCGTGCGCGGTGAGTTGCGTTCTCGCTGCTCCGGGCGGCCGAGGGTGGCTTCCACAGCCTTGAGATGCATGTGCAGTTCATGCGGTGATAGACCTGCCTCGATCTCGATGACCGTGTTCAGGAACGCCTGAGTTCCAGGAGCGCAGTCGACCGGCTCCGTCTCATACACCGGTGCGCTGGCGTTCAGCTTGATGCTAGGCACGCGTTCGAGCAGCAGCGCGATGCCACGTCGGATGTTTTCCGCGCGATCACCGAGGTTGGAGCCGAGTGCGATGCCAAAATGCATGGTTTGCAGTGGTTGACGGTGGTTGGCGATTATTTGCAGTGGTTTGGAAGCAATCGCAAACGACGGCAAGCCACAGCCAACCATCGCAAACTCATCCCTTCAGTCCCAGCACATCCTGCATGTCATAAAGCCCCGCCGGTTTGCCGACGAGCCATCGGGCGGCACGGACGGAGCCGTTGGCGAAGGTGTCGCGGCTGCTGGCTTTGTGCGTGAGTTCGACGCGCTCGCCGACGTTGGCGAAGACGACGGTGTGATCGCCGACGACGTCGCCACCACGGATGGCATGAACGCCGATTTCCTTCGGGGTGCGTGCTCCCACGTCGCCGAAGCGGCCGTGACGGCAGTCCTTGTCGTATTCGAGGCCTCGCACATCAGCTAGGATTTCCACCAAGGTGCGGGCGGTGCCGCTGGGGGAGTCCTTTTTCATGCGATGATGCATTTCGATGACTTCGAGGTCGAAGTCCGGGCCGAGCAGCTCGGTGGCTTTACGGGTGAGCCAAAAGAGCGTGTTTACGCCGACGCTGTAGTTCGAGGCAAAGACGATGGGCAGTGTTTTCGATGCTTCACGAATGGCCGCGAGTTGTTCGTTCGTGTGGCCGGTGGTGCCGATGACCATGCTCTTCTTCTGCTTCAGGCATTCGCCGAGCAGCTCATCGCAGAAATGGTGAGACGTGAAGTCGATCACTGTGTCGGCCTGGGCGAGGGCAGGGGAAAGAGCGTCGCCGACATCGATGGTGGAGGCGACGGTGACGTTTTGAGCTTCGGCGGCGCGGAGGATGGCCTGGCCCATGCGGCCTTTGCAGCCGGTGATGAGGAGTTTGAGGTCGGACATGGTGGCGTGGGTGATAAACGGGGCGCTGGAGTTATGCAAGGCGGCGCTGGCTCAGGCGACTGCGAGTTTTTGCCGGATGTCGGCCACGACCTGCTCCGGTGTTTGATCAATCGAGACGCGGACCAAATCAGGCGTCGGTTCCAGGGTGGCGAGCTGGCTTTCCAGCAGGCTCAGCGGCATGAAATGCCCCTGGCGGGCGGCCATGCGGCTGGTGATGAGATCGCGGCTGCCATCGAGCAGCACAAAGCGCAGAGTTGAATCTGCATCGTGGGCGCGGAGTTTCTCACGGTAGATGGGTTTGAGTGCGGAGCAGGCCAGGATGTAAACCGGTGTGAGATGCCGCATGTCCTCAATGCGCTGCCGCAGCACGGCATACCAGGGCCAGCGGTCATCATCGGTCAGCGGTGTGCCGGTGGACATCTTGGCCTTGTTGGACGCTGGATGGAAATCATCGCCATCCTCAAAGACGGCGTCGAGCTGCATGGCGAGCAGGCTGCCGACGACGGATTTGCCGGAGCCGGAGACTCCCATGATGATGATGGTGCGCAATTCGGAGGACATGTGGCGGAGCGGAAAACAGCATGGTTGTCGCGTCGGAACAACGAGAAGATTCAATCGAAACAAAACATGCGCACCTAGGCGCCTGAGTGCATGTGGGAAAGCATGCGGCTCACCTTTCATCGCCTCATCTTCTGGCTTCATCTCATCACCGGCTTGCTCGCGGGGTTCGTCATCCTGTCCATGGCCGTGAGCGGTTTGCTCATCTCCTATGAGCAGCCATTGCTTGAATGGGCGAACCGCAGCCTGTGCGTCACGCCGCCATCGGGCGCTCAGCCGCTGTCTGCGGAGGCTCTGCTCGCCAAGGCCCGTGAGGCATTGCCGGGATCAATACCTGCGGGTCTGACCTGGAAAGCTGATCCCGCCGCTCCGGTCACCCTCAGTGTCGAACGTGAGGGTGTTTTCTTCCTCAACCCCTACACCGGGGCAATGCTGGGCAGGGGAAACAAGACATGGCAAGATTTCTTCCGCTGGATGACGGACTGGCATCGTTTCCTGGGCCAGCACGATGCGAACCGTCCTATAGGCAAGGCCATCACAGGCGCAGGCACTCTTCTCTTTGGTGGGTTGCTCGTCTCCGGCATTTACCTGTGGTGGCCGCGTCATTGGCGGCTGCCGAATCTCAAAGCCGCGCTGCTTTTCAACCGCCAGCTCAAAGGCCGTGCCCGCGATTGGAACTGGCACAACGTCATTGGCTTCTGGAGCGCCTTTCCCATGCTCCTCATCATTCTGACGGGTGTCATCATGTCCTACGGCTGGGCGAACAACCTGCTCTTCACCCTCGCCGGCAACACCCCGCCGCCACGCGCATCACCAGCGGCGGGCGGCGGCCCGCGTGAAAGCGCACGTCCAGCGCCGCCCTCGCTTAAAGGTCTTTCTGCGTTGCTGGCCGAGGTGCGCCTGCAAATTCCTGACTGGCATCTTCTCAGCCTCCGCATGCCGATGAAGCCAGGAGATCCCTTTCCGCTCATGGTGGACCGGGGTGGGCGCGGGCAGGTGCATCTGCGCACCATGCTCAATCTCGATCTCGCCCAAGGCAAAGTCCTGCCCAGCCCGGACGATTTTCAGCAGCAAAATCTCGGCCGGCGTCTGCGCATGTTCGCGCGTTTTCTGCACACCGGCGAGTTGTTCGGCCTCGTCGGCCAGACGGTGGCCGCGCTTTGCACTCTGGCGGCGATTTTGTTGGTCTGGACCGGCCTTGCGCTCGCCAGGCGGCGTTTCTTCGGCCGGAAGTCCTCCGCCCCGTGAAAAATTCGATGGAAACAGAGAGCTGGATCTGGAATTGCTTGGGTTGGGTGAGTGAGAACTTGTCATGGGTATGAGTTATTTTTTACAATTATTTCAGAGAATGCCTCTAATAATAAAGCATCTTCACTATGATTATTTAACAACTTATGCGAGTATCTAAACATATGGACCCATTTGTACAGAGTCCGACGAAGGTTTTAGTTTGTGTCCTCTTCCTTGTCCTTTGCGGTCATGGTTTTGCGGCCGACTCGAATGATGGTTTGGTTTCGATTGCTGTTGGAAAAGTGTCCATCATTTCATCAGATGGAGTGGAGAAGCTTCTCAAAGTGGGCGATGCGGTTCCAATTGGATCGACAGTGAAAACAGGCGCGGCTTCACGGACGGTTATAAAAACGACGAAGCAATCCGCTGTGCGAATCGCGGAGAATTCCCAGGCTGTTTTCACAGACTTGAGCAATTCGGATGCGACACCCAAGGTCCTGATTGATTTGAAGGCTGGCAGTTTGGGAGCGCTAATCCAGCCGCAGGCGCAAGCGGTGATGGATTTCAAGATCAAAACCCCCAGTGGCATCGCGGCGGCGCGCGGCACCATGTATGCGGTGTCTGTTGAAGATGGAAAAGGCTTTGTCAAAGTCGAGCACGGCAAGGTGGATGTCACTCCTTTGAATGTGCAAAAGCAGCAGCCGCAGACGGGCAAGGTGACTGTGGTGGTTGGCAAGGTGACCGAGAGTTCGATTGGCGAGCCTGAGCATCCACTGAAGGAAGGTGGTATTGTCAGCCTGGGAAGCACCATCAAGACAGGTGCTGATTCGCGAGCGACTGTGACCATGACCACAACGTCTGCCGTTCAAATAGGTCCCAATTCTGAAGTTGTTGTCTCTGAGATCGTGGAGTCCAAGGACGCGCCCAAGGTTTTGTTAGATCTGAAGTCCGGAACGATCGGAGCCTTGGTGAATCCCGGGGAAAAAGGCAATATGGATTTCAAAATCAAGACGCCCAGCGGCGTCGCGGTGGCAAAGGGGGCTTTTTATTCTGTCGCGGTCGAGAATGGGAAAGGCTATGTGCAGACGAAGGAAGGCGAGGTCGTCGTCACTCCGCTTGATACGACAGGTGTGGAAGGGTCTGCTGACAAGCCGAAGCAGTAATCTTATGGCGCAGGGGCACCCATCTTTACGGAGAGTCCACGCCTTCTTCTGGGGAGGCGTGTGGCTATGTGCCTTTGGAGTGCGCACCTTCTGCCTCGCCAATCCAACGGGAGGCGTCGTTACTCTTGGTGATGCACAGATCCAGAATTGTGTTCCTGGATTGACGACGATTGTGCAAAACACAGATCGTGCTGTCATTGACTGGCAGTCGTTCTCCATTGCCGTGGGCGAACAAACCAATTTCATCGTTCCGGACGCCACATCAGCCACGTTGAACCGCGTGCTTGGTTGTGACGCCTCGTTCCTGAATGGAACCCTGACATCCAACGGTCACCTTTTCCTGATCAACTCCAATGGCATCATATTCGGCCAGGGATCGACGGTGGATGTTGCCGGTCTGACGGCTTCCACACTGGACATCGATAACTGCGCGTTCATGGCCGGCGGTGAGATGGTTTTCAAAGGTTCCTCGGAGGCGGCGGTGAAGAATGCGGGCGTGATCCGGGCTTCTACCGGGGATGCATTCTTGATTGGCTACCAAGTCGCCAACTCCGGCACCATCAATGCTCCCAACGGCACCGTGGGCCTGGCCGCTGGTTCTGAGGTGCTCATCAAGCCGGTGGGTGATGAGCGTGTGGTGGTGCGCAACGCCGTGGGTTCCTATAAAAAAACGGGTGTGCACAACAGCGGGGTGATCGAGGCCAATGTGGCGGAACTCAAGGCGCACAACGGTAATGTGTATGCTCTGGCCATACGCAATACCGGACGAGTCGCCGCCACGGCAGTCACCAGGCAGGGGGGCAGAATCCTGCTCAGTGCCAACGGAGGCAACATTCAAAGCCGCGGCCAGTTGGTGGCGCGTGGAACCTCAGGCAATGGCGGTCAGATCAAGGTGAGTGCTGGAAATGGTGGCAGGGCGTCAATCAGCGGGCGGGTGGATGCTGACGGTCCCGATGGTGCTGGCGGCAAGGTCACCATCACAGGTGAAGAAGTCACGATCCGTCGGGCGGTGTTGATCAGCGCCGATGGAAAAACCGAAGGCGGCCAGATCAACGTCGGTTTCGACCCAGATGCAGACGCTGGTTCAGTTTCTGCTTCGAGAACGGAGATAGCAGGCACCGTGCGCGCTGGCAGCAGTCAGGGAGTCGGGGGACAGATTCAACTGGGGGGCGACTGGCTCGCCCTCAAGGATGAGTCTGTCATCAGTGCCAACGGCGCCACGGGCGGGGGAAGCATTTTTGCCAACTCCACCTGCGTCACGATCGATTGTGGCGCTCTCCTCAGCGCAAACGCCCTCGAAAACGGCAACGGCGGGCAAGTGGTGATTTTCGCCGAGAAGGATCTCACTTTCCAAGGCAGCTTGCAGGCGCGTGGAGGCATGATCACCGGCGATGGTGGCTTTGCGGAGCTGTCGGCCAAAGAATCACTGCGTCTTGGCCGCCTCACCGAGAATGTGGAGTTGGGCGCTCAAAATGGCCGTGCAGGCGGCTTGCTCATCAAGTCTGGTGAGCTGGTCATCGCCGATCCTGGTTGCTGGGTGACGAACCCGCTGCCTGCCAACACCTTAAATGCGGAGGATCTCTCCTCTTTTCTCAACACGGCCAATCTCACGCTTCAGACCGATCAGGGAAGCCCTGGCAGCAGCGGAAACATCTACCTGAAGGGAACGGTTGCCTGGTGTTCTGCCCATTCGCTCACCATCAACGCGGCTTGCGATTTTCTCATGATCAACGCTGACGAAGGCCTCGGCGTCATCGACGCGCAAGGTGGAGGCGATGTGACGGTCAACGCGGCTCGCTTTGTGCTGCTTGAGTCTGGCACCGCCATCAACACGACCTCGGGCGACGTGGTGGTCAATGCCAATCAACGTTTCAACTCCGACGCGGGACAGTTTGGCGTCACTCTTGGTGGCGGCATCACCACGAATGGCGGCAATGTGAGCCTGGCGGGAGAGGGGATAACGAGCACCGATGGCACGGTGAATGCGGGAAGTGGAACCATCCTGGTGGATGGCAACGACGGAGCGATCCATCTGGCCGGGGCGTTGACGTCGTTGAATGGGACGGAGTCTGCGGTGCGGATCATTGATGCAACGACAACCACCTTCGGCGACATCACGACTGGAGCCGCGGGCACGGTGACTTTGGGCGAGGCCGGTGGAGACGGTCTGAGCGGGGCAGTGACGCAGACGGGAAGCATCAAGGCCGGGAGTTTGATCCTGGCAGGAAGCGGCGATTTCAATCTGACAGGGGCATCCAACGCGGTCGGCTTTTTGGCAACATCCGGCAGCGTCGGCTCTCTCTCGTTCGTGAACAGCACGGCATTGCATGTGAGCATGGTCGGAACCGCCAGCGGCCTCAGCGCGGCCGGGGGCATTGCTGTGTCAGTGACCGGGGCAAACGGGTTGCTGGTCGGCAAAGATATTGCCTCGCAAGGCGGGGCGGTTTCCCTCAGCGCCTCAAGCATCGAACTGAACGGAGCCAGTGTTTCCAGCACCGGGAACGCTCCGGTAACGCTCACCGCTGGCAAGTTTGTGCTCGTCAATCAACCCTTCATCAGCGGCGTGCTTGTTGGCTCGGGTGGGAACGCGCAGCTTGTTCTGGATGACTCGAATCTGACCACGGGGCAGACGTACACCATCGGTGCTGACAAGCTCACCGCAGGCAGCCGGAGCTATTCTTTTCAGGGCGTGTCTTCGGTGAGTCTCGATCTTGGAGACGGCAATGACACCAGCGGCACTAATTTCTTCACTTTCGATCAGTTTCTCAATGCGGGTGGCGGCACCAATCAACTCCTTGTGGGCGGCAGTCCCGTGAGCAGCTCACCCCTCACACGTCCGGGTTTTGGCACAATTTACTTCTCAGGTTTCGAGCTGGCACCACCTCCCGCACCCGAGCCTCCCCCGCCCGTGGTCGCGGTTGAGAACATCTCAGTCGTTGTGCCGGTCTTCGGTGCCTTTTTGCTGCAAAACGCCGTCCCTGTTGGAGAGGCGGGCTCGGGTTCCTCGTCCCAGACCAATAACTTCACTTCGTCCTCAGCGCCCGGTGGAGCACTGGCCAGCGCCGGTGGTGGCGGAGCAGGCTCATTCACCTTAGATTCACCTGTGCCGTCCGGAGGTTTGCCGGGTGGCGGCTTTCTGGCGGGTTTGACCGGCTCAATCGGCCAAAATCTAGGTCTTTTTTCTGCGGGAGGTGGAGCGCCGCCGAGCTTTGGGCTGCAATCACAGATGAATGCCACGACCTCGTCCGTGGTGCAGAGCGAGTTAAGCCTGGCGCTGGGCGGGGATGGCACGATGGGGGTTCGTTCGAGCACCGGGCTTGTTTCGGTGAATCCAGGCGGCGGCCCTCCTAGCTCAAGTTCGCTGGGACATCTGGCCGCAGGCACCAGCCTGCTGGCTCAGAGCGAGCTGGCCATCGGCGCCCTTGGCATGGGTGAGGTGACTTTGGATCAGCGAGTTCGGCGCGCAGTCCATCAGTCTGGGCGGGCCGCCCCCGGCCATCGCTCTTCAGCGAATCATGACGCAGACAGCGAGCCCTGAATCCTTCACCAGGCTTTCCCTGGCACTGGGTGGCGATGGCACCGCGAGGATCGACAGCGCTTCAGGCGATGTTGCCATGGATTTGAAAGGAACGCTGGTGCCTGCAAATTCACAGGCCAGGCTGGTGGCGGTCATTACACCCGGTTCCTTCAGGGAACTCTCCATGGCTTTGGGTGGGGCAGGGGAGTTCATCGTGAACGAATCCCATGGCCTGGCCATCATGGATGCCACGGGTACTCCATCAGGGCCGCAGGTGTCTCCCTCCATGCTCTCCCTGCTCGCTGCTGCCGCCAACAGTCAAATGTCGTTGGTGCTGGGTGTCGAGGGGACCGCCATCGTATTGGCCTGGGAAGGCATCCAGAGCATCGCTTTCGACGAGGCTCTTCCGAGTCCGCTGGTGAGCGCCCAGTTGAACGCCGCAACCAATCCTCAAAGCCTGGAGGAGCTCGACAACGCGACACGTTGACCGCGCTGATCATATCCATATGAAACTATCTACCCAGGTTCCTTTCATCTGCGTTGCCTTGCTCATGCATGGGTTATCTCCCTGCGGCGTTGCTCAGGTGGTGCAAGGGGCAGGCGGCGCGGGAACATTGGTGGAGAGGGCGCAACCGCAGACCGTCCGTAAAGCAACGCCCGCACCTGCTGCCATCCCGCCTTCCACCAAAGCCGGTGAGGATGGAGATCCCAAGCCTCTGGGCGTGAACCTGCTGTGCCTGCATTTGATCTCCAAGCCTGCCAAGCGTCTGCCCAAGGACATGCGCATGGTCATGGTGGTGGACCCGGCCTTGCACCTGCCTGCGCAACTCGCGGAAAATCTGCAAAGCGAGTTCATGGGCCAGCCGCTCAGCATGGCCTTGCTCAATCGCTTGGTGAAGAGCATCAACAAGGCGTATCAAGCCACTGATTTCCCGCTGGTGGATGCCTATCTGCCGGAGCAGGACATCACCAGGGGCCATGTCCAGGTGATGGTGCGCGAGGCTGTGTTGGGAGCGGTACGCGTGGAAGGCGCGAAGCATTCCGATCCCGACTACATGCGCCGTCAGGTGCGTGTCCAGCCCGGTGCCCGCATTGATACTTCCAGGGTCGGAAAAGATGTCGCATGGCTCAACGAAAACCCCATTCGCACAGTGAACATCGTTTATGAGCGTGGAGCCAAGGACGGGGCCAGTGACATCATTTTGAAGACCAAGGAGGTCAATCCTTTCCAAGTTTACGCGGGTTACGCCAACTCAGGCCTCGTTGCCACGGGGTTGAACGAGATTTCGACGGGCTTCAATTGGTATCAGGTGCTCGGCTCCGAGCAGGCGCTTTCGTATCAGTTCTCCGGCAATCAGGAGCTGGACACCCTCAAGGCTCACGCCCTGGTCTGGAGCATTCCATTTCCCTGGCGGCATCGTCTTCAGTTGATCGGTGTCACAGCGGACAATTCGGTGCAGACAGGCGGGGCTGGAGCCGCGCTGGGGATCAACGGCACAAGCCGCCAGCTCTCCGCCGCCTATTCCATCCCACTCCACAGCGCCTGGAGCAAAATCCGCCCGAAACTGACATTCGCCGCCGACTACAAAAACACGACCTCGGACGTTCTCTTCGGCGGCCAGACGCTCGCCAACAGCGACGCGGAGGTCATGCAGTTCCGCGGCGGGTTTGATGTCATCGTCGCTGACAAGCTCGGTTACACCCGCTTTGCCATGTCCGCCGTTTACAGCCCTGGCAACCTGTTCCCCAGGAACACCTATGAAGCCTTTGACCAGCTCCGGTCGGCTTCCCAGGTGGAGTATTGGTATGGTGTCGCTGAGCTTGATAGGCTGGTGCGTCTTCCCAGGGACTTCTCCATCGCCCTGCATGTGGCCGGTCAAATTTCCAACGACCGTCTGCTGCCCACCGAGCAGACACTGGCGGGCGGCTACCGCACCGTGCGTGGGTATGCGGAAAGCTCGGCCCGAGGCGACTCCGGCATCAAGGCCAGTATGGAATTCAATCTGCCGGCCATGCATTTCTCGAAATGGGGTGGCGAGGAGGAAGACACCCTGAACACATTCGCCTTTTACGACTGTGCATACCTCACCAGCGTGGGGGATCTTCCTTCTGAGCCTGATCAGAACCTCCACAGCGCCGGTTTGGGCCTGCGCTACAGTGTGGGGGATCATTTTGACCTCCGCCTGGCCTACGGCTGGACGCTGCGCCACTCAGGAGTCACGAATGTGCCGGTCGGCCGCCTTCATTTTGGCATGAACATGCGGTACTGATCTACCGGGCAACGATGCTGCTTCTCATCCTCTCCAGAATCCACTGCACTATCCTCCATGCAAAAAAAGAAGCTCGGCAGCCTGAAGTTTGTGATCAAACTGCTACCTGCGGTGCTGCTGCTGGCCCTTGGCCTCAGCTATACTCGGCTGGGGGTGGAACTGGAGAATCTCACGCTCGACTGGCGCTTTCAGGCACGCGCAACGGCAGATCCGGCGGCACATGCCAAGGTGCTTGTTGTCGGCATTGATGAGGATGCGCTCGCCAAGTATGGCCGCTGGCCGTGGCCACGTGAAGTTCATGGCAAGCTGATGACGCAGCTTGCCGCCCGTCCTCCGGCGGCCGTGGCCTTCGATCTGCTCTTCACCGAGCCCAGTGCTGATGCGGCCATGGATCAAAAGTTTGGCGATGGCTTGGCGCTCCTGCCTTCTTCAATCACCGCCGCCGCTGCGGAAACGTTGGAGCACGTCGCGAAATTCACCGCCGAGTATGCGGGCAACACGAAAGCGATTGCGCACTTCCAAGGCGATCCCGCTCGTCTTATTGGCAACGATACCGGGCTGCTGCCCATGCAGATCATCGCCGAGAGTTCCCACACCGGCTTTGTGAATTCACCGCCCGGACCGGATGGGGTACGTCGTCAGTTGCCGCTCGTCGTGCGTTGCGGGACGCGAGTTTTCCCCAGTCTCGTGTTGCAGGCATTGCTGCAAAGCGAAGGCTTGGACACGGATGCCGTGGACGTGGTGCTCGGTCAGCAGGTGCGCGTCACCGGCCCCAAGAAAGCCTGGAACATTCCCATCGATGAAACCGGTCAGATGACCGTCAACTATCGCCATCCTGACAGCTTCACTTTCTTTCCGTATGCCGGCTTGGTGTCGCAGTTGGAGGCGCAGCAAGGCAAGGAATGGCCCAAGAATTACCCGCTCGTTGAAGGCCAGATTCTTTTCGTCGGTCAGTCCGCCGCCGGTCTGTCCGATTTGGGTCCCACGCCCCATGGTCCGCAGATTCCGCTGGTGTTGATTCATGCCAATGCCCTCAGCAACATCCTCAGCCAGGACTTCATCACGCATTCGGACATTCGCATCGTCATCGCCACCTGGGCACTCCTCGCATTGCTCACGGTGCTCATCCTGCGGCATGGTGCCATCTGGCTCTCCGTGCTGGTGCCCGCGCTCATGATCGGCGCCTATGTGGGCGCGGCGTTTTATCTGTTTGAGTCATCCAGCCTGCAACTGCCCGTAGTGTGGCCCGTCCTCGGCTTCATCCTGGTGCAGGGCGGCTCCATGCTCCACCGCCTGATGATCGAACTGCGCGCCAAGAGCCGCATCACCGGCATGTTCGGTGCCTTTGTCGCACCTCAAGTGGTCAAACAGATGATCGCCTCTGGCGAGGAGCCGAAGCTGGGCGGCCACCAGGCGGAGATCACCGCCTTCTTCAGCGACATCGCGGGCTTTTCCTCCTTCTCCGAAAAACTCACGCCCGAGCGCCTCGTCCACCTGATGAACGACTACCTCACCGAGATGACCGACATCCTCCACGACAACGGCGGCACGCTCGACAAATTCATCGGTGACGCCATCGTCGGCATGTTCGGCGCGCCGCTGGCCTTTGCTGGTCATGCGTATCACGCCTGCCGCGCCGCGTTGCTGATTCAGAAGCGCCAGCTTGAGCTGCGCGAGAAATGGCGCAAGGAAGGAGACTGGCCGGACATCGTCTTCGAGATGCAGACTCGCATCGGCCTCAACTCCGGCCAGGCCATCATCGGCAACATGGGCTCCCGCCGCCGTTTCAATTACACCATGATGGGTGACACCGTGAACCTCGCTGCCCGCAGCGAGAGCGGCGCAAAGAGCTACGGCGTCTATACCATGATCACCAGCGAGACCAAGACCCTCGCGCAAGGCTTTAAGGACGACATCACCTTCCGCTTCCTTGACCGTATCATCGTCAAAGGCCGCAGTGCGCCGGTTGAAATGTACGAGCTTGTCGGTTTCGACAGTGAGATCACCAGCGAGACCCAGGAATGCCTCTCTCTCTACAAACGCGGCATGGAGCGCTACCACGCCCAAGACTGGGAAGGGGCCAAGGCTCTTTTCAAGCGCTCCGCCACCCGCGAGATTCATCAGGACGCCAATCCCTCCCTCGTCATGCTCAAGCGCTGCGACGCCCTCCAAGCCGAGCCTCCTCCCCCGGATTGGGACGGCGTCTATGTGATGAAGACCAAATAACGGGCCGGGCTAGAAGACTTGCTGGTCAAAGGGTTGCAGTGCCTCGGGCATCCCCTTGTTGTGCCTGGCACTTGCAAAACCCTCCTGCCTGTGGTTTCTAGGCCGCCCATGTCTGCAAACCTCCTTATTTATCTCGATGGCAAGATCGTCCCCGAAGCCGAGGCGAAAATCTCCGTCTTTGACCACGGCTTGCTCTACGGTGACGGGGTGTTTGAGGGCATTCGTTTCTACAACGGTCGTGTTTTCCGCCTGACCGAGCATTTGCGCCGCTTGTACGACTGCGCCCGTGCGATCTGCCTGACGATCCCGATCAGCTTCGAGGAAATGGAGAAAGCCACGCTGGAAACCGTGGCGGCGAACAAGCTGCGTGATGGATACATCCGTCTCGTCATCACGCGTGGTGTCGGATCGCTCGGCCTGAACCCTTACCAATGCCCCAAGGCGAGTGTCATCATCATCGCCAGCACCATCGCGTTGTATCCGCAGGAGCGATATGAGAAGGGACTAAACCTGATCACCTGCGGAACCCGGCGGCCGAACTCTGCCGCGCTCAGCCCGCAGGTGAAGAGCCTGAACTACCTCAACAACATCATGGCCAAGATCGAGTGTCTTCAGGCCGGCTGTGACGAGGGAATCATGCTCAACGACCAGGGACTCGTGGCGGAATGCACGGGTGACAATCTTTTCATCGTGAAGAACGGCAAGGTCACCACCCCGCCGATTTCTTCCGGTGCTCTCGATGGCATCACCCGCCGTGCAGTGATGGAACTCCTGGCTGAGATGGGAGTTCCCTGTGCCGAGGCACCGATGACACGGTTTGACATCTACACGGCGGACGAGTGTTTCCTCACGGGCACCGCCGCCGAAGTCATCGCGGCCGTGCAGTATGACCGTCGTCCCATTGGCGATGGAACTCCAGGCAAGATCACCAATGAACTGATCGTGCGCTTCAAAGCGCTGGCCAACAGCACCGGAACGCCGGTGCTCTACGCCTGAACCGCCCTTTTTTGACGCGATTTCTTCCTGGAAAAATGGCACAAACGGTGCAGCCTGCTCTTTGCATGAACCGAGCGCGATTTCTTGCTTTCCTGCTGCCTTTGTACTCAGTCATCGGTTTCAGCAGTTGTTCCACAACTACGACATCCGCTTTGAGTCAGCCTTCCGACACGCGGTCTTGGTGGGCGGGTGACGGGGTCGAGGGCAAGCCAAGGATTGTCATCAATCTGAGCGAGCAGCGGCTGCGCTACTACAAGGGGGACAAACTCGTCGGCCTCTCGCCGATTTCCTCCGGGCGCGTGGGCAATGCCACGCTCAATGGCAAATTCCGCATCCTCGACAAAGACCTCGACCACCGGTCATCGTTGTATGGGTGCTACGCCGACGAGACTGGCAATATGGTGCAGGAGGACGTTGATTCGCGTCGTGATCCGAGGCCGTCAGGCGCGAAGTTTGTCGGGGCCAGAATGCGCTATTTCATGCGCATCGTCGGGGGGATCGGCATGCACGAAGGTTATCTGCCCGGCTATCCGGCCTCTCATGGCTGCATCCGCTTGCCGACGAAAATGGCGGCGATTTTCTTTGAGGCGACGCCGCATGGCACTCCAGTGGAAATCATCGGTGCTGGTTCGCTGGCCGCCGCCGAGGATGCCGTGCCGCTGGGGGAGGGCACCGTCGCCGTGGTGCCGCCTGCGGAGAGTACCGAAGTGAAAAAACAGATACCATCTTCAGCGCCAGCCCCCAAAACAGAAGCATCCAAGGTGGCAGCCTCACCAACCAAGCCTACAGAAAGCATTCGCCGTGCGATTGTTGCCGACGGGAAGCCGAAGGCCTCGAAAGGCGCGGGCTCTTCTTTGGGTCGGATTTGGCGGAAGTCACCTCCTCCAGGGACCACGTTGTATTTGGAGTAGCCAAGTCAAGAATGGGCGAGCGGACTCTCCGCTATTTCAAAGGTCGCGCCTTTGGCACACTCATGAGATTGAAAGGCACTTGTGGCACTGACACCTCTGCGTCTGAATGGCGAAGGGCGACCTGCGGTAGTTCTGCGCGTCGGATTTCTTCCCCTGGCAAGGGCCGGTGGCGAGGCACATCCGGGAGTTCGGGCCGACGAATCTCCTCACGAGGCTGTGTTTTGGCGACAAGAACGGGAGCCGCATAATTTTTCACCGCCGCCATGATCACGTCCTTTTTGGATGGCAGCAGGTCCATCGCTGTTTTGGAAATCTTGCGCACGAGTGAAGGGTCGGCCTTTACCGCGTCGATGGCCGTCGTCACGATTTCCCCCGTGCAGGATTCATCAATCACCAGCGCGTCCTCCAGCCGCATGGTCAGTTGTGCTGGATTCGCGCGCACGGCGGCAAACAGCTCCGCGCAGAGCACCTCGCACGCCGGTTTCGTGCGCGAGGACTTCTCCGGCTCCGCGTGTGTGGTCAGCGGCAGCAGAAGGCAGAGACAGCAAAGAAATCGCATGCGATGCGGCAGATGGTTTTAAACGTCAGTCTTTTTGCGGCGCGGGGTTCAATACTGCGGCGTAGGCTCCGTGTCTGGCACGAATAAATGTTTCTGGTGAGACGCGGTTCAAAACCGTGTCAGCATATCCCTGGCCAGGATTCACATAGGGGCCGGCGCGCACTTCAAAGTGCAGATGCGCCAGATACGCCCCGTCTCCCGTGCCCAAGGTGCCGATAGGATCGCCACGCTGCACGACCTGCCCCGTGCGGACCTTCATGGACTCCAGATGCGCGTACATCGTCTGCACCACCGGTCCGAGTTCGTCGCCTTCCGGCAGGCGGTGAGCGATGAGGATCATCTTGCCCCAGCCTGGCCCCGGATTGCCCGCATAAACCACCCGGCCTGCCCCGGCCGCGTAAACGGGATCGCCCAGGTCGGAGTTCTCGCCGCCGATGCCGTTCAAATCATCGCCCAGATGCCGCTCGATGCGAAACGCCCGTGCATTGTAGGTGAACGTGCCGCGCTCCGAGCCCAGCGGCATGTCAAAGCGCGTCGCCAGCGGCAACGTGGCCGTTTCACGCGGTGTCAGCCGTACAAACGCCGGGTCGAGCGGCTTCGGCTTCACCGCCGAGTCCGGCAAATCCTCCAGCCGTGGCCCCAGCCGCTGCCAGATCACGCCGACGATCGCCGCTGCGAGAGCGAGGGTCAGAATCAGGCGCATGATCCGCAGGGTTTTCCTCATGCGCCGATGTTCCGACAGAAGCAGCTGCGTTGCAAAGAGAACGTGCCGCTCTTAAATAGCCCGGCATCCTCGTGAACACTCTTTCTCCTTCCTCGTTCGGCTCTCCCAAAGTCTCCGTCTTCAGCGGCAACGCCAGCTACGACGATGCTCCAGCGCTTCAGCGGCAAATCGAGGCCGCCCTCGCCGCGCTGGAGCTTTCCGGTGATTTCATTAAGCCGGGCGATCGCGTCGTTCTCAAGCCGAACTGGGTCAAAGAACACAACGCCAGCAAACCCGAGGATGAAAACGGCTGGCTCACCATCATCACACATCCCGCCGTCGTGCGCGCCGTCGCCCGCTGGGCCGCAGGCAAGCTCCAAGGTCGTGGCTCCGTCACGCTGTGCGACGCGCCGCAGAGTGATTCATCTTTTGCCACGATCCGCCGTCTTCATCGCCTCGACGATCTCATCACCAATCTCACGCAAGAGTTCCCCGGCATCGCGTTCCTGCTCTTCGACATGCGTTGCGAGGAGTGGACCATCGACGACGGCGTCACCATCGCCAAACGCGAGCTTCCCAGTGACCCCTCCGGCGCGGTGGACATCCATCTCGATGAAGACAGCGAATTCCTCGGCCATCCCGGCCTCGGCAAGCTTTACGGAGCCAGCTACGACTTCGCTACGACGAACCGCCAGCACACCGATCCGCATCACGAATACCGCATCTGCCGCACGCCGATGAATGCCGATGTGCTCATCAACATTCCCAAGCTCAAGACGCACAAAAAAGTCGGCATCACCGTCGCACTGAAAAATCTCGTCGGTACCACGCCGCGCACCAACTGGCTGCCACGTCACACCGAAGGCACACCTGCCGAGGGCGGCGACCAGTTTGCCGAATCCTCCGCCAAACGCGCCCTCGAAGGCACGCTCATGCGCACCGCCAAGAAAATCCTCTTTGGCCGTTTCTTTCTCTCCAAACTCTTCGTCCCGCTCAAAAAACTCGGCCGCGTCATTTTTGGCGACACCAAGGAAGTCGTCCGCTCCGGCAACTGGCACGGCAACAACACCGCCTGGCGCATGATCCTCGATCTGCACAAATGCTTCTTCTACTTCGACGGCACTGGCAGACGCCGTGAGAAGCCGCTGCGCTACCTCACCATCGTCGATGGCATCATCGGCGGCGATGGCGACGGCCCCATGTCCTGCGATCCCGTCGAAAGCGGCGTCATCCTCGCCGGCACGCATCCCGTTGCCGTCGATTGCGTCAGCGCCCAACTCATGGGCCTCAATTGGAAAAAAACCCGCCTCCTCAACGACGCCTTCGCCATCCAGCGCCTCCCCATCACCGGCTTCGCTCCCGCCGACATCACCGTCGCCTCCAACAAGCCCGAATGGACGGGCCCCTTCGAACAAATGCGCAACTGCTACGAATTCCGCTGCCACTTCGGCTGGGCCGGGCATCTGGAAAGTGACGAGCGGCTGGCGAAGATGTCTGCTGCAAGCCGCTGAGGTAGCTCACAGCCCCTTCACCTGACTGCCCTCGACGACGATCTGCTTCGTCTCGGGGCCTTGTTTGACGAGATCGCGCCGCTTGCCACCACGGGTCTCGGTGAAGGTGTTGTCGCGGATGGTGATGGATTCGGTGCCGCCCTGGATGTCGATGACGGCACCGCCTTCGGGGGCGTTGTCGATGAAGGTGTTGTGCTCGATGCGGTTGCGGTGGCCGGCGAAGTCGGGGCCGCGTTCGGGGCGGAAGAGGACGCCGTTGAGCTTGCTGTCGCGGATGGTGTTGCCGGTGATGAGGTTGTCGGTGTCGCGATGGCCGATGGAGATGCCGACGCGGTTCCCTTCGATCGTGTTTTGCTCGGCGAGGCCGTATTTGACGCCCCAGCAGAAGAAGATGCCGATGTCGTTGCCACGCAGGGTGTTATTGCGGATGACGGGCCGCTGTGAGCCGCTGCCGGGATGCAGGCCGAGGTTCTTGTTGTTCTCGCTGACGCAGTTTTCGACGATGACGTCGTGGCAGATCTGCCAGGAGATGCCGTCGCCGTGGTTGTTGCGGGCGGTGACGCCGCGCATGTGGATGCGGTTGCAGTCCTGGAGGAAGATGCAGCCGGCGTAGTTGCCATCGAGCTCAGCGTTGTGCTCGCGGTTGCCGTCGAGCACGAGGTTTTCGATGCGCAGGTCGTTCACGAACTCGCCGCTGAGCAGCGGGAAGAGCGTGGCGCAGGTGGCGTCGTTCATCTGCCACAAATTCTCGCGCAGGGGCTTGTCGAGCTTGAAGCGGCTGCCGCTGCGGGCGGTGAGCGTGCGCTTGAGCACGGTCTGGCGGCCGGTTTTGGCATCCTTCGCCCGCAGGCACACGCCATCGCCCACGCGGAAGCCGGTGGCGTTGAGCAGAGTGATCTCCTGGTCATACCAGTCGCTGTCGAGCTTCAGTGGCGTGGTGGTGGAGGGCTCTTTGATGAGCAGCGTCTTGTCGCCCTCGCCGATGAGGTGGACGCCGCTTTGCAGATACACGGCGTTTCGCAGCCGGTAGGTGCCCGCCTTGATGCGCACCGTGCCGCCGCCCAGCCTCGCCACATGATCCACCGCCGCCTGGATGGCCCGCTGGTCGCTCCCGACGATGTCCGCGTCCTTCGTGCCGACGGTGATGGTCAACGTCTCCTCCCACGTCGGCTGCACCGCCGTGTCTCCGCTGGTTTGTCGCGGCACCGTGACCGCAGGCCGCTCCGCGGCGAAAAGCGAGGACGTGAGCGCGAGGAGGAGCAGCGTGGGTTTCATGCAGGGACTACGGCGCTCGCTACTTCGTTCTGCCAATTCCACATGGAACGTGATCAATGCTAGAATGCTAGGGACCGACAATTTGGCCTTTGAGAAGGGATCCGGACTCGAAATCGAGAACAAATGATGAGTCCAAGGGGGCATTCGACCCAAGCCATACGCGCCCCTTGAGTTTGCCATCCTTCAATTCATCGAACACGACTTCATCGAATGAAATCCTCGGGCTGCGCCAGATGATCGTTGCATGGTTAAAACGGGCTACTCGAAGACTGTCTGTAAGCGCGAAATCACCGCTCACGTCAACGATCCAGGCGACGTTTGCCCCCATGCTTTGAGGCAATTCTGATTCCACCACTCGATGAAGCTCGGATTGATTGATTCGTAAG
Source organism: Prosthecobacter sp. (assembly GCF_044232965.1). GTDB lineage: Bacteria > Verrucomicrobiota > Verrucomicrobiia > Verrucomicrobiales > Verrucomicrobiaceae > Prosthecobacter. The sequence continues at coordinate 119,671 of NZ_JBIIKX010000001.1, forward strand.
TCGGGTCGCTGGGAGAGGATGATCTCCAGCAATCGGCGGGCATTATCCCCATCGATAACAGTTTGCGATACTGCCAAATCATATCCTTCAGCCCATCGCCCTTCGTTCAACTCTTGATCGACAAGCCGTTGAATCTTCTGTGGAAACTTGATCCCAAAGATTTGTTCCAATTGGATGTCGATGATCTCTTTGTCTGTCACGACGTTCGTGCAAGCAGGTTAAACTCACCTCCCCAGCCGCTCCAACACATTCTTCGTGATGCGCACCACATGCGCGTCGTTCCCTTGCAGCCCATGCGACCAATCGGTGGTGGCGGCGGTGAAGACGGTGCCGTTGATGGTGTAGAGGCCGAGGCAGGCAGCGCCGGTGCGGCCGATCTCCCATTTCTCATACCACTCGACGTCATCCGGGTGCCAGCGCACGGGGCAGGTGCCGAGGACTTCGAAGGTCTTCGGCGTGCCGTCTTTGTGCGTGGCGAAGGGCAGGCCGTCGCGCCACTCGAGCTCGCAGCCGTCGCACTCGTAGCCGACGATGGTGTCCTTGCCGCCAAAGCGGTCGCCGCGCTTCAGGCCGGTGCCTTCGTAGATCCAGTGGTCGGGGCGGTGCACGATGTAGCTGGCCTCCGCGTCCATGAACTGGCCGTGGCTGCGCATGTAGCCGCCCCAGAGGAAGCCGACGCCGGTGAGCTGGTTTTCCGGCCGCTGCAGCAGGTGATGACTCCACGCGGTGCTGAGCGTCTTGAACTGACGCGTCTGGAAAACGGGATCGAGGTGGTAGTTCTGCTTGAAGCAGGTGAAGGCGCGGCCTTCCGCCTCGCTGCGCACCTGCCAGCAGCAGGTGTTGCCGCTGAAGAAGGCCACGTTGCCGCCTTTGGCGATCCAGGTCTCCAGGTTGTCGCGCATCGGCGTGCTCCAATACTCGTCGTGACCGACACTGAGCACGAGTTTGTAGCTGGCGAGCATCTCGGGGCGGAATTCGAGGTCGTCATTCGCGGCGAACTCAAGCGGGTAGCCGTTTTGCTCCGCCCACACGACGAACGGCAGCTCCCAGCGGCCGAATTGCGACGGGCCGGGCCGCTCAAAGCTCACGCGGCTGCCCTGGTTCTTCGAGAGGCTGTTGTAGGCATACACGGAGAAGCCGCCCCAGTTGTTGTAGGCGTTGTAGGTGTTCGAGCAGAGCTGCAAAAGGATCTTCGAGGTGCTGCCGGGCTTGGCTTGTCGCACAATGAACCACGCGCTGCTGCTGGCCGTGCGTGCGCCGCGATGCGTCCACTTCCCGCCAGCATCCGCCGCGCGAAACGTGACCTCGTAGTAGCCGCTCTTCCAATCTGCACCGACGGGCACGCGCACGCTCTCCGGCCAGCGACAACCATTCGCACTGGCATCCTCCGGCACCGGATGCGCCGCGCCGGGCACGTCGGCCTTCTTCCACATGACTTCGCGTTTCGCGCCGAGTCGCGTGACCTCGATCTCAAACTTCGCCGCCGTGGTGCTGACGTGGATCGGGATCTCCTCGCCCTGCGCCACGCTACGCTGCCCGGCGTAGCCTTCGATGAAAAGCGGGACGGGATCGGCGGCGTGAAGCGATGAGACAGCGAGGAGGAGGGCGAGAGTGCGGCGCATTGGAGGGCTACGCGATGGAGATGCGGACGCTTTCAGCGGTCAAGAGGTCAAGTCGTCGTCAAGGCGGTCAAGAAAGCACCTGCTTGACCCCACTTGACTCTTTGACGGCGAAGCCTTGACTCGCCTGCTCGATCACTGCTCCGTCTCCGCCAGCTTCGCCGCCTCACGCTTCAAGATACGGCCCACGCGATGCTTGGCGAGATAGACCTGCGCGGCGTTGACGCCGAGTTCCTTTTTCACGCGTTCAGGGCTCCAGCCTTTGATGACATAGCAGGAGAAAATCTGGAACTGGCGCGGCGAGACGAGCGCGCGCACGCGGCGCAACGCTATGTCCATCACCTTGTCCTGCCATTCCTTCTCCCAGAGTTTTTCGAGAGCAACACCGTTCGGATCAGCGCAGCGGTCGATGGGCGCGGTGCGACGTTCGTCGGTCTCGTCGGCGTAGAGGTTGGCTTCGCGGCTCTGCTGCTTCTTGCGGCGGCGGAACTGGTCGAGGATGCGCCAACGGGCCTGGTTGAGGAGGAAGGATTTGAAGGAGCCGAGGCTGGTGTCGAATTTCTTCTTTTGCAGGTTCTTGGCGACCCCAATGAAGGTTTCCTGCACCACATCACTGGCCTCATCGTCACTCAGGCCGGTCTTGCGGGCGACGTGGAAGACGAAACCGGAGTAGGTGCGGTAGAACTCATCCCAACTCGCCCAGTCATCCCAATTGTCGAGTTTCTCGATGAGAGTCTTCCGGGTCGGCGGGGATCCAGAGGTCTCCTTGAGGAGTTCTTCAGTTTCAGCGACTTTGGGCAGGTCGGACATGGGGTGGGGATAGTAATGGTGAGTCTGCGGCAGGCAACGATGTTTTGTCGATTCCAAAGATAGACAAGTGTGTGGGGTCTCGTATTGCACAGCCCCCCAAAACCAACCTCCGGCCAACCACCCCAATGCCGGTGTCCACACGCATGCCAAAATTTTGCCGTTCCCTTAAATTAGCCCCCGTCGCCCTGGCGTTGGTGGCTTTGGGAATGAGCGCCTGTTCGAGCGCCACCTATAAAAAATGGGCGGACAACGAGGTCTTCGGTCTCCTGCGGAAGAAGGCCAGCAAGGTGCCGAACTCCGGTCAGTCGCTTCTGGACATTACCCCGCCGCAGCCGGTGAAAATGGAGGAGTTGCGCAAAAGCACGGGCAAGGCCGACTTTCTGGGGGACCGGGCATTTGTTGAAGAAAATGCCCGTGTCGTGGACCTGGCGGAGGCTTTGAATTTCGCGGTGCATCGGAACCGCAATTACCTCCTGCAAAAGGAGCTTGTTTACCAGGCCGCGCTGGATCTGACGCTCACCCGGCAGCAGTACACGCCGATTTTCACAGGCGGCGGCTCCTCCACGCTGAACAGCAGCAAGGTTCAGAGTGGCGTGAACAACCTGGTGCGCTCCTCCACACTCGCCACGAGCGCGGACGTGGGCTTTTCCACGCTCACGCGCACGGGGGCGCGGTTGGCGACGAATCTGACCACGGACTTTCTGCGTTTCATCACTGGCGGGCGTGATGCGGGGACCAGCCAGCTAGGCTTCGCGCTCACCCAGCCCTTGCTCAGCGGTGCAGGCTATCTGGCGGCTTCCGAAACGCTCACCCAGGGCGAGCGCACAGTCCTCTACGCCATTCGCAACTTCACCCAGTACCGCAAGACCTTTGCCGTCGAGGTGGCCACGCAGTATTTCCGGGCGATCCAGGCCCGCGAGACCGCGCGCAACGCCCATCTGGCCTACATCGCCTTCAACAAGACGGTGGAGCGTGAGACGGCGATGGCGGAGGCCAATTTGCGCAGCAAGTCCTCGCTGGGTCGTTTGCTCCAGTCACAGATCACTTTCCAACGCAGTTGGCTCAATGCGTTGCGCAGCTATGAGCAGGCGCTCGATGATTTGAAAATCCAGCTCGGGCTGCCGGTGAAGGAAAGGATCGTGCTCGACTACAAGGACATGGACGAATTGGAGATCCTCAATCCCAAGGGAACGCTGGAGGAGGCCGTCGATACGGGGCTCACGGGCCGCATGGACCTGTGGAACACACGAGATCGTGTCGAGGATGCCAGCCGCCGTGTGCTCATCTCCAAACAGGCCACGCTGCCTTCGGTCAACTCGCTCATAAACTACAACATCCTCGACAATCCAGACCGGACGGACTTTTCCCTCATCTCGCGCAACCGCAGCACGAGCCTCGGTCTTGATCTGGATCTCAATCTCAACCAGAAGCCTGAGCGCAATTCGCTGCGCGTCGCGCAGATTGCCGAGCAGCGCGCCCGGCGTGAGCTCGAACTGGCGGAGGAGAATGTGCGTCGTGATGTGCGTGCCGGCTGGCGTGATCTCGAAGTGGCCCGCAAGCAGTATGAGCTGGCCCTTCGCGGCCTGGAGATCAGCACCTCGCGTCTGGAGATCGAGGAGGCCTTTAATGCTGAGGGGCAGGGGACCGCGATCGATCTCGTCGATGCTCAGCGTGACATGAACACCACGCGCGACCTTGTCATTTCAACCCGTATCAACCACACGCTCGTTAGACTGCAGCTCTGGCGTGACATGGGCGTCCTGTTTATCGAGAAAGACGGACGCTGGGTGGACGTATTAAAGGAGGAAAAGCCGAAGGGACAATGAAGAAGGGAAAGACCATCAAGGGGCTTGTCGCCGCAGCAACCATCGCCGCACTGAGTGCCGCAGGCTGGTGGCTCATGTCACGCGGCGGAAGCGAGGTTGAGCAGGTGCCCACTTTTGTCGTGCAGCGCGGCCCGCTGGAAATCAACGTGCTTCAGGGCGGGGAAATCCGCGCCCTGCAAAACACCGAGGTGAAGAGTGAGATCGAAGTGCCGACCAAAATCCTCAGCCTCATTCCAGAAGGTTATCTGATCACGGAAGAAGACGTGAAAGAGGGCAAGGTGCTCATCGAGTTGGACAGCACCGACCTCAAGACCCGCATTCAGAATCACGAGATCGAGTTTCAGACCACCGTCTCCGCCTACATTGATGCGGACGAGAACCGCGAGATTCAGAAGAGTGAAAACCAGAGCTTTGTGCGCGACACGAAACAGGCTGGCATCTTTGCCCTGATGGACTTTGAAAAGTATCTTGGCCGTGATGTCACGGCCGCGATTCTGAGCACCGCCGGTTTGCCGAAGGATGTGGCGGCGTTTGAAAAATACGCCGACGTGCTCGAAACGCAGGCCAACACCCCTGTGGCCGCAGACACGGCCAAAACAAAGCCTGCCGACGCTTCCAAGCCCAAGGCAACGTCAAAGGGCGTCGCCACCACGCCTTCGGAACGGATCGACTTCACTCCTTTTCTTGAGCAGAAGGCCGACAGCGATGGTGAGGCGCAGCAGAAGCTGCGTCAGCTTGAGGATGAACTGCTCCTGCGCCGTTCCGAGCTCGCCGTGGCCACGCAGAAGGCGGAGGCGTCCAAGCGTCTTGCGGATCGCAAATTCATCGCTGCTGCTCAGCTCGAAAATGACCAGGTGACTTTGGAAAAGGTGGAGCTTGCCGTGAAGACGGCCGAGACGCAGTTGGCCCTCTTCAAGAAATATGAGTTCAGCAAGCAGTGTTCGACGCTTGTGGCCGGCTACCGGGAGGCGTTGAACAAGCTGCAGCGGACCATTCGCTCCAATCGTTCTCGCATGGCACAGGCCGAGACACGTTTCGTCACAGCCAAACGTCGTCATGAGATGGAGCTGACCCAGCGTGAAGATTTGGAGCGCCAGCTCAAGGCCTGTGTCATCAAGGCCACCGTGCTTGGACTCGTGGCCTACGGGGATCTGAACGCAGGCTCCAATTACAATTACAACTACCCCATTGAGGAGGGAGCCACGGTGCGTCTGCGCCAGACGATGCTTACCATCCCGGACATGAGCCAGATGGGCGTGAAGGTGAATGTCCATGAGTCCCAGATCAAAAAGGTACGCATCGGCCAGCCGGTGAAAGTGCGTGTCGATGCCGAGCCTGGTAAGGAGCTCGATGGTCGCGTCGCCGAACTTGCCATCCTGCCGGACTCCAACAGTAGTCGCTACACGCCGAACTTGAAGGTCTATCCCTGCACCATTCACATCAATGGCTACCACCCGTGGATGAAGCCTGGCATGAACGCCAAGGTCGAGATCATCGTCGATCAGCTCGCCGATGTGCTCTATGTACCGGTGCAATCAGTCGAGGTGGACCAGGATCATCACTTCTGCTACATCAACAACGGCGGGGCGCTGGAGCGCCGTGAGATCAACACCGGTCTTTTCAACGATGAGTTCATTGAGGTGCGTGATGGATTGAAGGGCGGCGAGGCCGTGGCGCTGGCGCTGCCGAAGAAATCCGAGATTGAAATGAACGGCCCGGACCGTCCGAAGCAGGAAGCCGCGCCCGTTGCTAAGCCGAAACCGACAAAGCCCAAAGACAAGGACATCGCCGCTGCTCAGCCATGATCTCGGCGGACGATCCCATCATCAAGCTGGTGGACATTCGCAAGAGCTACCAGATGGGCGACATGACCCAGCATGTGCTCCAGGGGGTGTCGCTCTCTATCTATCCCGGTGAGTACGTTTGCATCATGGGGCCCTCCGGCTGCGGCAAATCCACCCTGCTGAACGTCCTCGGCTGCCTCGACCAGCCCACCACGGGTGATTATTTCATCGGCGGACAGAATGTGGCGCATCTGGAGGACGATGATTTGTCTGCGGCACGCAACCGCAACCTCGGCTTCATCTTCCAGAGCTACAACCTCATCCAGCAGCTCAGCGTCATCGAAAACATCGCCGTGCCGATGTACTATGGGGGTGCCAAAGACTCCGACATGATTGAAAACGGCATCCGGCTCGCTACCCAGGTTGGACTGGAGCATCGCCTGTACCACAAGCCCAACGAGCTTTCCGGCGGCCAGCAGCAGCGTGTGGCCATTGCCCGGGCCTTGTCCAACAATCCGCTCGTCATCCTCGCGGATGAGGCCACCGGCAACCTCGACTCCAAGTCGGGCAAGGAAATCCTCGATCTCTTTGATGATCTCAATCAGCAGGGCAAGACCTTGATCTTCGTCACCCACGACGAGCGCATGGTCGAGCGCTGCACCCGCATCATCCGCCTGCGGGACGGCGTCATCGAGGAAGACCAGGCAGGCGCGAAGGCAGACCGCCTGCGTGGCAAGGTCATCGGCGAGCATTACGGCCTAGCGGCCTAGCTTTACGCGCCGCGCAGTTTGGACACGTCGTAGAGGCTGAGCATGGACGCGAGCACCTCGTCGCGTTTGCCTTCCTTGAGCATGTCAAAGGTGACGTGCTTGCCTGGCAGCAGCTTGAAGTGGCCGGAGCGTGTGCGGCGGAGGGCGCTCAAATGTGCGCCGCAGCCGAGCTTCTGGCCGATGTCATGCGCGTAGGTGCGCACATAGAAGCCTTTGCTGCACACGATGCGGAAGTCGATCTGTGGCGGCTCAAAACGCGTGATCTCGTAGTCATACACGCGCACGAAGCGCGGCTCACGCACCACCTCCTGGCCTTTGCGGGCCAGTTTGTAGAGCGGCACGCCGCCGATCTTGATGGCGGAGACCATCGGCGGGATTTGATAGAAATCCCCCTTGAAGGCATCGAAGGCGGCGGTGACCTGCTCCATCGTCAGCTCAGGAACGGGCTTTTGCTCCAGGATTTCTCCCTCGGCATCCTGAGTGCTCGTGGTGGCACCGAGAGTCATCGTGCCGACGTATTCCTTGTCCTCGGACATGAGCAGATCTGAGAGGCGCGTGCCGTTGCCGAGCACGAGAATGAGCATGCCGGTGGCCATGGGGTCCAGCGTGCCGCAGTGGCCGATCTTTTTCATGTTCAGGCAGCGACGTGCCACCGCCACCACATCGTGGGAGGTCATGTCCGGTCCTTTGTCCACCAGCAGGACGCCGCTAATCAATTCTTCTGACTTCATGTTCGAGTACTTGCAAAAATTTCTCCGCTGCTTCGCCGATCGGACCGCGCATCCGCGCGCCTGAGGCCATGCGATGACCACCACCACCAAACTGCGCACAGACCGCCGAAACATCGAGCCGCGCGTCCTTGGACCGTGCGCTGATGCGCACCTTGCCGTCGGCCACGTCTTCAAAAATGACACAACTGACCACGGAGTCGATCATGCGCAGGGTGTCGATAAGTCCTTCCGTGTCGCCCGGCTGCATGCCGATGTCGTCCATGAGCTTCTGCGTAAGCTGCCAGCTTGCGATGCGGCCATCTGCACGGAATTGCATCTCGTTCAGCATGGCTCGCATGAGATCCAGACGGCGCAGCGGGCAGGACTGATAAACGAGCGTCGCGAGACGCGCGGTGTCGAGCCCTGCCTCGATCATTTCAGCGGCAATCCGATGCGTGCGGGCATTCGTGCTGGAGAACTGGAAGGAGCCGGTGTCCGTCGAGATAGCGATGAACAGATTCTGCCTCACGGCGTCGTTGATGGGCAGCCCATGCTCGCTGAGCAGATTGTAAATGATCTGGCCTGTGGCGGGTGACGCGGCGTCGATGAGATTGAGCGCACCGTAGCCTGGATTCGTGGGGTGATGGTCGATGTTCACCAGCATCGGCGCAGGATCGAGCAACGCCTTGCAGCGCTCGCCAATGCGCTCGTGCGTGGCGGTGTCGAGCGCGATGGCGAGATCGACATTCAGGGGCTCAGACCCAGGTTGAACGACGGTGTTTGTGCCGGGAAGAAAGGCCAGATTCTCCGGCACGCCGTCCTCTAGCAAAGCGATGACTTCCTTGCCCATGGCCCGCAGGCTCAGCGCCAGCCCCAGGACCGAGCCGACCGCGTCTCCATCCGGGCGCACATGAGCCACCACGGCGATCCGCCGGGCGGATCGCATGGCGGCGACGATTTCAGAGGTGGAGCTGCTGGCTGGCATGGCGGGGGTGTTCACAAAGCACGACGATCCTCACACGCAAGAAGAAGATGCATGCCAATGTGCTTGCACCACCAAGATTCACACCCACTTTGGCGGCCCTTTAAACTCGAACACCCACGATCATGGCCGACATCCAAACCAGCGCAGCAGACAAGAAGGAAAAGGAATTCTTCACCCACATCCCCCAGGAAGCCCCAGGCTTCTTCCTCAAGGGCTGCCACCAATACGACTGGGGCCTCAAAAACCGCCTCAGCAAGGTCTTCAACCCCAAGGACGGCCGAACCGTCATGCTCGCCTTTGACCATGGCTACTTCCAAGGCCCGACCACCGGCTTGGAGCGCGTGGATCAGACGATCCTGCCTCTCGCCCCGTATGCCGACTGCCTCATGCTCACCCGTGGCATTCAGCGCTCCGTCATTCCTGCTTCCACGACCAAAGCCATCGCGCTGCGCGCCTCCGGCGGCACCTCGATGATCAGCCCCATGGAAGAATGGGAAGGCGAGATCGACGGCAAGAAGGCCAAGTTCGGCCGCCCCGGTTTTGAACCGCTCTCCAACGAAAGCACCGCGCTCAACATTGAGGAAGCCATCCGCCTCAATGCCTCCGTGCTGGCCGTGCAGGTCTTCATCGGCAGCGCTTACGAGCGCCAGTCTTTGAAAAACCTCACTGACCTCGTCGATGCGGCCAGCCGCTACGGCATCGCCGTCATGGGCGTGACCGCCGTGGGCCGTGCGATGGCCCGCACGCCGCAGTATTTCCGTTTGGCGACCCGCATCATGGCGGAACTCGGCGCGAACGTGGTGAAGTGCTACTACACCGACACGGAGTTCGACACCGTGACCTCATGCTGCCCGGTGCCGATCGTCATCGCCGGCGGCAAGAAGCTGCCAGAACTCGACGCGCTCCAGATGTGCGCCAACGCCATCGCGCAAGGTGCGAGCGGCGTCGATATGGGCCGCAACATCTTCCAGAGCGACGCACCGGTCGCGATGATGCAAGCTGTGCAAGGCGTCGTCCACGGCGGCCTCACCGCCGAGCAAGGCTTCGCGAAATACAACGACCTGAAGGCTTCCGGCGTGAAGTAATTCGGGTTCGTCCTCAACTCATTCGAAACTCCGACTGTCGCAAGGCGGTCGGAGTTTTTTGTTCAACGCGAATGGAACCGGAATGCCCGCAAATTCAGGCATTCGTGTTCATTCGCAGCCATTCATAAACATTCGCGTTTGTCATTCAACAGGTGCCGTCTAAAAGCACCGCACTCGATGAAAAATCCCGTCACCTTCCTGCGCTCCGTCGCTCTGCTTGAAGCCATCTCCTATTTGGTGCTTCTATTCATCGCCATGCCACTCAAATATGCGCTGGGCATGCCGCTGGCGGTCAAAATCGTCGGTTCGGTGCATGGCGGCCTGTTTGTCGTGTTCTGCTTCGCGCTATGGCGCGTGCTAATGCAGACGAACTGGCCCTTCAGCCGTGCGATGCTCGTGTTCATCGCCTCCATCGTGCCCTTCGTGCCGTTCTTCATCGACCGCCGCATGCGTGCGTGGGCGGCGGAATCCCATCAGACTCCGGCGTGAAGAAAGTCGTCATCCATTCCGACGGTGGCTGCCACGGCAACCCCGGTCCCGGTGGCTGGGCCGTCGTGCTGGCCTACGGCAAGCATGTGCGCGAACTCAAGGGTGGCGTTCCTGCCACCACCAACAACCGCATGGAGTTGCAGGCCGCCATCGAGGCTCTACGCATCCTCAAAGAGCCCTGCGAGATCGACTTCCACACCGACTCGCAATACGTCCGCCAGGGCATCAGCCAATGGATCGCCGGTTGGAAACGCAACGGCTGGCGCACCAGCGCGAAACAGCCCGTCAAAAACGCCGACCTCTGGCGCGAACTCGACGCCGTCACCGCCCACCACAAAATCCACTGGCACTGGGTCAAAGGCCACGCCGGTCACACCGACAACGAACGCTGCGACGAACTCGCCAACGAAGCCATCGCCGCCGTCAAAGCCAGCCACACGCCGCAGCAACTCGCCGCGCTGCTGGAGGAGTTCAAAGCCGAAGCCGCAACACAATCGTAGTTGCCTTTGTCCGTGGAATGTCGCTGCTTTGGAGAAATATGAATTGGCTGAACATCCTCTCGCCATCGAAGCTTCCCTGCGACCATGCTGCTCTTGAGCGTTTGGAGAAGCGAATCTCACGCAGGCTTCCATCAGAGTATCGCGAGTTTCTGATTTCTTTGAATGGAGGAACGGTCTTTGTGGATCATGAGCTGAAAACTCAGCTCTATGGAGAGACGTACGAGCTTGCCGTCGCGTGCATTTTTCCGCTGACAGATTGGGGCGTGGTTGACACCCAGGAACGATGGCTGCTGAACGGCTGTGGATCAGTTTGCGCGCTTCCTATTGCCGATGACGGAGGGACAGGTTTTTACTTTTTGCTAGTGGACGATGAGCACCGGGGTCAAATCTACTTCGCATACAAGGACGAGTTTTTCTCAACCCCACCTTCAGATTGGCCCCCTGTTGCAGACAAATTGCCCTCGTGCCTGGGATTTGTAGCCAAGGATTTCGCCAAATTTGGCGAGCTAATGGGACAGAAATGACCTGTTTATGCAGCTCATGCTCACAGCATTGTCCGAAACTCCGCTTCGGTAACGATCTTCACGCCAAGCTTCGTGGCTTTGTCGAGTTTGCTGCCGGCGTCTTCGCCTGCGAGCAGGTACGTCGTTTTGCCGCTGACGCTGCCGCTGACTTTGCCGCCGTTGGCGCGGATGGTGTCGGCGATGGTTTCGCGGTCTTCGCTCAGGGTGCCGGTGATGACCCAGGTGGTGCCGTTGAGCTTGTCAGAGGCGGCGGTGACGGTTCGTTGCGCGAAGTTGAGTCCTGCTGAGCGCAGGCGATCTAGCAGGGTGATGTTGTTCTCGTCGCGGAACCAGGCGTGAATGCTCGGGGCGACGATGGCGCCGATGTCGGGGCATTGCGTGAGGTCTTCGATGCTGGCGGCGGCAATGGCGTCAATGCTGCCGAAGTGTTCCAGCAGCTTGCGCGCACCGCCCGCGCCGACGTGGAGGATGCCAAGGCCGAAGACGAGCCGCCATGGGTCCTGCTGCTTGCTGGATTCGATGGCCTTGAGATAGTTGTCGATGCTCTTGGTGCCGACGCGTTCCAATCGAGCCAGCAATAGTTCGTTGAGCGCGTAAAGATCGGCCACATCGCGAACGAGCTTCAACTCGACGAGTTGGGCGATGACGGATTCGCCGAGACCGCTGATGTCCATCGCGGCGCGGCTGACGAAGTGCTCGATGCGGCGCTTCACAACTTCCGGGCAGTGCGGATTCGGGCAGCGGATGACGACCTGCTCCTCATCGCGATGCACGCCGGTGCCGCAGACGGGGCAGTGCGTGGGCGCATGCACATGCTTCTCATGGCCATTGCGATGCTCTTTCTTCACCGTGACGACGGCGGGAATGATCTCGCCGGCTTTTTCGATTACCACGATGTCGCCGACGCGGATGTCTTTGCGCTCGATCTCCTCATAGTTGTGCAGCGTGGCGTTGCTGACGGTGCTGCCGCTGATCAAAACGGGTTCCAAACGAGCGACAGGCGTCAACGCACCCGTGCGACCGACTTGGTTGTCGATGGCGAGGAGTTTCGTCTCCGCCTGCTCCGGCTGGTATTTGTAGGCGATGGCCCAGCGCGGCGCTTTGCTCGTCACGCCGAGTTCACGTTGATCAGCAAAGCTGTTTACTTTGATCACCGCTCCATCCGTTTCGTAAGGCAGTGATTTGCGTTTCTCATCGAGTTCGCGAATGGCTTTGAGCAAACCCTCGGCGCTGTCGGCATGCCAGATGAGATCGGCTTTGCGCAATCCGGCGGCATCGAGCAACGCGTACACCTCGGTCTGCGATTGCACGTTGCTGGCTTCAGCGAGTCCGTAGAAGACGATGTCGAGCGGACGTTTGGCGACGGTCTTGGGATCGAGCAGCTTCAAGGTGCCTGCGGTGGAGTTGCGCGGATTGGCGAAACGCGGCTCACCGGCTTCATCGCGTTCTTCATTCAGCTTCGCAAAGCCTGCCTTCGACATGAACACCTCGCCACGCACTTCAAAGGTCTGCGGACCGTCCTTGGGCAGCCGCAACGGCAGCCGCTTGATGGTTTTGAGGTTGTTGGTGACGTCGTCGCCAGTTTGACCGTCGCCACGCGTCGCGCCGTGCTTCAAGACACCGTTTTCGTAACGGATCGTGATGGCGACGCCATCGACCTTGGGTTCGATGACGCAGTCGATCTTCTCGCGGCCCAAGCCTTTCTGCACCCGGGCGAAGAAGGCGGTGAGTTCTTCCTCGGAGTAAGTGTTGTCGAGGCTCATCATGCGCACGCTGTGCGTGATCTGCGTAAAGCCTTCGAGTGGAGCGCCGCCAACACGCTGCGTGGGTGAATCAGGCGTGAGGAGATCTGGAAACTTCGCCTCGATGTCCTGCAACTCGCGCAGCAGCACGTCGAACTGCTGATCGCTGATTTCAGGACGCGCTTCGACGTAGTAGAGGCGGTTGTGGCGGTGCAGTTCGTCGCTGAGAAAGGCGGCGCGGGCGGCGGCTTCGGCGTGGGTCATGGTTTGGAGGTGAATAGCCGCAAAGAGGCGCAAGGAAACGCAAAAAAGAGGCTTTGGCGGAGACCTGTATTGTAGTTCCGCCTTCAGGCGGCTCTGGGGAACCGGCTAAAGCCGGGACTACAGTGCGGGATCATTCCTTCATCGCCACCCAGGGTGTGTCGCGCATGAGGTATTTCATGAGGAAAGAGGCGGCGAGCATGAGGACGGCCTCGATGGCGAGGTAGAGGCCGAAATGGCCGAGGTGCCACATCCAACTGGCGAGTCCGCCAACAATGCCGGCGGCGACCATGGCCCCGGCCATCATGAGGCAGCCTGCGGCGGTGTTTTTGACATCTTCGGACGGTTTGGAGAGCGGCAGCCACTGACCGAGCAGGCCGGTGACGAGTGAGAAGGTGGGCAAAAACAGCAGCGCGGGCAGGCTGAGCGCCAGCGGGGTGAATGAACGCTGAATGCCGCACAGGAGGGCGGTTTGCACGATCAAGACGGGGAAGCTGAGGCAGGCGAGCACGGCCTTGCGCGAGCCGTGAAACAGCGGCGTCCAATGCGGCAGTGGCGCGACGTGGAAGAACGCGGAGGCGCGCCAGTGCTCGGAGCAGCCAAGAAAGAGCAGGGCCTGCATGGAAACCATGCCGAGGAAGCAGGTGGCGAAGCCTTGCATCATGATGGCGGCCTCGGTGCCGCCTTTGCCCGTGCCACCTGAAAATAGCATGACCAGCGGCATGATGAGCAGCGGAGCGACGCCTGGGTAAAGTCGCATTTTGATTTCACGATCACGCACGAGGTAGGCGGTGGTGAGCTTGAAGGACTCGCGCTCCACCGGATCTCGCAGCCACCAGCTCAGCGGCGGTAGTTTGACCAGCGCGGCAAGCCAGCGGCCGCGCGGCTTGCTGCTGCCCTTGGCGGTGCCTTCGGACTCGTTGAGATTCATGAGGCCCTGGCCGTAGGCGTGGCCGAGTTTTTCGAGGGCGAGCCAGCTTGTGACGGCGGTGACGATCACAGCGAGCGCGGCTGGCAGCCAGAGCGAGGTGGGATTCAAGGTGGTGCCGGCGATCAGGGCGTCGAGCGCGCCGAACCACATCGGCGGTAGTGCCAGCAGCCAGCCGCTGACGTTTTCGAGATGCTGAAAAGTGTCGAGCTTCAGCATGCGCGGCATGATCTGGCCGCTGAGGATCATGACGATGGTGAGGAGCGACTGGACGGAGGCGAGGAGGTTGTCGAAGCGTTCGCGACCGAACCATTTGAGGCAGGCATTGTAAACGAGCACGATGCTGGCGGCGGAGAACAGCATGAGCAGCGCCGTGGAAAACAGATGAGCGGGGATGAAGCGCCACGTTGCACCCTTGCAGCCCAGTCCGGCGGCGAATCCGGCGAGATTGAGCGCCAAGGCGAGCATTAGCGCGAATCCAGCGAGCACGGCGCACTTCGCGCGAAGCATCTGCTGCGGGGTGACGGGGCGGTGCAGCAGGATTTCCGCCTCCTCCTTCATGAAGAGCATCGTGCCCGCGCTGGAGGCGAGGGTGAGCGAGGCAAACATGAAGGTGAAGCCGTGCAGGGCGCTGGCGAAGACAAAGGTGTCCGCGTTTCGCGCAAACATGGCTGGAAGGATGCCCACTCCCGCATAAATGAGCATGGTGAAGCCCAGGCCGATCTGGCGCTTGGTTTTGTTCGATCCGGCCTGCTGGGCGGCGCGACCGCGAAACAGCAGCTTCCAGAACAGGCTGCGCAGAACCTTCGCTGGTGATGGAGCAGCAGTGCTCATGACAGCATGTTTTTGGCGAAGGACTCGGCACGGGCTTCGAGACCGCTGAGGCCGGTCAGGCGGGTGAAAAGCTGCTCCAGCGTGTCGGCCCCGTGCTGGCGCTGAAGTTCCTGCGGCGTGCCTTCCGCGATCAGTTGGCCCTGCGCCATGATGGCGACGCGGTTGCACACGCGTTCGACGACATCGAGCACATGGGAACTGTACACGATCGTCTTGCCCTCGCGGGCGAGGGTTTCGAGCAGCGCCTTGAAGCCGACGGCGGCGTTGGCGTCGAGACCGTCGAGCGGTTCATCCAGCAGCACGACCTTGGGATTGTGCAGCAAAGCGGCGGTGATGACGACCTTGCGCCGCATGCCTTTGGAATAAGCGCCAAGGAGCTTCGAGGTGAGCGTTTGCTCATCCAGCTCGAAGAAATCGAGGAACTGGCGGATGCGGGGCCGCGCCTCGTCCTCGTGGATGCCGTAGAGAGCACCGATCATAAGGAGAAATTCGAGTCCGGTGAGGGATTCATAGACCGCGCCTGAATCCGGCACGAAACCGAGCAGTCGTTTCGCCTCCGTGGGGTGGGTGACGACGTTCACACCGCAGATCAGGGCCGCACCTTCATCCGGCTGGAGCATGCCGGTGACCATTTTGAGCGTGGTGGTCTTCCCAGCGCCGTTGGGCCCCAAAAGACCGACGATCATCCCCGGCGGGACTTCCAGCGTGAGGTGATCGACGGCGGTTTGAGCGCCGAAGCGCTTCGTAAGGCCCTGGATGGAGATCATGGGGCCGGATCATCCGCCGGAGCCGGAGCGGCGCAAGAAGTGGCTGTGGAGCATGAATTTTAATAGATATTAACTAAAACCTTGCTGGTGATGGTAAATTAGTTATACTGAATATAATTTCAGTAACAATATGTCCCGTTTTCCCTCTCAACCGCTCGGCCGTCTGCGCCTTGCCGTGCTGCTGGTGCTTCTGCTTCTGGGGGCCAAACATGCTTCGAAGGCGCAGCAGCCAAGTGTGGCACCCACACTTCCGCCTCCGCCTCCGTCTCCGTCCGGGCAGGCCAATGCAGGCGTCTATGTGCCTGTCGGGGAAGGGGCCACGATCAAGGTCAATTTCCCCAGTTCTCCGATCCAGGCGATCATCCCGTTTTACACCCAGCTCACCGGCAAAAAGCTCATTTTGGATTCCGCGTTGCAGGGGGAGCAGCTCCGCATCATCTCCCCGCAGAATCTCACGAAGAGAGACGCCATCGCCTTCATCGAGGCCACGCTGTTGCTCAACGGCTATGCCATCATTCATGTGGATGCCACCACGGCGAAGCTGATCAACCACGCAGGCGGCAAAAGCCCCACCGCCGACGGTTTGAAGGTGTACAATTCCCTGCACGACCTGCCGGAGAGCGAGGAAATCTGCCACTATGTACTGCCCTTGCAGCACATCTCCGCCGATGATGCCTCAAAGGCATTCCAGCAGGTGATCAAACTGCACCCGTATGGCGCGATGACGCCGATCTCGAATGACTCGGCCCTCATCATCACCGAAAACAGCGCCACCATCCGCAGCATCTGCGAGATCGCCCAGATCGTCGATGTGCCGCCCGCCGAGATCGCCAATGAGATGATCAAACTGGAGCGCTCCGACGTGGAACTCGTGGCCGAGATCGTGAGCGAGATCTTCGAGCAGGAGGAAAAGGCGCAGACCGGCTCCACGCCGGCTCCCGTGGTCGCCGTGGCGAATCCTGCGTCTCGCCCGGGCTCGGTGCCCGTGCCGGTCGTGAATCCGGCGGGCAGCACAAACACCTCCGCCACCAATCCCGCCGCCTCGAAGGTCAAAATCTTCCCCTACCGCCGCACCAACGAGCTTCTCGTCATTGGTCGTCCGGTGGACATCACTTACATCAAGGGGCTGGTCGAGAAGCTCGACAAGCAGGATGACGGCACCAACTTTCTCAAACGCCGTCTCAAGTGGATGGATGTGCAGGACTTCCTGCCCGTGGCCTACAACGCGCTGGCGAAGGACACCGACATTCAGAGCAACGACGGCGGCGCTTCTTCAGGCGGTGGAAGCAGCGGCGGCAGCGCTCGCCGCAGCGGCGGTGCCAACTCGAACTCGCCCTCCACCGAGGCGCGTAATGCTGGCAACAGCAATTCGTCCTTCGGAGCGAACAACAACAACAACTTCGGTGGCAGCAGTGGCATGAGTACCGGCTCCAACGCCAGCCGCAGCGTGCTCGACGCGCCCGAGGAAGTCGGAGCGCCTGAGTCCATGATCGTCGGCAAGACGCTGCTCATCGCCGATCCGCAGTCGAACAGCCTCGTCGTGTCGGGTTCGCCCGAGCACATCACCCGCATCGACCAGCTCCTGAAGGAGATGGATGTGAAGCCGCAGCAGGTGTACATCTCCGCCATCATCGGCCAGCTCACCCTGGGCAAGGACTACAATGTGGGCTTCGACTTCCTGAAGATGCTGGATGATTTCAGCGTCAACCAGACCACGCCCGGAGCCACGACTTCGACGGCGGCTGGCACGCTGCAATTTCCGGTGAACATGAACAACTTCTCGGTCAACCAGCTCAACTTCTACGGCACCATCGGCTCCCTGAGCAACTACATCAAGCTGGCCGACGGCAAGCGCGACTTCAAGGTGCTGGCCACGCCCAGCGTGTACGCCAAGAACGCCGCCAAGTCCGTCATCTCCTCAGGCCAGCGCATCGCCGTGCCCGCGCAGATTCTTTCCAATGGCGGCTTCACCGCCGGGGTCGCCAGCACCAGTGTCAGTGTCGAATACCGCGATGTGTTGCTCAAGCTCGAGGTCGTGCCGCTCATCAACTCCGATGACGAGGTCACGCTCAGGATCGCGCAGATCAACGACAACATCGTCGGCACCCAGGTCATTTCCGGCAACACCGTGCCCACCATCGGCACACAGGAGCTGGTGACCGAGGTGGCCGTGAGAAACGGCGCCACCGTCGTCCTCGGCGGCCTCATCACCGAGCGTGTGACGAACGGCGAGCGCGGAGCCATTTTCCTGCGACGCATTCCGATCATCAAGCACCTCTTTGGCACCACCAGCAAGGAGGCCATCCGCGAGGAACTGCTCATCTTTATCCAGCCGCACATCATCAGCTCCACCGACCCGGACGACAGTCCCAACCGCATTGAGGCCGGACGTTCCAACATCTACCGGGAGTCGGTGGATTTTGGCAATCCGCCGCTGGAGGACATCCCCCGGGCGTTGCCTGCCAAGTAAAATCACAGCAGCGCCTCATGGGCGCGGCCGTCCTTGGCCTCGCAGTAGAGAATGAAGGACTGGTTCGCCACGGAGTAGCCGCCGGGAGTGGGGTAGTCACCACTGAAGTACCAGTCGCCGTATTCGGCACCGAGGGCCTGGTGGAGGCCTGGGATGGTCTGGTAGATGACTTCAACAGAGCCATGCCAGGGAGTGTCCTCGGGGCTGATCATCTGGGCGATCTTGGCGGAGATCTCGTCGTCGGTGAAGGGGGCGTAGATGGCCTTCACCGCATTGCGCATCTCCTCCTTGGGCTTCCGCATCTCGGCTTTGCAGGCGTTGTAGGTATCCCTTACGATGTGAGACAGGCCGCGCTCACGCAGCAGCCCCACGGCGGCCTGGAAGGCGATGAACTTGCCCAGCTCGGCCATGTCGATGCCGTAGCAGTCCGGGTAGCGGATCTGCGGCGCGGTGGAGCAGACGATGATGCGGCGCGGATTGGTGCGGGCGAGGATGCGCAGCAGGCTTTTCTTCAACGTGGTGCCGCGCACGATGGAATCATCAATGACAACAAGGTTGTCCTTCGACGTGACGACGCCGTAGGTAATGTCGTAGCTGCCGGAGACGAGCGCGTCACGCCCGGTTTCCTGGGCGATGAAGGTGCGCATCTTGATGTCCTTGAGGGCGATTTTCTCGGCCCGCGGCCAGTTGCGCAGGACGAGGTCGTCGAGCTTGGCCTCATCGAATTCGCCACGCTTGAGCATGTCCATGAGCGCCTCTTTGACGACGCCACGGCGGCTTTTGCGCAGGCCGTCGAGGAAGCCGAAGTAGGCGGTCTCGGCGGTGTTCGGGATGAAGCTGAGCACGGTGTGCTCGAAGTCGTTCTCGATGGCCTTCACGACCTGGGGCACGAGCTGCTCGCCGAGCGCCTTGCGCTGGCGGTAGATGTCGGAGTCGTTGCCTCGGGAGAAATAGATGCACTCAAAGGAGCAGGGCTTGAACTCGCGCGGCTCGGTGAACTTTTGAATGCTCATGCCGCCGTCGGCCTTGATCACGGCGACGTGTGCGGGCGGCAGTTCCTGGATTTCCTCCTCGCTCACGCCGAAGACGGACATGAGCGCGACACGTTCGGAGGCGATGGTGAAAATCTCATCGTTCTCGTAGTAGTAGCACGGGCGGATGCCGCTGGGGTCGCGCATGGCGAAGAGATCGCCGTTGCCGATGACGCCAACGATGGCGTAGCCGCCGTCCCAGCGTTTGGCGGAATCTTGGATCACGGCGTTCACATCCAGTTTCTCACTGATGTGCTGGGGGATGTCCGTGCCTGGCATCCCAGAGTCGCGCAGTTGGTGGTAAAGTTTCGTGTGCGCCTCGTCGAGCTGGAAGCCGATCTCCTCCAGCACGCTCTGCGTGTCCGTGCCGAAGACAGGGTGCTGCCCCCGCTGCATCATGATCTGGTTGAGCTCGCGGGTGTTGGTGAGGTTGAAATTGCCCATCACCATCAGCGTGCGCGTGGGCCAGGTGGTGCGCCGCATGTAGGGGTGCAGGGCTCCCTTGCCGAAGTCGCCGCTGGTGCCGTAGCGCAGGTGGCCGATGTAAATCTCCCCGGCCATCTCAAACTCGCGTTTGATGGCCTCCGGGTCCTCCTCGAAGGGCACGAACTCCTTGCCCTCCTGGTCGCGCTCGTCCTTGCGCTGCTTGTCGATGCGGCGTGCGATGCGCTTCATGTCCTTGCGCATTTCCTCAAAAGCCTGGCCGATGCGCTCCACGCTCTCCGTGCTGCGCTCGCGGAACATATAAGGCAGGCCGGGCGGCATGCCGAGCTTGCTACAGCCGATGCCGAAGCCGTCCTGGCCGCGGTTGCGCTGCTTGGTCATGAGCGCCTGCAGGGCGTCGAGGCCGTACAAGGCGTTGCCGTATTTTTGATAGAAGTATCCAAGCGGCTTTTTCAGCCGCACCACTGCTATGCCGCACTCGTGTCCGATTGGGTCGCTCATCAGGAAGGAGCGCCCATCTTTGGCAGGCGCAGGAAGGAGTGCAACCGGTGGAATGAGTTTCTCAATGCTGGCTTCGCTGCCACCACCCGAGCGCAAATCCTATTCCGGCTCCAAAACCGAGTCCGTGGAACAATCCCCAGCCCAGTTTGGCCACGATGGCGACCTGCGGCTTCGTCCAGCCCTCGATGCCCGATCCCAGAACGCCGTACATCCACTTGCCACCGATGAAATAGCCCGCCGTGTGCAGCGCAAACAGCACCAGCGCCGCGATCCAGAAGCCGGACGGCCTTTTCAGCGAGTTCCAGCACATGAACGAGAAAAACAACGTACCCGCCGCCGCGCCGACCCACTCCCCAGGCCGGCCTTTGATGACAAACCACGCCAGGCTCCACAACAGCGCGTAGCCAAAGAACGCGGGCAAAAACATGCGGTAAAAGCGCCCGAGCCGGTGTTCTCCCTGCAACAGTCCGCACAACGCCAGACCGGCCCCGCCGAGATAAACCAGCGCGATCAGCGCATACATGCCGATCTCGCTGCCTGCGAGGCGCGGCATGAAGGCCCAGATCGAATAAGCGGCGACGCTCACGACGCCAAAGCCAAGGCCGCCGTGAAGGGTGGAACGGAGAAGGGAAGTCATCGTGATCCTTTCAACGTCGCATCTCCGACTGATCTGCCAGTCACTGCAAGACTTCAAACGCCTCCGCGTTCAAGGCGGGCCATGACTCGTTTTTTTGCTCTATTCCTGCTGCTGAGTGGCTTTGCCGTCGCTCAATCGAAGCCTGACGTGCTTTTCATCGCGGTCGATGATCTGAACGACTGGACGAGCTACCTCGGCGGCCATCCGCAGACGAAAACGCCTAACATCGACCGTCTCGTGGCACGCGGCACCGCGTTCACGAACTCGCACTGCGCCGCGCCCGCCTGCAATCCATCACGCGCCGCTTTGATGAGTGGTTTACGCCCTTGGCAGACCGGCATTTACACGAATGGCGACCCGGCGCAGGGCGTGCTCAAGGATGTGAGCACGATCAACCGCCACTTCCTCGCCAACGGCTACCACACCCTCGGCGGCGGCAAGATTTACCACAACTTCAACGCCGAGGGCCGTCAGGACTCGTGGACGGAATGGGCTGGGCTGTTTCCTTCGATCAAAGAGCACGAGGAAAACCTGAACGGCCTCAACCGTGGTCACTTCGACTGGGGTCCGGTCGATGCCAAGACCGCTGACATGGGCGACCACAAGCTGACCGACTGGGCCATCAATCATCTCAAGACCGCGCCTGCTGACAAGCCGCTGTTCCTGGCCGTTGGTTATGTGAAGCCGCATCTGCCCTGGTATGTGCCGCAGGAGTATTACGACCGCTTCCCACTGGCCGACATCAAGCTGCCCGTGACCAAGGAAAATGATCTCGCTGACGTGCCGACGCAGGGCGTGAAAATGGCCGGGCCTGAGGGCGATCACGCCGCCGTGCTCAAAGGCGACCAGTGGAAGAAAGCGGTGCAGGCCTACCTCGCCACCATCTCTTTCCTGGATGATCAAGTCGGTCGCCTGCTCGACGGGCTCGACCAAAGTCCGCGCAAGGACAAGACCATCATCGTCTGGTGGACGGACCACGGCTGGCATCTCGGTGAGAAGGAGCACTGGCGCAAATTTGCCCTGTGGGAGGAAGCCACACGCACCAGCATGGCGATTGTGGCCCCCGGCGTGTCAAAGCCCGGCAGTAAGACGGACGCGCCAATCGATTACACCAACATCTACCCGACCCTCTGCGAACTCACCGGCCTGCCGGTGCCGGAGCATGTCAAAGGCGCAAGTTTGATGCCGCTGCTCAAAGATCCCGCCGCCAAATGGGATGGCGTGGCCGTCTGCACGCATGGCAAAGGCAACCACGCCGTGCGCGACGCCCAGTGGCGCTACATTCGCTATGCCGATGGCACGGAAGAACTCTACGATCACAGCAAAGACCCGTGTGAGTGGACCAACCTCGCCGCTGAAGTCGGCATGAGCGACATCAAGACGAAACTCGCCGCCGCATTGCCCCAGGATGAGGTCAAACCCACTTCCGGCGCCGAGAAGAAGAAAGAGAAAGGCGAGGGCAAAGGGAAGAAGAAAAAGAAGGCGGAGTGATCCGCTTCAGAACATCTGCTTCGACTCGCTGATGCGATGCCGCCAGTAATAAGGGATGCGCTTCGCATGCGCGATGGCCAGGATGACGACATTCTCATGCCACAGCATGTAGGCGATGTAGTACTCGCCAAAACGCGGCGTCAGGTTCACCCGGCGCACGATGCCAGCACGGATGTTGAAGAGCAGCGGGTTCTCGCAGATCTGCTGCCGGTAAGTCAGATAATGATGATTGAATGACTCGGCGAGTGCTTGATCAATCATCAAGTAGTGCCCGGCAGCTTCCTCCAGCTCGGTCTGAGCCGCCGGGTGAATGCGCCAGGGTTTCATGCGACTCTTTTTCGTTGGAGGCCATGCTTGGCGTAGAGGGCGTCCATCATGCGGTCTGATTCCTCCCCCGAAATCAGCTCCACGGTTCCATCCATCACCTCCTGCGCACGGCGGTTGATCTCCTCGTCCCAGGCGGCTTCCACGGAGCGTTCGTCTTCATTCAATGCGGGAAGAACATACTCCGATTGGATGTCGCGCAGCAGATCGTCCAGTTCGTCTTTTGGCAGACGGCGGATTTCACTTTTGATGCGTTCAACGGCGGCGGTCATGGGCGGATAGTAATGAATCGCGCCGGGTTTGTCGAGCCTTCACCTGAACCAGCCCTTGATGCGGTCAAACAAGCCGCGGCCTTGTCCCGGCTGCTGCATACGCTGCGGCGGCGGGGCGGCGTAGCCTTGGTGCTCCATGCAGAAGTTCTGCGGCACGAGGTCGTAGGGCAGGGCGTCCTCGTAGGCGGTGCCGGCGCGGCCGCAGCCGTCGGTGGCGAGCTGGCTGCTCACGCGGCAGAGCGTCACCTTGGTCAGCGGCAGCAGCACCTTCGGCACCTCCGTCTTGTAGCCGAGCGCGACGGCTTTCTTCATCACGTCCGCCCAGATCGGCAGGGAGAGCGTGCCACCATAGCCGCCTTCGATGATCGTCTGCGGCTTGTCGAGGCCCACCCACACGCCGCAGGTCAGGCGGTCCGTGTAACCGGCGAACCACGCGTCCTTGTAATCATTCGTCGTGCCGGTCTTGCCGCCGCCGGGTTCCTTGAAGCCGTATTCGCTGCGCAGGGAGGCCGCCGTGCCGCGATCAATCACCTGCGCGAGCATGAGGCGCATCATGTGGGCCACGCTGGGCGTGATGACCTCGGATTCGAGCACGGGCGTCTGGTAAATGACGTTCCCGGCCTTGTCGACGATACGGTCGATGAGGAACGGGCGACGGCGCAGGCCTTGATTTGGGAAAATGCTCATCGCACTGGTGAGTTGGCGCGGATTCCCGGCCAGATTGCCGATGAAAATCTGCGGCGTGCGCTGCGGCTTGCCAAAACCCGCGTTGGTGAGCAGGTCGATCACGCGATTGAGGCTGGCGTAGTTGCCGAGGCGCACCGTCATCGTGTTGCGGCTTTTCACCAGACCATCGGTGACGGTTGCGAGGCCGAGGAACTTGCCGTCTGAGTTCTGCGGACTCCAGCCGGGATCGGACTCGTCGATCTCGCCGGGCTGGATCGGTGCGTCATTGATCAGTGTGCCCGGCAGGAAGCCGGCGGCGACACCCGCAGCATACACGAACGGCTTCACCGTCGAGCCGATCTGCCTCTCGCCCTGCGTGGCGCGGTTGTACTTGCTGTGGCGGTAGTCACGCCCTCCCACGACGGCCAGGATGCCGCCGGTCTCGTTGTCCAGCATCATGAGCGAGGCCTGCAAATACGGCGTGCTGGTGATCTCCTGCGTGCCGTCCCAGGTCTTGTCAAAATCGGCCTTCTTCGGGTGCTGGTAGCTTTTCAGCTTCTCCACAGCAGCGAGGCGTTTTTCCACCGACTGCTCTGCCGCGTCCTGCAATTCCTTGTTCAGCGTGGTGAAGACCTGCAAGCCGCCGTCCTCGATCTCCTGCTGCTCCAAAATGAGATCGAGATCGCGGCGCACCGCGTCGAGCGCGTAACCGCCCTGGCTCTGAAACGCGGGCTGCGCATGCAGGGCGATGTCCGCATAACGCGCGGCCAGTTCCTCCTCCGGCGTGATGACTTTCGTCTCCAGCATGCGCTGCAGCACGGTGTCGCGCTCCTTGAGAGCACCCTCGTAATTGCGGAAGGGCGAGAAGCGCACCGGGCTGCGGATGATGCCCGCGATCATCGCCGCCTCGCTCAGATTGAGCTGGCTGGCATGCTTGCCGAAGTACACCTGGCTGGCCCGCTGCACGCCGTAGATGCCGGGGCCGTAAAAGATGCGGTTCACATAGTGCTCGATGATCTGCTCCTTCGACGCCGCCTTCTCGATGCGCCGCGCCAGCATCATCTCCACCAGCTTGCGGTGGATGCTGCGGTCGTCGAGATCGGGAAAGCTGTTGCGGGCGAGCTGCATCGTCAGCGTGCTCGCGCCCTGCACGATGCGCATGTCCTTGATGTTCCGCACCGCCGCGCGTGCCACGCCTTTCAAGTCCACACCGCTGTGGTTGTAAAAGCGCGAGTCCTCGCGGGCCAGCAGCGCTTTCACAAACCACGGCGACACCTCGCTCAGCGGCACGATGATGCGGTTCTCCCCATGCATGCGGCCGAGGATCTCGCCCTTGTAATCCATCACAATGGTGCGCTCCGGCATCTGACCGAGCTGGGTGAGGTCGTAATCCTTCGCCAGATGGCTGTACACGCCGATCACCACCGCCACCGTCAGCGTGCAGAGCAGGGAGCCGCCCATCAGCAGCATCATCGACAGCCGCTTGAAGGATTGCCAGCGCGTGAGCGTGCGCTTCACCGGTTTGCGGTCTTCAGGGGTCTTTTTTTTCATGCGGCAGGCATCGGGTCGCTGTTTTAAGCGAAAGATCAAGCCTCAGACGATGAACTCGGTGTGAACTTCAATTTCACAGTTCACTTTGCCGCTGAACCCGCTTGGATGAAGTGCGGCGGCACGCGGTAGGTTCGCGTGAGGATCTCATCTGACTGTGTGGCAGGTGCCAAAATCACCGCGTGGGCGTCCACACGAACCTTCATGCCCACCGATAGCGCGATATGATCTAAAGCGCTGCGCAGAGGAATCTCACGCACATCAAGGCTGATCTTCTTTCGTTTTTGCTCCTCGCTGGCACCCAGTATGATCACATTGATGTTCGCGTCGTCCCACCCGTCGAGCTTTTTCACGACTTGCTTCAAATAAGCCACCGCTTCCTCCAAGGTGACATCTTTGATTTTTACTTCGGGAAGGATGATCGTTCTTCGACTCTCCGCATGGGCTGAAGCCAGTCCCGCCAGGATTATCATGAAGCAACACCACATGAAGGCGACGCGAGATTGGGGGGACGGTAACGCTTTCATGAGGGGAATGAGTCAGATCTTATAAAAAGCCACCGCTGAATGCAATCCTACTTTGTCCGTGACATTCCACCGCCGAATCCCGTACCATCCGCGCGAACTCCATCCCACCCGACCATGAAAGCCATCTGTCTCACCCTGTTCCTCGCCACCACTCTTGGCGCGTCCGCCGCGCCGGTCGCCGCCTCCGCGCTCATCGAATCGCCGCAGACCGGCGGTTTGCAGCTCAAATCCCTCAGCTCGATCAGCTTCGGCCCGGAAGGGTTGCTGCTGGTCGCTGAACCCGGCACGGCCAGCGTCCTCGCCATTCAAACCGGCGATGTCGGCCCGGCGCAGGCGCGGCTGGGAAAACCGGTGGCGGACATCAGCGCGGTGATCGCCGACGGCCTCGGTGCGAAGAAGGAGGACATCACCGTCAAGGATCTCGCCGTGAATCAGGCCAGCGGCCGGGTGTATCTCGCCGTGCAGCGCCGACCGGACAACGCGGTCATGATCGTGGCCGTCGATGCCGCCGGCAAGGTGGCTCCGTTGAATCTCGATCCGCTGCCCTGGGTGCGTGTCACCCTGCCCGGCGGCACCGCCAGCAAGGTCACCAACATCACCGACGTCGCTTTCGACAAGGACCGCGTCTTCGCCACCGGCACCTGCAATGAGGAGTTCGCCTCCCGCATCTTCACCATCCCCGTGCCGATCAAGCATGGCGCGACCGCCAGCGTGTTCAGCGCGGAGACTTACCACGTCGCGCATCGCAAGTGGGAGACCAAGGCTCCGATCCAGAGTTTCGTGCCGTATTCGTCCAAAGAAGGCACCTACGTCGTCGGTGCCTTCGCCTGCACCCCGGTGGCCAAGTTTAAGGTCGATGACCTCGAAAGCGGCGCGCAGGTCAAAGGCGTGAGCATGGTGGAGCTCGGCAGCGGCAACCGCCCGCTCGATCTCTTCAGCTACGAGGACAAGAGCGGCAAGGAGTGGCTCGTCGTCCACACCCAGCGCTTCAAGCAGAACGCCTTCGGTCCCAGCAAGATGTGGGGCGCGCGCATCAGCATGGACTACCTCAACGCCGCCGAGACGAACGAAAAGGCCGCCCGTCGCGATGAAAAGGAGGCCAAAGGCCCCGACGGCATCGAGATCGTCGATGCGCTCTTCGGCGCCGTGCAGGTGGACAAGCTCAGCAACACCGAGATCGTCGTCCTGCGCGACACCGCAGGCACCCTGAGCCTCGAAGTGGCCGCGCTGCCGTGAAACGGTGGTTGGTTTTCTGCCTCCTCGGCGGCGTGATGCTTCACGCCGCCGAGCTTCGCATCAACGATCGAGGCCAGATCGAGGCCCCAGGCAGGGACGTGCGCGTGTTTCGCGGCGAGGCCGCCACGCCGCTGTTTGGCAGTGTCTCAAAGGATCACGACACCGTGCGTTTCGCGCCCACGCTGCCTTTGGTCGCCGGGGAGAGCTACCGCGTCGAGTTTCAAGCCACCGACGGCACCTGGAGCACGCAGCGCCTGCGTTTTGAGCTGCCGAAGGCGGAGAAACCCACGGTGAGCCTGTCCTCGCCCTCCGTGCTGCCCGCGAACGCGTTGAAGATCTACCTGCTCTTCAGCCAGCCGATGGAGCAGGGCGTGTTTCTCGACCGCATCACCCTGCATCGTCTGGATGGCAGTGTGGTGCAGGGAGCGTTTCGCGAGACCGAACTGTGGTCGCCCGATGGCAAACGCCTCACCCTCTGGCTGCATCCCGGACGGCAGAAGACCGGCGTGAATTTAAACACCGATGAAGGCCCCGTGCTGAGGGCGGGGGAGACGCACACGCTGAAAATCGCCGCGTCATGGCGCTCTTTCCAAGGTGTGGCCATGAAAGAGGAGGCTGTTTTTCACATCTTGGCCGGGCCGGTGGATCACACATGCCCCGATCCGAAGCACTGGCAGATACGCGTTCCCAAGGCCGGAACTCGTGGTCTGCTCTCGCTTGTTTTCGATGAAAGGCTTGATCCCGCCATGATCGCCTCCGCCTTCAGCGTTCAACGCGGGAAGACGCCGATCCCTGGCAGTGTGATGGTGTCCTCTGGTGCCCGCTCGTGGTCCTTCGCACCAGACAGCGCCTGGACCTCCGGCCCGCATACGATTCACATTGCCCCCCTGCTCGAAGACCTCGCCGGGAACAACCTCCAGCATCCCTTCGAGGTGGATCGCGACCAGCCAGCGCCGCCTGCCCGGACGACCGTGAAGTCGTTTGAGGTGCGGTAGGCGGTTCTTCTTCGCACTGGAGTTCCGCCTTGAGGCGCAATCCCGATCTGAAGGGTCGAGCCGGAGGCTTGCAAGAAAAAGAGCCGGTGGTGAAGCGAGGCCCGGCGAGCGAGAACCACCGGAGCCACCCGCAGACAACCACGTCTCTTTCACCGCGCCCTGGAAGGGCGCGAGAAGGGTGGGTGCCTTCTCCAAGCATGATCCCACCAAGCCCGCGTTCGTTTCTCGCGCTCCTGCCGGAGCGCGGAGGGTGGCAGAGTTGAGCGCGGTCCTTGGTCCGGTGGTTCCCGATGGCTGCGCCCTCTGCACCACCGGCTGAGCTCTTGCGGGCCTCCGGCTCGTTCATCCAAACCGGTGAGGCACAAGATTGCTTCACGGCATTGCCTTGAGGCGGCTCTGTTGAAGCGTCCACAGACCGGCTGCTGCGTAGCCGCGAAGGGAGCGCGGGCACTCCTGCCCGCTGTGTGGAAAGAAGAAGCGGACAAGAGTGTCCGCGCCCCTCCTCCTACCTCCGCAGCGCGGTGATCAGCTCGTCGAGCTTGTCGGCGATCTGCTGCACCTCGCTTTGCGTCGGCGGATCGCTCACCACCAGTCCCAGCAAGGCCACGCTGTTGCTGATGGCGCTGGTTCCGGCGATGGCAACGCTCAAGGCGGCGAGGGTCACCTCCCCCGGCGGACCTTGCGGCCCCGGCGTCCCTTCGATGCCTTGCTGTCCTGGCGGACCCTGCGGCCCTTGCGGGCCAGGAGGCCCTCCCGGCGGTCCATCGACACCCGGCGGGCCTTGAGGTCCAGGCGCACCATCGGCCCCCGGCGGCCCTTGCGGGCCTGGGGCACCGGCCGGCCCGTCATTTCCCGGCGGGCCATGGGGACCGGGAGCGCCATCATTTCCGGGCGGACCAGGCGCACCATCGTTGCCGTTGGAACCCGACGGGCCTTGCGGTCCCGGGGGGGCGCCGGGATCACCCTGCGGCCCTGGGGGACCCTCCGCTCCAGGCGGCCCCTGCGGCCCGGCGGGAATGGCGTCGATGAGATCCTTGAGGCCGTTGAGCTGACCGCGCATCTGGACGGCGTCGATCTCGGTGCCGGCCTGGGGAAGGGTGGGGTCGAACATAGACTTGGAGAAGTGGAGTGGAGGAGACGGGGAGAAGAGGGGGCGAATCAACAGGTCTCAATCCCGCCTATAAGTAACGAATGAGACGTTATTCATGTCCTCCAGGGAAGCGATGGGCTCTGCGTGTTGGAGGCACGGGCAAGCGAGGGCTTGCCCGGACTCTCCGGTGGCTTCACCCGAGGGCAGGACCGGTTGGCAGTCTGGGAAAGACTCGGGGGCGTCAGGTTGAGTGTAACGGTATTATAGTAATGAATGGAGCGCTGAGGAAGCGAGATGAGTCCGTGAAAGCTGTTACCGAAAGCGAGGTGGAAGTAGTGTGAATAGTGAATGTCACCACGTTGAACCACAATGATCGAATGGTGGTTAAACAGAAAGTGGCGTCATTGGCATTTCGGCCAATTCTGCCCCTCGGACGCCTGATGTTCCAGCGAGGAGCTTTTGCGGGTCGCCCTGGGAGCTGCGGAGTTTTAGCCGCCAGGCCGGATGGAGGTCTGGGAAGGGCAGGGGAGCGCGGCGGGGGCGTCACAGGAAGCTTGTATGTAACGCTGAAGAAACGAGGTGTCCGCGCTTGAGAGCGGGCAGCTGTCCGTGGCTGCCGAAATCGGCGGGTGGGGCATTCGGCTCTCCGACCCGGAGCCCTGGCGCGTGTTTGGACGGGGGCCAATGTAACGCTTTGTGTAACGCCTGGAAAACGGCGGAGTTGGCGGAGTTGGCGGTGGATGACGGTTGTTGACGCTGGTTGACAGTGGTTGGCAGAACTCTGGCACAACCACCGTCAACGGCGCGCAGCGCCCTCAACCATGCCATCCATGGTCAACGCGAGCGCAGCGAGCCTCCGGCTACGGGCTCACGGTCGCGCTGGCCACGTCGGTCCAGTCGCCGTTTTCCTGGCCGGCGTCCCAGAAGCGCAGCTTGTACTCCCGGATCTCCGGCTGGCCGGGCACGAGCAGCGGGCGCTCGTCCTCGAAGGGGGTGTCCTTGGAGATGCCCAGCAGCTCCCAGCCGCCGGTACCGCGTTTGGAGTACACCGCCACGGCATAGTGGCCGAATTTCTTGTACCGCACCTTGACGCAGTGGCAGCCGTCTCCCGTCTCGGTCTTCAGGGTGAACTCCGGCCGGTTGTGCTCCACCGTGTCCTCCTCGCCCACGATGCCGAGGTCCACGCCGATGTCTTCGGTGTAGCCTGACAGGCTCTTGATCGTCTTGACCAGCTTGAAGGTGCGGTCCAGCGCGCCGGGCAGCACCTCGGTGATGCCCACCGGCAGGGTCGGCAGGGCCGGCGCGTTGTAAGGGGTGAAGGCGAAGGCCTCGCCGCCCGTGCCGGTGGAGAGTTTGACCAGGGCGGCGGTGCAGGCCGGGGCAAACTCCCGCACATTGCCGATCCAGTCGCCCAGGCCGTAGGCCAGGTAGCGGTTATCGGCCACGGCCGCGTTGATCTGGGCCGTCGTCAGGCCCAGGGCCGCGCCGTAGGTTTGGAGCTTGGCGGCCAAGTTGCTGTGCCACTCGGGGCGCTCGGGCACCAGTTTGGGGTAGTAATCGTTGCGTTTCATTCGGGTGTGTCGGTTGTGGGTTCGGTGGTTGCGTGGCGTGGCAGCGGGCGGCGTTGCCGCAGGCGACCACAGAGCCCCGGAATTCCAACTGACGCCGCTGTTCCACAGCGGCATCAGCAGGCCCCCCGGGGTTTGAAAAGGTTGGAAAGGGAGGGGGCACGGTCTGGCCCCGCCGTCCGGTCAGGCGAATCCGGGGCTCCCCGGACTGAGCCCGGGAAACCACGGGATGAATCCGGGGAGTCACAGAACGAGCCCGGGAAGCCACGGACTGAGTCCGGGAAGCCACAGAACGAGCCCGGGAAACCCCGGACTGATTCCGGGAAACCCCAGAACGTGTCTGAGGAACCCCGGGCTGAGTCCGGGAAGCCACGGAACGAGCCCGGGAAACCCCGGGCTGAATCCGGGGAAGCCCGGAACGAGTCCGGGAAACCCCGGGCTGAATCCGGGGAGCCCCGGAATGAGTCTGAGGCACCCCGGAACCCATCCGGGAAGCCGCCGAACGAAGCCGGGAAACCACGGACTGAGCCCGGGAAACCCCGGGACGAGCCTGCGGAAGCGCTGGAGGCAGGGCAGGCCTCCCAGGCTGGCTTAGAGGCGTGGCGCGTCGTCTTCATGGGCCCAGCGTTCCATGACCGGCGGGAAAGGGAATCCCGGTTATCCGGGATCGGACTGGCGTGTTTTTTGCTGTCGCTCAGACGGGCGGAGAGGTTGGAAGCCGGGAGGTTTTTCCACCGGCGGGTCTTGCTCCCAGGGAAACCGCAGCCGCCAGTCCTTCTCGCCCGCGTGCCGGCGTTGTTCCCGGTGGCGGTACTTGCGCATCCAGCGGCGGGTCAGGCGCTCCAGTTCATCGGGGAAATAGCCCAGGACCAGGGCCACCCGGCTTTCGGTGTGCCAGCCCTCGGGGTGCTTGAAGTCCAGGTAATCCCGCAAGGATTGATCCCCCACCGGAGCCTCCCGCGCCAGCCAAGCCACGTTGAGGCCGTGGCGCTGGCAGACCAGCCAGCGCAGCACCCAGGCGATGCCCGCATGCAGCCGCTCCGTGTTGAGCCTGCGCCGTGGTGGCAAAGGCCGCCCCGCCCGGTGCGTCGTCCGGGATGGGGTGGATGAAGACGACTTCGCCTGCATGGCACGCGCGTGGTGCTGGGGGAGGCGGAGCCTCGCGGCCCCGCGTGGTTCTGTCCATTGGTCGGAAGACCAATGCCGGGCGCTTTTTTTCGCCGATGGCCCCGGTTTCGTAAATTGGCAGAACTGCCAATCAACCGCCTTTTTTTCATGGCTCCCCGAGTTGGAACAGGAGATCACAGAGGCAACGGAGACTCGAATCGAGCATCCAGCCTCAAGAATCGAGCTGCCAGCCTCCAGCATTCCTTGCCTTCGGATTCATCCCCCGCTTGGATGCTGACACTTCATGTTTGAACAAGCCTTCAAAAACATCGACGACGTCCTCTGGAAAGACGCCGGATGTACCAGTGAACTGGATTACACCGAGCAGACCTCCTGGCTGCTCTTCCTGAAATACCTCGACGCCCTGGAGCACGACAAGGCCACCGAAGCCGCCCTCGACGGCAAGCAATACACCCCCATTCTCGATGCGCCGTATCGCTGGGAAACCTGGGCCGCGCCCAAGGGCCCCGACGGCAAGATCGACCACAACACCGCGCTCACCGGCGACGACCTGATCCAGTTCGTCAACGCCAAGCTCTTCCCCTACCTGCACGGCTTCAAGGCCAAGGCCACCGGCCCGAACACCATCGAATACAAGATTGGTGAGATCTTTGGGGAGATTAAGAACCGGATTCAGAGCGGGTATAACTTGCGGGACATTATTGACGCGATTGACGAGCTCCGCTTCGCGTCACAGACGGAGAAGCATGAGCTGTCTCATTTGTATGAGGCCAAGATCAAGAACATGGGGAATGCGGGGCGCAATGGCGGTGAATACTACACCCCGCGCCCGCTGATCCGGGCCATCATCGCTGTCACGGCACCGAAGCTGGGGGAGACGCTGTGCGACCCCGCCGTCGGCTCGGCGGGCTTCTTGTGTGAGGCCTTTGATTACCTGAAGGCGCAGAACCCCAAGCGCAGCACCGCCCAGGACCGCACCCTGCAAGAGCGCACCCTCTACGGGAAGGAAAAGAAGTCCCTCGCCTACGTCATCGCGATCATGAACATGATCCTGCACGGCATCGAGGCACCCAACATCATCCACACCAACACGCTCGCCGAGAACCTCGCCGACGTGCAGGAAAAGGACCGCTTCAACATCATCCTGGCCAATCCGCCCTTCGGCGGCAAAGAGCGCAAGGAAGTGCAGCAAAACTTCCCCATCCGCACCGGCGAGACCGCGTTCCTCTTCCTCCAGCACTTCATCAAAATCCTCAAGGCCGGTGGCCGCGCCGGGATCGTCATCGAGAACACCTTCCTCTCCAACACCGACAACGCCTCCGTCAGCCTGCGGCAAAAGCTGCTCGAAGAATGCAACCTCCACACCGTGCTCGACTGCCCCGGCGGCACGTTCATCGGCGCGGGCGTGAAGACCGTGGTGCTGTTCTTTGAGAAAGGCACGAAGACGCGCAAAGTCTGGTTCTACCAGCTCGACCCCGGCCGGAACATGGGGAAGACGAACCCGCTGAATGATGCGGACCTCAGTGACTTCATTGACCGGCAGCGGACCTTTGCCGATTCGGCGAAGAGCTGGAGCGTGGACGTGGCGGACATTGATCGGAAGACGTTTGATTTGTCCGTGAAGAACCCCAACGGCGGCGAGGAAATCGCGCACCGCAGCCCGCAGGAAATCATGGACGAAATTGCCGCGCTGGACGCCGAGAGCGCGGAAGTGCTGGGCAACATCAAGGCGCTGCTATGAAGAAGGGGTGGCAGACAAAGAAGTTGAGCGATGTATGCCGCTTCATTGATTACCGTGGCAAAACGCCGGAGAAGACTGCCAGCGGAATGCGACTCATTACGGCTAAGAACGTGAAGATGGGCTTTCTCCAGCGGGAACCCTTGGAGTACGTCGCTCCAGAAAGTTACGACGCATGGATGACGCGCGGAATCCCGAAAGAGGGTGATGTCCTCTTCACGACCGAGGCACCTTTGGCAAACGTGGCACAACTCGATACCGACGAGCGCGTGGTGTTCGCGCAACGCATCATCATTCTTCAGCCAGTCGGGAGCGGCCTTGATAGGACGTTCCTCAAGTATCTCCTGCTCTCGGATACGATGCAGGGGATCATTCGCGAAAAAGGGACCGGCGCGACCGTCCAAGGAATCAAAGCGAGCCTACTCAAGGAGATCGAGATCAGCTTCCCACCGCTGGCCGAACAGCAGCGGATCGTCGGCCTGCTGGACGAAGCGTTTGAGGGCCTCGCCACCGCCAAAGCCAACGCCGAAAAGAACCTCCAAAACGCCCGCGCCCTCTTCGAAAGCCACCTCCAATCCGTCTTCACCCAGCGCGGCCCGGGGTGGGTGGATCGCACGCTGGATCAAGTTTGCATCGTTGAGCGAGGCAGCTCACCACGCCCGATCAAAGAGTATTTCACCACTGAGCCCGACGGTGTGAACTGGATCAAAATCGGCGACACCGAAGAAGGCGGAAAGTATGTCTATTCAACGGGACAAAAGATAACGCCCGAAGGCGCAAAGCAGTCTCGCTTCGTCAAGGAAGGCGATTTCATCCTCACAAACTCCATGTCTTATGGGCGGCCATACATCATGAAGACAAGCGGCTACATCCATGACGGTTGGTTCGTCTTGCGGTTGAACATGGCAATAGACACAGACTACTTTTACTACCTGCTTTCTTCGCCCGTCGTGCAGTTGCAATTCGCTTCGTTGGCTAGCGGTTCAGTTGTCAAAAACATCAGCGGCGACCTCGTGAAGAAAGCAGTCCTGCCGATTCCGCCGTTGGAGCATCAACACGTCATTGTCGAAAAGCTGATGGCGCTTGAAGAAGAAACCCAACGCCTCGCCCGCCTCTGCGAGCGGAAGCTGGCCGCGCTGGAGGCGTTGAAGAAGTCGCTACTGCATGAGGCGTTTAGCGGTGCATTGTGATTCCATGACCGAAGAACCCGCCGACATCCTTGAGATCGAACCCGCGTGGAGGCGGGAGATCGAGGACATGGGAAGCAAGCCGAAGTTCTGGTTCCGTTACCAGGACGAGATGTGGCTGTTCAAACAAGCGAGGCCAAACACCGGGGAGCATTGGGCGGAGAAGGTCGCTTCGGAAATTGCCGTGCTGTTGAAGCTGCCGACGCATGAGGTCCGCCTCGCCCGACATGAAGGGCGCATGGGCTGCGCGGTGAGATCCTTCCTGAAGAAGGACCACACGCTGGTCCACGGGAACGAAGTGCTGGCAGGTGCCATCGAGGGCTATGACAAAGGCAAGCACCGCGGGCAGGCGGATCACAATTTTCAGAACATCGTGAATGCGCTGGAGAAGCGATTCCGAACGCCGGAAGTCCGCCTGAGCGTCTCCAATAGATTTGTTGGCTACCTCGTTCTGGATGCCCTGGTCGGCAACACGGACCGGCATCACGAAAACTGGGGAATCGTTGTCAAGCCGGTCGTCCAAAATGATGCAGGTGGAGTTCCTGTCTCCAAGCGCAGAATA
The DNA here is from genome assembly GCF_044232965.1 of Prosthecobacter sp. GTDB lineage: Bacteria > Verrucomicrobiota > Verrucomicrobiia > Verrucomicrobiales > Verrucomicrobiaceae > Prosthecobacter. The sequence goes on from NZ_JBIIKX010000001.1 coordinate 154,720, forward strand.
GGGCTTGCTCCCACCTTTGATCACGGATCATCACTGGGGCGTGAATTGCTGGAGGGTCGTGCACGGCAGCTTGTGGCTGACCCGCAAGCCATCAACCGCTACATTCGGAAAGCCACAGGTGGAATTTTTCAAAACGCGCAAGCCCGCAAAGGCATGTCACCCATTGCCCTGGTGGAGTTGATCGCAGCGACCTATCCCGAACTGGTGAGGCCGTGGAGGGACCGCGTGGCGGCATTGCCAGAAGATTTTGCCGTCCCCCTGATTTCGTCTGTTCCAGCCTGGTGCATGACGGAGGCAAGCCGGGAGTTCGTTCTGGCGTTTCTTAGCGCGAGCCGTAATATGATCACAAAGATTCTATGAAAAGCCTTTTTCTTGCATGGCAAGCCCCGAAAGACAGCCGCCGGAGCAGCGCGTGGTTTCCTATCGGACGCCTGGATGCTGAATCCGCCGATTCAGAGGTGACCTCGTGCCGATTCCGTTACACGGGTGGTGCGAAGCGTGCGCAGCAGGAGGTGGGGTTTGAGCCTTTGGTCGCGTTCCCCGAGTTTACAGAGGACTACCGCTCGGAGAAGCTCTTCCCACTGTTTCACAACCGGGTGCTGTCGCACAAGAGGGCGGATTTCCCCGAATACATCGACTGGCTGGGCCTGAGCCGGAATGAAGCGGATCCGATCTCAATTTTGTCCGTGTCCGGCGGCACGCGGGTGACCGACAACCTGCAGACCTTCCCGAAAGTAGAGATGGGGGCGGACGGAAGTTTTCAATTGAGATTCTTTGCCCACGGGCTGCGCCATCTGACGGAAGCCTCGCGTGAGAGGGCGAGGAAGCTGATGCCCGGCGAAAAGCTACGCATCATGATTGAGGTCAATAATCCGGCGACGCGCGTCGCTGTGACATTGCACTCAGAGGATTACGTGATGGTAGGCTGGGCACCACGATATTTGGTGGACGACCTCGTGACCTGCATCCCCCTGGCTCCAGAGATCGAAGCCACTGTGGTGAAGGTGAATCATCTGCACGCTCCGTTGAATCAGTCCATCCTCGTAGAGTATTCTGGCAAGGCTCCCAAGAGCCATCTATTGATGTCGTCACCAGATTTCACGCCGCTGATTGGCTAGTGGTTTGAAACGACATGAGCAATGCCGAAACCCAACGTCTGGCGAGCCTCTACGAGCGGAAGCGGGCGGCGTTGAAGAAGCCGCTGCTGCACCAAGCCTTTGCCGGGGAGCTGGGATTCATTTTTTCCACGACCATGATCCGCTACACCCAAGGTGACCTCCTCCACGCGCCTGAGCACGCGATCACGAACGCTGTGAACACGGTGGGCGTGATGGGCAAGGGACTGGCACTGCAATTCAAACAGCGATTCCCGGACAACTTCCGGGCCTACGCCGCTGCCTGCAAGGCGGGTGAAGTGACGGTGGGGCGAATGTTCGTCACTCAGAGCGAGGAGCTCGAAGGCCTGCGCTGGATCATCAACTTCCCGACGAAACAGGACTGGCGGCATCCCTCGAAGCTCGAATGGGTGGCCGCTGGTCTGCAAGACCTGCGGCGCGTGCTGTTGGCCGAAGGCATCGCGTCCGTGGCGCTGCCGAAACTCGGCTGTGGTCTCGGCGGCCTGGACTGGAACACCGTGCGTCCGCTGATCGAGCACGCGCTGGGTGATCTGGAGGGCGTGGAGGTCGTGGTGTATGAGGGGCGGTGAAGTTCTTGAGCCAAGTTTTCCTTTTCTCCCAGCGCGACCCCTGGTTATAGTCCGCTCCCATGAGCAGCCCCGACATCCGCTGGATTCAGCGCTTCGATAACTTCAAGCGTGCCTATGCGCAGCTCCGCAAGGCGGCGGTGCTGGCGGGGCAGCGGAAGCTCTCGGAACTGGAGCAGCAGGGGCTGATCCAGGCGTTTGAGTTCACCCATGAGCTGGCGTGGAATACGCTGAAGGATTTCCTGGAGCTGAACGGCGTGACGGAACTCTACGGGTCGGTGAAAGCGACGCGGGCGGCCTTTGCCCGTGGCTTGATCGAGAATGGCGAGGTGTGGATGGAGATGATCAAGAGCCGCAACCGGTCGGTGCATGCCTACGATCAGGCGACGGCGGACCAGATCGCCGTGGACATTCTCAGCGGTTATGTGGCGGAATTTGGCAAGCTGGAGCAACGGCTGGAGGCCCTGAAGGAGGAGACGGCATGAACCATGGCCTGAGTGATGCGACGGTGAAGAAGATCCAGGCGGTGCTGGCAGGCTTTCCCGAAGTGGAGAAAGCGGTGCTCTATGGCTCCCGCGCCAAAGGTACTTTCAAACCGGGGTCGGACATCGACCTGACGCTGTACGGCCCGGAGCTGTCCTTCCGTCTGCTGGCGCGGATTGAGACGGCCTTGGATGATCTCCTGCTGCCCTATGAGATGGATCTCTCGCTGATGTCCTCCATCACGCATCCGGCGTTGATTGACCACATCCGCCGCGTGGGCCTGGTGCTTTACGAAAAGAATGCCGTGCCGCTGGAAGCCCTGCCTGCATGAACGAAGCCGAAACCCGCGCCGAGCACATCGACCCCGCCCTGAAAGCGGCGGGCTGGGGCGTGGTGGAGGGCAGCCGCATCCGGCGGGAGTATCCGATCACGACGGGACGGCTGGAGGGGAATGGCAAGAAGGGCAAGGCGCTGACGGCGGACTACGTCTTCGAGTACAAGAACACGAAGCTGGCGGTGAATGAGGCGAAGGCCTGGGACCTGCCGCTGACGGAAGGCGCGGCGCAGGCGAAGAACTATGCGGGCAAGCTGGCGCTAAGGCACGCCTACTGCACCAACGGCCAGGGCATCTATGCCATCGACATGCAGACGGGCGTAGAGAAGGAAATCTCCGCCTACCCGACACCCGATGAGCTGTGGGCGATGACGTTCGCGGAGGTGAACGCCTGGCGGGATCGCTTCGCGGCGGTGCCGCTCGATACGCCGGGCGGGAAGTGTGCTTATTACTACCAAGAGACAGCCATCGAGCGTGTGCTGGAGGCCATCGCGGCGGGGAAGGACCGCATCTTGCTGACGCTGGCGACTGGCACGGGGAAAACCTTCATCGCGTTTCAGATCGCGTGGAAGCTCTTCCAAGCACGCTGGAACCTGAGCGGAGAGCCGACACGCAGGCCTCGCATTCTCTTCCTCGCGGACCGGAACATTTTGGCGAACCAAGCCTACAACGCCTTCTCGGCCTTTCCCGAAGACGCGCTGGTGCGGATCGAGCCCGGCGAGATCAAGAAGAAGGGCAAGGTGCCGAAGAACGGCAGCGTCTTCTTCACGATCTTCCAGACCTTTTTGTCGGGACCAATGGAAAAGGCGCACTTCGGTGAGTATCCGGAGGACTTCTTCGACTTCATCATCATCGACGAGTGTCATCGCGGTGGCGCGAACGATGAGAGCACCTGGCGGGACATTTTGAATTACTTCAAGCCAGCGGTGCAACTCGGTCTGACGGCGACACCGAAGCGGAAGGACAATGTGGACACCTACCAGTATTTCGGTGAGCCGGTGTCTGTCTATTCGCTCAAGGAAGGCATCAACGACGGCTTCCTGACGCCCTTCCGCGTGAAGCAAATCCAGACGACGCTGGATGAGTATGTGTGGACGCCCGACGACACGGTGATGGAAGGCGAGGTGGAGGCCGGGAAGCTCTATGGGGAGGGCGATTTCAACAAGAAGCTCGAAATCAAAGAGCGTGAGCGCAAGCGGGTGGAGATCTTCATGTCCCAGATCAATCAGAAACAGAAGACGCTGGTCTTCTGCGCCAGTCAGGAGCACGCGTTGCTGGTGCGGGATCTGATTAACCAAACGAAGACCAGCACGGACCCGAACTACTGCCACCGCGTGACGGCGAATGACGGTGCGCTCGGCGAGCAGCATCTACGCGACTTCCAAAACAACGATAACGTCATCCCGACGATCCTCACGACCTCGCAGAAGCTCAGCACCGGCGTGGATGCGCGGAACATCCGCAACATCGTGCTGATGCGGCCGGTGAACTCGATGATCGAATTCAAGCAGATCATCGGACGCGGCACGCGGCTCTTTGACGGGAAGGACTACTTCACGATCTATGACTTCGTGAAGGCGCACCAGCACTTCCTCGATCCCGAATGGGACGGAGAACCCATGGAGCCGGAGACCTGCCCGACCTGCGGGCAGTATCCTTGCGTGTGTGTGGTCCCGCCGCCGGAACCGTGCGAGGTGTGTGGGCAATCTCCCTGCGTGTGTCCCTGTCCGGTGTGCGGCCAGCGCCCCTGCCAGTGTGGCGGCAAGAAGAAGGCCAAGGTCAAGCTGGCTGACGGCAAGGCGCGCACCATCCAACACATGATGATGACGACCTTCTGGCATCCTGATGGCACGCCAATGAGCGCGCAGCAGTTCATGGAGATGCTGTTCGGCAAGCTGCCAGAGTTCTTCCAGAGCGAAGACGAGCTGCGCGCTCTGTGGAGCGATCCGCTGACACGCAAGAAGCTCCTCGAAGGCCTGGAGGAGAAGGGCTTCGGCAAAAGCCAGCTCCACGAGATGCAGACCATCATCGACGCCGAGAAGAGCGACCTCTTCGATGTGCTGGCTCACGTCGCCTACGCGCTGCCGCCCCTGAGTCGTGAAGAACGTGCCGCGAAAGCGAAGGTGGAGATCAGCACGCACTTCAACAGCAAGCAGCAGGTCTTTCTCGACTTCGTGCTGTCACATTATGTCAGCGTCGGCGTCGAAGAACTCGACCAGGACAAGCTGACGCCGTTACTCAAGCTGAAGTATCACGACTCCATTCAGGATGCGGTGGCTGATCTCGGCAGCGACGTGGGCAAGGCCTTCGCGGGCTTCCAGAAGTATCTGTATCAGGACGTGGCGTGAGTGAGCGGGCGAGTGGGTAGCAAGAAAGGCTCGGGAGTCGATGCCTGCGAGCCGTGGGGCAAGGCTTTGGATGGGCCACGGTTTGGACGAGAGGACTTGGAGACTTGGAGACTATGAGGCTGGGAGAAGAGGAGATGATGAGCGGGCTGACGAAGCAGAATGACGAATCTCTGTTGCCTCTGTGATCTCCTGTGAAAAAAGGATTGGAACGGGCGGTGCTGGAGCAGCGACTGGCTGCTGGCAACAGCCGTTGGATCTCAGCGTTTGAACGATTTGAGCAGGGCTTGGGCGGCTTCGGCGGAAGAGGCGGGGTTTTGGCCGGTGATGAGCCACCCGTCGGTGACCCCATGAACGCTCCAATCCGGGCCTTGGCTGTCATGCCCGCCGGCTTTCTTCAGTTCAGCCTCCAGCAAAAACGGCACCACGTTCGTGAGCTTCACACCGGCTTCCTCGGTGTCGGAAAATCCGGTCACGTTCTTTCCTTGGATCAGAGGGTCGCCATTGGGCAGTTTGACGTGGAGCAAGGCACAGGGCGCATGGCACACGAAGGCCATGGGCTTTCCTTGTTGCTGAAAGGCTTCGATCAAGGCGATCGAGCTGGCATCCTGGGTCAGATCCCACAACGGGCCATGGCCGCCTGGATAGAAAACGGCGTCGTAATCGGAGGCCTTGACGCTGCTCAATGTCAACGTGTGCGCGAGTTTCTGCTGGAGCGGTGCATCCTGGTCGAACCGCAGGGTGAATTTCGTTTGAGCCTCAGCCTCCTGGCTTCGGGGATCGATCGGCGGCTGCCCGCCTTGGGGCGAGGCCAGAGTGATCTCCGCCCCGGCATCCGCCAGTTGATAATAGGGAGCTGCAAACTCCTCCACCCAGAAGCCGGTTTTCTGGCCGGTGTCACCCAACTGGCCGTGGGAGGTGAGGACGATCAAGACTTTCATGATGATGGGAGGGCTCATGGCTGGTGGTTCAAGGTTTCCGTGGGTTGTGTCGTGCGCATCCCACCCATGAGCCGGAGCGCCGTGGCATGCACTGGGGCGTAACCCTACCCGCCGGACTTGCAGAGTGGGTGTGAGGGGGGGGAGGGAGATGCGGACGAGGGCGTCCGCGCTCCTGTAGGGGGGAGGCGGCGGGGCCGCCGCTCGGCTGCTCTGCGTTGACTCTGGATGCTCGGTCCTTGACCGCTTGACCAAGCCTTGGCGCTTTGACCATGAACGGGGCAGGGGCTTTGGGTTGGAGACCCCATGGCGCAGGGAACCGCGGCTGTGTAGTCTTGCGTCGAGATCAATCTGAACCTGCCACCACCCCAACCCTCCACCCTGATGAAAACTCTTTCCTGGCTCGCCTGCAGCCTGACGCTGGCCAGTGCGCTCGCGTGCTGCAGCTACGACAACCGCCCTTACGGTCACACACACGCGAGTTACCGCTCGTCGGCCCACCGCACGACTTACCCAGGCACCTACACCTCGGACCGCTACGTGGTGCCCACGAGAACGCAGACGGTTGTTTCCGGCTATCCGCCGGACCGGTACATGTCGGTGGGCGGGTACGGCTACGTGCCGCCGGCCCCACGGACGGCCCCTTGGCCGCTGCGCTAGCCAGGGACTTGGAGAGGTGATGCGGCGGCGTGTGTGGCTCTGAATCACGAACCTCAATGCCGTTAAGCTATCCCGTTCTGAAGGGGGGAGTTGGAGGTGAAGCGAGGCTTGGCGAGCGAGAGCCACCGGACCCACAAGCAGACAACCACGTCGATGTCACCGCGCCCTGGAAGGGCGCGAGGAGGGTGGGAGTCTTCCCAAAGCATGATCCACCAAGCCCGCGTTCGTTTCTCGCGCTCCTGCCGGAGCGCGGCGGGTGGCAGAGTTGAGCGCGGTCCTTGGTCCGGTGGTTCCCGATGGCTACGCCATCTGCACCACCGGCTGAGTTCTAGCGAGCCTCCGGCTCGTTCATCCAAACCGGTGAGGCACAAGATTGCTTCACGGCATTGCCTCGAACCTCTAACGCGCCTTCGCCCTCACCTCGCCTCCTGCTTGTTGCCGATGACGTTTTGCCCGATGACGTTGGCCTTGCCGCCGATGAAGACCATGGACGGCTCTTTGCTGCGTTGGTCCGCCGCGCGGTCGTCGCGGATGATGTTGCCGTTGATCATGCTGTTGGTGACTTTTTCGAGGCGGATGCCCACGCCGTCGCTGTCGAGCACGCTGTTGTGGTTGATCTGGAAGCGGTTGCCGGACTCGATGTCCACGGCGGCGCGCTTCTTCCACACGCCGGAGATGACGTTGCTGCTGAGGATGCAGTCCGCGCAGCGGAGGAAGACGAGGCCGTTTTTCTCGGCGTTGTCATTGCCGTTGACGAGGTAGCGCGGGTTGCGGTCGAAGTTGTTGCCGGTGACGACGATGTTCTCGCTGTCCTCGACGAGCAGGTCGTGCTGGAAGCCTTCCCAGAAGGTGTTGCCGGTGATCACCACGCCGCGTGCATGGCGGATTTCGATGTTCACCTGCACGTCGCTGAACACATTGGCGCTGATGGTCACGTTGCCTTCACGTGTGTGCTCGCGGCCGACGCGGCGTAGCAGGGATTCATCCTTGCCGGAGCCGATGATGCGGATGTTGGCCGAATCGGGTGATTTGTTGGTGTGCTGGATCGTGCAGCCGGTCACGGCCACCTCGCCGATGGAGCCGCCGCGTGAGTCGAGCTCGATGTTCGCGCTCGGCGGCCCTTCGGCGGCGTGATTGCCCTCGATATCGCAGGTGCCGATGTGCAGGTTGCGCACGTTGCCGGCGCGTGAGACCACGCCGCCGCCGCCGTTGTAGCTGATGTGGCTGCCCACGATGTTGGACTGGTGCAGGTTCACATCGTCATAAAACACGCCCACGCCGGTGTTGTGGTAGAAATGGCAGGCGGAGATCAGCACGTTGCGGTTGCGTTTCGTGAGATGCACCGCGTGGCGGCAGTCGCGCACGACCACGCGGCTCAGCGTGATCTGCATGGTGCCCGTGGCCTCGATGCCGTCCGCCTCCGCATGCGCACCGACGATTTCGATGCCGTCCACCATGGGCGTGCGTTCCTTTTCCCACACTTCCGGCTTGAAGGTGCTCGGCGCGGCCGATCCCTCATGCGTGCCGATGAAATGAACGGCCGGTCCGGCGGCGGTCATGAGCAGTCTTGCCGTGCCATCACCGCTCAGTGCCGCGAAGCCGGTCTTGGTCAAATCGACCGTCAGTGTCTTCGTCAGGCGGTAGGTGCCCTTGGCCAGTTTCACGCTGCCCTGCGTGTCGAGCAGTTGCTGGACCGCCGCCGTGTCATCGGTCTTGCCATCGCCGACGGGCTGCTGGGCCGGGCAGATCGTGATGAAGGAGAGCAGGAGCAGGAGCGTTTTTCGGATCATAAGCGGAGCGTACTCAGGAGCGCTGGATTTCGTCAATCGCAGACTCGTTGGTTTGAGAAGTTGTCTCATGGCGCAATCACTTGAAACCAAGCTCATCTGGGCAACGTAACGACCACGTCATTTAACTCTCCCATGTCCATGCATACCACCACCCGCATCCTCGCCGTCGTCGCCGGATTGAGCACTGCCTCCGCTTTCGCGCAGGCGGATCTCTCCGAGGCTTTCCTCCCGATGTTTCAGCCGCTGCCCGCCCAGGCCGCCTCGCCGGACAATGAGATCACCGAGGCGAAGGTGAACCTTGGCCGCCAGCTCTACTATGAGAACCGCATCTCCAAAGGCGAGAAACTCTCCTGCAACTCCTGCCACATGCTCGACAAGTACGGCCAGGACAATCTGCCCTTCTCCCCCGGCCACGAAGGCAAGCTCGGCGGACGCAGTTCCCCCTCCACCTACAACGCCGCCATCCACATCGCCCAGTTCTGGGATGGTCGTGAGCCAACGGTCGAAGCACAGGCCAAAGGCCCTGTGCTGAACCCCGTCGAAATGGGCATGCCCAGCGCCGACTTCGTGGTGAAAGTGCTCAAGAGCATGCCCGGCTACGTCGAAGGCTTCAAGGCCGCCTTCCCCGGCGAGGCCGATCCCATCACTTATGACAACTTTGGCAAGGCTGTGGGTGCCTTCGAGCGCGGACTCCTCACCCCTGGCAAATGGGACGCCTTCCTCAAGGGCAACAAAGACGCGCTCTCCGCCGAGGAGAAGAAAGGCTTCGCCACCTTTGCCAAGACCGGCTGCGTCACCTGCCACAATGGCGCGGGTGTCGGCGGCATGATGTATCAGAAGCTCGGCCTCGTGAAGCCCTGGCCCGAGCTCAAGGACAACGGCCGTAGCGACGTGACCAAGAACGACGGTGAGAAGTTCTTCTTCAAAGTCCCCAGCCTGCGCAACATCACCGAGACGGCCCCTTACCTCCACGACGGCTCCGTCAAAACGCTCGACGAGATGGTCAAGAAGATGGCTGAATACCAGCTCGGCAAGCAGCTCTCCGACGAGGAAACCGCCTCCATCATCACCTTCCTCAAGGCCTTGAAAGGCGAGATCCCCACCGACTACGTCAAGGCTCCGAAGCTGCCAGAAAGCGGCCCGAACACGCCGAAAGCGTAAAGCAGCACGGGCTTTTCAGCTCGTGTCTCATCTACTCATCTCATCAGCCGGGCCGCGAGGTCCGGCTGATTTGTTTTCGGAGCGTCTGTCCGCAGCGGAACCCCCAGGCAAGTCCGCCAGTTTTCAGAAAACGAATGCGGACGTTCGTTTCACGTCCTTCCCGACCACGATCATCCCCAATCAATTCAGTCCGCTGATCTTGCAGCCCTGGGCCTCGTGCTGAGGTGTGGGGACGGGTTTGCCGGAGAGGATGGCGTCGAGCGCGTCGCGCAGATCTTGGGTGGTGGCGGCACGCTGGCGCTTGGTGGGTCCGAGGTAGAGGTCGTTGATGCGGCCTTGGTAAAGCGTTTCAGCTTTGGGCGAGAGGACGATGGCCTCGGGCGTGATTCTGGCCTTCAACTGCTTGGCGAGAGCCTGCCCTTTGTCGAGTAGCACGGTGGTTTTGACCTCGGAGAGGATGGCGTGCTCCAGGGCGACCTCGAGAGTGATCTCGGGATCGGAATGGATGAGGTGGAAGACCACGCGGTCGCTGTAATCGGCGGTGATCTGATTGATCTCCTTCATGAAGGACTTCGTGGTGGAGCAGAACGGCGAGACGAAGAAGAGCACCACGGCTTTCTTGTCGCCAGCGGCGGCAGGATCGTAGGTCTTGCCGTCGGTGGCGGGCAGTTCGAGCGCGGTGGCGATGCTGGTGAGGAGCAGGGAGGCGAGAATGGCGATGGAGCGCATGGAGTGATGGAGAGCTGGATTAGCGATGACGGGCTTTTGATAGCAAACCACGCAACGCATCAACGAATTCGCACGAAATGAAGCCAACGAAATGGAGAACCAAGGGGTAAATCCAGCCGAGAATCATCATGGCCATGGTGGCAGGAGTCTCGGGAGCTACCTCTCGCAGGCCTTCCCGGCCATAGAAATGGTGAGCCAACTCGGGAATGAGAAGGTCAATAGAGAAGTAGGCGAAGATGACCAACACCCATCCAATCGCAATGGATGTGCTGAGCTTTTCTCGGCGATAACCAGTGATGATGGGTGCCATCAAAGCGATCAGCAAAAGGATCGGTCCTATCGCTTGGATCGCAATCATGACGGCGGCTGGTTGACGGTTCAGCCTGCGTTCAATGCTGCGACAGCCGCATCAAGCGAGGCGACGTCCTTGATGCTGATGACCTTCACGGATTTGTCGATCTTGCCCATCAAACCGGCAAGCGTGGCATCGGGACCGAGTTCGATGAAGAGCGTGTGACCGGCGGCGATGAGGTGCTGCATGCTTTCCACCCAGCGGACGCTGCCGGTGACCTGGCTGGTGAGGGTGGCACGGATTTCCTCGGGCGTGGAGACGGGGCGGGCCTCGAAGTTGCAGATGACGGGGACGCGCGGGCTTTGGATCGGCGCGGCGGCGAGAGCGAGGGCGAGTTTGTCCTGCGCGGACTTCATCAAGCGGCTGTGATAAGCGCCGGCGACGGGCAGGGGGATGGCGCGTTTGATGCCCTTGTCTTTTGATTTGGCGGCGGCCGCCGCGATGCCTTCAGCGCTGCCGCTGAGGACGATCTGGCCGGGGGCGTTCAAGTTCGCGACATCCACGTCGCATTCGGCAGCGAGTTCGCGGATGGCGGATTCCTCACCGCCGAGCAGAGCAAGCATCGCACCTTGGGTGTTCTGGCAGGCTTCCTCCATGAAGCTGCCGCGTTGGAAGACGAGGTAGAGGCCGGTGGCGAAGTCGAAGGTGCCAGCGGCGGCGTGGGCGGTGAATTCGCCGAGTGAGAGACCGGCGGTGGCGGTGATGTTGAGCGACGGGACTTTTTCCTTCAGCACCTCCAGGATGGCGAGGCCGTGGGCATAGAGCGCGGGCTGGCAGTGGCTGGTGCGGGTCAGTTCCTCCATCGGACCCTCAAACATGACGTTGGTGAGCGTGTGGCCGAGGGCGGCGTCGGCCTGGTCAAAGAGGGCGCGGACGGTCGGGTAAGCTTCGGCAAGATCTTTGCCCATGCCGACTTTTTGGGCGCCTTGACCGGCGAAGAGGAGGACTGCGTTCATTCTGGATGCTTGATGGTGGTTGCTAGATGACTGGAGGGTGATTGAGCACGGCGGTTGAGCGTGGTCAAGGAGTCAGGAGGTCAAGGAGGGCGCGGGACTGTGATAGGACGGCGGTTTCGAGCAACTCGGGGCCGCGTTGCATGGCTTCAGCGAGGGGCATGGTCTTTGGTTTGATGGCGCAGAGGAGGTCGAAGCGGGTGCGGAGCTGGTCTTCGGCCTCGATGGCTCCGGCGAAGGCGGCGACGGGTTTGCCGACCTCACGGGCGAGGTCGGCGACACCCATGGGGCCTTTGCCATGAAGCGTTTGCGCATCAAGGCGGCCTTCACCCGTGATGACGAGGTCAGCAGCGGCGACACGGCGGCGGAGGTGGACGAGATCGGCGATCAAATCGAAACCGCTGGTGAGTTTGGCCCCGCAGAAGCTCATGAGGCCGAATCCGAGGCCGCCAGCGGCTCCCGCGCCGGGAATTTCGCGGTGATCGACGCCGAGATCACGCTGCACGATGTCGGCAATGCGCTGGAGGCGGCTTTCAAAGAACGCAAAGTCCCGCACACCTTTCTGGGTGCCATAGACGCGGGTGCAGCCGTGCGGGCCGAGCAGGGAATTGTTCACGTCGCAGGCGACGAGGATTTCGGGCATGCGCTGTTCACCGCGCTCGATCTTTGCCAGCTTGTCCATGTGCTGGATGATGGGTGTGAGCGGCTCACCATCGGCATCCAGGAAGCGGCAGCCAAGCGCGGCGGCCATGCCAATGCCTGCATCGTTGGTGGCGCTGCCACCGATGCCGATGACGATGCGGCTGACGCCGCGTTCGATGGTGTCCTGGAGCATCAATCCGGTGCCGAGGGTGCTGGCGATGGCGGGATTGAGCGGGAGATCGCTGACCATGGCAAGGCCGGAGGCGGCGCTCATTTCCATGATGGCTTCAAACTGACTGCCATCCCGGACGAGACCGTAGCGGGCGGTCACGGGGCGATTTTGAGCGTCAAAGGTGGCGGTTTCGCACCATTCGCCCTTCAAGGCGGCGATGACGGCCTCGGCGGTGCCCTCCCCGCCGTCGGCGATAGGGCAGAGGTCGCATTCTACCCCTGGAATCGCCTGCTTGAGGGCCGATTCGATGGCCTGGGCGGCCACGGTAGCGGGGATGGAGCCTTTGAACTTGTCGATGGCGATGAGGATGCGCATGGGCGGCGCATGATGGCAAGAGGGGCGGCTTTGCCAAGCTGGGGGTGTATCTGGGAGCGAAATCGGTGAGCTAGGAGGTGTCAGAAAAATGTAAAATTTCCCCCGGATACCCCTTGCTTTGTAGGGTTGATTATTATAGTTGTTATGACTGTTATGACTGTTATGTCATTCACTACTCTGGCAGAGGTCAGTCACCCACTGGCCCCACCCAGTTCGGAACGCGCCACTGGCGACGGTCCTGGAGGCATTGTGACTCGTTCTGGACGCTTCGAGCAGGAGCAGGAGGCGCTGAACCTGCGCAATGCGCGGATGGGCGCGTGGTTTGTGATGATCCTGGTTCCGCTGTGCAGTTTTTTGGACTGGATGGCCTACCCAGAGCGCTACTGGGAGTTTCTGGTGCTGCGGCTGGCCTGTGCGGCGGGCTGTGTGCCGTTGCTGCTGGCGCTGAATGGTTCGCTGGGGCGGAAGTACTGCCGAGCCTACCCGGTGATCCTGCCGCTGCTGCCAGCGCTCATGATTTGCTTCATGATTTACCTGAGCGGTGATCCCGGCTCCGGCTACTACGCCGGTCTGACACTGTGCATCGTCGCGACGGCGTTTGTGTTTCATTGGACCTTCCGGGAGATAGGCATCACGCTCGGTCTCGTTGTCCTGGGCTATCTGGCCGCCACGCTGCCAAATCTGCGTGAGGCGACTGATCCGCGCGCGCTGGGTATTTTCGTGAACAACACGGGCTTCATCCTGCTGAACTGCGTGGTGCTTTATTTTGGCAGCCGTCAGCATCATGCGATCCGTGCGCGGGAGTTTGAAAGCCGCTGCAAGGTGGAGGAGCAGCGGGAGGAACTGGCTGCGCGAAACGATGAGCTGGTGGAAACGCTCAACCGCCTGCGTGAGACCGAGGCACAGCTCGCACAGAGTGAGAAGCTGGCCTCCATCGGCAGGCTGGGGGCCGGAATTGTGCATGAGATCAACAACCCGCTGAACTATGTGAAGTCGGCGATCTACCTCTTGAAGAAAAAGGGCAAGGCGATGCCGCCGGAGATCGCGGAATCGGTGAACCGCATCGCGGCGGACATCGGGGAGGGGATTGACCGCGTGGCGGCCATCGTCTCCGACCTGCGCACCTTCGCGCATCCCGAAAATCGCGGGGTGCGGCCGATTGACCTGCATGAGACGAGCCGCAAGGCGCTGCGTCTGCTGGCCAAGGAGATCAGCGACCGCCAGGTGACGCTGGTGGATGAGATCCCGCCGGGAATCATCGCGCAAGGGGATGAGAACTACCTGATTCAAATCCTGCTGAACCTCGTGCAGAACAGCCTGGACGCCTTGGCTGGGCGTCCCGGGCCGACGATCCTCATCAAGGCGGTCGAAACCGTGAACGGTGTCGATTTGATCGTGCGGGACAACGGCTCCGGCATTCTAAAGGAGAATCTCTCCAAGATTTTTGATCCGTTTTTCACCACCAAGCAGGTGGGGCAGGGCATGGGCCTCGGTCTGAGCATCTGCTTCCGCTTGATCCAGCAGATGGATGGCGAGGTGAAGATCGAATCCGAGGCGGGGAGCCACACGCAGTTTACCCTCAGCCTGAAGAAACCTGACAACGCCTGAAGTTCATGTCCGACCCGAAGCTATCGCCTTATCACATCCTCTACGTCGATGACGAGGAGAAGGCATTGCATTACTTCAAGGAGATCTTTGGTGACGAATACATCATTCACATCGCGAACAACGCGATGGACGGCTATCGCATTCTCCAGCAGTACGGCCCGCAGATCGGCCTGCTGCTCACCGACCAGCGCATGCCGGGGCCAAGCGGCGTGGAGCTGATGGAGCACGCGAAGAAGCTGAATCCCAACCTCGTGCGCATTCTCGTCACGGCGTACACGGATTATCAGGCGGCTGTCGATGCGGTGAACTCCGGCCGCTGCTTCCGCTACCTGCACAAGCCTTGGGACCCGGATGAGTTGAGCGTGGTCATCAAACACGCGCTGGACTACTACCATGCCATGGTCGAGCGCGAGCAATTGCTGGCTGAGAAAGCGGAAACGGTGCGGCACATGCTGTCCTCGGACAAAGTTTCCGGCCTCGGCATCCTGGCGGAGGGATTGAACCACCATCTGCGCAACGCGCTGACCGTGGTGCGCGCGTTCATCGACCTCGCGCCGATGAAGCTCATGGAGGAGATCGGCGGCGCGCCGCCGCGTGATCCCTCGTTCTGGATCGACGTGCAGCATCAGGCGCAGTCGCAGATCGAGCGCATCCAGCTCTTATTGTCGCGTCTGGCCGAAGGATCGCATGCCCGGCAGCTTGAGCGGAAGGATGAATGCACGCTGAATGAGGTGCTGGAGGAGATGATCAACATGTTCGCCACCTCGTTGCAGGCGAAGAACCTCAACGTCGATGTGGAGATCGATTCCAACCTTCCCGCGCTGAAGGTGGACAGCGGACGCTTCCGCCAGATGTGGCGACTGATCTTCATGGAGGAAATCACCCACCTCAGTCCGGGGGACACCATTCAAATCAGCGCGAGGGCCCGACCTGATGCCACCGGCCAGATGCAGGTGGTGATGTATGTGCGCGACAGCGGTGCATGGGAGGGCAAGGACAAGCCCGCCAACCTCTTCGATCCTTTCTATACCCGCAGCCGCAAGCCTGACGATTTCGGGGTGAACATGATGGCCTGCTATGTCACGATGCATCTGCACGGCGGCACCGCCGAGGCGCGGCACCTGGAGCCGCGTGGCTTGGAACTCAAACTCTCCATGCCACTTGATCCCGCCGACACTCCCAAAAAAGAAGACGACTTCTTCCGTCAGCTCCTCACCCATGAGCAGCGCTGGCGTCAGCGTGAGGAAATGGCGGCCTAAATGCCGCAGGTTTCAGACCCGGTTTGATCTTGAGGCAGCTTTTGGATTTCAAGCCGGCCAAAGTGCCAGGATCGCCACGCCCCCCAGGATGGAGGCTCCCATGCCGAGCAACACGGGCTTGATGAAGGCGCGTGCGCCAAGCGCGAGCACGAGCCCGGCTTTGAACACAATGTTGGCCAGGCCGCCGACCATGATCATGCGCCAAGCGGTGGCGGGCTCGAGGTAAGAGGTGCTGACGAGGCGTGAGGTGGAAAGAGTGATGGCATCCATGTCCGTGAGTCCTGAGATGGCCGCGGCGATGTAGAGGCCGGAATCACCGAAATGCTCGCGAGCGGCGGCCACGGCGAGCAGCACGACGGCGTAGAGCAGGCCAAAGATCACGGCGCTTTTGAGCTCGGATGGAGGTGATTCGTCCGGTGTGTGCTTGCCTGACTTTTCGGAGATGCGATGGGCGATTGCCGCCACGAGTCCGAACCAGAACATCATCGCCACAAGCGGTGGCAGCAGGGACTGGAGATGTCCTGGCGCGGCGATCATGACCTCGACCATCACGCGCAGGAAAACGATGGCGGAGGCAATCAGGCAGATCGAGGCCAGGCTGATGCCGCACGCGCCATGGTCGTGGCTGCGGCGGGCAAGGCTGGCCGTGGTGGCGGTGCTGGAGATGAGACCGCCGAGGACGCCGGAGAGCGCCGCGCCCTTGGTGTTGCCAAGAAATTTCCCCGCCAGATAGGCCGCAAGGCTGATGCCGACGATGAGCACGACCATCAGCCAGATGGAGAAAGGATTGAGCACGCCCAGGTAGCCCATCTCACGATTCGGCAGGGCGGGCAGGATCACCAGCCCCACCAGCACCAGGCGGGCGATCTCGCGCAGATCATCCTCGCCGATGCGGCGCACCATGTTGTGCAGCGGCTTTTTGCTTTGCAGCAGCACCATGACGCTTCCAGCGATGATGACGGCGATGAGCCGCTGACCATGCACCGTGATGACGCCGGTCACGAACATGACCAGCATCGCCATCTCGGTGGTGAGCCCTGAATCGGCTTCCTTGTGCTTCAATTCGGCCAGATTCCCCAGGATGACGACACTGACGAAGGCGATCAGGGCCGCTGCGATGACCCAGCCGCCATAAACAATGCCCAGCAAACCGCTCAGCGCTCCAAACAGCGACAGCAGCGCAAACGTGCGGATGCCCGCGACACGGTTTTGGACCCATTCCCGCTGCAAACCGACCAGCAGGCCCAGGCCAAACGCCGTGCCGAAGGACAGGAGCAACTCGGAGGTGTCTGTTTGCGGGGAGGAGGGGATCATGATCAAAGTTATGCGGCAAAACTATCTCCTTCTGCCTTCACGCGCCAGCTTTCCGACCACTCTCTGGCAAAATCGCGCTGGCAACGCCAGTTTACGAGAGCGGTGATGAGCATGGCCAGGATTGCGCCTGCGGCGGCAAGCGCCATGTCCTTGTGAGCATCCCAGATGTCTCCCTGGGTACCGAGATATGCCTGGCCTGCATTGCCGCCGAGCAATTCTGCGGCGAACCATTCGAGGAGTTCGTAAAGGAGCGAGGAAGACATGGTGATGTCCAGCGGCAGGAAGTAGCCCCAAAAGCCGCGCACAGTGGCGATCCGCAGGAAGATTTCCCGAAAGGGATAGGCCAGCAGCAGGCCATAGAGGAAATGCGCCCCACGGTCGAAGTGATTGCGCTCCCAGCCGAACAGTTCGTTGAACGTGCGCCCGGTCAGAGACCGCCACCACTCGTCGTAAGGCACCTCCGAGTAAGTGTAATGTGCGCCGACCTCGTGCAAACAGGTGAAGAGGAAGATCAGCACCCAGGACAGCCGGGAGAACAGCCGATGTCGGTAGCTCGCGACGTAAATCGGCAGCGCCAGCACGACCAGCACGTTTTCCAGCACCCAGTCCTGAAAATGCCACGGATGCACCGCCAGCACGGCCCAAAGCAGCCCAAACAGGAGCGCCAGCCCTTTCACCAGTTGTTCATACGTCATGCGGGTAAAACGATAGCAGCAATCGCTTTCACGCGCACTTGCCATCCATGGGATCCCAGTCCAAGAAAAGGCCCCCTCCCAAGCACCAACCATGTCCATCTGGAACTACGCCAACGCGCAACTCAAAGACCTCGTCGCCTACGAACCTGGAAAACCCATCGAAGATGTGGCCCGTGAGCGCGGTTTGAACCCAGAGGACATCATCAAGCTGGCCTCGAACGAGAATCCGCTCGGCCCCTCGCCCAAAGCGGTCGAGGCGATGAAAAAGGCCGTTGAAGAGGTCCACATCTACCCGGACGGCGCCTCATGGAAGCTGCGCAACGCGCTGGCGGACAAGTTTGGCCTCGAAATGGGCAACATCATCATGGGCTGCGGCTCGAATGAGGTGATCGAGTTCATCGGCCACGCTTTCCTCAAGCCCGGCGACAACATCATCACCGCCGAGCACGCCTTCCTCGTGTACAAGCTCATGGCGAAGGTTTTCGGCGCGGACACCATCGAAGTTCCCGATCCGGGCTATGTGCATGATCTCGACGCCATGGCCGCCGCCATCACGCCAAACACGAAAGAGGTCTTCATCGCCAATCCGAACAATCCGACCGGGACTTTGGTCACGCAGGAGCAGATCGACCGTTTCATGGCCAAGGTGCCGGACCATGTCGTTGTCGTCTTCGACGAGGCCTACTATGAGTTCCTCGACAATCCGCCGGACACGCTCAAATACGTCCGCGAGGGCCGCAACGTGGTCGTTTTGCGCACTTTCTCGAAGATCCAGGGGCTTGCAGGCACACGCGTTGGCTATGGCATCGCCAACAAGGAACTCATCGATGTGCTCCAGCGCACGCGGCAGCCTTTCAACCTCAACTCCGTCGCCCAGGCCGGTGCGCTCGCCGGACTTCTCGACCAGGAGCATCAGGACAAGACCAAGTGCATCACCGATGAAGGCCGCGCTTATTTGCAGGCCCAGTTTGGTGCCATGGGTCTCGAATACATCCCGAGCTACGCCAATTTTGTCCTCGTCAAAGTCGGTGATGGCAACGCCGTCTTCAAAGCGATGATGGACAAAGGTGTGATCGTTCGCGCCATGGCCGCCTATAAGCTGCCGGAGTGGGTGCGAATCAGCATTGGCACCATGCCGCAGAACGAGCGCTGTATTGAGGTCTTGAAGCAGGTGCTGGGGAAATAGGATGCCCTCGTTTGGGCAGAACCCGCCCAGCACCTCACAAATTGCTGTTTCCAAGGTGGAAATTGGCGGCAAGTTTGGCTTCGGCCTAAGTTTACCTGTGCTTGTCCGTTCCAACCGTTGATTTGAAGCATGTCCGCCTCCCACGTCCAGGATGAAGCCTCCGTGCTGGTGCGACGTGCCCTGGACCAGCATGAAAGCACACTCATCGCCTACACATCCGGCCTTCTCGGTGGAGACACCGAGAAAGCGCGTGACGTCGTGCAGGACGCGCTGCTCAAGCTCTACCTCACCGACCCGGAGCGTGTGCGTGAAAACCTCAAATCCTGGCTGTTCACCGTCTGCCGCAACCGCGCGTTCGATGTCTTGCGCAAGGACCATCGCCTTGATATTGGCAACGAGGAGGTCATCGGCGCGGCGCAGGACCATGAGTTGGACCCTGCCCAAAGCGCCGGCCAGCAGGAGCTCTACGAGAGCATCTGGCGCTGTGTGGACAGGCTGCGCCCCAACCAGCGCGAAGTCGTGCGGCTCAAATTCCTCCACGACTGTTCTTACCAGGAAATCGCCGGCATCACCGGCCTCAGCGTCGGCAATGTCGGCTTCATCATGCACCATGCGATCAAAAAACTACGCGAGCTGCTGAGCCGCGACATGGCTGAAGAAACTTCCCACACCCATTTATGAACCCCCAGGACAATCCCCACTTCACTGCCTACGCGCTTGGCGAACTGAGCGCCGAGGAGGCGCGTGAGTTTCATGACGCCCTGGCCGCCACACCTGCGGCCGCCCATGAGTTGGAGCAGATTGAGGCTGTGACAGACGCCCTGCGGCATGGCGCGCCGATTCCCCAGACACGCCTCACACATGCACAGCGTCACGCAGTTCTTCACCCGGCCAACATGCCGCGCCGAATCCAGCCCATGCTGCCACGGGTGGTACAGCGACCGGCCAAAACCTTCTGGCCGGTGATGGGAGTGATGCTGCGCGCCGCCGCAGTGATCACGCTGACGGGGGCGTCCTTCCTCGCCGGATGGTCTCTGAGGACTGAATCACATGGGCAAGCGAAGGTCTTTTTCCCGAATTCGTCGGAAGAAAAGGAAGCAGCACAGCCTGTGGCCAGACCCGCTCCAGTTGTCATTGTCAAAGCGGAACCCGTCGTCGCATCGGGGCCGGTCAAGGTGGCCGATTTGAAGCCCGTGAAAAAGGAACCTGCCAAAGTGGAGAAGCCGGTTCCGGCCAAGCCAGAGCCTGCGGCTCCGATGGTGTTGGTCAAGGCTCCCGTCCAAAAGCCGGTGGAGCTTCCGCCGTCTCCAAACATGGGTTTCATCACACCGCCAGGACGCGGTGTTTTTGCCAGCACCACGAAGCTGGCGAACGACCAGTTCAAATTGCGCCCTTCCTTGATCAAACCCGCAGCCCCGAAGGTGAAGGGAGAGATGCTTGCCTCGCCACAGACGGCAAAGTCACTGCCCGAGACCAAGCCGACGCGAGATCCTGATTTGTACATTCACTCATGGAAGGCGGAGGTGGCGGACTGCCCGTGGAATCCGGCGCATCGTCTGCTGCGGGTCGTGATTCAGCTTCCGGCGGATCAGGAGGCGGTACTGAGGTCTGACGCGGTGTTTCCGGTACAGATCAGCTTTGATCCGGTGCGCGTGAAGCAGTTTCGAATGCTCTCCGAGCGTCATCTCGCGGCCACGGAGCTGCGCACCGCAGGCACGCATGTGCTTTGGTATGAGTTCCAGCCGAATGGTGGCATCGAGGGTGTTCGTGACCGTCAGATAGCCAACGTGACGCTGCCAAGCGCCCGCTTCACCTCGCAGACCGTCGGCCCGTTCGACAGCAGCAAGCTGCAGGTGATCGACCGCGGTTACTCACTGCAAAACGCCCGCGAGGACTTCGTGTTTGAGGCATCGGTGGTCGGATTCGGACTGCTGATGCGGGGTGCGGACCAGACGGGCGGCCTGAATCATGATCTGGTGCTGAATTTGGCCAAACGGGCCAAGGGCGACGATGCCACGGGTGAACGCGCTCGTTTTGTCCATCTGGTTCAAGAGGCGCAGCGTGTGGCTGGCCTTTGATGGGGGTTACGCTTGGCTGAGTATTCCTTCGCCAAAGCGTGAGCCGTGCGGCGCATAGAGCTTGTGGCCGAGTGCCAGGTAGCGTGAGCGTAGCTCTTCGCGATGCTCGCCAATCACCTGCCGCCAGGGACTGCGGCGCATTGAGAACGCGGGTTCATGCGTCAGATTGGCCAGATCCTGGTCCCGCCCGAGCAGATGGCCGAGACGTTTGGCACGTTTAATTCGCCGTGAGGCTCCGGGCAGTTGCCGCAGGGCCAGTGTTTGGAAATACAGATCTTTCACGCGGTGCCGCCAGCGATGCAAAACTTCGTTGTCCGTGTTTTCAGCGGCCTGTTTCATCAGGCGACGGCCGCGGCGGTAGCAACGGGCATGTTGCTCAAGCACTTGTTCAGCGGTCAGTGCTTCAATGCGGAGGCTGTCGATGAGCAGGCCAAGCGCGTGAAGCTGATGACACAGGTGGGATGACGAGGGCGCGTCATGCGGTTCTCCTGCCATGCGCGGGCGGTGTTTGGGAGAAAGGTGAAAGCGGCGGACGAGCTTGTCGATGAGCCTGGACTGCACAGCGCGGTCACGATTACCGGCGCAGGCACATTTGACGGCACGAATGTGCAACCGAAACGCCTGCATCGTTTGTGGTTCGATGACCGGGTGCGCCAATCTCAGCAAAGATAGAATTTTTTTCATGCGCACACGCAACTGATGCGTGGCCACTTCCTCATGCACCGCAAGCCGTGTGACATCCTCCTGGGCTCGTTCGCAGAGATGATGCAACAAATGCTTCAATCGCCGCCCGGAAAGGCCTGTGAGTTCGCGGCTGCGTTTCATAGCAGTGACATTCAGCATGGAGGCATCCCAAACGGCAAGAAAGAGTTCTTCACATTCGTGCGCGTGGACTGGGGACAAGCCGTCGTGGAATGTGAATTGTCTGAGCCGTTGGAATCAATCGAGAGGCTGTCAAAGCGGGCCTGCAAGCCGGGTGTGGCTGTTTTTTCGTCTCATGGCACGGACTTGGCGAAAACTTTCGTTGATTCGGGTGTCACCGATGCCAGCGTGCGCTCGTAACTTCCTTCAAACCCCTACCTCCAACATCATGGCCAGCGACGCAGTCATCACCCTCACCGAAGCAAATTTTGAATCTGAAATCTCTAGCTCCACCGTGCCTGTGATCGTTGATTTCTGGGCCGAGTGGTGTGGACCGTGCCGTATGCTGGGACCAATCCTAGACGATCTGGCCAAGGATCAGGCCGGGAAGGTCAAAATCGCCAAGGTGAATGTCGATGAGGCTCCAAATCTTGCCGCGCAGTTCAGCGTGCGTTCGATTCCGATGCTGATCTTCTTCAAGGATGGCAAGGCCAAGGAAACGGTGGTCGGTGTGCAATCGAAGGACGCGCTCGCCAAACGTCTTGCGGCTCTGGCTTGATTCCAATCAAACAAAAACGGCGGCTGAAGTAGGCCGCCGTTTTTTTATGCTGATCGTTGATGAAAGCGGGTCACTGATCTCCGAAAGAGATGCCGATGGCACGAGCGGCCTTGACGATCTCACTGTCCTTGTTCACCAGGCGGAGCTGATTGACGGCTTCCTCAATGGAAACATCGCCCACTTGGTAATGCTGATAACTGACCATCCGTCCAAAGCTGCCCTGCTCGATAAGATCCACGGCCTTGGCACCAAAGCGAACGCCCAGAATGCGGTCGAGGGCGGTGGGTGCTCCTCCGCGTTGGAGATGGCCGAGGGTGCATGAGCGTGTCTCCTTGCCGGTGGCTTTCTCGATGTGTTTGGCCACAAACTCACCAATGCCGCCGAGGCGGTCCTCTCCCTTGGCTCCGACGCGCTCCTTGGTCAGCAGTTCGCCAGTTTCCAACCGTGCGCCTTCCGCCACGACGACCAGCGTGCTGTGATGACCGGCGGCGTCGCGTTTGCGGATGGCCTGGGCCACTTGGTCGAGATGGAAGGGGATTTCAGGCAGCAGAATGATGTCGGCACCACCTGCCATGCCGCCGTAGAGGGCGATCCAGCCAGCGTGGCGCCCCATGACCTCCAGAACAATGGCGCGCTTGTGGCTTTCTGCCGTGGTATGCAATCGGTCTAGTGCATCGACGACGGCGGCGACGGCGGAGTCGAAGCCAAAGGACATGGCTGTGGCCTGGATGTCATTGTCGATGGTTTTAGGCACGCCGATGACCGGAATGCCCATCTGATAGAGCTGCAAGCCGGTGGTGAGGCTGCCGTCGCCACCCACGACGATGAGAGCGCCCACCTCAAGGTGGCGCAGGGTGCTTTTGGCCTTCTCGACGATCTCTACCGGCACCTGAGAAACATTGCCCTCGCCGACCTTGGCGACGAAGTGTCCTTTGTTCGTCGTGCCGAGGATGGTGCCGCCGAGTTTCATGATGCCGACGGTCTTTTCGGGGTCGAGCATCATGTAGTCTCCTGGGGGCAGGAGACCTTCAAATCCGTCGCGGAAGCCGACGACTTCCCAGCCATGTGTATGGGCCGCACCGACGACGCCATGAATGACCGCGTTAAGTCCGGGGCAGTCGCCGCCGCTGTTCAGAATTCCGATTCGCATGTGTGTTGATGAATGTGTGAGTGAAAACGCACAAAGGGGGCCAGAGGACGTTTAGAAGTGGTCCAGCATCTGCTTTTTGTCCGTGATGGGACGTCCGGCGGCCAGCCAGCGGTCATACGCGGCCCAGCCTTGGTGCAGGAGTGTCTGCGCTTCGGCGAAGGGGCTGGCGGAGCCGATCACAACGACCACCATGCGGTGGCGGTAGATGACGCTGCTGTTGTCAGCCTGCACCTGCACGCTGGAGGGCTTCTCAGCGGAGATGACCACGCAGCCGCCGGAGCGCTCGGTGTTGCCGGTTTTCACGCCGTCGATGCGGTCCACTCCGAGAAGCTGGTTGGTGTTGCCGATGGCCACGCTGATCGGCTGCCCGCCGCGGTAGATGGTGATGCTGCGGCTGCTTTGATTTGTGTAAAACCGCATGGCCGGGCGTGACACGGCGTAGATCGCAAGCCGGCCGATGTCTGCGGCGGTGGAGTAGGGCATGGGACGCGAGTTTTCGAGGCCGTGCGGATTGGTGAAGTGGGTGCCGCGTGTGCCCTCGCGTTTGGCGAGCTGGTTCATCTGGCGCACAAACTCCTCGATCGGATGCCCGCTGCGTCCAAGACGGGAAAGGTGGTCGCGTCCCACAAAATCTCCCAGTGTGATGGCGGCGATGTTGTCACTCCCCATCATGGTGGCGTAAATGAGGTCACGCACCGTGGCCTGATCACCGGGCTGGAGGCCGATGTTGCCGGGAGAGGACATTTGGAAGGCATAAGAAGGCACCGTGGCCAGCACTCCGACGCCCACCTTGGAGGCCTCGGCCCAGTCGAGTGTGACCATCGCGGTGGCGATCTTCGCCAGACCGCCCACGGGACGTTTGGCATTTGCGTTGCCAGCCACATGGACTTTTTTATTGAATGCATCCACCACAAGCACGGAGGACTGCGCCAGCAGTGCTGGAACCGCGGTGAGGATGGAAAAGACAAGGCCTGGAATCAATGCGCGACAGCCTGACCGCGCCATGCTGGGGGAAAACATAGGGGCCGATGATTAGCCGCGTGTTTCCGCATCGCAACCGTGGATTTTTCCGCGTCTTCCGCGCTTTGGCCGTGCAGGTCAGCCCAGATGCCAGCCATCCCTCGGTGTTCGGCTCAGAAAACGGTTCGCCGCCTCGTTGTTCGTGATGCGCATGGCCTTGGCGTCCCAGACGATCTTGCCGCCGGCGCGATGCGCCACATTGCCGAGGTGATTCGCCTCGGTGAGCGGGCCGGCGTAGCTGAAGGGGCTGCCGGTGGGCGTGCCGTTCTTGATGGCGGCGAGGAATTCGGCGTGATGGCCGGGGGAGTCGGCGATGAAGGGTTTGGGGCGCTGGAAGTCTTTGAAGTCGGCCTCGGGCAGCAGGATGTGCTTGCCGTAGTCGGAGAGCAGCATGCCTTTGTCGCCGATGAAGAGGACGCCGCTGTTCCACTTGCTGATGAAGGGATCGTTCTTCCACGCGTCTGGTTTGCTCGATCCTTGATGCCAGTGAACCTTGCACGCGGGCATGTCGCCACGCGGGCCGTATTCATACACGGCGTGCATGGACGCTGGAGCGATCTCCGGGTGCGGCTCGGGGCCGAAGGCCTCCACACTGAGCGGCGCGTCGAGTTTCAACGCCCAGAAAGGCAGATCGTTCCAGTGGCTGCCGAGGTCGGACATGGTGCCATTGCCGAAATCCCACCAGCGATACCACTTCGGGCCGGGGAAATAGACGCTGTTGTAGGGGCGCATCGGAGCCGGGCCGATCCACAGATCCCAGTCGAGATACGGCGGCGGTGTTTCAGCAACGGTGGGCCGTTCGGTCACAAACACGATGTCGCCGTTCTTCTCTGCCTCCTCCTTGCTCTGCAAGCCCCAGGCGCGTGACACGCACACATGCGCCTCAGTCACCTTGCCAATGGCCCCGCTTTGAATCAGCTCGACGACGCGGCGATAATTAGGCATGCCGTGAATCTGCGTGCCCATCTGCGTCACCACCCCGGCCTTGGCGGCGGCTTCCGTGATCAATCGAGCCTCGGCGACATTGTGAGAGAGCGGCTTTTCGCAGTACACCGGCTTCTTCATCAGCAGCGCAGGCAGCGTGGCATACGCGTGCGTGTGCTCGGTCGTGCTGATGACCACCGCGTCGATCTCGGACGCGCTGAGCTCGTCGTAAAGCTTGCGGAAGTCGCGAAACTTGCGTGCTTTCGGAAATGCGGCGCTTGCACGGTCGAGGTTCTCACCATTCACGTCGCAGAGGGCGATGACGTTTTCACGCGGCTCCAAAGCGGGCGGCGGCTGTTCACCTGCGCCTGACTTTTTGGCGTTGTTGCCGCCCGGCGGCACATAGAGCGGGATTCCTGTCAGATCCTTGATGTTCCCCGCGCCACGACCGCCGACGCCGATGAACACGAGGTTCAGCTTCGCATTCGGTGAACGGGAGCTGACGATGGCGGGAAATCCGAACGCGGCGGCCGCGGTGGTGCTGCGGGTGATGAACTGACGACGTGACGAAACAGGCTGGGTGGCGCTCATGGTTGCCAGCGAATACGAATGCTGGCCGGAGGCTCTAGCTACGAATGTTCACACCGCTTTCTTCTTTCCACCCGCTTTCTTCGGCTCGTTGAGCGGCTTGTCGGGATCGTGTTTCGGATTGCGCTCGGGGATCTGCGCGCCGGTGTTCTTGAGCCAGGCGTTGAGTTTGTCACGCAACTGCAACGCGCGCACGGAGTCATGCTGAGCGCGGTTGTCATTCTCACCGGCGTCGAGTTTGAGATTGTAGAGCTCAATGTGGTTGTCCTCGTAGAACTGGATGAGCTTCCAGTCGCCTTCGCGAATGGCGCTGTAAGGCGTGGCGCTGCCGGGATGGTAATGCGGGTAGTGCCAGTAGATCGCCTCGCGCTTGAGCGTGCCGGTTTCGGTGAGCAAGGGCATCAATGATTCGCCATCGACGATCTGTTTCTCCTTGAGAGGCGTCTGCGTGGCTTCGAGCAGCGTCGGCACATGGTCGTAGGTGATGACCGGCACGTTGCAGGTGCTGCCGGGCTTCACCTTGCCGGGCCAGGAGACGATGAGCGGGATGTGGACGCCACCTTCATAGGCGCTGCCTTTGCCGAGACGTGCGGGGCTGTTGTCCGTGGGGCCGCGTTGCCAGCCATTTGGGCTGACGGTGCCGCTGAGTCCGCCGTTGTCGCTGGTGAATACGAAGATCGTGTTCTCGGCAAGGTTCAGTTCCTTCAACTTCGCCCGCAGTGTGCCTACGCTGTCATCCACGCTTTCGACGAGGGCGGCATACACCGGATTGCTGTGGCCGCGATCCGCACGCTTCGCCTGATACTTCGCAATGACCTCCGGCTTGCCCATGATCGGCGTGTGGACGCCGTAGTGCGGGAGATAGATGTAAAATGGCTTCGTCTTGTGGTTCTCAATGAACTTCACGGCTTCGTTCGTGAGCCGGTCGCTCAGAAACTCATTCTTTGGTCCGTCCGGCAGCGTGGTGATCTTGTAGGGCGAGAAATAGCTCGGTGGAGAGCCGCCGTGCGTGCCGCCGATGTTCACATCGAAACCGTGGTTCGTGGGATAAAACTCCTCGTTGCCCAGATGCCACTTGCCGATGCTTGCGGTGGCGTAACCGCGTGTTTTGAGCCGTTCGGCGAGTGTTTCCTCCTCCAGCGGCAATTGTAGCGTCCAATTCGGAACGACGAGGCGGCCATTGTCCGGCACATGCCCGGCGATCCAGTCGGTGATGTGCAGCCGGGCAGGGGATTTGCCCGTCATCATGGCCGCACGCGTTGGCGAGCAGACGGTGCAGGCTGAATAGGCCTGCGTGAAGCGCATGCCGTCCTTCGCAAGCTGGTCGATGTGCGGCGTCTCGTAGTATTTCGAGCCGTAGCAGCCGAGATCGGTCCAGCCCATGTCGTCGATGAGCATGACGATGATGTTGGGCGGAGAGTCGGCGGCTTGCAAAAGGCCAGCGGAACACACGAAAGATGCGAAGAGAGAAAGAATGAGGCGGCGCATGGGGAAGATGCATGAACGCCATGTGGCACGGGTTCAATCGCGATTTGTTTTGATGTAGGTTGGGTGTGGCGTCAGCCCGCCCTACTTCTGGCGTAACACAGCCGTTGGTGTTTGCGCATGCCCTGGCAGCCGGGCGGGCTAAAGCCACACCCGGCCTACGTTTCATATCGTCACCGGCTGCACTTTCCAAATCTCCTCACAGTATTCGCGGATGGAGCGGTCGGAGGAGAAGTAACCCATGCGGGCGACGTTGAGGATCGACATGCGGGTCCAACTTTTCGTGTCCTGATAAGCGGCGGAAACGCGGTCCTGGCAGGCGACGTAGGCGGCGTAATCGGCGAAGAGCAGGTAGTCATCACGCTGAAGCAGCGAGTTGACGAGAGGATGGAAGCGATCGGGCTGGTCGGGGGAGAAGAAGCCGTCGCGAATCTGCTCGATGACCTCCCGCAGCTCATCGTTGGTCGCGCAATATTCCCATGGGCGGTAACCATGAGCCTTGGTCTGCGCGACCTCGGATTCCGTGAGGCCGAACAGGAAGAAATTCTCCGCGCCGACGTGCTCGCGGATTTCGACGTTGGCGCCGTCGAGCGTGCCAATGGTCAGAGCGCCGTTGAGGGCGAACTTCATGTTCCCGGTGCCGGAGGCTTCCTTGCCTGCGGTGGAGATCTGCTCGGACAAATCGGCCGCCGGGTAGATGTGCTGGGCGTTCTTCACGTTGAAGTTCGGGAAGAAGGCCACCTTGAGCTGGCCCTTCACAGCAGGATCGTGGTTCACCACCTCGGCGATGGAATTGATCAGCTTGATGATGAGCTTGGCCATGTGATAGCCCGGCGCGGCCTTACCGCCGAAGACAAAGGTGCGCGGCGTGATCCTGAGGCCGGGATTGTGACGCAGGCGGTTGTAGAGCGTGATGATGAACAGCGCGTTGAGGTGCTGGCGTTTGTATTCGTGCAAGCGCTTGACCTGGATGTCGAACAGCGTGTCTGGATTGACCGTGATGCCGGAGCGTTCCTTCAGCAACGCGGCGAGGCGGCGCTTGTTCTCCAGCTTCACCTCACGCCACTCACGGCAGAACTGGGCGTCATCGGCGAATTTTTCGAGGTTCTTCAGCTCGTCGAGGTTCTTGACCCAGCCGGGGCCGACGCTGCGGCTGATGAGCGCGGCGAGGCCCGGATTGCTCAGCAGCATGAAGCGGCGCGGCGTGACGCCGTTGGTCTTGTTCTGGAATTTTTCCGGCGAGAAGTCATGAAAGTCACGCAGCACGCCTTCTTTGAGCAGGTCGCTGTGCAGACGGGCCACGCCATTGATGGCGCTGCTGCCGACGCAGGCGAGATTGGCCATGCGCACATAGCGCTCGCCGCCTTCGTCGATCAGCGACATGCGTGAAATGCGGTCATCATCGCCGGGGAAGCGGAGCCTCACTTCATCCAGGAAGCGGCGGTTGATTTCATAGATGATCTCCAGATGTCGTGGCAGCACGCTGGAGAACAGCGGAACACCCCAGTGCTCCAGCGCTTCCGGCAGCAAGGTGTGGTTGGTGTAGCCGAAGGTTTTGCGTGTGATCTCCCACGCGGGTTCCCACGGCATGCAATGCTCGTCCACCAGCAGCCGCATCAGTTCGGCCACGGCGATGGCGGGGTGCGTGTCGTTCAACTGCACGCAGAATTTCTCGTGGAACAAGTCCAGCCTCTTGTTGCGCTGGAAATAGAGCCGCAGCATGTCCTGCAAGGCGCAGGAGACGAAGAAGAACTGCTGCTGCAAGCGCAGGCGCTTGCCTTGGAGAGACTCGTCGTTCGGATAGAGCACCTTGGTGATGTTTTCTGAGGACATCTTCTTCATGACGGCGCGGTAGTAGTCGCCTTGGTTGAACGCGGCGAAGTCAAAGGACTCGGCGGCCTCGGCCTTCCATAGGCGCAGCAGATTCACTGTGTTCACCTGATAACCCGGCACCGGCATGTCGTAGGCCATGCCACAGACCACCTCGTTAGGAATCCAGCGCACTCGATAGGCACCGTTTTCTTCGTAGCTCTCGGTGTGGCCGCCGAATTTCACCTCATGCACGATCTCGGGGCGTGCAATCTCCCACGGATGGCCGAAACGCAGCCACTTATCGGTCATCTCCACCTGCCAGCCGTTGCGGATCTTTTGCTCAAAGATGCCGAACTCATAGCGGATGCCGTAGCCGATGGAGGGCACTTCCAATGTGGCCAGCGAATCGAGGTAGCAGGCCGCCAGCCGTCCAAGACCACCGTTGCCCAGCCCCGGCTCCTCCTCATGCTCGATCAAATCGTCCAGGTTCAAGCCGAGCGACTGCATCGCCTGTCGCACCTGGCTTTCGATGCCGAGATTGATGAGATTATTGCCAAGCTGCGGCCCCATCAGGAACTCCGCCGAGAGATAGCACACCGTACGGCTCTGGCGGTCCATGTAGGTCTGGGCACTCTTGATCCAGCGGTGCAGCAGGCGGTCGCGCACCGTGTAGGCGAGCGCCAGGTAGTTGTCATTGCGGGAGGCGATGGCGGGAAACCGCCCGAGCAGGTAATTCAAATTATCCTGGAACGCGTCAGCGATCTGGGCCGGGTCCAGACTTGTGCGCGTGGCGTCTGACTGACGAGGAAGACCGGCGGGACTGGTTTCCTGTTTCATGGTTGGACCACGATGCTGAGGCTCCGCTCATGGAGTGTCAATCCTCGAATTTTCAGTAACCGCCGGACGAGAGGTTAGCGGATCTTCGCGTCAGGCAGTTCGCTCTTCACCCCCTCATCCATCGGCATCTTGTCAGTTTCGGCGTTCAAACCGGCGGCAAGCATGAGTTTGGCGAGTTCGGCCTTTAATTCGGTGACCTTGCCGGCGAGTTCGGGTTTGCTGATGAGGTTCTTCGTTTCGCCGGGATCGTCCTTGAGATTGTAGAGCTCGGCCATGTGTTTGTCGGGTGATCCATCGCCGTGCGGGTAATGAATGTATTTCCAATCATCGGTGCGCACGGCACGCACGTTGGGTGTGTAGGGAAACTGCTTCTCGTAGTTGTAGTGGTAGAACCAGCTCGTGCGCCAGTCCGCATCGCCGCCTTGCACGAGTTTGACCCACGATTTGCCGTGCGTTTTCGGCAGGGCATCTGCTCCGCAGAGTTCGAGCAGGCTGGAGGCCATATCGACGGTGAGCACCTGCTGCGGGATGACTTTGGCTTCTTTGGCGAGAGCCGGATAACGCACAACGAGCGGAATGCGCAGGCTGGCCTCGTGCGCGGTGCGTTTATCGACCATGCCGTGCTCACCTTCGAGCAGGCCGTTGTCACCCATGAAAATGATGATCGTGTTGTCGAGCTGCTTGGTTTCTTCCAGCCATGCGCGCATGCGGGCGACGCTGTCATCCACGCTCAAGACGGTGCCCCAGTAGCCGTGGACCATGTTTTCAAAATCCTTCACGGATTCGGGCCGGTCATCGGGGAATTTTTTCCGCCACTCAAACAGCGGGCCGTAGATGCCATGCCAGGTGTGGAGGCGCTGCTTCATCCATGCGGGCTTGTCATCGAGCTGGAAGGCGGTGGCGGGGTAGGGGACGCGCACATCGTCAAAGCTGTGCTCATACTTCGGCTCGGGTGTGTAGAAGCTGTGCGGGGCCTTGTGGCCGATGAAGGCGCACCACGGTTTTTCTGTGCTCTGCTGCTTGAGCCAGTCCATCGCCAGATCGGTGACAACGGTGGTGTAGTAGCCTTTGATGACCTTGCGCTCCTTGCCATGGAGGCTCCACTCAGTGTCGAAGTATTTTCCCTGGCCTTTGTGCGTCACGAACCTGTCAAAGCCGGGTCGTGGTTCGTCGTTGTTCTCGCCCATGTGGTATTTGCCGAAGTAGGCCGTGGCGTAGCCGGCATCGTGCAGCAGGCCGGGAAAGCTCGGCATGCTGGCGGGATACTCGGTGAAGTTGTTGGTGACGCCGTGCGTGTGAGCGTAAAGCCCGCTGAGGATCGAGGCGCGGCTCGGTGAGCAGAGCGAGGTGGTGCAGAAGGTGTTGGCAAATCGCACGCCTTCACTGGCGAGACGGTCAATGTGCGGCGTTTTGACATGCTTGGAGCCGTAGCAGCCGAGCGCGTCGGGACGCAGGTCGTCGCAGAGAATGAAAAGTACGTTTGGCTTTGCAGCGGCATGAAGATGGCCCGCGAAACACACGAAAGGCACGAGAAGGATGAGTAGAGGACGAAGCATGATGGTTGTAACAGAGAAGTGTGAGCGGGTTTGTCAAAAAGGAAAGGCTGCGGTGCTTGTTGCGTTTTGTTCAGCACCATGACCAACCGCCGCACCTTCCTCAAACAGTCCGCCGCTTCCACCGGCGTTTTCTACATCGCCAAAACCTCCTGGGCGCAGAAAAGTCCGGGCGACACGATGAATGTGGCCGTGATCGGCTTCGGTGGGCGTGGCAAGTCACACATCAGCGGCTATAAAGGCCTCAAGAATGAAGGCGTGCGCATCGCAGCCTTGTGCGATGTCGATAGCAAGGTGTTGGGCAAAGAAGTGGACGCCTTTGACAAGGACAAGCAGAAGGTTACTGGCTACACCGACCTGAGGAAGTTGCTGGAGAACAAAGACATCGACGCCGTGAGCATCGCCACGCCGAATCACTGGCATGCGCTGGCCTCCATCTGGGCGATTCAGGCGGGCAAGGATGTGTATGTCGAGAAACCGGTGTCCCATTGCGTGTGGGAAGGTCGTCAGATCGTCAACGCGGCGCGCAAGTATTCCAAGATCGTGCAAACCGGCACGCAGTCTCGTTCCAGCCGCAAAGGCATCGCCGAGGCGGTGAAATACGTGCAGGAAGGCAATCTCGGTAAAATCCTCCTCTCACGCGGCCTTTGCTACAAGCGCCGTGCCAGCATCGGTAAAGCTGAGGGGGAGCAGCCGGTGCCTGAATCGGTCGAATACGATCTATGGTGCGGACCGGGCCCGAAGCTGCCGCTCACGCGCAAGAAACTGCACTACGACTGGCACTGGACCTGGGCCTACGGCAACGGCGACCTCGGCAACCAGGGCATTCATCAGATGGACATCGCCCGCTGGTTCCTCGGCGAGATGGAATTGTCACCGAGCGTGTGGAGTGTTGGTGGTCGTCTCGGTTATGAGGACGATGGTGAAACCGCAAACACGCAGATCATTTACCACGGCTATGAGAAGGCTCCGCTGATTTTTGAAGTGCGCGGCCTGGCGGAGTCGAAGGAAGGCAAGAACATGGACAAGCTGATGCAGACGAGCCAAGGCGTGAAGTTCCAGCCGAATCCGGGCAAGGACGGCAAAGAAGGTGTGACGGGCGCGGGCGTCGGTGTGATCGTTGAGTGCGAAGGCGGCACCGTCGTTGTGCCGAACTACTCCGGCGCGGTCGTGTTCGACAAAGACGGCAAGGAGGTGAAGAAGTTCGAGGGCAGCGAGGATCACTTCAAAAACTTCATCAACGCCTGCCGCAGCCGCCGAGTGGAGGACTTGAACGCCGACATTCTCGAAGGCCACCTCTCCAGCGCCCTCTGCCACACTGGCAATATTTCCTATCGCCTCGGTGCGAAGGAAGCGCCTGACGCGATTCTAGAGAAGATCAAAGGGGATAAGCTCGGCGCTGAGTCCTTCGAGCGCATGAAGGAGCATCTGGCGAAGAACGAGGTCGATCTCAGCAAGGACAAGCTCACGATTGGTCCCGTGCTCAAGATGAACGGCAAGACCGAGCGCTTCATCGACCACGAGGCAGCAAACGCGATGCTCAAGGACAAGTATCGCGAGCCGTTTGTGGTGCCGGAGATCGCGTGATGCAGGGTGATGTCCCGATTTTATTTCAACCTCATCTCCATGATCCCACGCTCATTCGGCTTACTTCTCATCACCTCACTCGCGGCCTTGGCCGCTGAACCTGTTCCGTCATTCAACGGCTCCATCGAGCGGCTGGACCCGGCGCTGGACGCGCTGATCGCGCCGGGGGCGAAGATTGAGGTGCTGGCGTCGGGCTTCAACTGGTCGGAAGGGCCGGTGTGGCGTGATGGAGGCATCGTGTTTTCTGATGTGCCGGAGAATACGGTGTTTGGCTGGAAGGAAGGCGACACGGCGGCCAAGGTGGTGCTCAAGCCGAGCGGCAGCGTGATAGACCCCACCGGGCAGGGCTCGAACGGGCTGGCGTTGGACGCGCAGGGAAACCTGATTCTTTGCCAGCACGGCGAGCGCCGCATCGCGCGTCTGGAGAAGGACGGACGCTTCACGCCGCTGGCGGGCAAATACGAGGGCAAGCGCTTCAACAGCCCAAACGATCTCGTGATCGCGAAAAACGGCACGATCTACTTCACCGATCCGCCTTATGGACTGAAGAAAGGTGGCGCGGCGGCTGAACTGGACTTTCATGGCATTTACGCGCTCACACCGGCGGGCAAGCTGTCACTGCTGGTGCAGGATGTGCGTTTCCCGAACGGCATCGCGCTGAGCCCCGACGAAAAGACGCTCTACATCGCCGTGTCTGACCCGCAGAACACGCGGGTGATGGCTTATGACCTGCAAGACGATGGCAGTGCGAAGAACGGTCGTGTTTTCTTTAACGCGCAGCCTCTCAAAAGCGCGGAACGCAAAGGCGGCTGCGATGGTATGAAGGTGGACACGAACGGCAACGTCTGGACCACCGGCCCAGGCGGCGTGTTGATCATCGACAAAAACGGCAAGCACCTCGGCAGCATCCTCACCGGTCAGGCGACGGCGAACTGCGCGTTCGGAGGTGCGAATCGTGACACTCTCTACATCACGGCGGACATGTATCTGCTGCGCGTGAAGACGCTGGCGAAGGGGTTGTAAAAGGAGCGGGGCCATCCTCCCCCCGTTTGATGAAGGGGACATGATGGCGCCCTCTTCTGGTCAAAACCTCACGCACGAATCTTCGAGTACGGATTCCCCTCGTTCATGTCGATGCGCTCGGGGCGGCCTTTGTGAGTGTACACGAGGCGGGTGTGGTCGATGCCCATGAGATGGAGGATCGTGGCGTGCAAGTCGTGAACGTGGAGCTTGTCCTCGACGGCGCGGAGGCCGAGGTCGTCGGTATTGCCGATGGTGGTGCCGGCTTTGACGCCGCCGCCTGCCATCCACATCGTGAAGCCGGTGGGGTTGTGGTCGCGACCGTCGCCTTTTTCGCTCATCGGTGTGCGACCGAACTCGCCGCCCCAGATGACGAGCGTTTCATCGAGCAGGCCGCGGGATTTGAGATCGCGCAGCAGACCGGCAACGGGCTTGTCCTGTTCGCCGCAGTATTTGGTGTGATTGGCCTCGATCTTGTCGTGCGCGTCCCACTTGCTTCCGCTGCCGTGATAAAGCTGCACAAAGCGCACGCCGCGCTCGACGAGGCGACGCGCGAGCAGGCAGTTGCGGCCCATGACCTCGGTCTTCGGATCGTCGATGCCGTAGAGCTTTTTGATCGCCTCGGATTCGCCCTTGAGATCGACGGCTTCGGGTGCCTCCGCTTGCATGCGGAAGGCGAGTTCGTAAGCGCGGATGCGGGCGTCGAGCTCGGTGTTGTCGGTGCGGCCAGCGCCGAAATCGCGATTGAGCTTGTTGAGGAAACCGAGTTTGCCTTTTTGGCGCGCCTCAGAGATGCCTTTGGGCGTGGCGAGATTGGAGATCGGTGTCGTGCCGCCTTCGAATTCGACGCCCTGATAGGTGGCTGGCATAAAGCCGCTGCCCCAGTTGCGCACGCCGTTCACGACCTGCGTTTCGGTGTCCTTGATGACGACAAAGGCGGGCAGGTTGCGGTTTTCGGTGCCGAGTCCGTAGTTCACCCACGAGCCGAGCGAAGGACGACCACCGAAGATGCTGCCGGTGTTCATCTGGCACACGCCACCGGCGTGATTGATGCCATTGGAGACGCAGGAGCGCACCACGCAGAGATCATCGGCCATCTGCGCGGTGTGCGGCAGCCAGTCGGAGATCCACAGGCCGCTTTGACCGTGCTGTTTCCACTCACGCTTGTCGGCGAGCAGTGGCGCGCGGCTTTCGCCCATGGCGGTGATGACGGTGCCGAAACTGTCCGGCAACGACTGCCCGGCGAGTTCGCGCAGCAGAGGTTTCGGATCAAAGAGGTCGATGTGGCTCGGTCCGCCCTCCATGAAGAGGAAGATCACGCTCTTCGCCTTGCCTGATTTGTGAGCGAGCTTGGAAGACTGCGGTGTGCCTGGTTTGCCACCAGTATCACCCAGCGCGGCCATGAGCGGGGATTCGCCCATCAGTGCGGACAAGGCCAGCGCACCAAAACCCGCGCCGCCACGGCGGAGGATGTCGCGGCGGTTGGTGAGGAGTTCGTGATGGGGGATGGGATTCATGGGACGGATATGACTTATAAGGGCAGGAACGGCGTGTTTTGGACAAAAAAAGCGCGCTTTCCTGGTCGCCATCTCACAGCATGAGGCCGAAGCGGGCGCTGAGGGTGCGCAGCAGCGCAAACAGGGCGATAGTAAGAATGGCGCTGCCGCTGAGAGCGCCGTAAAAGCCCCACCAGCGCTGGAAGGCGGGGAAAAGGAGAAACATCGGCAGTGTGGGCAGAACATACCAGAAGATGTACCACATGTGGTCGGCGGTCTTTTGCGCACGCACTTCTGGAGCGCTCTCGTAATGCACCCAGAAGAGCGTGATGATGCTCACAAAGGGCAATGCGGCGAGCAACGCGCCGAGTTTGTCGCTGCGTTTCACGAGTTCGCTGACGAGCGTGATGATGCCGGCGCTGAGGAGGTATTTGAGGAGGATTTTCAAGGTCATGGCAGTGAGTTAAAACTTTTCGGAGTAACGATTTTCAGTGCGGAGGCTTTTCCGGGTCAACGAGATCACGCACTTGCCTGATCGCCATCACAACCCGCCCATGTTATGAACGCGTTCCGCACCTCCATCTTCATCACGCTTGCCGTCGCTTGTCCCTTTGGGGCGCAGGTCTTCGCGCAGGCTCCGAAAAAACAGCCGCCGCCCCGCAATGCGCCAGCCGCCCCGCCGATGCAACGCAAGCAGCCATCACAGCGGCCGCAGCCACCGCAACGTCCGCAAACACCGCCGCCCAATGCGCGCACGCCGCAGTTTGGCGATCCGCTGCCCGGCCTCACGCGGCGGGAACTACAGGAGTTCAACGACGGGAAGGACGATTTCGAAGGGGTGGAGACGGAGGCCAGCGGCCTGGGGCCGATCTTCAACGGCTTCTCATGCGTGATCTGCCATTCCGCGCCCGCCGTGGGCGGTGGCAGTGTCTTCAATGTGACGCGTTTTGGTCGCACGACGAACGGCGTTTTCAATCCGCTCAGCTCGCTTGGTGGATCGCTGTTGCAAGAGCGCGAGATCAACAGCGCGGTGCATGAAGTCGTGCCGCCGGAGGCCAACGTGGTGGCGCAGCGCAACACCACCCCGCTCTTCGGCCTGGGATTGATCGAGGCCATCCCTGACGCGGAAATTCTGCGCCATGTGAAGCCTCGGCCGGTGGATGGAGTGCTGGGCAAAGTCTCGCAGGTGCAGGATGTGGCCACGGGGCGCAAAATGATTGGCCGGTTTGGCTGGAAAGCTCAGATCGCCACGCTGCTGACGTTTTCCGCCGAGGCCTATGTGAACGAGATGGGCATCACCAACCGCCTTTTCCCCGTGGAGAACGCGCCGAACGGCAATGCCCAACTGCTTAGCCAGTATGACACTGTGGCCGATCCCGAGGACACACTCGACGCGCAGGGACGAGGTGATATCGACCGCCTGGCCGAGTTCATGCAATGGCTTGGTGCTCCACCCCGTCTGCCGCTGACGCCGAACGCGATTGCAGGCAGGGGCTTGTTTCAAAGCACCGGCTGCGCGAACTGCCATGTGCCCGTGATGCGTACCGGTCAGCACCGCTCGGCTTCGCTGCGTAACAAGGAGGTCTGGCTCTATTCTGATCTGTTGCTGCACGACATGGGAGCGCTCGGCGACGGCATCGCCCAAGGCACCGCTGATGTGCGTGACATGAAGACCGCGCCGCTCTGGGGCCTCCGTGAAAGCGCCCCCTATCTGCACGATGGTCGTGCCGCGACGGTGGATGAAGCGATCAAGGCGCACGATGGCGAGGCGAAGGTCGCGAAGGATCGCTACCTGAAGCTAAACCAGCGCCAGATGGATCAGCTTCTGGAGTTTTTGGGCACGATTTGAGCGTGTGTTGTGCTGTGCGTTCACTCCGCAAGTCCACTGGGCTTGCGGCGTGTTGATTTACTCCTTCAAACTCGGTGGCCGGTGGCTGGGGATCTGCGCTTTGAAATCGCCGAGGCTGTTCCAGTGCGTTGGCGCATTGAGATCGACCTCGGTGATGGCCAAGGTTCCCCACTCGACGGCCTTGGCGAGCACATCGCCGTAATGGTCGAAGATGCCGGAGATCATCCATTGGTGCTGGCGCTCGTCGGTGTAGGTGCTGCTGATGACATAGACGTGGTTCTCGCAGGCACGGGCCTTCGCCAGCATCGGATTGCAGCCCCACACCGGCCAGGCGATGACTTCGGCCCCTTGGATGCTCAAGGCGCGAGCGACCTCGGGGAAGAAGCCGTCGTAGCAGATCATCATGCCGACCTTGCCAAAGCGCGTTTCAAACACCGGATATTCATGGCCGGGCGTGATGCCGGCCTCGATCTCACCGCGTGGCAGCGTCACCTTGCGATACTTGCCAATCATCCGGCCATCCGGGCCGATCAGAGCGGCGGTGTTGTAAAGCGTCTTGCCCTCGCGCTCGATGAGTCCGGCGACGATGTGCAGGTCGTGTTTCTTGGCGAGCTGCCCGAAATACTCGGTGCTGGGGCCGGGCACCGGCTCGGCGCACTCATCCATCCGTTTGCCGGTGCCGTAGTAAGTGAGTGTTTCCGGCAGCACGATGAGATCTGCCTTCTGTTTGGCCGCCTCGGCAATGAGCGCGGCGAACTGCGGCGGCTTGTCGGCGGGATTTTTGCCTTCACGTGGCTGGAGATGCGCCGTGGCGAGGCGAACCTTGCGCGGTGCGGGCGCAGGAACGGCGGTGAGGCTCACGTCGCTCCAAGCCACGCGTGCGTTTGCCGCCCATTGGAGATAAAGCTCGATCTTCGCCTGCTTCGCACTTGCTGGAGCACGCAGGATGCTCTCGCAACGTGCCCACTGCCCGGCTTCGCCCGCTGGATCGTGCGGATACTCGGGTTCCGCGCGTGGGATGGTGCCCTTGGCATAACCTTGCTTCGCCGGTTCTTCCCAGGTGACCGGTTTGCCCGCCGCATCCTCCCAAATCACTCGAGCATACACGCTGCGGCGCGGCAGCGGCACGTTGGTGAATTTCCGCCACGCGCTGAACTGGTAATGCTGCCCGCCTTCCACCGGCAGTGTGCGCGTCCAGCAGCCGATCCAATGCTCACCAGTATCCGTTTCGAGAATGAACGCTTCTTTGCCTTCG
Organism: Prosthecobacter sp.; assembly: GCF_044232965.1. Taxonomy (GTDB): domain Bacteria; phylum Verrucomicrobiota; class Verrucomicrobiia; order Verrucomicrobiales; family Verrucomicrobiaceae; genus Prosthecobacter. The sequence continues at coordinate 193,492 of NZ_JBIIKX010000001.1, forward strand.
TGGCCGTCCTTCTGGCTGATGCTTGATTTTGGGGCCGCCTCGTCACGCGGTGCCCAGAGCGACCACTCAGACTTGGGGTCGGCCCAAAGTGATAAAGTGAGCAGGCAGGAGAGAAGGAGGCAGCGTTTCATGCGAAGACGTACGCTGGATGTCAGCGTGGTCTTGTCGCCGCATGACTGCCCATGCGCCTTTGATCCGTCGAGGGGACTTGAGACCGCTTACGCCGCCAGTTTCAAATCTTCCTTCACCTCGCCCTTGTCGTTGAATTCCAGTTCCTTCTCGATGCGGAGGTTGTCCACGATGTAGGTCTGGCGCTCGGGGGTGTTTTTGCCCATGTAGAAGGTGAGCATCTCCTTCACGCTCTTGTGCTCGGAGGGGATGGCGTTGCCTTCGGCGTCCAGCTCGTGGTCGCGGATTTTGACGGGCTCCAGGCGGATGTTGGGTCCGATGAAGTGCTTGAACTCATCCGGGCTGATCTCGCCAAGGCCTTTGAAGCGGGTAATCTCGGCGTTCTTGCCACAGAGGTGGATGGCGCGCTGGCGCTCGTCGTCGCTGTAGCAGTAGAAGGTGTCCTTCTTGTTTCGCACGCGGAAAAGCGGTGTTTGCAGGATGTAGAGGTGGCCTTTGCGCACGAGTTCGGGGAAGAACTGCAAAAAGAACGTGATCATCAACAGGCGGATGTGCATGCCGTCCACGTCGGCATCAGTGGCAAGCACGACGCGGTTGAAACGCAGGTCTTCGAGGTCTTCCTCGATCTGGAGGGCGTTGGCGAGGAGGTAAAACTCCTCGTTCTCATAGACGATCTTGCGGGTGAGGCCGTAGCAGTTGAGCGGCTTCCCACGCAGGCTGAACACAGCCTGCGTGTTCACATCGCGGCTCTTGGTGATGCTGCCGGAGGCGCTGTCGCCCTCGGTGATGAAGAGCGTGCTGTCCTCGCGCTGCTTGTCCTTGGTGTCGAAGTGGATGCGGCAGTCGCGCAGCTTCTTGTTGTGGACCTTGGCCTTGCGGGCGTTCTCACGGGCGGCCTTCTGGATGCCGCTGATCTCTTTGCGCTCCTTTTCGTTGGCATTGATCTTTTCCTGGAGCGCCTTGGCGATGTCGGTGTGCTTGTGGAGGAAATTGTCGAGCTGAGAGACGACGGTGTTGAGGATGTGCGTGCGCAGGTTGCGACCGTTCGGCTCCATGTGGGTGGAGCCGAGCTTGGTCTTCGTCTGTGACTCGAAAATGGGCTCCTGCACCTTCACGCTGACGGCGGCGATGAGGCTGCCGCGCACGTCGGCGGGCTCGAACTGTTTTTTGAAGAACTCACGGCATTCCTGCACGATGGCTTCGCGGAAGGATGCGATGTGCGTGCCGCCCTGGGTGGTGTGCTGGCCGTTGACGAAGCTGTAATATTCCTCGCCGTAGCCGGTGCCGTGCGTGAAGGCGATCTCGACGTCTTTCCCCTCGATGTGGATGATCGGATACTGCGGATCTTCGGTGAGCTTGGCGCGCACGAGATCCATCAGGCCGTCCTTGGACTTGAACTTCTCCTCGCCCGCCGGTGTGCGCAGAAGCAGCGTGAGGCCGGGATTGAGCCAGGAGTAGAAGCGCAGCATCTCGCGGACGAAATCCACACGGTAGTGCGTGTCATCGGCGAAGGACTCCGCGTCGGCCCGGAAGACGATGCGTGTGCCATTGGGCTCGGTGCTGGGCTTGGGCTTGCCCATGTCATACACCACGAGTCCCTGGCTGAACTCGATGCTGCGTGTCTGGTTCTCACGGAAGGCCTGGATCTCGAAGAACTCGGACAGGGCGTTCACCGCCTTGATGCCGACGCCGTTGAGGCCGACGGAGCGCTTGAAGGCCTCGCTGTCATACTTCGCACCCGTGTTGATCTGCGCGGAGCACTCCAGCAACTTGCCCAGCGGCACGCCGCGACCGTAGTCACGCACGGTGACGGTTTGGTCCTCGGCGATGTTGATCTCGACCGTGTTGCCGAAGCCCATGACGTGCTCGTCGATGCAGTTGTCGATGACTTCCTTGAGCAGCACATAAATCCCGTCCTCCGGCAGCGATCCGTCGCCGAGCTTGCCGATGTACATCCCTGGGCGGAGGCGGATGTGCTCGCGCCAGTCGAGAGATTTGATGCTGTCTTCAGTGTAATTGTGCGCAGGGGCGGGAGTGGCCATGGAAGGTGGAAATGACGAATGCAGAATGACGAATGGGAGATGGCAGGGGAGGGCGGGGGAGTCAAGGGATGGTCAAGAGGTCAAGAGGTCAAGAGGTCAAGAGGTCAAGAGGTCAAGAGGTCAAGAGGTCAAGAGGTCAAGAGGTCAAGAGGTCAAGAGGTCAAGCTGGGGCGAGTCCGGGAATCTTGACCCTCTTGACGGCGCAGCCGCTTGATGCCTTGCCCCACGCTTCGCTCATGGCAGCCCCCAGGCTCCGCGCAACGCTGCGTAATCCGCCTTTGGCAGCAGCACATAGTGCGGCGCGGCGGCGGGATCGACCCAGCGAATGAGGCGGGTCAGATCAGCCTCGGCCATGGTGGTGCAGCCAGCGCTGGGTTTGTCGGGGCCGCGCCGTACATGGAAGAAGATGGCGCTTCCGTAGCCTGGAGCCGCAGGCTGCTGATTATGGCGGATTTCGAGCATCCACTTGTAAGCCGAGTCGCCGAGGCGCATTTTTTGCTTCTCAAACCATGGAGGAACGCCCTGGCGCGGGTCAATGCGGACGTGGCGGTTGTAATAGGGCGAGTTCGAGTCATCCACATAGGCATCCCAAGGCCCGACCTGAATGTAGGGCCAGCGGGCACCTCCAGGAGGCGTGGTGGCGTAGCCAAACAGGCTGCCGAGCTGGAAAACACCTGCGGGCGCCTTCCAGTCCTTCTCAATCTTGGCCGGGATTCCGTTTTGCGGTGGATTGAAGACCCCACGCCCCCAGGCGAGGCCCTTTTTGCCCAGGAGAACAGGCACCGCTTTTTCAAATACCGGCTGCCAAGGCTGCCCGGCTCCGCCTCGCTGCCAGCACTGTAGGCTGGCCGTGTTAGAGTTCCAGGTGGCGGCCTGCGTGACAATGACCTGCCGTACCGCACGACCGAGCTGCGCGTGACTTTCCGAGAGCAGGATGAAGGAAAGCAGGCCGGTCAGCAGGAAGGCGGCGCGGCATTTTTTTTGACGGCAAATTTTTTGGTATTGCATGGCCCCCCACTTTCCGAATATAAATTTAATTAATCAACCCTGCCGGGTTAATTGGATTCAGGTTTTGGGGGTTTTTTTCCTGAGTTCCGAGTTCCGGCAGGGTTGTTTTTTTGTCTGCGACCGGGCCGAAGCCCATCTCGCGCATTGATTCGTCTGTGGGGCGCTCTAAGGATGCATCACCATGAACTATCGGTGCCTGTTTGCCCTTTCCGCCGCCGTGATCAGCCTGTCGGCCTGCTCCAACTCCTCCGTCATCAGCCTCGACTACGTCCCGCAGCCCGGTCAAATGGTGCGCGGCACGCCGGATTTCTCCGTCGGCCAGTTTAAAGACAAACGCGGCGTGCAGGCCCAGACGCTCGGCCATGTGCGCATGCCCATCGGCCCGGCGGTGGACACACTTCAGACGCGGTTGCCCGTCAGCGAGATCGTGAGCAACGCCTTTGCCTACGGTCTGGAGGCGCGGGGCATGCTGGCATCCTCATCCAAGGGGCGGTATGTGCTCAAAGGTGACATCCAGGATCTGCGCTCCCAGCTTTTGGTGCATCCCTACGGATATGCTCGCATTCGTGTGAACGTGGTCGAGGCGGCCACCGGCAGCGTGGTTTACTCGAAAGTCTATGAGGGCGAGCGCCAGAGCAACGCCTACCGCCCCGGCAGCGGTTCCCCGGTGCCCATCCTGCGCGAGCTGACCTCCCGTGCCCTCCAGGAAGCCGTGGACCGCGCCCTGGACGATCCCATCATGCGCCAGCGCCTGAACACCGGTTCCGATTCCCGCCCGCGTTACGCGCCGGGAATGCTGTAAAAGCTGTCAGCAGGACTATTTGAGCGCCTCTTCCAGCACGCGGCCATCCGCGCCAGGGAATGGGACGCCGAGCAGTTTGGCCATCGTCGGTGTCACGTCGATGTTCTTCATTTCGCCGAGCACGACGTTTTTCTTCACGCCAGCGCCGCTGATGACGCAGCAGCCGTAGAGATTGGCATCGAGCTGGAAATGGCCATGTGCGCCCTTCGGCGGATCGTTGGGGATGATTTCGGCGGAGTCGGCGAGGGAATCGGTGAAGGTGTAGCCATCGCCTGCGAGCAGGACGAGATCGGGCTCACGGCCATCTTTGTCGGCGGTGATGTGGTGGAGTTTACTATCGAAGTCCTTGGCTTCCACGACGCCGCTGACGCCTTCCATCTTTGCGAGCTTGGGCGTGATCTGCTTGAGAATGCTGTCGCGATTGGCTTCATCGAGCACATACACGAAGGACGCGCCGCCCTCGGCCATGGCGAAGACCTGGGAGTCGGGCGCGAGGCTCTTGCCGAGCACGGATTTCACGAAACCATCCTTCCGCAGCAGAGCGTTGGGGTTGATGGACTTCGTGTAGGTGACAAAACCGTGGTCGGTGGTGATCACGAAGGCCGTTTTGTCGCGGATTCCAGCCTCTTCGGTGGCACGGATGAGGTCAGCGACGCGGTTGTCGGAATCATTGGCTGCCCAGTAGGCTTCCGGCACTTGGCGACCATGGGCGTGCTCAAAGGAATCCAGACTGACGAGGTGGATGGCCAGGAAGTTCGGCTTGTGCTTCTTGATGATGTGCGTGGCGAGTTGCGCATACATGTAATCACGCTGCGCTTTGCCGGCGTTGCCCAGTTTGCACCATTCCATCTGCTTTTCGATGGGGATGCCGGCTGCACGCGCTTCTTCGAGCAGTGAAGGCGTGCCGTATTTCTCGAACAATTCCTGCTCAAACACATCGGGCACCGTCCAATCGAGCGTCTTGGCTCCGCGTGAGGCGGGCCAGATGACGCCAGCGGTGGTCAAACCGGCGGCTTTGGCCGCGTCGTAAATCGTGGGTGTTTTGACGATCTCGTCTTTGTTGAAAAGCGGGTCGGGGATGAGGGGCACTTTTTTTCGCGTCGCACGGTCGAAGTACTCGTTCGCCAGCACGCCATGCTTGCCGGGATGCACGCCGGTCACAAGCGTGGTGTGATTCGTCCACGTCACAGTCGGGAACGAGCATTCCATGCGCTTTGCCCTCACGCCATTCGCTGCGAGCGACTTCACCGCCGGCATGTGGCACTTGGGATCATCGAAATAGTGATGCGCCCAGCCGTCGATGCTGACGAGGATGACGTGTTCCGCAGGCGCGGCGAAAGCAACTGTCGTGGCGGTTGCGAGGAGTGTGAGGGTGCGAGCGAGCATGGTAGGTCAGTTGGTCAGTGGATCAGAGAGCAGGCAAATACGTCGAAGGACACCGACCAACTGTCCCACCGACGCACCGGCTTACTTCCCGACGCGATACAGCTTGTCCTGCGTGCGGATGAAGAGGCTGCTGTCGCTGACGGAGATGCTGGCGCGGACGCTGGCAGCGTTGCCGTTCGGCTTGGAACCGTCGCCCATCTCGTTCATGCCGAGAAGCTCAAATTTGTCGGTGTTTGCTTTGGCGACATAGACTTCGCCCCAGAAATTGATGCAATACACTTTGTCGTCGGCCACGGTGGGGCTGCTTTCAAACTTGGTCTTGCCGCCGAGTTCGCCGGTCCACACGACCTTGCCGGTTTTCGGTTCCACGCAGCTCAGGATCTTCTTGCCGCCATCGAGGACGTAAAATTTGCCTTTGTAGAAGGCGGGGGTGGGCACGTCGCTCGTCACGCCTTTGGGTTCTGTCTGCCAGACAGGCTGCGTTTCGCCTTTGGCATCGAGGGGAATGGCAAAAATGGGCGAATTCTTCGGCGCGCACACAATCGCCATGCCATCGCCGACGACGGGGGAAGGGACGAGGCGGAAGAAGCTGTTGTAGCCTTCGCCCGGCGGGTTCCAGGTGGCGACGCGGGAGAATTCCTTGCCCGTAGCGGCATCGTGGATGGTGAGCGTGTCACCGCCGGAGATGAGCATGAGGCGCTGATCCTTATAAGTGGTGAACACCGGGCTGCTAAAAGCCTCCAAGGATTCGATCTTCGCGGTGCTGGGACGGATTTGCTTCCACAGGTCCTTTCCGTTCGCCGGATCAATGGCGAGGATGTAGCTGCTCAAGTCCTTGCCGGGCGTGCCTTTCTCGAACTTGTCCTGGAACTTAAAAGTCTCGTTACGCTGAAGCACCTGGATGTAGAGCTTGCCGCTGTCGATGGTGGGGCTGCTGCCATAGGTCCACTGCGTGGCGAAGGCACCGTGCGTCTCTTTGAAATCGCGCTTCCAGACGATCTTGCCGCTGAAATCGCACGCGGCGGCGATGGCGTTGGCAAAGAGGAAATAAACGCGGTCGCCATCGGTGGCAGCCGAAGGGCTGGCAAGGTTGCTCTTGTCGTCCCACTGCACCTCGTCGCCCTCGGAGATGGTGACGCGCCATTTTTCCTTCCCCGTTTGTTTGTCGTAGCAAAGGGCCACGAGCTTTTTCTCGGCGGCGATGGGAGCAGTGATGAAGACGTTGTCTCCCCAGATGACAGGAACCGACGCGGCGATGCCTGGAACGTCTGCCGCCCACTTCACACCCTCGGTGGGGCTGAATTTCACCGGCAGTCCGGTCTCGCTGCTGGAGCCATCTTGATTGGGGCCGCGCCAGTTCGGCCAGTTTTCGGCGAGAGCAGCGGTTTGGATCGAAAGTGAGGTGAGAAGGAGGGCGGCGGTGAGTTTCATGACGGAAAATGAGAGAAGCGAATACGGGCTGGCATGTCGAGATGTTTTCGCGAATTGATCGACTCCTTTGAATCTCCCGCATTGGCAATCCACCGCGCTCGCGCTTCTCGGCTTCATCGCCGGGCTGGCGCTGCATCTGCGTTGGCATCCGCTGCGGCGGCATTTGTCGGACGCGTGGGATTTCGTCCGCCTGCGGCCTGCTTTGATCGTGTGGGTGGCGGGAGCCGCGCTGTTGGCCGCCATTTTTGGCGACGCAAAGCCTGCCGCCTATTCGCCGGTGCAGCTAGGAGACTGGCGTGAGCTGATCCTGCCGCTCACCCGCGATGCGGCGGCGCATCTGGCGCAATTGCCGCATGTGCTGATCCAACCCTGGCCGCTCGCGTGCCTGATGCCTGTCGTGCTTGCCATTTTGACCATTCGCATCTGGCGCTGGCCCTATCGTTATGGCGAGCGGCGGCCTGTGCCGGAGCAAAAGATCGCGCTGCTGGTCATCACGATCATTGGTTTTGGCTGGCTGGCGCTCGAAGGCGTGACCTTGAGGCGCATGCTGTCCGAGGGAGCGGAATCGGTGAAGCTCGGCCTGCGCTATGTTTTCACCGCATTGGCTGCGGCAGGCATGCAGGTGTGGCTGGTGCGTTTCGTCATGGCCTGGGAGAAACCGCAGGACACCGAGGCTGATAACGATGCCACCGCCGCGTTGGAGCACACCTTCGCACGCTGGCAGAGTGTGGCGGCGCTCGCAGGATTCAATCTGCTGTGGGTGAGCTGGCGTCAGTGGCAGATGAGCACGCCGCAAAGCGTCGGCGGTTGGCTGTGGATCGAGCTGTTGCTGCTGTTTGCGGCGCTGCCGCTCGCCGTGTCGGCGGTGCCGGGGCATTTTTTGCATCAAGGGGCCGCCGCGCTCCGCATCTTGACGCGTTCGGGCGTTTCGCTGCTGTTGCTCGGCATCACCGCGCTGGCGATTTTCATCCTCGCTCACTACGCCGCCGCGATGGGACAAGCCTTGAGCGTTGATTCCCCGTTCTGGCGCATCCTGGTGCTGCCGCTAAGCGCTTTGGTGCTTGCCATGCTCGATTGCTGGCTATTGCTGACCGCTCTCCTCATCATGTTGCGCCACGGCTTCCCACGTTCTCCCTCCGCATGACCAGCGGCACGCTTTCTCCTGAACAGATCACGCGGCGGGCGAAGTCGAACCTCGCTTTTGCGCTCGCCTGCCTGCCGAAGGAACGCCGCCGCGATATGATCTCCTTCTACGCCTTCTGCCGCGTCGTCGATGACATCGCCGATGCGACGGATGTCGGTGAGGATGAAAAAGAGAAGGAACTCACTCGCTGGAAGCAGTGCGTGGAGGAAGGCAAGCCGCCGGGGCATCCAGTCCTCGATGAAGTGGTGCTGCTGCCCGCCAAATACGGCTTCCCGCGTGCCTGGCTTGGCGAGATCATCGACGGCGTGGCCAGTGACATCACGAAGACACGCTACGAGACCTTCGAGGAATTGCTCGGCTACTGCTACAAGGTCGCCAGCGTCGTCGGCCTCGTTAGCATCGAGATTTTCGGCCACACGAACCCCGCCACGCGTGATTACGCCATCAACCTCGGCTACGCTCTGCAATTCACCAACATCATCCGCGATGTCGGCCAGGACGCCCGCGACACAGGCCGCATCTACCTGCCACAGAGCGAGTTGCGCCAGTTCGGCGTGCTGGAGAGCGAAATCCTCGACGCGAGGCCCAGTCCGCGCTTCACCAAGATGATGGAGTTTCAGTATCGCCGTGCGCGTGACTACTACCAGGCCGCGCAGAAGGCGCTGCCGCCCGAAGATCGCAAAAACATGGTCGCCTCTGAGATCATGGCCGCGATCTACTCGCGCATCCTCGAAAAGCTCAAACGCGAGCAGTTCCCCGTGTTCACCAAGCGCTGCCGCCTGAACAACATCCACAAGGTGTGGATTCTCGGCAGCCACCTGATCAAGGCGCGGTTTGGGCGCTGATGCGTCGATACTTTTCTGATAGAAACCCCGCTTTTTGTGCGGCTTCTGCGTCCCCATTTTCTCCCATGCTGCGCACATTCCTAGTTCTCTCCGCCCTCGGCTCTTCGCTCTTCGCCGCCGAGCCCCTCAAAGCCCTCCTCATCACCGGTGGCTGCTGCCATGACTATGCGAAGCAGCACGAGGTCATCGCGAAAGGCATCCAAAGCCGCGCGAATGTGCAGGTGGATGTCATTTGGACCGACGACAAGTCCACCAACCCGCCGCTGCCGGTCTATGACAAGGCGGATTGGGCCAAGGGCTACGACGTCATCATCCACGACGAGTGCGCGGCGAGCATGAACAACAAGGAGACGCTCACGCGCATCCTCGACGCTCACAAAACCATCCCGAGCATCCAGCTTCACTGCGCCATGCACAGCTTCCGCACGGGGGAGGACCGCTGGTTCAAGCGTCTCGGCCTGCAATCGAACTCCCACGGCCCGCAGGAGCCCATCGCGATCACGTTTGTCGATAAGGAGCACCCGATCACGAAGACGCTCGCGGATTGGACCACGATCAAAGAGGAGCTCTATAACAACGTGAACCTCTTCGACGCCCATCCGCTCGCGATGGGCAAGCAGACCGTCAAAAACAAGGATGGCAGCACGAAGGACGTCGAATACATCGTCGCGTGGACGAATGAAAAAGCTGGTGCACGCAGCTTTAGCACGACCATCGGGCACAACACGGAAACCGTCGCCGATGCGCGTTACCTCGATCTCATTACGCGCGGTCTGCTCTGGGCCTGTGACAAGCTCACGCCGGACTACCTGACGCCGTTCAAAGGGCAGAATAAAGTGACCTTTGTGCCCGCAAAGCCTGTCGAGGCCCCGAAGCCGCCGCCGACGCCTAAAGATGCCACGGGCATCAAGACGACCGCGAGCAGCACTCAGCCGGGCAATGATACCTGGAAAGCCGTCGATGGCGATGAAGGCACACGCTGGTGCGCCGCGGATGCGTCAAAGCCGCAATCGCTCACGCTGGAGTTGGAAAAACCGCAGGACCTCACGGGTCTCGAAATCGTGTGGGAGAGAAAAGACAAGTCCTACCAGCACAAGATCGAGATCGACGGCAAAATGGTGGCAGACATTTCCATCTCCCAAAGCCATGCTTTGGAAGCCAAGCAGGCCAAAAAAATCGTCATCACCTGCACAGGGAACGACCACGGCGGCTGGGCCAGCATTCGCGAGGTGAGGCTCAAAGGCCCAGGCATCAAAGCCATCGCGCCAAAGCTCAGCGCCGAGCAAAAGAAGGAGTATGACAAGGCGAATGATCCCCGCGCCAAGGAAGGCAACATCGCGCCGAAGATCGTGAAACTCACGCCGGAGGAGGAAGCGGCCATTTTGAAGGATGTGAAGGTCGCTGAGGGCTTTGAGGTCACGCTGTTCGCGAATAGCGCTGCGGCGAACTACCCGGTCTTCGTCGCCGCGGAGCCGGATGGCACGCTTTACGTTTCCTCGGATGGAAACGGCTCCGTGGAGCGCAAACCCAACCGTGGACGCATCATCCGCCTGCGCGATCTCGATGGCGATGGCCGTGCCGATGAAACGAAGGTCTTTTGCGAGGTGGACAGCCCGCGCGGCCTCGTGTGGGACCACGACCGCCTCTACCTCGTGCATCCGCCGCACCTCAGCGAGTTCATCGATGCCGATCACGACGGCGTCGCCGAAAAACAAAACATCCTCGTCAATGGCATCGCCTACGGCTTCAAAGATCGCCCGGCGGATCACACCACAAACGGCCTCAGCCTCGGCATTGACGGCTGGCTTTACATCGCGGGTGGCGACTTCGGCTTCCTGAAGGCCACGGGCACCGATGGCAAAACGCTCCAACATCGCGGCGGCGGCGTCATCCGCGTGCGTCCCGACGGCACAGGCCTCGAAATTTATTCCACCGGCACGCGCAACATCCTTGAGGTCGCCATCAGCCCGCTGATGGACATGTTCGCCCGCGACAACACGAACGACGGCGGCGGCTGGAACGTGCGCTTCCACCACTTCACCGGTCTCGACGACCACGGCTACCCGCGCCTCTACAAAAACTTCAATGACGAGGCCATCCAACCCCTCGCCGACTACGGCGGCGGCAGCGGCACCGGCGCGGTTTACATCGACGAACCCGGCTTCGGCGCTTGGAACAACGCACCCTTCACCTGCGATTGGGGCAGCGGCGCTCTCTGGCATCATCAGGTGAAGCCTAAAGGAGCCACCTTCGAAGAAACCCGCAAGCCCGAGCCCTTCATCAAAATGACCCGCCCCACCGACGCCGATGTCGATGGCCTGAGTCGCGTCTATTGCGCCAGTTGGAAAGGTGCCACCTTCGGCTGGGCCGGGCCGGACGTCGGTTACATCGTGCAAGTGAAGCCCAAGGGCTTCAAAGCGGAGCCGCTGCAGGATTTCGCGAAGGCGACGGATGAGGAACTCGTGAAGGTGCTCGACCTCGGCCAGCCGCAGAGCTATCGCCGCCGCATTGAGGCTCAGCGTGAGTTGCTGCGTCGCCACAACAAGCAGGCGGACAGCTATCAGGCTCAGTATGCCTCACTGCGCACCGCGGAGCGCAATCAGGTGGCTTCGCTCAAAGAGAAAGCCTCGGACGATGAAGTTATCGCGGCCTTTGCTCATGCCGATCCGGTGATCTCGCACACAGCGATTCGCGCCGCCGCTTTTCGTCGGCTCTTCAAGCAAGCCTTTGCTGCTCTCGATGGCTCCGGCAGCGATCGCGCAGGTATTTTGCGCTCACTCGCCATGATGCACGAGGCTGACGTCGTCGCTGGTCTGATTGAGCGTTTCAACAAGGCCAACGATCCTGCGTTGCGCCAGGGTATCCTCGGAGCGCTCAGCCGTCTCCATTTCAAAGAAGGCGAGTGGAAGGGCGATTCGTGGGGCACGCGGCCGGACACACGTGGGCCGTATTACCAGCCGGAGGCCTGGAGCGAGACGCCGAAGATCGCCGTGGCGCTGAAGGACGCACTAGCGAAAGCCTCGCCGGAGGAAGCCGCTTTCTTGGTGAAGGAACTGAACCGCAACCGCATCCAGTTCAACGAGGCGCAGCAGCGCATCCTCGAACTCGCGAAGAAGGATCCGAAGGTGTTGCCGGAGCTGGCCGCGCAGCTTGCTGGTGCGGAGGAGATTCCGGCGGAGGCGGTGCCTCTGCTCGTCGGACTCGTCCGACAGGTCGGATCCGTCGGACCGGTGGCGCTTTCTCAAGCGATCATCGCCCTCTCGAAAACCGACAGCGCCGAAGGCGTCTCCGCCACCTTGGCCGCCCTGGAGCCTCTCAAAAAGCTCCCCGACTCCGGCAAAGACTACGATGCCGCTTTGGCCGCCTTTTTGAACGCACCGAAGCTCGAAAACCACCACCAGCTCATTGAGCAGATCGCCGAGAAGGCCGAGTGGCCGGTGTCGATGTATGCCAATGCCGCCTTGTTGAACCTCGCGAATCGCAAGACGGGCAGCCCCGAGTCCATCCAGCTCACGCAGAAGGCGCTCGACAAGGGCTGGGCCGATCCGAAGCACCGCAAGCTCATCATCGACGCCATCAGTGCCTCCAAGCACATGCCCAGCGCCGCCAAAGTCCTCGCCGCGCTCGACGATCCCGATGCCGAGGTCAAAGGCGTCGCCGAACGCGCCGCGAAGTCCATGCGCATCACCAAGATCGAAGACAAAACACCCAAGCTCATGACCTTGAAACCCGAGGACGCCCTCGCGGCAGTTTTGAAGGTGAAAGGCGACATCTCCCTCGGCGAGCAAATCTTCACCAAAGCCACCTGCGTGGCCTGTCACACCGTGAAGGAGACCGAAGCACAAAAAGGCCCCTACCTCGGCAACATCGCCCAAACCTACAAGCGCCCCGATCTGGCCCAAAACATCCTCGATCCGAACAAAACCATCGCCCAAGGCTTCGCCAGCGAGATGATCACCCTGAAGGACGGCACGCAGCAAATGGGCTTCATCACCCTCAAAGGCGCGAACGAGGTCAAACTCCGCAACATCGCCTCCCAGGAGTTCACCTTCAAAACCGCTGACATCAAAGAGCGCCAAAAGCTCCCCATGAGCATGATGCCTCCGGGCCTGATGATGAACTTCACCGTGAAGGAGTTCGCCAGCCTGCTCGATTACCTCGAATCGCTGGTGAAGAAGTAACGGAGCGCTGACCGGGTAAAAAAACGCCAGCACTGTCAAGTGCTGGCGTAGAAGGGCGGCTGAAGCCGGGACTACAGTGCCATGAATGCCATGAATGCCATGAATCAGGGGATGTTTCCTGGAGTGGCGGGGCCTTCGGTGAGCTTCAAGGCCCACTGGATGCCGGCGAGGATCATTTCCTGGTAAGTGTGGGCGATCTCGGGGCTGTTTTTGCGGTCCGGGGTGCCTTCTTTCCAAGTGGGATCCCACACGTCCTCACGATGGCCGAGGGAGGTGTAAAAGACACGGCCTGCTCCGTACTCCTTGCACCAGGAGACGGGGAAGTAGCGCTTCAGCTCATCTTCTTTCTTTTTCTCCTCGTCGGTCAGTTGCGCGAGGTTGGGATGCGAGTTGAGGCCGAGAAGGCCGTGAACCTTGGCCTTGTCGAAGGTTTTGATGATGTAGATCTCATCGAAGACCTTCCAGCCCACTGGAACGGACTTGGTGATGGGATGAGCGGGGGAGTGCAGGGTGGGCTGGATCTCAACCTGCGATTTGTGCGTTTCAAACTCGCCGCCGAGCATCTCGATGTAGCCACGGAAGGGATGATAAGTGTCGGATCCGGAGTGCATGGCGATGAAGGCCTTGCCGTTTTCGATGAGCTTGATGAAGCCGTCGCGGTCGGGGAAGAGGAGATCGCCGGTGGTGTTGGCGAAGACGAAGCCGTCGTAGTCTTTGATTTTATCGAGGGCCATTTTCTCGGCCATGTAGGCTTTGATCTTGTCTCCCCAGACTTGGTTGTCCTCGTTGAACTTGGCGCTCGCGATACTGAAGGCTTCCGCCTTGGCCTTGAAGGATTCGTCGGTGTCTTTGTCACCACGCACGGGCGGCTTGCCGGGGTTTTTCGGCTGGCCTTCGGGCTGGTGGACGAAATCGACGGTGAAGGCACCGGACTTGGTGCCGAGCTCGGCGAGGACTTTCTCGGCGGTCTCGATGGAGGAATGACGGAAACCGGTGGTGACGGTGACGACGAGGAGCTTCTTTGGTTCCGCGTGAGCGGAGGAGCACGAGAGGGCTGCGGCAAGCAGCAGGGTGAGGCGTTTGATCATGGTGGAAAGTGAACGTGGCTCGTTTGAATGCTTTTGCAGGCGGAAAAAGCGATCCAGTGAGCGTTTGTTGCGGGATGAAAATTCTGCTCGCCTTGTTGTTGTCTGCCGTGGTCGTCCTGAACGCCCAAACGTCCGCCCCTGTGGCAGTCGATGCTGCTAAGTATCCGAACTTGCAGGCGGCGCTGGACGCGGTGCCGGAAAGCGGCGGGCTGGTGACGATCCCGCCGGGGAATTACGAGATCACGGAGCCGTTGCGGGTGAAAACGGCGGAGACGCGCATCGTGGGCGGCGGTGCGGCGACGCACATCATCAACAAGAGTGACAATGGCAGCCCCGCGATCATCCTGCGTCCGACGAATCTCGACTCGGATAAGAAAGCAAGGTTATGGCGGGTGCAGATGGCGGACCTGCGTATCAGCGGCAGTGAAAAGAGCGGCGATGGCATCTTCGCGGAGGGCATTCAGGAGATTTACCTCGAAGGCGTGTCCGTGGACCATCACGGCGGGCACGGGATCGTGCTGAAGGACTGTTTTGAAGATCCACGCGTGGCGGACTGCATCATCACCTACAACAAGAAAAGCGGGATCGAGATCCTTGGCTGTCACGACATCGTGGTGAACGCGAACCACTTTGAGGAGAACCAGGACGCGCTGCGCTGTGTGGATGCCTTCAACTTGTGCATGAACGGCAACAACATCGACGACCATCTGGGCAACGGGGTGATCATCGAGAACACCTACGGTTCGGTGGTGAGCGGCAACATGATCGAGGAGTGCAACGGCACGGCGATCATTCTGGATCGCGACTGCTACGGCATCACGCTGAGCGCGAACGTGATCGCGCATCATCTGGAGGGCGGCATCGACCTGCGCGATGCCTGCGGCTGCACGATCAGCGCGAACACCTTCACCATCGCGCACAAGTTTTCGGTTCGGGTGGGCAAGGACGCGGAGCGCAACACGATCAGCGGGAACACCTTCTGCAACACCTACATCGGGGCAGGGAAGGACAAACGGCCGGCCGAGGAGAAAACACCGATGGGGATTGATGAAGGAACGGGTGTTTTGATCGAGGGCGGAGCCAATGGGTTGATCCTCAATGGCAACACGTTCTCAGGGCTCTCGACTGCGGCGGTTTGGAGCACGGGCGAGGTGAAAAATGTGCTCGTGACAAGCAACCTGTGCATGGACTGTGGCCGTAAACTTGCTAAGAACAGTGCGTGGTTGTACTTTGAGCAAAAGACCGGTGTCATGATCAAAGACAACCTGATCGAATCACCTCCATCCTCCCCCTGATTAGAAAATGCTCGACGTGCAGCGCTATCGTGGTGCCATCCACCTGGAAGAAATCCAGTTCACTCGCAAGTGGATGTGGCTGCACATGATCCTGGGCGCGGTGATGATCGCCATGTTCTTGTTTCATGAGATTTTTCGCTGGTTTGCGGGGGCGGTTGTCTGGTATGCCATCAGCCTGATGGTCATGTATGGTTTCATGAATGGAAAGAGTCTGTTCAAGTGGCTGCTGGCGCTGGTTTATCTGGGGGGTGCGGGGGCCGGGGTGTTTTTCATCAACCGCGTGTTTCCTGCCATCGAAGCGCCACGAGGGGCGCTGATCCCGCACGCGGTGATCCCAATCTGGGTGGGCGTCGGTAGTCTGACTTATGTGGTGAGCGCATTGTTTTTGCTGTGCAGCAGCCGTGTTGGCAAGGCGGCGAAGACGGGCTTCACATTATGGTGAAACAACAACGCCGACAGCGGTGGCTGCCGGCGTTGCCGAAATGAGAGGATGAAAAAGCGGTGATTACTTCTTCTTGTCACGGATTGCTCCGGTTTTGAGGCGCAGGGCGTTGAGGCGGATGAAGCCGGTGGCGTCGTCCTGGTTGTAGGCCTTCGTCGGGTCTGCTTCCATGGTGGCAACCTGCGGGTCGTAGAGGCTGTAAAGGCTTTTGCGGCCGGCGGCGATGATGTTGCCCTTGTAGAGCTTGAGGCGCACGGTGCCGCAGACTTTCTGCTGCGTTTCGGTGACGAGCGCTTGCAGGGCGTGACGCTCCGGCGCGTACCAGAAGCCGTTGTACACGAGCTGGGCGTATTTCGGGATGAGGCTGTCACGCAGATGCATGACCTCGCGGTCCATGGTGAGGCTTTCGATCTGGCGATGGGCGAAATGCAGGATGCTGCCGCCGGGGGTTTCATAAACGCCGCGGCTTTTCATGCCGACGAAGCGGTTTTCCACCATGTCCACACGGCCGACGCCGTGCTTACCGCCGAGCTTGTTGAGCAGTTTCATCACGCCGAGCGGGGAGAGCACCTTGCCATTCACGGCGATGCAGTTGCCCTTTTCAAATTCGAGGATGACGGTCTCGCCTTTGTCTGGCGCGTCCTCGGGGAAGACGGAGAGGGTGTTAAAGTAGCCCTTGTACTTGGGATCGCTGGCGTCGAACCAGGGGTCTTCGAGAATGCCGGCCTCGTAGCTGATGTGCAGGAGGTTGCGGTCCATCGAAAAAGGCTTCTTGGCGCTGGCCTGGACGGGGATTTTCTTCTTCTCGCAGTAGTCGATCATCTCGGCGCGACCGGGGAACTCGTTGCGGAAGCGCTCGTCACGCCAGGGGGCGATGATTTCGATTTCGGGGGCCAGGGCGGCGGCAGTGAGCTCGAAGCGGACCTGGTCGTTGCCCTTGCCAGTGGCACCGTGGGCGATGGCGGTGGCGCCTTCGGCCTTGGCGATCTCCACCATGCGTTTCGCGATGAGCGGTCGGGCAATGGAAGTGCCGAGGAAGTACTGGCCCTCGTAAATGGCTCCGGCCTGGATCATCGGGTAGATGAAATCCGTGGCGAATTCTTCCTGGAGGTCGTCGATGTAGATTTTGGACGCGCCGGTTTTCTTGGCCTTGGCATTGAGCCCCTTGAGTTCGTCGTCCTGGCCGACGTTGGCGCAGAAGGCGATGACTTCGGCCTGATAGGTGTCTTTGATCCAGGAAAGGAGGACGGAGGTGTCGAGACCACCGGAATAGGCGAGGACGATTTTCTTGCTCATGGGCGTTTGGAATGAAGGGCGGCGAGAATAGGGGCCGAAAGGCCGGGTGTCGAGGGCCGGTGAGGGGTTTTTGAGGCAAATTGGGCGCTGAACAGCCACATGCAGGCGAGCCTATGAATGCTTGGTTAAGGAAAGTTAATTATCCATCTTCTTTTTATTGAAATTATAATGGGTTTGGTTAGAATGGAAAATTCACCCAAAATACATGGAATTATCCACGGGAAACAGCGGCCGATGCCCAGCGCCTAAAGCACGCGAGGGACGGGTTGCCACACTTCTCTGCGCTTCAGCGTGGGGCGTGGGATATCATGCCTCCACAGAACGGATCCGTCCTGGCTACTGCTTATTGTTGAGAGCGCTGCTGTTTCTGTTTTCGGCCAGTGGCACGGTGATGGCGCAGACTTCCGACTTTGGCGACTTTACTTCATTTTCGAGCGCGAGCAGCACCGTGGTCACCACCTTGAAGATCGGTGCAACCACAGACAAGGAGTCTGCTGCCACCACCAACGCCACGGCCACGGGCGATGACATCACCGGTAGCGATGATGAGGATGGCGTCACAGTGCCAGCCTATCTTAGCCAGGGAGCGTCAAGCTCATTGACCGTCAACGTCACCAACACCAGCGGCAGCACTGCCTACCTCAATGTCTGGATTGATTTCAATGGCAATGGCGTGCTTACCGACGCCGGGGAGCAGATCGCCACCAACACCACGATTGCGACAGGCACATCGAATTCCAACAGGACGGTCAGTTTCACCGTGCCCGCCGCCGCCACTCTGGGCACGGCCGGCGTGCGCGTGCGACTGACCACCACCAACAGTCCTGGACCAGCGAGTGTCAGCGGCAATGGGGAAGTGGAGGACAGCATCACCAACATTGTCCTGCCTTCGGACTTTGGTGATTTTTCTTCGTTTGCTCCTGCCTTCAGCACGCTTTCAAACGCGGTCAGAATGGGAGCTTTGGTGGACGCCGAATCTGTGGTGACGAATGCGACGGCCGTGGGCGATGACACCACGGGTTCGGATGACGAGGACGGGGTGACGCTGCCAGTGGGGCTCATTCAAGGCCAAACTGGGCAGACCGTCACGCTCAATGTCACCAACACGAGTGGGGCTGAGGTTTATCTGAACGGATGGATCGATTTCAACAACAACGGCGTGCTCACTGATGCCGGCGAGCAGATTATCATCAACGATCCAATGACGACTGGCACCAACGGTGTCAACAAGGCCTACACCTTCACCGTGCCGACGGCTGCGGCCTTAGGCTCGGTGGGCGCTCGCTTCCGCTTAACTTCAATCCCCAATCCTGGCAGCACGAGTTCATCTGGCACTGGGGAAGTCGAAGATTACACGATCACCATCGTGGCCCCATCTGACCACGGTGACTTTTCTCTCTTTCAGGATGCCAGCAGCAAACTGTCCGACACCCTCAAGTTGGGCGATTTCACAGATGCTGAATTCACGGCGTTCACGAATTTGGCGGCGACCGGGGACGACATCAACAACGTCAACGATGAGGATGGCACCACAGTCCAGGCTATTCTGGTTCGCGGCCAGGCGGGTGTCGCGGTGACTGTGAATGTGACGAATCTCAGTAGTTCGCCGGCTTATCTGAATGGCTGGGCTGATTTTAATAACAATGGGTCTGTGACGGACACAGATGAACAGATCGTCACTGATGTGGTGGTGCCCGCCGGCACCACCAGTGACTACCAGACCTTTTTCTTTGACGTGCCGAGCACTGCTAGCCTCGGCACCATTGGCACACGCTTCCGACTGACCTCCGTGTCAACTCCGGGGCCGGTCGGAGCGAGCGGTGATGGAGAAGTGGAGGACTACACCACCACGATCGTGGCCCCATCATCGAATTTCAGGGACTATTTTTATGCGATCCGCAGCAACAACGGAAACTTCTATCTGGACGAAGTTTCTGTTTACAATCCCAACTCCGCCACGCCGACCGTCTCGGTCACTCCTGGCATCCTGAATCTGAACACAGCCACTTCGGGATATAACGCCAGCGCCAGCAATGCGTATATGAACGGCCTGGCACTGGATTGGCTGAACCGGCGTTTCTACTGGAACTCCAGCTCCGCAGGCTCAAGCGGCTATAATTATCAGCTCAATACCGCCTATTATGACAATGTCACCAAGACATGGAGTTATCAGACGGTCACAGGATCCAACCTCTCCAACATCCCGTACAACACAGGCTCACCTAATTCATCATCGGCGGGTTCAGGCGCGTTTCCGCGCGCCGCATACTACGCCGGGGATTATTACGGAGGCGGTCAAAACAACGACAACGTGGTCGCCTGGCGACTGGATGCGACAGGCAAGGCGCTCAAAAGCCCCGCCTTCAACGATTACCCCAACTTCTTCCACCGGACTCAGAAATTTGGCGGAGGTGACTTTGTGATCCGTCCTCAGGACGGCCTGTTGGTCACTTCCACGGCGGTGAACAACACGACGAACACGCTCTTCAACCAGTTCATGACCGATGGTTTCGATCCCGGCGGCCCTGCGGCCACGAGCATCAATATCAACACACAGATCCCGGTGTCATCTAACAGCGCTGTACAAATCGCAGGCGTCGGCGGGGTGACGCGGCTTTATGGCGTGGCATCCACCAGTGCGACGTTGTATCGTTTGGACAATTATGACACTGCCAACCCCGTTGCCGTCAGGGTCGGCACCCTGCCCACGGGCTCGTCGCTTAAATATGATGACTTGTCGGAAGGCATCTCCTCCTCAGTCACATCACTGGGCGTCAAAGGGATTGTTTATGAGGATACGAATGGGCTGGCGGACAACACTGTGGGAGGAACCGGCTCCAATGCGGGAGGCACCTTGTTTGCCCTGCTGGTGGATGGTGCCGGCAATCTGGTGGACTCCTTCCCCGTCAAGGATGACGGCACCTTTATTCTGGGCGGCGCGAGCGCCAACACGAGCTACACCGTCGTTCTGAGCACTTCCTTCGGCAGCCTGGGGGGGGCTGCGCCTGTGGCAGATTTGCCCCAGGGCTGGTTCAACACCGGTGAATTCCTCGGCTCAGGTGCTGGCAGTGATGGAACGGTGAATGGAAGGCTCTCGGTCTCGATTGGAACCAATGGTCTCGTAAATGCCAAGTTGGGAATTTCTCAAGCTACAAGCGTTGGCAATTTGGTGTGGAATGATGCCAACAACAACGGACTCAAAGAGGCGGGTGAAAGCGGCATCAGCGGTGTCACGGTCCAACTCTGGACTCCCGGCACAGACAATGCCATTGGCGGCTCTGGCACGGCAGCGGACACCTTGGTTGCATCGACTACGACCGATGGCTCTGGCGCTTATGGCTTTACCAACCGGCCGCCAGGAAAGTATTTCCTCTGCCTCACCCCGCCGGTTCTCTTCAGCCTGGCAAGCATCACCGCTGGTGCGGACAACGGTGTCGATAACGACAACAATGGCTCGCAGCCAGCCGGCGCGGGCACCGCAGTTTACAGCCCGGTGGTGGATCTGGCCGTGGGCAAGGAACCTGGCAATCTGGCCAGCGGAGGCATCGACATCGACAACACCATCGACTTTGGCCTGCTGAAGGCGATGGATTATGGTGACCATTCGTTGTTTGGCAGCGCGAGCAGCGCGGTGGTGCCGAGTTTGTACCTGGGGACTCTGATCGATTCAGAATCAGCCGCCGCCACCAATTCGAATGCCACGGGAGACGATCTCAATGGCGCGGACGATGAAGACGGCGTTGCCGTGCCCGCAAGCATCGCTCCCGGAGCATCTGGCACGCTGACGGCCACGGTGACCAACACCAGCGGCTCCACCGCGTTTCTCCATGCCTGGATTGACTTCAACCGCAATGGTGTTCTAACCGACGCCGGCGAGCAGGTGGCCAGCAACGTTCTCGTCGCCAACGGCGCTTCCAATTCGAATCGGACCATTAACTTCACGGTGCCGGCCTCCGCCACATTCGGTGTCGCCGGGGTCCGTGTGCGTCTGACATCGGTGAGCACACCTGGTGCCACTGGAACTCTGGGAAATGGCGAAGTCGAAGATTATGTCATGACCATTGGTTGTCCCACGGTGACTGTCACCACGGCGAGCTTGCCTGCAGGAACTGTTTCCAGCGCCTACTCGCAGACGCTCACTGCCAGTGGAGGAAGCCCGCCTTACACATGGTCTCTCGCCACGGGCACATTGCCCGCAGGGCTCGCACTCAACACGAGCACCGGTGTGATCTCCGGATCCCCAACGACTGGAAATGGTGCCAGTACGAGCCTTGGTTTCCGTGCGACGGATGCGAACGGGTGTCAGGCCAATGCGACACTCTCATTGCAAGTCTGCCCGCTTATAACTCTGTCTCCCTCGACGCTTGCCACACCGACAGTGGGTGTCTCCTATTCCCAGACGATCGGCGCCACAGGCGGTGCCGCTCCCTATGCCTTCTCCATTGCGAGCGGTTCGCTGCCAGCGTGGGCCTCGCTGAGCGCCGCAGGCGTTTTGAGTGGAACACCGGCGAGCTCCACCTCGGCCAGCTTCACGGTACGCGTCACGGATGCCAATGGCTGCGTGAAAACACTCGCTTTCACGCTGGCGGCCTCCTGTCCGGCCATCAGCATCACGCCTGCCACGCTCTCACAGGCATTCATCGGCACAGCCTATTCCCAAACACTCGCCCCCAGCAACGGCGTCGCTCCCTATGCATGGGTGCAGACTTCAGGCACGTTGCCGGCAGGTCTTTCGTTTAACGCCACCACCGGTGTCATTTCCGGCACGCCGACCGTCACAGTCAACAGCGCAAGCCTTGGCTTCCGTGTCACGGACGCGAACGGCTGCCAAGGTATTGCGACTCTCAATCTTCAAGTTTGCCCGGTCATCACGATGACTCCGGGCACATTGCCGGCTGGTGTGGTCGGAACAGCCTACTCACAGACGATTTCATCCAGCGGGGGCGTCGCTCCATACACTTACATGCTCGCCAGCGGCACGCTGCCGGCCGGGCTTTCTCTTAGCAATGCGGGTGTCATTAGCGGCACGCCGACAACTTCCAACGGAACGGGGGTCAACATCACCGTGAGGGCCACGGATACCAATGGTTGTACGAAGAATCAAATCTTCAGCCTCAAAGTGTGCCCGGTCATCAGCCTGGGGGCCATCTCCACAACCACTTCCGTCGGCACGAGCTATTCGCAGACGATTGGTGTCACTGGTGGTGCCACACCTCATGCGTTTGCGGTCGCCATCGGCACTTTACCCGCCGGATTGAGTCTTAATACGAGCACTGGCGTGCTCAGTGGCACACCCACCAGCCCAGTTCCGCAGACGTTCACCATCCGTGCGACGGACGCGAACGGTTGTGTTGGTTCACGTGTTTATACCCTTGAGCCGCAGTGCTCGGTTCTGAGTGTGAGTCCGGGGACGATTGCCATTGGCATCGTCGGCACCGCTTATTCGCAGACATTGATCTCAGCCGGGGGCACGTCTCCCTATTCTTATGCTGTATCGAGCGGCACGTTGCCAGCCGGCTTGAGCCTGAGCAACGGCGGTGTGCTCAGTGGAACTCCCACGGCAGCAGGTAGCTCGACCGTTACACTGACGGTGACAGACGCTAATTCCTGCCAGGCATCTTTCACACGCGTCATCATCATCTCCAACGCTCCCGCGGATTGTCCCACACCATCCGGTGAAACCAACGGAGGCCGCTATTTGGCGACACGGGTCGGACGCGACGTCTTCGGTGGTGAAACGCAAAGCCAGGGCAATTGCATCTTCAACATGTCGCCAGACGGTCGCTGGATCACCGGCATTCGATTCGGCCTCAAGACGCGTGGTTTTGTGATGAACACGCTCTCGCTTACCAACGTGGACATTCCGTTGGTGGATGCCGCGCATCCGTATGCGATGGGCGGTGACGTAAACGACGGCGGGAACGTTGTGGGCCATGAAAAGTGGACGACTGGATCCAAGTTCAACGTGATTCCCTGGTTCTACAACCGTGCCTCCGGCACAGTCACTCGCCTGCTGACTCCATACGATGGCAATGCCAGCGTTTACGCCTTGCCGACTGCTTTGACGGCCGACAGCACTTACGCTTTTGGCACCACTGATCCTGATGGCCCCTCAGGCCCACTGATGTCGCAGGGCGGTTGGTGGAATCTCGGCACGCGTGCATGGACGGCGATCTCCGGTGTGCGTGAGGTGCTTGATGCCTCCGCTGACGGCACCAAGCTGCTAGTCATCGACAGCAGTGGCGTGGGCAAGGTGATCAGCGGCAGTCCTGCCGGCGGCTGGGGTGCCACGGTGGTCACTTTTACCGGCGGCTCACTGCGCGGAGGACGCATCAGCCCGAATGGACGTTATGTGGGCTCCAGCCAGCGCATCTCCGGCGTGCCGGTGCCGTTTGTGTACGACACCCAGACCAGCACGCGCACAAATCTGGCCCGCATCTTGCCACAGGACAAACTAGGCGGCATCGTGGGAGCGATCAGCGACACTGGACGTGCCCTGGGCTCGATCTACAGCAGCGGTTCCTCCGGCAGCTTTGCCGTAATGTGGGACACGCCTGTTGATTTGTACACGCGCATCTCCGACCTGCTCATTGATGATGGTCACGTAGCCCAGGATGCGTCTTACGCTTTCTGGAACATTTACAATGGAGGAGACGGAATCTCCGCCGATGGAACCATGATGGGTGTGTACGGCAACAATCCTTCCGCCATCGAAGACTCCATTCTTTTCACCCGCATCCCTCAGCCTGATGCTCGGCTTTGCCTCGGCAACGCCGTTTGGCTGGACACGGACCGTGATGGCATCAAGGACGTGGGTGAGCCTGGTGTGGCTGGCGCGGTGGTGCGTTTATTCCATCCAGGGGCCGATGGCGTGCGTGGAGGCACGGGGGTGAATGCGGATTATGAAGTGGCTCCGTCAATCACCACGACGAGCAGCGGTGCTTATGTCTTTAGCGCGGTTCCTGCCGGCGTTTATTATGTGCAGGTCACGCCGACGGCGTCTCTGCCCGCCACTTCTGGCGCGGTGACACCCCTCGACAACGGCGTTAACAACGACAACAACGGTCTTCAGCCTGGCGGACCAGGCAATCCGATCTTTAGCCCACTGATCACGCTTGCTCCAGGCACTGAACCGATCAACGACGGTGACACCAATCCCAACACCGAGCTTTCCATCGACTTCGGTCTCAATGACGGCGTAAATCTCGGGGATCTCGTGTTTTATGATGCGGATGGCGACGGCTTGTTTGGCAGCGGTGATACGGGCATTCCCGGCGTCAGTGTGCAGTTGGTGAACAGCGGTGGCACCGTGCTGGCCACCACCGTCACCGGCGCTGATGGTCGCTATCTTTTTGGTGGCTGTGCTCCGGGAACCTATCGCGTGCGTGTGCCGGTGCCCGCCACCGCATATTCGTTTGCCACGATCTCGGATGCACAGGACAACGGCGAAGATAATGATAGCAACGGCATTCAGCCGGGCGGAGCTGGCACGGAGACCAACAGTCCGCTTATCACGCTTGCCACAGGCACCGAGCCTGGGTCCAGCGGTAGCACCAGCTTTGAGAGCACCATCGACTTCGGCTTCCGTTCTTGTCCGGTCATCGCCATCGCGCCAGCCACGGTGGCACAGGGGGTGGTGGGCACGGCATACACACAGGCCATGAGCGCCACGGGAAGCAGCGCCACGCCTTACGCCTGGAGCGTTGTTACTGGCACGCTGCCTCCAGGTTTGAGCATCAGTGGCGGTGGTTCGATCACCGGCACTCCGACTGCGGCCACGAGCGGGGTGAATGGAGAAAGCATCACCCTCCGTGCCTCAGACGCGAACACTTGCTACAAGGATCAGTCCATGCGGATCAAGGTCTGCCCAGTCATCACGGTCAATCCTGCCACATTGCCAGCGCCCTTGATCGGTGCGCCTTACTCACAGACCATCACCGCCACTGGTAGCTCCGCCGCGCCGTTGGTTTTCAGTGCTTCCGGGCTGCCTGCATGGCTTTATCTGGATCCAAACACGGGCGTGCTGTCTGGCACGCCGACCAACTCGGTGTCCGTCACTTTCACCATTACCGCCACCGACGCGAACCTTTGCACAGGCTCACGCACTTACACGCTGCCACCGGTCTGTCCCACGATCACGATTGATCCTGCCGTGCCAGCCACGGCCAGAGTTGGCCAGGCTTACACCCAGGCACTGACGGCCTTGCCAGCGTCTGGTCTGACCGGCCAGTATTTCTCTGGCAAAAGCTTTAACACGCTGCTGCTGACACGTCAGGATGCCTCGATTGATTTCGATTGGGCTGGCGGCTCACCGCATGCCTCGGTGCCGGCTGATGTCTTTTCGGTACGCTGGAGCGGGTTCATTCGTCCAAGCGCCAGTGGCACGCACACTTTTCAATCCACCTCTGACGACGGCGTGCGTGTGTGGGTGAACAACACGCTCATCATCGACCACTGGGTGGATCAGTCCGCGACCTCCCACAGCGCCACGATCACACTGACCGCTGGCACCGTGGTGCCGATTCGAGTGGAGTATTATGAAAACGCAGGTTCTGCAGTCGCCCGTCTGCAATGGTCCGGGCCTTCGCACACGCTGCAGACGGTGACGGGCTGGCTAGGCTACCAGTGGAGTGTTTCCAGCGGCACGCTGCCTGCGGGGCTCACACTTGATGCTGCCACGGGTGTCATCAGTGGTACTCCCACCACTTCGAACGGTTTGGGTGTCAATGTTACTGTGCGCGCCACCGATCCGAATGGTTGCAGCGGCACGCGAGTGCTGCCCATGCAGGTCTGCCCGATCATCAGCCTCACACCATCTGCGCTGCCGCCCGCCACGGTCGGTTTGGAATATGAACAGACGATTGGCGCTACTGGCGGCGCGGCTCCTTACCAGTTCACCATCGCCAGCGGCACATTGCCAGCTTGGTGCACGCTGAATGCCTCGACAGGTGTCGTCAGAGGCACGCCCACCAGCACCACTCCTGCCACGTTCACTGTGCGTGCCACGGATGCCAATGGCTGTGTTGCAACACAGGTTTACACCTTGGACCCTCGCTGCCCGGCCTTTACCCTGACCCCCTCCACGCTGCCTTTGGCCACCGTCGGCTCGGCATATTCACAAACACTCACCACCACTGGCGGTACGGGCACTTACAGCTATGCCCTCAAGAGCGGCACCTTGCCAGATGGACTCACGCTCTCTGGCGCGGGTGTCATCGCAGGCACTCCGACGACGGTGAACGGGGCAGGGGCCAGCGTCACTGTGCGTGTCACGGACTCTGAGGGCTGCCAAGGCGTCGCCACCTATCAGATCAAGGTCTGCCCTGTCATCACCGTGAATCCTGCGACGCTCTCGGCTCCGGTGATTGGCTTTGCCTATTCAGAAGTGGCTACCGCCAGCGGCAGCAGCGCCACACCGCTGACCTGGAGTGCGACGAATCTGCCCGCTTGGCTCAGCCTCAACACAGCCACGGGAGCACTCACCGGCACCGCTACCAGCACCACGCCTGCGACCTTCACGCTCACTGCGACGGATGCCAACGGCTGCTCAGGTTCCCGTGTCCACACGGTGACTCCGGCCTGCCCGGTGATCACGCTGGGCGGTGTGTCACCTCCGAATAGCTATCTCACCACCAGCTACTCGCACACCCTCACCGCCAGTGGAGGCACGGCCCCGTATTCCTTCGCGCTGATCAGCGGCACGCTGCCTCCAGGCCTGACGATGGCCTCCAATGGCACGGTCAGCGGCACGCCCACGACGCTGGGCAGCTATGCGGTCACGGTGCGTGCCACGGATGCCTACAACTGCCAGAGCGCGACGACTTCCGTCACCTTTGTCGTCAAGAGAATGGCCATCGGCAATCAGGTGTGGATCGACATGAATGACGACGGCCTGCGCAACTCCACTGAAAGTGGTGTGCCGAACCTGCCGCTGCAATTGTGGTCTCCCGGCATCAACGGCAACGCCGAGAACGGCAGCGGTGATGATGTGATGCTCGGCACGACTGTCACCGACACAAACGGTCTTTATCTCTTCACCAACCTCGCCCCTGGCGTCTATTACGTTCGCATTCCCACGCCGCCGACCTACTACCCACGCGTCAGCACCAGCCAGGTCGCGCTCGACAATCGCGTCAACAATGACAACAACGGCCTCCAGACTGTCTCGGGCGATCCAGTCGTCTCGCCGCTCATCACGCTTTCCCCTGGCACCGAGCCCAGCAGTGGCGCGGATGGTGATGACAATGATGCGGACAGTACCATCGACATTGGTTTCGCCAATCCCAGCCCCTGCTTGGTCACCAACCTCATCGACAACCCGAGCTTTGAGTTCCAGGGACTGCCCAACACGACCGGAACGCCGGTCAGCGTGCTCGGTTATGACGGCGCTGGCACCGCGCTCGGCACCAACATCAACGCCTACCAGTGGCTGGGCGGCACCAATGGCACCAGCGGAGTCGGTGAGCCGCTTCAGCGTGTGCAGGTGCTCGCGGGCAATAATGGATCGCGTGTTTCATGGACGGAGAGCGTCAAGAGCCGTCACGGCAAGCGCATGCTGCTCATGCAAGGTACCAACTCCTGCGTCAGCCTGCGCCCGGCGGGCGGCGGTGCCTGGAGCACGGCATTGCAAGCCGGCAAGGAATATGAGCTGAGCGTGTGGGCCGCGAACGCCTCCTCTGGCGCTGCTTCCATCCTATGGGATCTCGGCGCGAACGCGCATGTGTTCCAGATCATCACCGGTTCCACTCCGGGCATTTATCAATACTACACCGTCCCTCAGGGTGAGCTGAGCGCCACGGCCCCAGGCGTGGACCAGTGCTGCGGTTACAGCGGCGGCACGATTTCTTATCCCGCTCTTGGCGCGGCGGATTACAACGGCTGGACCGAGGCCTCGGCGAGCAACGCGCAGCCGGTGTGGCGTCAGTTCACCTACCGCTTCCGCATCGCAAATGCCGCCACGCAGGCGCAGATCGACAGCGCCAGCATTGTTCTCTCCGGCGGCAGCAGCAGCAATCCGGTGGTCACTGATCTTGTGTATCTCTGCCAGGTCGGCACCTCGGCCACGCTCACCATCGGCAACCAGGTTTGGAACGATGCCAACAAGAACGGCGTGCGCGACACCGGCGCGTTCAGTGAGCTGGGCATCGGCGGTGTCGCCGTGAATCTCTACCGCACGACCAACGACACCGCCGGTGACGCGGATGACCTGCTCGTCGGCAGCACCACCACGAGCCCAGTTGGCTCCTACAACTTCACTGGCCTTGCCGATGGCAAATACGTCGTGCGCGTCACTCCACCCTCAGGCATCCCTGCCGCTGGTGGCAACGTCGTCACCGCTGATAACAGCATCAACAACGACAACAATGGCTCGCAGCCAGGCGGGCCAGGAACTTATCTCTACAGCCCGGTGATCACGCTGGCCGTCGGCACGGAACCAGTCAATGACGGTGACACAAACCCCGATACGGAACTCAGCGTCGATTTCGGCTTGTTCACCGGCATACAACTCGGCAACCAACTGTTCATCGACGCCAACAACGACGGTGTGTTCACCAGCGGCTCTGAAAGCGGTGTTGGCTCAGGTGTTGCGGTCGAATTGCTCGACGGTTCGGTGAACACCGTCATCGCCAGCACGACGACGAACAGCTCCGGTGTTTACGGTTTCACGGTTTATCAGCCCGGCGCTTACCGCGTCCGCATTCCCACGCCGCCAGTCACGTATCCGCTTGCTTCTGGCGTGGCGGACTTGTCTGACAATGGGGAGGACAACGACAGCAACGGCAGCCAGACCGGCGGCATCGGCACGGCGGTCATCAGCCCCACAATCATGCTCACCGCCGCTGGCGAGGCCGGGAGCAGCGGCACCACCAACACGGAGAACACCATCGACTTCGGTTTCCGTGGCTGCCCCACCATCACGATCAGCCCAGGCACTGTGGCCATGGCGACTCAATATGTGGCCTACAATCCGTTGTCACTCAGCTCTAGCGGCGGTTCGGGCGGTTACAGCTATCAGATCAGCAGCGGCAGCCTGCCCAACGGCATGAGCATGAGCAGCGCGGGTGTCATCAGCGGCACTCCGGGAGCGGCGGCTGCCCCAGGCTCCTATAATTTCACGGTGCGCAGCACAGACAGCCAGGGCTGCACCGGCACCCAAAGCTACACGCTCACGCTCATGAACGCTCTCGTGACGGTCAATCCCGCCACGCTGCCCTCCGCCACGCAATATGCGGCTTACAGCCAGGGTTTGGCCGCCTCCGGTGGCACCGCTCCTTACACCTGGAGCTTCGGTCCTTCGGCTTTGAGCGGTTCAGTCGTGTGGTGGCCGGGTGAAAACAGCGCCGCAGAGCTGTTGAGCGCGAACCATGGTGCGTTGCTCAATGGTGTTGGCTTCACCGCCGGTGTCGTGGGTCGCGCGTTCAGCCTGGATGGAACGAACGACTACATGCAGGTGGCGGATCAGTCGGCCATGCGCCCGGCGCAGATCAGCCTTGAGGCCTGGGTTCGGCCGACCGCGGCAACACCTGCTGGCAATCGCGTGATCGCTGCCAAGACCAGTGATGTGGCTGCTCCTGCCAATGGTTACGGCCTTATGCAGCTTGGTGGCACCAACACGCTGCGTTTCTGGATCAATGGCGCTGATTTCGTCGATGCGCCGGTGGTTGTGAATGCTTGGAGCCATGTAGTGGCCACTTACGACCTCAACACTCTGCGCCTTTACGTCAACGGCGCCCAGATCGCTTCGAAGGCGCTCACCACCGCCATCAATCACTCCACCCAGCCGTTGGTTGTCGGTGGCAGCAGCACCGCTGGCACCCACTGGGGCGGCGCTCTTGATGAACTGGTGATTTACAACCGCGCGATCAGCACTGTCGAAGTCGCCGCGCGTCACAGCGTCACCACCAGCGGGAACAACGGACTGCCTGCCGGTCTGACGATCGACAGCATCAGCGGACTGCTCAGCGGCACGCCGACTTCCGTTCCAACCAGCTATCCGTTTACCGCGCGTGCCAGCGACACTTACGGTGGCGTCGGTCTGCGGGCCTACACGCTCGCCGTGGCCTGCCCGGTGCTGAACATCACGCCCAAAACACTCTCGGATGCCACGCAATACGCCGCTTACACCGCCGTCACACTCAACGCTGCTGGCGGCACGGCTCCGTATCTCTGGGACATCACCAGTGGCACACTGCCCACCGGCATGAGCCTCAGCAGCGCGGGTGTTTTGAGCGGCACACCGGGCTCCGCGCCGGGAACCTATTCCATCACCGTTCGTGCGCGTGATGCGAACAATTGCGTGAGCACGCAGGCTCTCAGCGTGCGCGTCGTCTGCCCGCCGATCACGCTTTCTCCCGCTACTTTGGGCGACGCGCAGCAGTTCGTGGCTTACAGCGCCGTGCTGATGGATGGCATGGGCGGCAGCGCGCCTTACACCTTCAGCATCGACAGTGGAGCGCTTCCTTCGGGCATGAGCCTCAGCACCTCGGGCCTTCTGAGCGGCACACCGACGGCGCTTCCGGGGGATTACACCTTTACAGTTCGCGGCACGGACAGCGTCGGCTGCTCCGGCACTCGCAGCCACACCTTGCGTGTGACCTGCCCGGTCATCACCGTCACACCGGCCACGCTGCCCAATGCGCGTCAATACCAGGCCTACAGCCAGACCATGAGCGCCAGCGGTGGCAATCCGGCCTACACTTGGTCCCTCGACAGCGGTGCTTTGCCGGACGGACTCGCCCTCAGCGCCACCGGTGTCATCAGCGGCACACCGACGGCGGCTCCTGGCTCTTACAACTTCCGCATCAAAGCAACTGACAGCACGGGGTGCTCCGGCACGCGTGACTGCACCCTCACGTTTGACTGCCCAATCATCGCTATCACGCCTGCGACGCTGCCGCAGGCCACTACGACCGAGCTTTACTCCCAGCAGCTTACCGCCAGCGGCGGTACCATGCCTTACACTTGGTCGATGGTCAGCGGTGCGCTCCCCTCGGGGGTCACGCTCTCCTCCGCCGGTTTGATCAGCGGCACCACCACGGCGGTCGGCTCGTTCAACTTCACCGTGCAGGCCAGCGATCTGAACGGCTGCGTCAAGCAACAGGCGCTTTCGCTTGGCGTGAACTGCGCCGCGATCACCATCACGCCTGCCTCGCTGCCAGCAGCCACGGTGGGGAATGCCTACTCGCAGCAGCTCAGCGCCAGCGGCGGTGTGGGCACGAAGACCTGGTCCCGCACCGTCGGCACCTTCCCCACCGGCATGAGCATCTCGCCCACCGGCCTGATCAGCGGCACGCCCACCAGCGCTCCTGGCAACTACAGCGTGACGATCCAGGCCATGGATCAAAACAACTGCCCTGGGACGATCAATTACATCATCACGCTGCAATGCCCCACGATCACGATTTCTCCCGCGACCGTGACGAATGCGGCGGTGGGCGTCAGCTACACGACCACTTTGACCGCCAGCGGCGGCACGGGGCCCTACACCTGGAGTATTCCCACGGGTTCCGCGCCCACCGGTCTGGCGCTCAGCCCCTCCGGCATGCTCAGCGGCACACCGACGGTGGCCGGCAGTTTCACCTTCACCGCCGAGGCGCGTGATGTGTATGGCTGCGTGGGCAGCGCCACGGTCGGCATCACGATTGACTGCCCCACGCTCGCGCTGACACCTGCCAGCCTGGCCTCTGGCTATCGCGGCGTGGCATACAGCCAGACGGTCACCAGCAGCGGCGGCGTCGGGCCTTACACCTATTCACTCATCGCCGGCAGCCTACCTCCAGGTGTCACTTTGAGCAACGCGGGCGTCATCAGCGGCACGCCGACGGCGGTGGGCAGCTACAGCTTCACCGTCCGCAGCGTGGACACCGCCACCTGCTCCGGCACGCGTGATTATGTCGTCACCATCAATGGTCTGGCACTGGGAAATCTCGTCTGGGACGATCTGAATCAAAGCGGCACGCGTGACGTGGGTGAACCGGGCCTGGCAGGTGTCTCGCTGCAACTTTTCGCCACCACCGACACGGTGATCGGCAATGGCGATGATGTTTCCCAAGGCACCACGACCAGCGATGGCTCCGGTGGCTACGCCTTCATCGGTCTGGCCCCAGGACGCTACTTTGTGCGCATCACCACACCTCCGACCTCTCATCCGATGTCCTCGGGGGCGCAGGTGAGCGCGGACAACGGCATCGACAATGACAACAACGGCGTCCAGGCAGGAGGGAAGGGGACGGCGATCACGAGTCCGGTCATGACGTTGGCCATCGGACGTGAGCCAGGTGATGTCGTGGGCGGTGCGGATGCCGACAACAGCCTCGACTTCGCTCTGCGTGCCGTGCCAGCCTCGCTGACGAACCTGCTGGAGTACGATTTGAACGTCGCCAGCGGCGGTCTGCCCGCGCCGCCGAGCTACAAGCATGGCTGTGTGGTCAACGCGGCCAAGATTCAGATCGAGGACGACATGAACGGACTCACCGACATCAGCGAGCCGACCAGCAACGGTCCGATTCGCGGTGGCGCGCTCTCCCGCCGCATGCGTGACTGGGACGCGGCCTACGACACGACTTACGACAGCGCGCGCACCAGCATGACGCAGAACCGCGACAGTCTGTGGGTCCGCTTCGACATGGACCCGACCGCAACCGGCAACATCGGCAACATCCTCTTCGATGTGTTCCGCGTCGGTTCCACCGCGCCGGTGCAGGGGAAAGTCTTCCTCACCTGGAAAGACGGCGCCAGCCACCGCACGGCGGTGACGAACAGCTTCACACTGCCTTCGACCGGTTCGTGGTACTCGATGAACCTGGCCTGGAGCAGCTTCATCGGCGGTGCGACGGCCCTTCCCACCGCAGCAGAGCTCGCCGGCAAGCCCTTCTTGCTCGAAATCTATCTCTGGGGCGGTGATGGCTCCGGCTACATCGACATCGACAACATTTTGCTGCAAGGCAGCGCCACCTGCGATCCGCCGACACTCTCCATCGGCGACTTCGTCTGGGCTGACACGAACGCCAACGGCCTCAAGAACCCGCGTGAGCCGGGTCTGGCCAATCTCACTGTCGAACTCCTCCGCGCCGGTGCTGACAACTTCGCCAACACGGCCGACGACCAGCCCGTCACCACGACCACGACAGATGCGAACGGCTATTACCTCTTCACAGGCCTCACGGCTGGCAAATACTTCGTGCGCATCCCGACTCCAGACTCGCTCTGGCCCCTGGTATCGCCTGGGGATGCGAATGACAACGGCGAGGACAACGACAGCAACGGCTTGCAGCCCGGCGGCAGCGGCACCGCCGTCAGCAGCCCGGTCATTGACCTCGCCCTGAACAAGGAGCCGGGCAATCTCGCCAGCGGCGGTGGCAACCAGGAGATGACCATCGACTTCGGCTTCAGCGCCTCGCTTTCCATCGGCAACTTGGTGTGGTCGGACAATGACAACGACGGCTTAGTCGATGTCGGTGAGTTGGGTGTCGAAGGCGCGCAGGTGGAATTGTACCGCTCCACGGACAGCACGGTGAACAATGGCGATGATGTGAAGGTGGGCTCGACGTTCATAACAGCCGCCGACGGCTTGTACAACTTCACCGGCTTGAGCGCCGGCCGCTACTATGTGCGCGTGCTGCCTCCGGTCACGCATCCGCGTCGCAGCACGACCAGCAGCAGCTCGGACAACGGCATCGACAATGACAACAACGGCATCACGCAGGCATCTTCCGGCGCGCGTGTTTTTTCGCCGATGATCACGCTCTCCGCGCTCACCGAGCCGGGCAACCTCCTCGCCCCCTTCGGAGGCAACACTGACAGCACCATTGACTTCGGCCTGCGCCCGACCTTCTGCAGCATCGGCAACCTGGTTTACAAAGATGGCAACAACAACAGCGTCTATGACTCGGGTGAAGGCGTCGGGGGAGTGCGTGTCGAACTGCTGAACAGCTCCGGTGTTTTTGTCGCCAGCACGACGACGAGCTCCACCAGCAGCACCCGCGGGCGCTACATCTTCAGCAATGTCGTTCCCGGTTCCTATTATGTGCGCATTCCTGCCTCCGAGTTTGGCGTCGGCAAGCCGCTGGTGAATTCGATCTCCATCTCGCCGGCCTCTCCTACCGACGTCAACCTGGATGATAACATCGTCGGCAATGATGACGGCGCCGACAACGCCCAGCCGGCCACCAACGGCATCAGCAGCGCTCTGATCCTGCTGCAAGATGACAACGAGCCAACCAACGCCGCCGGTGAAAGCGGTGTGTTCAACACCCTGGATGATTCCGACGACAACAATGGCGACATGACCGTCGATCTGGGCTTCAAGTCCTCCGGTCCGGCCGCCACCGGCTGCTACCACTTCCTTCTGACGGATAGCAATCGTGACGGCGTGCTGCTCCAGACTGGAGAAATCACTCCAGGCCAGGCTTATGACTTCAACTACACGCCCACCATCGCGCATCTCGACAATGCGGATGTGATCTATGACGCCTCGCTCAGCCGCCTGGTGGTGGATATTACGGTGAATCAGATCGGCAGCAGCAAGGTGGACGCGCTGTGGTTCCTGGTCAGCACCGGCTCCGATCCGGCCACGGCGAACCATGCGGTGATCTACTTTGACGGCCAGAATCGTGCGAACCCGAA
>NZ_JBIIKX010000080.1:0-24485 GCF_044232965.1 Prosthecobacter sp.
CCCGTCGCGCCCCTCAGCCAGCGCATGCGAATTGATCACCGGAGCGACCGAGGGATCGGCCTTGGCCCATTTCATGTCCACGCGATAGCGGGCCGGACCGTGACCGATGGTCACGCCATCGGGAGAGGCGGGAGTTTCCTGAGCCTTCGCATGGGCAGCGAGAAGGACGAAACTGGCGGAGAGGAGTCGGAGGACGTGGGTGGACATGATGCAAGTCATACGGACCTGCCGCCGCTCTGCAATCAGCCCATGGCGGCCTCACCGGCACTCTGGAATCCTTCAGCGAAGGCCTCGAACTGCTCGCCGCCATTGAGGTAGACCGCACCATTACAAAAGCGCCTTTCTTGAGCGATATTTGTATCGACTATGACCTCGACCGCGCCCTCCACGACCCATCCAGCGCAGCTACCGGGAGAATCACTGAGGGACTGCAAGCTACGGAGGTGCGCCTTAATCAGGAAAATCGCATCGCTCCCCTACATGTCGGGAAAGCAACTGCTCAAAGAGCATTTCTTGCTCATCACCGGCTCCTCGGTGACACCTTACGGGGAGACACCGTCCGACAGCCATCTGGCCGTGCTGCACAGACACCTGATAAAAGGCGTCAGAGAGAATCTCTTTTAACCCAAGACGTTCTCTACAAAGGCACCGGGAGCGGGTTCTCCAGATGGAAGAGCTTGAGCTGGCGAACCGAGGAGGCCGGCGTCTCCGCCAAGGTCGTCAATTCATCGACCTCGGTTCGGTTCATGATTGCTCCATTTCCACCAGGACTTCGAGACGCTCTTCGACCTCAGCGGCCAGGGCATCGAGAAGTTCGTGCTGCTCCTCTTGCGTCAATGAGGACAGCAGGTGATCGAGCAAGGTGGTGGTGGATTGAATGAAGTCACGAAGCGGGCGTTTCATGGTGAGCTCAGCTTGCCGCACCGGGTCGGACATTGGCTGGGGGACAGTGCAAAAATGCGGCCATCACGTCACTTTCCGCGCGGGATGGGCGAGATGACTGGCCAGTTTCTCAAGCACCGGCTTTTCGATTCCCCGCCGGCGCATCTGCCGGTCGTTCCAATGCAGCACCAGCGGCCGGCCATAATTCATCAAGGGTTCGAATTCACGACTGAGCACCTGCTCCTCCGCCAGCCGTTTCATGCCAATCGAAGGCAGCACCCCTGCGCAGGCCCCGAATGCCACGAGTTCACGCACCTGCAGCAATGAGGTGCACTCCACCGCCGGAACGAACCGCCCGCAGGCTGCCTCCACCGCCTGGCGCACCTCCTGATCGAGCTGACCTCCACCCGCCATCGCCGCCCATGGCAGCGCCGTCCATTGCTCGGACTGCGCCAGCCAGCTCCTCGGGCGGGTACCCAAAAGCGAACGCGCGACACACAGGTGAAAACTCAGCCTCGCCACGGGCAGGCTGGTCTTGGCACGCTGCTCCTCGCTCAGCGCGTCTTCCCGAACCACCGCAAAGTCCACCGCTCCGTCACGCACCGCCTCCACCAGCTCACGGCTGCGCATCGACTTCAGATTCAGCGCGGCATTTCCCAACACCTTTCGAATTCCGCCAGCGGCCGGGATCACCATCCACTCCAGCATGCTCGCACCGCCACCGATGCGGAAGGTCCTGGGCAGCTTGCGCTGCTCGTTGATGAAGCCTTGGAGGTCGTCGAACTGCTGCCGCACCAAAACGGCCAGGCGTTCGCCGGCGGGCGACAGCGCGATGGTCTTGCCACGACGAACCGTCAGCTCGGTTTCAAAGTAGGTTTCCAGTTCGCCGATCTGACGGCTCACCTGCGCCTGACGTGACAGACTGTCAGGAGCCGACTTGGCAATCGATCCCGCCTCCGCCACCTCCAGGAAGCTGCGCAGCCGGTCCAGCGACAGGCCTGAGCGGGAAAAGAGATCTTTGTTCATTACTTACTCTACAGTTAGTAATACAATACTTTACTGCATGGTCGAGCGGGATATTTAGACCGAAGATGGCCATGCAATGAACAACCAACACTACGACCTGATCGGCGACATCCACGGACACCACGACAAACTCACCGCCCTGCTGCACATGCTGGGCTATCAACCACGAGGGAAGGGCTTCCGCCATCCCGAAGGCCGGAAGGTCATCTTCCTCGGCGACTACATCGACCGCGGCCCCAAGGTGCGCGAAGTGCTCCTTACCGTGCGATCCATGGTCGATGCCAACGACGCCCTAGCCATCATGGGAAACCACGAATACAACGTCGTCTGCTACCACACGCCGGACGGTCGAGGCGGCTGGCTGCGGGAGCACAGCGAAAAGAATTGCCGCCAGATCATTGCCACGTTGCGAGACTTTGATGGACGTGAAACCGAGTGGGCCGACTGGCTGGAATGGATGAAACATCTTCCCATGTTTCTCGATCTCGGGAATCTGCGTTGTGTCCACGCCTGCTGGGACTTCAAGCGGATCAAGCGCCTGATGGACCGCAGCCTCACAGATCAGGCCTTTTTACACGCCAGCGTCACCAAGATGACGCCAGAGCACCGGGCTATCGAAAACGTGCTCAAAGGCCCGGAAATCCCAGCCACAGAGGGCAACCTTTTCCGCGACAAGGAAGGCACCTACCGCAACACCATTCGAGCGCGCTGGTGGGACATCCGCGACGGACTCACCATCAGCGACCTCGTCATGCCACCCGGCAGCATGGCCGATTCGATGAAAGTCGATTCATGGATGCTTCACCGCCTGCCCAACTACGGGCCACAGGAGCCACCCGTGTTCTTCGGACATTATTGGCTTCCCGCAGATGCACCCAAAGCCCCGCTGGCACCCAACATCGTCTGCCTGGACTTCAGCGGCGGTCTTGATGGTCCCCTCGTGGCCTATCGCTGGGACGGCGAGCAGACGCTCAGTGCTGAAAAGTTTGCCAGCTCGGAACTGAACTGAACCAGCCGATGACAACAAACCCCAAACTCCAAATCTTCGCCAGCTCTGCACAAAGTTTCGCCATGCAGATGATGAGCAATGCCAGTTATATCCAACGTGAGCTGCCTACCATCGAAGTCCCTAACGAACTCCGGGCGAAAGTCGAAGCCGTGTGCGACTCGCTAATTGGCACCAAGCATGATGTCATCACCGAGCTCTTTGAACTCGATGAACAGACCCGAGCGGGAGTTTCGGAAGAAAAACTCTCCGAGAAAATGGGCCGCGTCGTTCGGTGGTTGTGTGAATCCAATCAGGAAATGCACGAACTTGTGCAAGAAGTGGAGCAACTCGTCTCGAAAGACTCTTGCTATGGGCTTTTGTTCATTTTGATCATCGAATCCGCCACCAACATTGCAAACTCGCTGCCTGGTGCATTGAGTGATGAAGAATGAAAACGGGCAACAATACATGGAGGTGCGTTACCGTCATGTGTTGTGGGGAACCGCTGCACGAAGAACCGTTTTCCGAATTTCGTGTGGCATCGTTTTGCCACACACACGAACCTTCACTGAACCTCTTTTAACGTGACTGACTTGGCTTTCCATGTTGCCACTGGTGTTGCCACTTTAGCCTCTGTCTTTTCGTAAATCACTGATTCTGAGGGTGGCGGACAGGGAGGGATTCGAACCCTCGGTACCGATTAAGGTACACACGCTTTCCAGGCGTGCTCGATAGACCACTCTGACACCTGTCCATTGTTTCGATTCCACGGGTTGGGAAGCGAGCGCGGAGTGTGGCGTGGTCCGCCCCTCAGGCAAGCTGATTTTACCCTCACTCGGATTTCTTCCAGCCATGCACGACGTAAGTGTTTGCGGAGGCACCCAGCGCGGAGACCGCCTGTTCCTTGGTGAGAGCAGGGGCGGTGGACGTGACGGTGACTTTTTGCGTGCCCGGCTTATCTCCAGCGACGATCTCGACCTTGGAGACGCCCTCCAGCTTGGTGAGGGACGCGGTGACGTGGTCCTTGCAGCCTGCGCAGACCATGCCGCTCATTTCGGCGACGTAGGTGACCGGTTTGTCAGCAGCGAACGCGCACACAGATGACAAGGAAAGGGCGAAGAGGAGGATGAGGTGGCGAATCATAGGGGTAGGAAACGCATAGCGGGTGCTCGGTTTTCAGCCAAGTCCAAGTTTCAGCTGCCCAGGCACGTTGAAGGGTGAATTCGTTCACCACACGGACATTTTTTGCGCCTGTTTTCGTTTTAGCGTGTTTAATTTTCTCCACGACCATGAAGCCCCAATCCATCCTGTCTTTGCTTCTTGCCTTGCTGGCCGGCAGCGCCGCCGCCCAAGAAGAGCCACGCCCGCGTCCACGGCCGCCAGCCACGGCGGATGAACTGACAGTTCCAGAGGTCAGTCTCACTCCGGCGCAGGTGGGTCATATTTTGAAGGAGCTGGAGAAAGTGGAGGCCGAGATTGGTCAGGGCCGTGGAGGCATCCTGAGCGCCGCGCTGACGAAATTCCGCTCCGCGATGGGCAGCGAGAGCGATGCGGTCTCTCTTTATCTGGAATGCTACAAGCTGGAGAATTTCGACCGCAAGGATCTCAAGCAGACGGACTTCATGGAGTGGCGGGAGCGCAATGAAGCGCGGTTTAAGGACGAGAATTTCTCCAAAGGACTGCTGCTCCAGCTCGAATACCTCGTGCTGACCATTCAGGCTCAAAATGTCAAAGAGCAGAAGGACATGGGAACGCTGGTGTCCGCGTTGCAGGCATTCATGGCGAAGGCCATCACGGAGGTGCATGCCACGATGAAGCACACCGCCTCAGGCGCGGTGGAGCAAAAAGACGCGGACACCAAAGGCGGGGGGCAGGGACGCAAAGGTGGCGGCAATGGTCAGGGCGGTGCCTCGCCACTGGCAGCGATGCTGCGCCAGTCGGTGAAGGGGACTGAATTCGGCAAGGCTTACTTGCTGGATGACCACCTCACGCGACGTGAGTGGGAGTACTCACCATTGAACATCGGCGGCATCTACAGCTCGGTCATTTTCCCTTATTATGTGTCTGAAAAACCAACCGAGCTTTCCGCCCAGTGGGATGCGCGCATCAATGCCGAGATGGCGCTGCATAAAGCCAGTCTGAGCGAGACGGAGTTTGCTCTTTTTTACAAGGAGGCCCAGCCCCGGCTACTATGGGAGAAAAACAACCATCTGCTTGCCAGCAACATCAATGCGATCAACGCCCTCGCTGACATGCTCAAGATCATTCAGGGCAATCCCAATCATGCGGATGCGGTGAGCTGGCTGACGCAGTTCAAGGCGATCATGCAGAAAGTGGCTCCTGCCGAGGCACCGCCGCCGGTGGAAAAACCCATCGGCAGCCAGTAAGGTCACACCATGTTTCGCTGGATCACCTCGGTCATTCTCAGTTTCGGGCCTGCACTCACAGGCCTTGGCTGGGCGCTGAAAACTCAGCGCAATCTCCAGGTGCATGCCGTTGCGACGTTTGCGGTCCTGATGTTCGGATTCGGGCTGAAGATCGCGCCATGGGAGTGGTGCTCCGTGGCCCTCGCGACCGGACTGGTGTGGGTCGCGGAACTGCTGAATACCGCCATCGAGGTGCTGGCGGACCGCGTCAGTCGGGAGCGGGAGGAGCCGATTCGTCGTGTGAAGGACGCTGCGGCGGCGGGGGTGCTGCTGGCCGCCACGGTGGCATTTGTCGTCGGGTTGATCGTGTTTTTGCCGAAGTTGTGGCGGCTTTTTGAGAATGTTCCGCCGCTTCCTTGACGTGGCGGGTCGGGCTTCTATGATGCGCGGCTTTTCCTCCCCTTAAACACCCACTGAATCACTCCGATGGCCATTCTCGTTGAAACTGACACCCGCATTCTCGTCCAAGGCATCACCGGTGATTTCGGTTCCCGCCACGCGAAGGCTTCCATCGACTACGGCACCCAGCTCGTCGCCGGTGTCACTCCAGGCAAGGGCGGTCAGGTTTTCGAGCACAGCGGCAAGAAGGTGCCGGTGTTTGACACCGTCGCCGAGGCTGCGCGTGAAACGGGGGCCACGGTGAGCGTCATTTTCGTCCCGCCGCCCTTCGCTGCGGATGCCATTCTCGAAGGCGTCGATGCTGGTCTCGACCTCGTGGTCGCCATCACCGAAGGCATTCCGGTCAATGACATGATCCGCGTCAAAGCGGTCATGAAAGGCAGCAAAACCCGCCTCATCGGCCCGAACTGCCCAGGTCTTGTCACTCCTGGACACGGCGAAAAATCCCAGGGCGGCTGCCGCATCGGCATCGCTCCGGGTTACATTCACAAGCGTGGCAACGTCGGTGTTGTCAGCCGCTCCGGCACGCTCACCTATGAGGCCGTCTGGCAGCTCACCAC
This sequence comes from Prosthecobacter sp., assembly GCF_044232965.1. GTDB lineage: Bacteria > Verrucomicrobiota > Verrucomicrobiia > Verrucomicrobiales > Verrucomicrobiaceae > Prosthecobacter. The sequence continues at coordinate 6,282 of NZ_JBIIKX010000080.1, forward strand.
GCGTGGTTACGGCCAGAGCACCTGCGTCGGCATCGGTGGTGACCCAGTGAACGGCACCAATCACCTCGACGTGTTGAAGATGTTCAACGACGACCCGGAAACGGAAGCCATCATCATGATCGGCGAAATCGGCGGCAATGCCGAGGTCGAGGCAGGTCTCTGGGCCAAGGACAACTGCAAAAAGCCCATCGCCGCCTTCATCGCCGGCGCCACCGCTCCTCCCGGACGTCGCATGGGCCATGCGGGTGCCATCATCGGTGGCGCGGATGACACCGCCGCCGCGAAGAAGCGCATCCTCGCGGAATGCGGCATCGCCGTTTCCGATTCCCCCGCTGACATGGCCACCACGCTGCTCAAGCGCTGGGGCAAGGCGTGATCTGCGGTGATTGATTCAAGACCGGGCAGGTGAGAGGCTGACTCTCACCGCCACATCGTCTTGCTGATGTACCAATCGACGACCGACGGGCCGTAGAACAGCCACAGCACCGCCCCCATCGCCAGATAGGGGCCGAAAGGGATCTTGGCTCCCCACTCAGCCCGACCAGTGACGCGGTGGATCACTCCAAACACCGTGCCCAGCACTGACGCGGCCAGGATCGTGAACAACACGGCCTGCCAGCCAGTGAACGCGCCGATCATCATCAGGAACAGCACGTCGCCGAAGCCCATGGCCTCGCGTGGGATCACGACTTGCGTGGTCTTGGCCCGCAGCGTGGTCACGCCTTCGAGCGGAAACTCCTCCAGGTTCGTGCCATCGCGCACCTTGATCTTTTCCATCCACAGCTCTGCCGTCACCTGTCCAAACGAACGCTCGTTCACCAGCAATGAGTTGCAGGAAACCACCATGCGGTCGCTCGTGCGCATGAAGAGGTCGGCCCAGTCAAACTTGTGCTCGCCGAAGACGACCACCGGCGGCTCGTTCTCATCCGGCTGCGTCACCTGCCATTCTTCCTCCTTTTCAAAGACGAACTTCTTGCGGCCAAAGGCCAGCTTGCCCAGCTCCACCACCAGCCACAGTCCGCCGAGGCCCAACGCGGCGCTCGCCAGTGAAATGAGCACGCCTCGTGTGTGAGTCTCTTGCTCCACCAGCGCCGGCACCCACCACGCAGCCAGCACGCCCGCCACCGCGCCGCCGATCGTGATCGAGTGTGGCAGGATGAAATGGTCGATGTCGATGAAGGTGCCCGCGATCAGCAGGCTCACAAACACCCACACGCACAGCACATGCGGTCCCCATTCACTGATCTGGGGCCACGGGTTCGGGTATTCCCCGCTGATCTTCAGAAACACCATGTAAAACAGCACCCCGGTCAGCAGTTCGACCCAGAAATAGCGCATCGAGATCTTGCCGCCGCAGTTCGCGCACTTCCCGCGCAGCAGCAGCCAGCTCAGCAGCGGAATGTTCTGCCACATCGGGATCTGATACTTGCATGACGGGCAGAAACTGCGGCGCGGCTTGTCCACAGAAATGCCCAGCGGCAGCCGGTAGATCACCACATTGAGAAACGAGCCGATGCCCGCTCCAATGTAGAAGGCGAGGAATTGGAGCAGGGTGTCGAGGACTTGAAAACGCGTCATGGGAGTGGCTGAGTTTGCAAACTTGCCCTGCCGTGCGTGTGTACGGAAGCAAAAACTCCACATGAACTCAGATTCCTGGCGCATCATCCTCTGCATCACTCTTGGCATCGCGCTGTCTGGCTGCGCCGTGCCGGAGGAACGGCGCAGCGCCCTTGTTCCCAGCCATTCCATCGAACTGGCCCAAAGCTTCGACCTTGTCGATGTCCGCGCCACGACTCCAGACATCGCCATCGACTTGCGCTATGCCACCGCAGACAATGTGTTGAAACACCCGATCTACCCCGCCCGCATGCCCTGCCTGCTTCGGATCGAAACCGCCGAGAAGCTCAAAACCGCCCAGGCACTGCTCCGCGCCCAAGGCTACGGGCTGCGCATTTGGGATGCCTACCGGCCGCCGGAGGCGCAAGAGAAGCTGCACCGGCATGCCGGCAGCACGGGCATGTTTCTCTCCCCCGAGGCCTCCGGTTGGAGCCGCCACTGCGGTGGCATCGCCGTTGATCTCACGCTTGTCGATGCACAGGGGCGTGAGCAGCGCATGCCCACCTACTTCGACCAGGATTTTGCCAATGCCAGCCGCCGCTATCGCGGCAGCGATCCCGTGGTGAAACATAACCTCCAAATCCTCCAGGCCGCCATGAAGCAGGCGGGCTTCATCCAATTGGAGTCCGAATGGTGGCACTTCGACGACAAAGACTTTCTCTACGACCCGCAGCCCATCATCTACGGCAGGCAACTCGCCATTCCCATGCTGTGAGCATCCGCAACGACGCCACCTTCACCGTCATCGACGAGACGGACGGTTACATCGTCGTCAACAAGCCCGCGCCGCTGCAAATCCATCCCGGTGATCCGAATGGCCCGCCCACGCTCTGGCATCGTCTTTGCGATCTCCTCTCGTATGAAATCGCCAACGGCGGTCAGGTCTCCATCATCAACCGCCTCGACCGAGAGACCAGCGGCGTCGTTCTCGTTGCGAAAACTCACGAGCTTGCCCGTCTCTTCGGCATGGCGATGCAAGAACGCAAAATTCACAAGACCTACACCGCGCTCGTCCACGGCTGGCCTGATTGGGAGGCGCACATTCTCGACGTTCCCATTCTCCGTGCCGGTGAAGTCCAAGAAGCTGACATCTGGGTCAAACAAATCGTCCATCCGCAAGGAGCGCCCTGCCGCACCTCGTTCCGCACGCTTCAGCGCTTCGAGCGTGAGGGCATGCCGTTCGCTTTGATCGAGGCGAAGCCCGAAACCGGCCGCATGCATCAAATCCGCGTCCATCTTCACCACCTCGGTCTTCCCATCGTGGGCGACAAACTCTACGGTCGCGATGACCGCTGCTACCTGGAGTTCATCGAAACCGGCTGGACTCCTGTCTTGGAGAAGAAACTCCTCCTGCCGCGCCAGGCGCTGCACTCCTCACGTCTCGAACTCAATCTCGAAGGCTTTCCAAGTTGCTGGGAAGCGCCGGTGCCGCCGGAGTTCACGCTCAAGCCCAGCGCCTGACGCGGCTGTCGAGCTGAAACACCTGTCCGCTCACATTCACCAGGCTGTGAAGAAACACGATGAAACGTGCCGCGTCCTCCGCCGTGTTCAGCCGCCCCAGCGCATGCGTCTGCATCAAGTTCTCACGCCACGCTTCATCTTCTAGCAGATGCCGCGTCATCTTCGTCTCCAAAAAACCTGGCAGCACGCAGTTCGCCCGCACATTTCGCGCGCCATACTCCTTGGCGATGCTCTGCGTCAGTCCGATCAGCCCCGCCTTTGCCGCCGCATAATTCGCCTGGCCTGCCGGACCGCTCAGTGCCGAGTACGAGCCGATGTTCACGATGTGACCGCCACGCTGCTTCGACATGAGCTTCAACGCTGCCTGCGACACGAGAAACGCTCCCTTCAAATTCACATCGACGACATGATCGAAGTTTTCATCGCTCATCTTGGCCAGGAACGCGTCGTGACAAGCCCCGGCGTTGTTCACCAGCAGATCTATTTGCTTCATTTCGGCAAAAAACGCCTTCACCGAAGCCTTGTCCGTCACATCCAGTTCCGCACGGCCTGGAGCCACAATGTCAAAACCTGCCTGCTTGAGTTCGGCGCAAATCGACTTCGCCAAATCGCCTTCGCCACCGGTGATGAGCGCGATGGGTTTCATGACGGTGTCCCCCATCCACCTCCGCCGGGTGTTTCGATGATCACGCAGTCGCCTGCTTGGGCTTCAAAGGTTGTGCAGCCATCTAGCTGTGTGGTTTGGCCGTTGCGCACGAGTGTCTGGCGACCGCATTGACCTTGTTGACCGCCGTGCAGGCCAAACGGCGCTTCCACGCGATGCTGGGTGAGCAAGCTCACCGTGAGTGGCTCAACGAATTCAAACTCTCGCACCACGCCATCGCCACCGCACCATTGGCCTGCGCCGCCGGAGCCATGGCGGATGGCAAACTGGAGCAAACGCACTGGGTAGCGCTGTTCGATGATCTCGGGATCGGTGATGGCGGTGTTCGTCATGTGCGTGTGCAGTGCGTGCGCTCCGTCGTGGCCATTGCCGGCGCCGGAGCCACCCGCAATCGTCTCGTAGTAACCGAAACGACCGCCGCCGAACAAGAAATTGTTCATCGTGCCCTGGCTGCATGCTTGCAGGCCCAGAGCCTTGATGAGCGTGTCCACAAGCCGCTGGCTGACCTCCACATTGCCGCCGACCACGGCGGGGCAGTGAGCTGGATCGTCTGAGAAGATGGGATTGAGGAGAGACGTGGGAAGGATGATCTCGACGGGATCAAGCAGGCCTTCGTTGAGCGGCAGGTCTTCTTGCAGCATCAGCCGCATCACATACAACACAGCGCTGCGCACGATGGCGGTAGTGGCGTTCAGATTGCGCGGATGCACGCTGGAAGTGCCGGTGAAGTCGAGGATGAGCTTTCCACTGTCCTTCCGCATCGAAACGGTGATCTGGGCGCCGTCATCGAGCTTTTCCGTGGCGAAAATCGAATCCGGCAGGCGGTCGATCTGGCCGCGCATGACGGTGGCGGAATGGTCCAGGATGCTTTGCATCGCCTCTGCCAGCGAATCACCCGCCAGCGCGCGCAAACGCTCCACACCATGCAGATTGGCCGCGAGCTGGGCATGCAGGTCGGCCAGATTGTCCGCCAGATTGCGTGTGGGATGCAGTGCTAAGGTCAGCAGGGCGCTGAGCTCGTCGAAACAGGATTTGCCTCCGCGAATCAGGTGCCGTGGGGCGATGACGACACCTTCTTGGATCAAGCGAGTCGCGTTTGCCGGCATCGAGCCTGGAGTGATGCCGCCGATCTCGGCATGGTGAGCCCGATTGGCGATGTAACCGATGAGATGGCGGTTTGAATCGAACACCGGCGTGATGAGCGTGACATCTGGAAGGTGTGATCCGCCAAACGCGGGATGATTCGTGATGATCGTGTCTCCCGGCTGCATGGAGACAGCTTTGGCAACTTCCCGCACGCACACGCCGAGCGCGCCGAGATGCACGGGAATGTGCGGGGCGCTGGAAAGCAGCCGTCCTTGCGGATCTAGCAGAGCGCAGGAAAAATCGAGCCGCTCACGGATGTTGGTCGAGATGGCGGTGCGGCAGAGCAGCGCGCCCATGTCGTTCACGATGGAGTGGAAGCGATGGCGCAGTAGATCGCGTGCGTGGGGAGGGGATGCGACGGGGGACGAGTTGCGCAGGATGTGGCCAAAGCCTGGGACGTGCTCCACGCTCCAGCCCGGTGTGATGACGATGGTCGAGAAGGCGTCCTGGATGAGCGTGGTGTGTGTAGAGGAAGACGTGAGTCTTCCTTCCGCACGAATTTCGTTAAACTCACGTTTTTCACCACGCGTGATGGTGCGGATGCTGACGAGCTCGATTTCACGATTCGCAGGCGGCGGGTAGCCGAACAGGCGCTCGTAGGCGGCGCGGTAGAGCGCGGGAAGGTCGTGCGGACTCTTGAACTCGACTTGCAGCGGCGTGTCCTGGCCTTTGAGGCGGAGTTCGGCGATAGAAAAGTGGTCCGCACAGTCCTCTGTGCGGAGCGTGGAAGGCTCTTGGTTCATTTCACGCGGTAGAGCATCGGACACGGACGGCTCCGAGGAGGCAGGGCGTTGTATGAGCTGACGGAGCGCCGCACAGGGGACTGTGCGGACCACTTTGTCGTCGCTTTGCGACTCCAAGAATGCCGCCAGGGGCATGCGCATTTCTGTTTCCTCAATGACTTCCGGCACGGCTTCCTGCAAACCGACGGCGCTCAAGATGCCCGCATGCTCAGGAACCAGGATCGTCTGCATGCCGAGCGCTTCGGCGACGGCGCAGGCATGCTGCGGACCGGCACCACCAAAGGCCAGCAGCGCGTGATTGGCCGGATCGTAGCCTTCGCCGATGGAAATGCGGCGGATGGCGTCGGTCATGTGCTCGATGGCGAGGCGCAGCAGCGCGTGAAGCAGTTCCGTTTCATTCAATGAGCCGTCGGTTTGCGCGTGGAGTTCACGCAAACGTTGCTGCGCGGCATTAACATCGAGCGGAATCGGTGCTTTCGCGGGATCAAAGCGGCCGAGGAGCAAATTGACATCGGTGATGGTCAGAGGGCCGCCTTTGCCGTAGCAGGCGGGACCGGGATTTGATCCGGCGCTCTCCGGGCCGACGGCGAGGCCGTGATGCGTCATGCGGCAGACCGATCCACCGCCTGCGGCGACGGTTTCGATGGCGACGCAAGGCGCGAGCAGTTTCATGCCCGCTACTTCTTGGGAGAAACGATAACCAGGCCGTGTGTCGATGCGCGCCACGTCCGTGCTGGTGCCGCCCATGTCGAACGTGATGATTTTCGTGATGCCCAGCCGCCGCGTCGCGTTCGCCGCGCCGATGGCTCCACCGGCAGGACCACTGAGCAGCATGTCCTTCGGACGGATGTCATCCGCCGTCTTCAAACCACCGGCGCTGGTCATGACCTGCATGTCCGGTGAGACGCGGCGGATGCCATTGAGGAAAGACTGCACGGGCGCGTGCAAATACGCGTCCGCTACCGTGCTCTGCGTGCGCGGCAGCAGTTTGGCGAAGGCGGCGGTTTGATGCGAGAGCGTGAGATGGGTGAAACCGCACCCGCGCAGTATTTCAGCGACACGCATTTCATGCTGCGGATGGGCGTGGCCGTGGAGCAGCGAAATGGCGGCGGTGGTGATGCCTCTCGAAATGCAATCGAGCGCGGAAGCGCGGACGGCGGCTTCATCGAGTGGTTCGAGCACCTCGCCAGCGACATTAATGCGCTCTGTCACCTCGCAGGCGATCTCGTGGAAGATCGGACGCGGCTCGTGCTTGAGCGCAAAGAGATCGCTACGGCGTTGGTCGCCGATTTGCAGGAGATCGCCAAAGCCACGCGTGATGAACAGCGCGATGCGGCCTCCTTTGCGCTCCAACAGTGCGTTGGTGGCACGCGTGGTGGCGATGCGCAGGCTCAGTGGCGGAAAATCGTAACCTGGAGGCGTGTTCGTGAGGATGCGGGCACCTAGCACGGGTGCTTCCTCGCCGGTGGTGAGTTCGAGGAGCGTGCCGGGCTGCCAGGACTCTGGTGCATCCAAGGTGAGTGGATTTTCACCTGTGATGATGCGTTGTGATGCATCGCCGATGGCTTTGATTTGGAAGCCGATGAGGAAGCCACTGGGCAGTGGCGGGAGCCCGGACAACCGAGTTGGAAAACTCGGTTTAGAGTCCCAGACGGCACGCAGATGGCCGGTGGAGAGGACTTTGCAGCGCGTCTCACGGCCCTGAGGGTCGAGAGCATGGCAGTCGGTGAAGGTGCCACCCGTGTCGGCTGCGAAGCGCCACGTCACGGCTGCTTGGGCTGCTCCTTGGGAGCGTTGAAGTCCATGTCAGGCACCCAGCGCAGTTCCTTGAAGGCATCGTAGTATGGCTCGCAAGCGGGGCCTTTAAACACGGCCACGCCGCGTTGCACCCATTCGTTGGCCTTTGCGATGTCGCCCATTTCAAAGGCCATCGCGGACTTGCTGAAATAGTAGGCGGGCGTGTCGTCCATGAAGGTGAAGTTGTCCGCCACGATCTGCTCCGCCTGCTGGCGGTGGCCGAGCTTCAGCTCACAGAGCATGCGTTTGTAATGAACCAGATGACGAATGACCATTGGCAGCTTCGGGTAGTCGGCGATCATTTTGGAAAATGACTTCAGTGCCGTGTCAAAGTCGTGCTTCACGAAGTAAAACTCGGCGAGATTGAACTTTGGCAGCGGGCTGTCGGGCTGAAGCTGCGCCGCTTTTTCAAACTGCGGCAGCGCGAGATCGAAGTCGCGACGACGGGGGGCAAGGTAGATGTCACCACGCAGGGCGTAGATGTCCGCCAGGTTTGGTGCGAGCTTTTCAGCCTCCTCCAGCTTCTCCAGCGCGTCGGTGTATTGGTGCTTCACACGCATGTCGCGGGCGGTGAGAAGCAGCTTTCTGACCTCGTCTGAGACAGGGGCTGCGGCGGCAGGAGCGGCGGGAGCTTGAGCGAGCGCGGAGGAAGCGCCAAGCACGAGGAATGCGAGAAAAGGTCGAAGGTTCATGGCAGGAGGCTAAAGCGGGTTGGTGAATCAGGCAAGGCGGGCGCGCATCTGGGTTTCAGCCCCATCACATAGGCTGCGGAGGATTTCAGGGCTGATCCACTCGGCTCCAAGTGACAGAATCGTTTCACGCACCATGCCGTCGGCGGAAACGACGCGCATGGTGCGCTCCTTGGCGTAACGGGCCACGAGGCGCTCGATGATCGTGTCCGCCGTGGTGCCGGGGTCGGCGTAGATGATTTGCAGGCCCTGGGGTTCCCGCTCCTCGTTCGTGCCCTGCTTTGCACCATCAAACACCGCGACGACTTGCATGCCGCTCATGTCCTGGAGATTGCGCAGGCGTTTGAGCAGTTCGATCCGCGCCAGATGCCTGCGTGAGGCGGCTCGGTGCTCGCGCAGCAGCTCCGGCCAAGCGTGGATGACGCTGTGACCGTCGATCAGGAGGTAGGTGAGCGGAGCGGGCATGCGGCGCACTGATTCGCCGCTATCCGCACGCTGTTCAAGCCGGGGTTGCCCTCGCCTTTTCGTATTCCTCATTGATCAGGCAGAGATCGCCGAGCGCGTCCTTGAGCGGGTCGATCTCCTTCGCGCTGAATCCGAGGTGCAGGTGCCTGCGCCAGCCTTCGGCGAACTCAAACTGGCCGGAGAGCCTGCCGACGGCGCGTGAGGCCTCGTCCATGCTGATGAGGTAGGAGTCCATGCCCTGGCTGACATCGAGCCAGTGTTTCTGGCTTTCGTGCGCGGCGAGCGCCTCGCGTTTGCGCTCGTGAACGCTGGCTGTGTTGACGAAAGAACCCGCCATGAACTTCTGGCGCAGCGGATCGCACAGGCCGTGCGGCATGGCGTGATAGACGGTCACGTCATGCGAGTAGGAGGGCAGATGCGGGTCGGTCTGGAAGTTCGGAATGCAGTGCGCGAAGGCGGCGGTCACGGCCAGACGGCACGCAGCCATGTGATCCTCCATGTAATCGGCAGGCGCGTGCGTCAGCACGATGCTGGGCTGTGCCATGCGCACGACGGCGGCGACCTGGCGCAGGTATTTCACGTCGTAGGTCAGCTCCAGGTCGTCACTGATGGGCGGATAAAACGTGGCCCCGAGAATGCGGGCGGCTTCCTTGCCCTCCTCAAGGCGTTTGCGGGTCGTGGCGGGCCCGTCCATCTGTACGGAGCCGCCGTTGCCGGTGCAGAGGTTGATGTAGTGGAGATCCCAGCCGCGTTCTTGGAGCAGTAGCAGGGTTCCAGCGGCGACGAACTCGATGTCGTCAGGATGGGCGAAGATGGCGAGGGCGGAAGGCATGGGGTTTAAATTCTATTTTCGTATTGATCGTGTTTGCCGATGAAAAACCAGAGGATGGTGCCGTCTGCCTCGATGCCCAGCGCCCGATGATTATCATCGACCCGAACGGACCAGAACTTGCCCACCTTCTTGAAATGCAGCGAGGGATGCTGATGATTCTGCTGCCAGAGTTGGTATTGCTTCCGGGCTCTGGCCTGCACGGCGGATGGCAATCGGTTGAAGTGCTCCCAAAACTCAGGCGCTACACAGGAATTCATTGAGAGGAGTGCTGTTCCCGGCTTGATGATCGCGCAGCGCTTTGGCGGCCATTTGATCAAACTTGCCAGCATGAATGGCCCGTTCGAACGCGGCATCGACACGTCGCGCCCTGGCTTCATCAAACCAAGATGCCAAAACCTCGAAGTCCTGACCCGGCAGGGATTCAATGGCTTGTTCGATCTCCAGGACGGTGCTCATGCCGATATTTTTGCACAAGGTGTTGGAACTTGCAAGCCCACGGCAGCATCCTCACATCGCGAAGATGCTGTCCATGCGCTCGGTGAGCGTCTTGAGGCCGTTGGGATTGAGGCCGCCGCGCTGCTCGCTGATGGCCCAGCCGGTGTAGCCAATGCCGTCGAGCGCTTTCATGATGGCGGGCCAGTTGTTGTCGCCTTGGGTGAGGTCGCAGTCGAAGCCCTTCCACACGCCCTCATCCTTCATCTTCTTGGTGCTGTACTCTTTGACGTGGATGCGGTTGATGCGCTTGCCGAGCACGGGAATCCAATGCTCCGGCCAGCCGTAGCGCAGCACGTTGCCGATGTCGAAGTGCCAGCCGACGATGGGATCGCCGATCTCGTCGAGGAACTTCACGGCCTCGATGGGGCTGAGGATGAAGTTGTTCCAGACGTTTTCGATGGAGATCTTCACGCCAAGTTCCTTGGCCAGCGGCACGGCTTTCTTGAGTTCGGCGATGGAGCGCTCCCAGGCAGCCTGGTAGTTCACTTCCTCGTTCACAACGCCGGGGACGACGAGAATGGAGTCCGCGCCATAGGCTTTGGCGTCGCGCAGGGTTTGCAGCACGCCTTGCAGGCCTTCCTCGCGGATTTTTTCATCGTTGTGAGTGAGCGTCTGCTTCCAATGAGTGTGGCAGCACACGCTGGCGGCTTGCAGACCAGACTGGCTGAGAGCATCGAGCACTTCCTGCTGATTCAAGCCTCCGGCAGGCTCCACGCCTTCATACCCGGCTGCCTTGGCGGCTTGGTACTTCTCAATAAGCGTGCCCTTGATGCCCAGCGTGCCTCCCATGATGGCCTTGCGCAGCTTGCGAGCGGGTTTGGCGGCTTCTTGTGCGGTGATGCCACCCGTGGCGGCGAGAAGGGCGGTGGAAGTGACGGATTGGAGGAAGTGGCGGCGTGAGGACATGATGTGAATACGGAGGTGCGAGCCGTGAGCTGTCAAGGGCGAGGTCAAGGAATCGTCAAGAGGTCAAGATTGGACTCAGCCGTTCTTGGCGAGCAGCGCCTTGGCAGCTTTTTCGATCTTGGGCAGCAGATTGGCCGGAAGTTCGGTCAGCAGCGGCAGCACGGGACCGGTTTGGGCGACGCCGGAGAACTGGACGGCGTGATGCAGCACGAGGATCGGGCTGTGCGCGTTGCGCAGGTCTTCGAGGGCCACGAATTCCTCACGGATCGACTCCGCAGTAGCCCAGTCCTTCTTCAAAATGGCTTTCAGCAAGGCGGTGGAGCGTGAGGGCGCGATGCACACGCAGCCAGCCGTGAAACCCGTGACGCCGAAGTCACGCAAATGGATGATGGAAGGCTGCTCGCCGATGCCGCTCACGATGAGCTTGGTGTCCACCAGCTTGATGAGCTTCTTGAGATACGGGTCTTTCTTCGGATCTGGCTCGACGATGGCGTACTTGATCCAGGAGATGAGGCCGTCGTTGACCAGTTCAGCGGCAAGCTCAGGCGTGATGTAGGAGCCGTCTTTGATGTAGAGCACGGCCTTGATGCCAGACTTCTCCACGAAGTGACGGATGGCCGTGGCGACACCAGCGGGCTTCGACGGGAAAAGCGTCGGCAGCAGCATCGCGGTGGGGAAGGCGAACTCGCTGAGGATTTTGGCCTGATCCATCGCGGTGCCATACATCGGTCCGACGGATGGCACGATCCACATGTCCTCCGGCGAGATGTCCACGAGCATCTTCAGCAGCGAGTGATACTCGCTGGGGGCGATGTTGTAGAGATTCGCGTTGCCTCCGTAAAGCAGCGTGCGGATGCCGCCCTTGTACATGTGCTTGATGAGGCGGCTGTTTTGAGATTTTGCCAGGGACAGATACTTGTTCCGGCACAGCGGCGGCACGGCGATGACGGAGGATTGCAGATCTTCGAAAGTAACAGGGGTGGTTTTCATGGATTGGGCACAGGAGCGCGGAGCGCGGCGGCTGCAAAGAAAAACAGGTTCAGTTTGCGGCCTGGGTCACAGGCTTTCGATGTAGCTGATCAAATCGGCCATGTCCTCAACGGTCATGCCCGTTTCGAGGCCTTCCGGCATCAAACTCTGGCCGCTGGAGCTGCTGCCTTTGATCTCGGCGCGTTGCAGCGTCTTTTCGACGCCGCCCATCATCCGAATCGTCATACTGGAGGCCGTGTCATTCGTGATGATGCCAGCCAGCGTCTGCCCGTCCTTGGTGTTCACTGTGTAGGCGATGAACTGCGACGCCACCTCCTTGTGCGGCTCCAAGATCGCTGTCAGCAACGCCTCGCGGCCCTTCGTCTTCACCGTGATCAAATCCGGGCCCACTGCCAGTCCCAGCGCTCCGGCCTTATGACAGGCCACGCAACGCGTCATGTATTGAACCTGTCCCTTTTGCGCGTCGCCCTTGGCCGCGATAGCTGGCTTGAACTTCGCGGTGACTTCTTCGCGTGAAGGCGGAATCACCGAGGCCAGCGCCGTCTTCGCCGCAGCCGCCACCTTCGGTGACTTGTGCTTGATCAAGTCCTGCACCTGAGATGCCGAAAATTCCTCTGCTTTCACCACCTTCGCCTCCAGCAAGGCCACCGCACGGTCCTCGCGACTCAAAAGCGCCTCCAAAACCGCTGATTTGGCTTTCGGACCGTAATGCGCCCAATTCCCTATCAAAGCCGTCGTAACTGGTGCTGAGCTGTTTTGGGCTAGCACGCGGATTGCGGCGGTTTGAACCGCGTCCGGCTGTTTTTCGCCCAAACAGGTCATCAGAGCGGCTGAAGCTTCTTTGGCTGAACTCACTCCGAGGAGTTGAATGGCGTCCAGTCGTACTGAAGCGCTAGCTTGGCCATTCGTGGCGTTCTCGGCGGCCTTGGCGAGGATGGCGGCCAGTTTGCCATCTTTGTCGGCTTTGGTCAGATTCGAGCCAGCGCGGCGCAAACCTTCGCCGAGAGCCTTCACCCAGCTCGCTTTGACGGGTTCGGTGGTCACGGCGGCAATCAAAGCAGCTTCATCCTTTGCTTCGGCGGCGGCGAGCATGATGAGCGATTCGGCAAACGAAGGTTCCAGCCTGCCCAGATCACCGCGAAGCTGCTCAAACAAGCCGCTTCCCGCATCACCCAGCACTGCGGCACTCATCCACTTTCCGCTCGCGCCATCACGAGCCATCTTGGCGAGCCAGGCATCACGCGAAGCGCTCTTCGGCGCAGCCAATGCTGTTTGGAAGCGCACACGCGGCGAAGCATCTGCTGCCAGCGCAGCCAGCGTTGGCTCATCCAGCTTGGAGACGCGGCGAAGGGCCGCCTCACGAACTTGCGCATCAGCGTCCTTCGCAGCCGAGACCACATGAGTGGTCTGCAAAGCTCCGAACGACTCCAATGCGTTCATGGCATGCAGCTTCGCGAGCGCGTTGTCGCCACTGAGCACTTTCTCCAGCATCGGCACCGCCGCTTTGTCCTGACGCTCGAAGAGAAGACGCTGCGCGGTGTCGCGGTGCCAGCCGTTGGGGTGGCTGAGGAGCTTCACGAGGTCTTCGGTGCTGGCATCGGCGAGATTGACCTTCTGGCCAATGCGCTCCGCGCCCTTGTCTGGCACGATGCGGTAGATGCGACCACGATCATTGCCGTTGTTCAGATCAATGTGCTTCTTAATCTCGTCGGGGATGCTCCAGGGATGCTCAATCACTTCGCGATACATGTCGCAGATGTGCAGGCAGCCGTCAGGGGCGTTGGCAAAGTTCACGACGCGCACCCAGGTGTCTTTGGACGCGGCGAACTCGAAGCCGTGCTCGTCGGCGGGGCGTTCGCCAATCAATGAGATGCCGTCAGCGCTAGGTTTGATGATTTTGCGATGCACGAGCTGGCCGCCCGCATCGCCGGTGAAGCTGTTGTTCACGAACTCGGGACCGTAGGCATCACCTCGATAAATCGTGGTGCCGGTGGCTCCGGTGAAGTAGCCGCTGACGCGTCCTCCGCCTTCCACCGCACCTTTCACCACACCCGCGATGCGCCAGCGCGTGCGGATGATGCGCCATGGCTCGTCAGGACTGATGCGGAAGACTTCCGCCGCGCCGCCATCGACCGCGATGCTCTGCTTGGCAGGCGGCATCTGGTAGTAGGGATTGCGGTTGGCATATTTGTCGTCGTAAACCCAGTATTGAAGGTGGTCGCTGTTCGAGCAGCCGAACTTGCGGCCGTAGTTGTCGAAGCTCATGCCGTATTGTGCTCCGCCGCCTTCGAGACCGAATTCATGCGTGAGCGGATCAAACCAGAAGTCCTTCCCACCGAGTTCGATGCCGTCCTGTAGATCAGGCGTCCCGCCTGATCCGGGTGTGGCGGGCATTTTGCCCGTCTTGGATGAATCAGGCAGGATGCCTGATGCACTGGCGGCAGGCGGGACGCCTACCCTACGCACGACGCCGCGATTACCACCACCGGCGAGGATGTGGATGCGATTGTCCTGCCCCCACATGAAACTGTTCATCAAACCCTGGACGTTGAGCATTTTCAGACCGGTGCCGAAGCCCGTGAAGACCTTCTCCCGCTTCTCTGCCTTGCCATCGCCGTCTTTGTCTTCAAAGCGCCAGATGTCCGGCGTCGCGCCGACATACAGGCCTCCATTGGCCCAGACCAGTCCCGTCGGCCACGGCAGGTCATCGGCAAAGATCTGGCTCGTCTCGAAGTAGCCATCGCCGTCCTTGTCTTGGAGCATGGAAATACGGCCCATGTGCGGCGTCACCTCGCGCATCTCGCTGTAGTCATGCATTTCGCACACAAACATGCGCCCGCGCTCATCGAAGCAGATGGCGATTGGATCACGCACCTGCGGCTCATGCGCGGCGAGTTGCAGCTTGAAGCCTTTTTTGACCTGCCAGGTTGAGATCGCGTCCTTCGGCTCCACCGCCGGGTAACGCGGCAGATCCTTGCCAGGATCGACTGCCACCGCGTTTTTCGTTTCTCCGTAAGCTTTGGCGTAGGTGGTCTTCGTCTTGATGCCGTCAGACTGGGCGAAGACAAAGGGGCAAAGGGCGAAGGGCAGCAAGAACAGGCCGAGACGTTTCATGGGGAGAGCATACGGGGATGCGTTCTGGGATGAACAGCCGAAAGTTCCGCATCGTGGTATTCTTGTGATGAACGGTTCTCGCGAGGGGCTCATCGCGATAACATGGTGGAATAGATTACTCGTCCAAGTCGACGCCCTCCATGAGCGGGAGCTGGTCTTTGGGCAGTTCCGGTAGCGGCCAGTCGAGACCGATGGCTTTCAATTCCTGACGCAAGAGAGCGACATCCCAGATGACCAAATGCTGTCTGGCGTCTGCGTTGACCAAAAGGTCTCCATAGGGCGGTGAGAAATTCAGCGGGCGCTGCCGGTCAAAGTCGGGGGATGTCATCTCGCGCAGGGTTGGGGCATGAATGATGAGCGCCCGATTGCGCTCCGATTCAATCGCGATGGCGGTGCCTCGCGGACTGAAAGCCATGGCCCCGTAGAAGTCGCCCAGGCTGGTGCGGACGGTGTGTGCCTGCTTCCATGTGCCGATGGTCCAAAAGGCGTACTCCTGGCCATTGCCGGTGACGAGCAGCTTGCCGTCAAGGTTGAAGCCGACATTGGCGCTGCCAGCGACGGTAAGGTCTGTCACTCGTCCTTCAGGTAATGACCAAACGCGCACCCCCTGTCCCTGCCAAGTCCCGGCGGCCAGCCAGTTTCCAGCCGGACTGATGGAGACAAAGGCGGCCTTTGGCTGCGCTGCGAAAGCACGCGGCGCGTCTTTGAGGGACAAGTCAAACAACATGACATTAGGCGGCAGTGCCGCGGCCAGCCATCGCTCATCCCTGCTGATCGACGCCCATTCCCATCCGCTGCGAGGGTCGATCTTTTGCGCTGGAGCAAGACGCATTCGTGTGGGTGTCTGATCGTTGGTTTTCAGGATCGGCCAGCGCATCAAGCCGCTCTTGCTGCTGAGTATCAGAGAGTCTTTGGTCCAGAGAACGGAACGATTTTCCTTCGAGTTGATGCTGCCGATCTGCTCCGCATCACGATTCCAGAACTTGAGGGTGTCTTCACCAGCGGTGGCCAGAACCCTGCCGTCCGTGCTCCAGGAGGCGCTGTTGATGAGGCTGCCGGGGTGCCCTTCTCCATGACGGACGACCGCGCCATCACTCACTTCCAGCAGTTGCTCCTGATCGCCCAGGCGCAAAGGACCCAGCCGGCGTCCGTCTGGTGAAACGTGGAGCTGGTCGAGAGATCTCGCGGGAAGACTGATCTCGATTTTTTTCGTTCGGGAGTCCCACATTGTCACAAAGCCGTCCGCACCTTCGCTAAAAAGGTGTCGTCCATTCGGGTGCCAGACGACGTTTCTGACGATGCCACTATGCGCGGGCCATGACGTCGCTTCAGTTTCGGCCTGAGTAACGTTCCAGAGGTAAACGCTTCCGTTCTCTGATGGAATGGCGAGAACCGGCCTGCTGTGATGCCAGGCGATGCAGCGTGTCGCGCCACAGGCTGCGAGTACTGCGGCGTTTTTTTGCTGGTTCAGATCATGAATTTCGACGCCGCCTTGCAGATGGCTTACTGCCACAAGCCGACCATCCGGGCTGCAACGAATCGTGTGAGGGGCTGATTCCAGCTTGAACTTTTGCAGGATGTTGCCGCTAGGCACCTCGATTTGATGCATCTGGGTTCCGAAACCCACCAGAATGCTGCGGCCGTCTGGTGTGAAGTCGCAGGTGGCGGGCAAGGCGGTTTCAACCTGCATCACAGCCTTGGAGGAATGAACTTCCCAGACGGTCAGTGTGGCCGAATCCGTTCCTCGTTTGCCGCGCACGGCAGCGAGCCGCCGCCCATCGCGGCTGAAGCGCGGCGCGTCCAGCACGGGGGCACCTGTGCCAGGGAACGCGGCCAGTTCTTTGCGGTCTGGAAGCGAGATGATGCTGACGCTCCCGTCCTGGTAGGCATGGGCCAGCATGGAAAAGTCAGGGCTGATCTCACCCGAGTCCATCTTGTCCATGTCTGTTACCGGCCAGCGCTCTGCTTCACGCATGTCAGCGAGGCTTAGGCAGGCGATGGCCTCATTCTGCAGGCTTGGCAGCGCCTCGTTCAAGGAGGCTGGGGTGTGAAGCTGCCTGGCAATGTCCAACGCCTTGGCAACGGCATCGAGTGCTTCCCAACGGTGTCCGGGACGGTCTTTGGAGCGCAAGGCCGCCGAGTTGCTGGTGAAGCCGTCCAGGGACTGTCTGAGGAGATTTGCGTTTTGTTTGCTGGTCTTTTCCGCCTGTCTCCATGCGTAAATCAAACTGGTCAGCGCAATGATGCCCATGACCGTCAATCCGCTCGTCAGGGCCGCAACGCCAGGCCTGCGTCGCGCCCATTTGGCGACACGTCCTGCCTTCGTGGCAGGGCGCGCGGAGATCGGCATAAACTGAAGCCAGTTTTCGAGGTCATCAGCCAAGGCGTTGGCGGACGCGTAGCGCTTTCGGGGATTCTTTTCGAGGCACTTCAAGCAGATCGTTTGAAGATCCCGGTCAATCTCGGGTACGATATGGCGCGGAGGCACCGGTTCTCTCTCAGCGACTTGGCGCAGCATCTCGTGAATCGAATCGGCTCGGAAAGGCGGCCGGCCGGTGATGATCTCATAAAGAACCGCGCCGATGCTGTAAATATCCATCGCCGTCGTGACTTCGCTGCCTGTTGCGGAGGCCTGCTCCGGGGACATGTATTGTGGCGTGCCGATCACGCGGTCGGACATCGTCAGCTTCATGTCCGCTTCCAGAAGTTTGGCCAGCCCGAAGTCCGCCAGGTTTGGCTCTCCAGCCTCATCCAGCAAAATGTTGCCCGGTTTGATGTCGCGGTGGATCACGCCTCGTTGATGAGCGTAGTGAACGGCGCGGGCGATCTTTGCCACCAGCGTGGCACCTTGCCGAGGCTCCATGGCACCGTTCTGAAGGACGGTTGCGAGGCTTCGCGCCTGTTCGACCAGTTTCATGGTGAAGTAGCACAGGCCGCGGACCTCGCCGAACTCGAACACCGGCACGATGTTTGGGTGGTCAAGACGCGCGGAAGCTTCCGCCTCCTGTTGAAAGCGTGCCAGGTCCGTCGGAGTCGCGTTGTGGTGAAAGCGCACCATTTTAAGGGCCACGTTCCTGTTCAGGCTCGTCTGCCGCGCCTGATAGACGATTCCCATTCCTCCGCGACCGATTACTCCCTGGATCTCATATTCTCCGAACATGGAGCCGATATGAACTAGGCGGTGTCTTTGCAAATCAAGCGAGGTGAGTTCTATCCAGGAGGGCGGCGAAAGTGATGAACCCCGCAAAGGATGAGGCGGTTTTGTCGGCACGCAAAGCGAGGCGT
>NZ_JBIIKX010000081.1:0-24356 GCF_044232965.1 Prosthecobacter sp.
TCGTCACCGTCTTCTTGCCGCCGAACACGGCCTTCAATGCGTCATCGGCATTGATGTTGCGCTTGTTCTTGGCGTCCTGGAGACCGTTCTTCTTGATGTAGTCCCAGAGCTTCTTCGTGATCTGGCCGCGAGGAGCTGGCTTGCTGCCGACGACGACTCCGAGGATCGCGTCAGGCTGCACCGGCTTCATCAGGGCTGGATTGGGCTTGCGTTTGGCTGCGGGCTTCTTGGCTGCTGGTTTGGCAGCTTTTTTGGCTGCTGGTTTGGCAGCCTTTTTAGCTGCTGGTTTGGATTTGGTTGCTGCTTTCTTGGCCATAGTGTTGTTGGCGGCTGTTGCCGTAATTGCAGGTTATGAGAGAGGCCCGCGAAGCGTCAACGCAAATTTAATCAATCTTTAGGGTTGTTTCCCTGCGCAGAAGCCTCTTTCACAAGTCTCCTCCCCAGGAGAAACAGCATTTCGAAAAGCGCGATGATGATGGCGCGGGGACTCCATGAAGTAGTCTGGAACCAATGACCGCGCGGCTGGTTGAAGCTGCTGCCTCAACTGTTTTTCCGCCGATGAACCCTGACAAAACTTTTCTCAGCGTGCTGGTCACGCTGGTCATTCTCTCCGCGATCTTTTTTGTGATCGAGCGCATTGTGGCGCGCGGGCGAAACCGTGCGCAGCCGGTGATCCGGCGCGGATGGTTCACGGATGTGGTCTATTGGTTCGCGACGGTGCTGCTGACGAAGCCGCTGGTGCGTGTGCTGCTCATCCTGCCTGCGGGAATCCTGATCCTGGCGAAGATCGTGCCTGCGGAGACCTTCAAGCTGGGGGCGTACGCAGGCTATGGACCGTTGAGCCGCCAGCCGCTGTGGCTGCAAGCGGTGCAGATCTATCTGCTGGTGGATTTTTTCTCTTACTGGTCGCACCGCATGTTTCATCGCGGCCGCTGGTGGCCGTTTCATGCAGTGCATCATTCATCCGAAGATCTGGACTGGCTGGGCAGCCTGCGTGTGCATCCGGTGAACGAGGTGGTGAACAAACTGGCGCAGGTGACGCCGGTGCTGCTGATGGGCTACAATCCCACCGTGACGCTGACGAGCGCGCCCATCCTCACCTTTTACGCGATCTTCCTGCATGCGAACGTGAACTGGGATTTTGGCCCGTTGCGTTATGTGATCGCGACGCCGGTGTTTCATCGCTGGCATCACTCCAAGGACCGTGAGGCATGGGACAAGAACTTCGCAGGGCTGTTTCCATTCTGGGACATGCTGTTTGGCACTTTTTACATGCCGAAGGGGCGCTATCCGGAGAACTTCGGCATCTGCGAGCCGATGCCGAAGGGATGGCTGGGACAGATGTGGGAGCCCTTCGCATGGATTCGGCGGCGCGGGAAGAAGGTGAACCCGGCTTGATGATGCGGTGCCTCGCGCGGGATCAGACCTTCGCGCGTGTCTCCACCCACTGCACCGCGTAGCGCACGAGCGCCGCGCCATCGGTGATGCCGAGTTTTTCTTTGATGTGGGAACGGTGGGCCTCGACGGTTCTGGCGCTGATGCTGAGCTGGGCGGCGATGTTCTTGGTGGCCACGCCGTTGCCGACGAGCGCGAGAATTTCCAGCTCACGATCGGTAAGGGAGTCCATGCCGGAGGTCCGTGCGCGGGCGGAGCCGGTGACCTGTTCCAGCATGCGGGCATTGAGCGTCTCGCTGACGTAAAGGCCGCCGCCGAGCACTTTTTGAATGGCGTTGATGAGATGATCGGCGGCCTCTTCCTTCATCACATAGCCGCGTGCTCCGGCGCGGAGGGAACGCTCACCGTAGAGTGCCTCATCGTGCATGGAGAGCACAAGGCACTGTGTGGCGGGATGCATGGCGCGGATGTCTTTGACGAGCTCAAGGCCGTTTTTGTCTGGAAGCGTCAGATCAATGATGGCGAGATCAGGCTTGAGCCTGCCGACGACTTCCAAACCCTCGCGAGCACTGCCGGCCTCGCCGCATACTTCGAGACCGGCCTCGCCACGGACGAGCTGGGCCAGCCCGTGGCGCATGATGGGGTGGTCGTCGATGAGGACGACGCGCTTCACGGATTCTTTGCTGGTGCGGGAACGCTGCATGTGACCTGGGTGCCGCCCGTGGGGCGCGGCGAGACATGGATGGTGCCGCCCATCATTTGAGCGCGATGGTTCATGGTCAAGAGCCCCATTCCAGTTCCTTTCGCCGGTTTGTCGGGAATACCGACGCCGTCATCGCGCACGATGAGGACGATGTTTCCACTTTGGCGGGCGAGGTGAACATCGACCCGCCTGGCCTGGCTGTGCTTCACCGCGTTGGAAACGGCCTCCTGGGCGATGCGGAAGAGCTGGACGGAGGTTTTGTTGTCATTCACCTGCACCGGGTTGTCATAGCGGAAGTCGCACTTGATCTCATAGGCGCGCGCGGTGTTGTCCGCGAGTTCTTCCAGCGCTTTCATGAGGCCGCCGGAGTCGATGACGACAGGCATGAGGCCGCGGGCGGTCTCACGGGCGCGCGTGTTGGCCTTAGAGACGAGCTTCACAATTTCCTCCAGGCTGGCGGCCTCGGGACAGCCCGATTTGATGAGATTCTTCTGCGCCACCTTCGCCAAACAACCGATGGCGGCGAGCTGCTGGCACAAGTCGTCATGAATGTCCTGGCCGATGCGTGCTTGCTCATCCTCGCTGATGTGGAGGAGCTTGTCTTCAAGGGCCTTGCGCTCGGTGAGATCACGAATGATGCCGGTGAAGATGCGGCGTCCGCTGGGCAGCAAGGCCTCGCCCACAGAGAGGTCGATTGGGAACACAGAGCCGTCCTTGCGCTGCCCCACGACCTCACGACCGATGCCGATGATGCGCTTCACGCCGCTGCGAAGATAGTTGCCCACATAGCTGTCATGCCGGGCGCGGTACGGCTCGGGCATGAGCATGCTGATGTTCTTGCCGATGATCTCCTCGCGCTTGTAACCAAAGAGTCGCTCAGTGGCGGAATTGGCAGTCTCGATGAGGCAGTTTTCGTCGATGATGATGATGGCGTTCACCGCAGTCTCGACGACAGCGGCGGCACGCTGCTCGCTGACCTCCAGAGCGTCCTGCAGCTCTGCGATGCTGGGCGTGTGCGGTCCGGAGGCGGGATTCGGCTGTTTGCTCATGCGGTGTCTCAGTCCGCCGCAGCCAGAAAACCATCCGGTTTGATGGCCAGGATCGAGCAGGGCGCGTTTTGGACGATCTTTTCGGCCGTGGTGCCGATGAGCATCTCACGCAGGCCGGTCTTGCCCCGTGTGCCGAGAACGACAAGGGTGGCATGCACTTCATTGACGTGATCAATGATGGCCTCACGGATGTTCACGCGTTCTTTGATCAATGAGGTGACCTTGACGTCGCCAACATCACGCGTGAGCGGGGCCAGAAATGCCTCGAGATCCTTGCGCCAGTTTTCCACGGCCTCGGGGTCGATGGTGGCGGGCATGGAAGGGGCGAAACCGCCGTAGTCGAGCGACATGGCGAGCGCGCTTTGGTACACATGCAGGCAGTCGAGCGAGCCGCCGTCCTGCTGCGCCACATGCAGGGCGCATTGCACGGCCTTGGCGGAGTTCTCAGAGAAATCGACACAGGTGACGATTTTTTTAAACGGCCCCTGCGCGTCCTCACGTACGACGAGGACATCGACGGGGGCCTTGCGCACGCATTTTGCGGCGATGGCTCCGACGCGGTGAGGCTCGTTCTTCGATCCTTTGGCTCCCATGACGAGGAGGTCGGCGCTGTGCGCACGGCAGGCTTCGACCAGCTCGGCAAACGGATGTCCGATGCGCACCTCGGCATTCACCGCCACGGCCCCGACCTCGGACTCAGCCACGAATTTCTTCAGCCGTTCCAGCCATTCGGCCCGGACGGCCGCCTGGTCGGCGGAAAGCGCTTTTTTGAGCTCATGCACCAGGAATTCATCCATAACATGCACGGCGGTGATGGCGGCTCCGTCGAGCGAAGCGCGGCGTGCGGCCTCACGCAGGGCATTGCGGCATGAGGGGGTGAAATCGATGGCGGCGATGATGTGATGGAGCTTTTTCATGGTTGTGGCTGGGAGAATAATAATCATTCCATCATAGATGCTTTCGGAATGCAATGCCCTGCGGCATTTGCGCGGTTGTCGGCGGACGTTGCGGCTAGAAACCAGCCTCTTCCTGCGCCTGTTCGACCGCGGCTTCGAGCGTCCAGAGCGTTTTGTCGAAGGTCTTCTGCCGAGCGCGGAAGGAGGGCTCATCCGGGAGGCCGTTGAGCGTGGCCAGCTCCTGCATGGCGAAGGAGTGGTGCTCCACAAGCGCCTGAACGCGAGTTTTGAAGTAATCGCGCCCGCCTTGCTCCTTGAGCACGTCGATGTCGGCCTTCCAGCGGTTCAGGGCGTCGGCGGCCTGTTTCACATACTCCTCACGGCTGGTGGCGAGGCGCTCCTTGGCCTTCTTGTACCACTCACGGCCTTTGACCTCGGTCTGATCCTTCACTTTGGAGACCTCGTTCTTCAGTTTTTCAGCGGCCTTGCGAAGCTGGTCGGTAAAGCTATCCTCCGCCTGGGTGGATGCGAGGCAGAGACAGAGTACGAGGGTGGAGAGGAGGACGGTTTTCATGCGGGCGAGGATACGGCTGATCGACATGCACCATGCAGGTTCTTTTCACTGGCGAAAGAATTTCCACGCCGCACCGTCAACTTCACGCTTATGATCCGCCCGCCCGCACTCACCGCCGCCGTCCTCGCCCTCCTGTCCGCTCTTTCCAGCGCCCAGCCTGCCACCAAGCCGCTTTTCTGGCCTGCACGGAACGGCCCCACAGGTGATGGCATCGTGCCTGCGGCTGAAGCGGCGCGGGTACCTCTCGAATGGGATGGCGAGTCCGGCAAAAACATCGCATGGCGCGTCGCGCTCGAAGGCGAGGGCCATTCCACCCCGGTGATCGGCGGCGACCTAATCTGGTTCACTGCGGCGACCACAGACGGCAAGCAGATGTATGTTTATGGCATTGACCGGCATAGCGGCAAGATTGTGCACCACAAGCGGGTCTTTGAAAATCCAGCCCCAGAAGAACTCGGCAACCCGCTGAACAACTACGCCGCGCCGTCTCCCGTGCTCGAAGAGGACGCGCTGTATGTTCACTTCGGCACCTACGGCACCGCCCGCATCGACCCGGCCACAGGTGAGAAGGTCTGGGAACGCCGTGACATCAATGCGCGGCACTATCGAGGCCCTGGTTCGTCCCCGATCATTCATGGCGACCTTCTCATCCTCACCTTTGACGGCATCGACCAGCAGTATGTGACCGCGCTCGACAAAAAAACCGGCAAGAGCGTCTGGAAAACCGTCCGCACCACCGATTACGGCGATCTCGACAAAGAAGGCAAGCCCACGCGCGACGGGGACATGCGTAAGGCCTACCACACGCCTGCGGTCTTCGAGATCGGGGGCAAAGAGGTGCTCGTCTCCGTGGGTTCACGGGCCGCCTTTGGCTACGAGGTTAAAACGGGCCAGCAACTCTGGACGATCCGCCACGGTGGCTTCAACGCCGCCATTCCGCCGATCCGGCTGGGTGATCTGCTCATCCTGAACACCGGCTCCGAACGCGCCCACACCCTCGGCGTCCGTATCGACGACAAGATGACCGGAGACATCACCTCTAGCCACGTCCTCTGGGACCGCGAAAAGCGCAATGCCAGCGAATCCTCCCCGGTCCTCGTGAACGGCATCCTTTACCAGACCACCCGTGGCGGCATCGTCAGTGCTCTCGATGCCAAGGCTGGCAAGGATCTATGGGAAGACCGCATGGAAGGCCAGCACCTGCCCGGCCCGGTTGTGATCGGGGATAAACTGCTGTTTTCCAATGATCGCGGCCAGACTTTCCTCGTCCGTGCCTCGCCTGAAAAGTTTGAACTGGTGGGAAAAAACCAAGTGGCCGAGCCGATCACGTCCTCCGCAGTGGTGGCCGACGGGGCCATCTTCATCCGTGCCAAAGGGGCGCTCTACAAGATTTCGGCCAAGTAGTTCGACGGATCACAGCGTTACCCGAATCTCCCGATTCGCCATTATTTGACCATCCATTGTAGATACATGGATCGCCCCGGCAGTCGTAACGCCTTCAAGGTGTGATTTCTTTCGATGCACATGCGGCGTAAGAGAAAAATCTGCCTCGTACCACAAAACCGTCGCAAAGAAGTGAAAGTTGTGCTACTCTGCCCGTCTCTATGGCTACAACTACACCGACACGCAAGACACGTTTCTCCCGCCGAGTTCCTGATCATGTCACTGACGAGCTCGTTAACGTTCTCTCCAAGCCTGAAACATATGAGTTCAACACGCTTTTCGGCCTGGTTTATGACAATCTGAAGCTGAAGAACGCTGTCAGCGGTGGTGAGGAAATGCTTCGCCTGCGCTCCTACGAGAAACTTCAGAACCTCGTGAGCCGTGGCCTCTGCGCCAAGGTCGGCAAGACTTACCGTGGTCTTGAGGGTCTCCGTGCCGCGCACAACGCCGCCATCGCTGCACGCAGTGCCGCCGTTGTGGCCCGCACCACGGCTGCCGCCGCCGCTCGTTAATACCTGCTTCAATTTGGGCCGCCCTGCTTCCGAGCATGGCGGCCCTTTTGCTTTCAGGGTTTGACGCTGCCCGGCCTCTCGCTACCCATCTTTAATCATTCACCCCCATGTTTGAGAATTACATCCCTGTCCTGCTCCAGATCGTCATCGCCGGTGGCTTCGCCGTCGTGACCCTCGTCGCCTCCGCGCTCCTCGGCAAATCCGCCAAACGCAACGCGATCAAGGACTCCGCCTACGAGTGCGGGATGCTGCCCATCGGCGACAGCCAGCCGCGTTTCAGCGTGAAGTTTTACATCGTCGCGATGCTCTTCGTGCTCTTCGACATCGAGGTCGTCTTCCTCTATCCCTGGGCCATCATTTACAAGGACTACCTCGCCGCTTTCGGCCCCTCCATCCTCGCTGTGGCCACCGGCTTCGTCTCCATCCTCCTCGTGGCCTTTGTCTATGCCTGGAAGAAGGGTGTACTCGACTGGAAATCGTAGTCTGCCATCACCGCAGACACATCTGTTGCCTCCATGATCGCCTACCTCAGCCTGTTTCAGCTCAAGCCCCAGGTAACGGAGGAAAAACTGGAGCACATCATGTCCCAGACCCGCGTCATGCTCCTTCGCGTGCCCGAGGTGCTCACGGTCAAAACCGGCAAGCGCGTCAATCCTTCCGAGCCTTACCCGTGGTTCGTCTATCTTGAGGTCGAGAGCATGGACAAGCTCGCCATCTGCCAGGACGACCCGCATTACATCAAGTTCCGCGAGGAAGTCCTCAAGCCCAACATTTCCGAGCAGGAATCCACCGCCTTCGAGATGGAGCCGCGTAAGGACGTCAAATACTCGTAGGTTCCGAGTATTGTAATCCCGGCTTCAGCCGGTTCTGGAAAGCCTCACTTCGTCCCAGACGAAAGATGCCCCGCCAGATCCCCAGCATACCCCGCCAGCTCCAAAAACGCCCGGCCCGCGTTCTGCCCGCGTGAGTCCATCACATCACACGCGCCCTCCCAATACGGCAGCCGCGTGATCCCGCCGTCCTGTTCCTGATCCTCTGCCAGTGGCCGCACCTCAAATGATTCGCCTTCAAAGCGAATCCTCACACGAATCGGATACTCCGCGCCATTGCGGGGGCTTTTCCATTTGCCGAGCACCTCCCAGGCGAACGCATCACTCGCCAGATGCCGTACCGTGCCATCACGCTCCACCACCGCGAGCGTCGAGGATGCATCCGCGCTGCCATCCTTTCGCCGCATGCGATACACCATGATCTCGCGACCATCCTTGAGTTGAAGCGCTGCCCAGTCCCAGCCGACCAGCCCTGACTCAAGCTGGCTGCTGCTGAACTCGTGATCCATCCAGGCCTCACCGATCACCGCATGCTCCTCAGCGCACAGCTTTACCGTGCCCGTGGTCTTCAAACGCGGCCACGTCAGGTAATGACTCGCCGCTTCAGTGCTCGCGCCTTTGCGCGACACCCCATCCTTCCCGAACACCACCAGCGGCTTCACCGTCTCCAGCTCCAGTTGCAGCAAGACCTCGCTTTTCACCGTCGCAGCGATGTGCAGGTGCTGCGTCACCTCATCCAGCTTGAGCGACCAGTTCCCGTTCCGTACTGCCAGCGTCGTCTCAGATGACTCCGCATCCCATCCTTCGCGATTCAGTCTCTCCTCATGCACAAACCGCCCCGTTTGCGCATCCAGCAGCGCCGCATGCGCTAGATGCAAATGCAGCGTCCGGCCATCCTCACGCCTAGCTTGGCGGAAAAACGTCACCTGAAAGCCAAACCGCCGCCCACCCTCCGCGTCCAGGTGTCCTGTCACATACCACCACTCCGTGCGGAACTCAGGATGGGTCCCGTGATCGCGTGGAAACACAAACACACGCCCCGCTTGCGGAATCGCAAAACCATCCGCCGTCGTTTGCGCATTCAGCAGGGTCGTCATCGAGAGAAAAAGCAGCATCCAGTGTTTCATGTCATTCCTCCGTGTGTTCTGCCGGCAGCATCGCCGCCCATCGTCCGACCAGCGCGGCCACCAGCATGCCGACGACGACCACCGCAGCGCCCAGCACCGCCAGATGCCACCACACCGCGTGAAATTGCAGCGTCCAACCAAAGCACTGCTTGTTGATGCGATACACCAGCAGCCATCCCAGCCACAAACCGGCCGCGATGCCCGTGAACGCACCCGCGCACGCCACACCGAGCCCTTCCAGTGCCGCCGACTTCGCAATCTCACTCTGCGTCATGCCCAGCGCCCGCAGCGTTGCCAAAATGGCCCGCCGCTCCAGCATCAGGCTCGCCAATGCCAAACCGAGACCCACCACCGCGACGATTACGCCGATCACCTCCAGCGCATGCGTCACCGCAAACGTCTGGCGGAAAATGCGCAGCGCCTCGCTCCGCAGATGCGAATTCGTGAACACGCTTAACCCCGGCTGCTGGCGTTGCATGCGATCCCGCACCGTCTCCGCATCCACGCCCGGCTTCAGCATGATCGCCACACGCCAGGCCTCGTCCGTCTCAAACCACTCACGAAACACCGCCGCAGGCAGCGTCAATGATCCGCGTTCATTGCCATACTCAGCGTTCATCGCCACCACGCGAACCTTGCGGCCCGCCAGCTCGATCACATCGCCCACCTGCGTCCCAAAGCGCTCGCTCCAGCTCTCGCTCATGATGGCAGGAGGGATGCCATCATCCGTCATCCACCATTCATCACGCCTCGGAGCCTCCACCCACGCATAAAGACTATGCTTGTGCGCAAACACCGGATCAGTGCCGAGAACAAGCACCTCGCCGCCATGCCACAGCAGAGTCCTTGCTTGCACAAAAGCCAGCTCCGCCACCTCCGGTTCCCTCCCGAGTGCCGTGACCGTCTTCGGCGATATGAAATGCGTCGATGAAGCGCTCTGTGCCCCCGCGCTGCTGATGTAAATATCCGCCTTCATCGTGCGATCGATCCAGCCGCGCATCGTGTGGTCAAAACTCGCCACCATCACCGCCATGCCCGTCGTCATCGCAACCGCGCTCGCCAAAGCCGCCACCGCAAAGCGATGCCGCACCGTCGGCCGCTGCAGATGCGAAAGCGCGACTCTCGCGACTGCGCCGCTCATGCGTCCCATCCTTCCTATTCCTCTCAGCATCGCCCCCGCCGCCAGTCCCGCGCCCACCAGCCACAGCAACGCCGCCGCATAACCCGCCAGCGGCAGCCGCGTTCCACTCGCGAACCGCAGCACTGGCAGCTCAGCTAGCACAACCGCCACCAGCATCATCGCCCAGCCGATCCATTCCACACGCCACACCGTCCCACCTTCGAACGGCGTCGCATGGCGTCCCAGCATGTGCGCTGGAGGTGTGCGCGCCGCCATCCGTGCCGGCCACCATGCAGCGATGAGACTCGCCAGGATTGAAATCGACAGCGCCAGCAGAGCTTCGCTCCAGCTCAGCGCCGCCTGCTGCTCGCTCGTCGCGCCATAAAGCGCGTTCATCGTCTTCGTCACACCACCAACAGCGCCTTGCGCACCGAGCCAGCCCAGCAGCACGCCCAAGGCACCGCCACAGAGTCCCAGCAGCCCCGCTTCGATGAGAAACGCGATTTGAATCGCCCGATCCGTCACGCCGAGCGATTTCAAAATCCCAATCTCCTCCCGCCGCCGCAGCACCACGCCATCCAGCGCCTGAAAAATGAGGTAACCGCCCACCAGCAGCGCCAGCAGCGAGAGAATCGTCAGATTAAGTCGAAACGCCTGCGTCATCGTGCCCGCAAGCTGACGCCGATTCGCACCGCCCGTCACCTGCCAGCGCGATTTGAGCAACGCACCCGCTTCCTCACGCAAAGTCGGAAACAAGGCGCTGTTCTGCGCCAAAACCTCCACGCGATCCACCTTGTCGCCGCGCATCAAAACCGACTGCGCCTCCGGCAAATCCATCAGCAGCAGATGCTCAGGCAAACTCGGCACTCCCGGCGTCTCCGGCACCACACCGGCCACCGCCAGCGTGATCACGCGATCATCCACAATCAGCCGCAGATCCTCACCCTCCTTAACGCCCAGCTTCGGACTCACGTAAACGCCCGAACGCACCGCCTGCATGTTCGCGCCAAGTCCCGCCGGAGCCTCGCCGCGCAGGTTCAGCAGTGCCACGAAATCCACGCCCAGCAGCCGCCACGTCGCCCGCGAACCGATCTCGCCATTTCCGCCCTCATCAGCCGGCGTCACCGTCTCCTCCACCACGGGCAGCAAACTCACTGGACGATACCCCAGCACTTTGCGCATCTCACGCACATCATCTTCGCGCAAAGCACCACTCACCGCCTGCACCGTCCAATCTGGCTGCCGCGTGATGCCATCCGTGAACGTCTCAAAGCCCGACAACGCTGCGTTGCTTGCCAGCCGCACCGCCAGATACACGCTCGATCCCAACGCCAGGATCAACATCAGCGCGATCTGTTGCCGCAAAGCCAGCCGCCAGTGCCGCAACGCACAACGCCGCAAGATGAGAAGCACCGTGCTCATGATGCAGGCACGTTGGGCTGCCCCCTCACCCCAGCCCTCTCCCCGAAGTTCATCATTCTGTTAACGCCAGTTGTTGGCGGGGGGAGGGAGAATGCCTTTCCACCAGCCACCAAACAAAACTCCTCTCCCCGCCCCAGGCACTCGCATCCATAGGTAGTTCCCTTCGGGGAGAGGTCGGGTGAGGGGACAAGTTTCATCGTTCGATAGTTCCCATCCCTCATGCGCCTTCGACGATCTCCCCGTCCTGGATGCGCAGCACACGCTCGCAATGCTTCACCGCCTCCGTGCTGTGCGTCACCAGCAGCAGCGCCGCTTTGGTTTCACTCACAATCTCCGCCAGCAGTTCCAATACCTGTGCTCCCGTAGCAGAATCCAGGCTGCCTGTTGGCTCATCGGCCAGAATCAACGATGGCCGATGCACCACCGCACGTGCGATCGCCACACGTTGCATCTCTCCGCCCGAGAGCTGACCTGGCAACGCCGCAGCGCGATGAGCGATGCCCACACGGTCCAGCAACTTCCTCACTCGCGATTCACGCTCGCTCATCGGCACACCAAGCAATTGCAGCGGCAACTCGATGTTCTCCGCCGCGCTCAGCGTCGGCAGCAGATGATAAAACTGAAACACCGTCCCGATGTGCCTGCGCCGCAGTTGCGCCAGCCCGTCCGCGCTCAAATCGCTGAGCACACTGCCCGCAATCGTCACACCACCGCTGTCTGCGCGATCCACGCCGCCGACGCAGTTCAAAACCGTCGTCTTGCCACTGCCCGAGGGCCCCAGAAGCGCCACACGCTCGCCTTGCTCCAACTTGAACGACACGCCGCGCAGGATCGGGCGCTCCGCGTAGCTTTTAGTGAGTAATTCGACTTCGAGAACAGGCATGTGAAAAAGAAACGGCCTGTCCGGCCTCATGGACGCTCACTTCATCGCTCGCATCAGTTCGCGCACATACTTGCCCAGCATGTCGAACTCCACATTCAGCCGGTCACCGGGCTTTTTCGTGTGCAGATTCGTGACTTGGAACGTGTGCGGGATGATCCAGCACACCACCGTGCTCTCCGTCACCTCCGCTGCCGTCAAAGAAATGCCATCCAGGCAGATCGACCCCTTGGGAATGATCAATCCTCGCTGCTCCGTCGGAATCTCCATCTCCAGCCGGTGATCCTGCCCATGCTCGCTCCAATCGTGAATCTTCACCGTCGCATCCACATGCCCTTGAACAAAGTGACCGCCAAACCGCGCTCCCATCGCCATCGCCCGTTCCAGATTGACGAGTGAGCCAGTTTGCAGATCACCAAGGCTCGTCACCTTCAGCGTCTGCATCAGCAGATCAAAGCACGCCGTCTGCGCCGCTCCATCCTTCGCCGTCACGGTGAGACAACAGCCATTCACCGCCACACTCTCGCCATCGACCAGTTCGGAGGCCATCGCGCCCACGTTCACTGTCAGCCGCGCGCTTTCGCCGCGTGGCTCCAGCGAAAGGACCGTGCCGGTGGTTTCAACAAGACCTGTGAACATGCTTCGAGATAAACGGGCAAACCGCCGCTGTCGATGCGCTGTTCGTCCAAATATTCGCAGGGAAGGTCTCGCAGGCCTGAGGCGTATTGATTCACGCTGTGTTTCATCGTCTCCTCCAGCTTGGCTGTTTGTTCGTCTCCACGAGTCTCTTCTCGGCGGAGCACTGGGCCTTTCAGCCGCTGAAGCCGGGCAAAGGCACCAGCATCGACGATTTCATTCAGAAAAAGCTCGCCAAGAACGGTTTGAAGGCTTCATCACGAGCTGATGCCCGCACGCTGGCCCGCCGGGCCAGCTTCGATCTCACGGGGTTGCCGCCGGAGCGAACAGACGTGCCTTATGAGCAGTTCGTCGATCAATTGCTCGCCTCCCCCCACTACGGCGAACAATGGACCCGCCACTGGCTGGACGTGGCCCGCTACTCGGACACGAAAGGCTACGTCTATGCCCGCGAGGAAAAGAACTGGGTGCATGCCACGCCGTATCGCGACTGGGTCGTGCGCGCGCTGAACGAAGACATGCCGTATGACCGCTTCCTGCTGCTTCAAATCGCCGCCGATCAAGTCGTGCAGTCAAAATCACCCGATCTCGCGGCGATGGGCTTTCTCACGCTAGGGCGACGTTTCCTCGGTGTCACGCATGACATCATCGACGACCGCATCGACGTCGTTACGCGCGGAACGCTCGGCCTCACGGTCGCTTGCGCCCGTTGCCACGATCACAAGTTCGATCCCATCCCGACGCGCGACTACTACGCGCTCTACGGCGTCTTCCAGAGCAGCGCCGAGGCCCTCGCTCCGTGCGCTGATGGCGAAAACGCCGAACTGACCGAGTTGGTGAAAAAGAACCGCGATTTGATGACGAAACGCCGTGAGGAGCAGATGGCCCGCACGCGTGCGCAAGCCGCCGACTATCTCAAGGCGACCCGAGAACTCGAAAAGTATCCCGAGGAGGTGTTCGGCCAGCTCCTTGACGCAAAAGACCTCAACCCCTTCATCGTACATCGCTTCGTCGCCTGGCTGGAAAAGCATCCGGGCGTGGAATTAAACGAGGCAGTCCTCAAACAGCCCGGTTCGCCCGCATTCGTCCCCGACGAGCACATCGCGAACATCGAGATGTATTTCCCGACCGGCGTCACCACCGAGCTGTGGAAGTCGCAGGGCGATGTGGACCGCTTCCTGATCAAAAGCAGCGCTTCACCGACGCACGCGACGGTTTTGGTCGATCGTCCGCTGCCCAGCACGCCACGCGTCTTCAATCGCGGCAATCCGCTCACCAAAGGCGATGCCGTCCCACGCCAGTTTTTAAGCCTCTTCGGTCCGCAAAAGCCATTCACAAGAGGCAGTGGCCGAATGGAGCTCGCGCAGGCCATCATCGATCCCCGCAATCCGCTCACCGCCCGCGTCATGGTGAACCGTATTTGGCAGCATCATTTCGGTCGCGGCCTCGTCAGCACGCCGAGCGACTTCGGCAAGCAAGGCAGCCCGCCGAGCCATCCCGAGCTGCTCGACTGGCTCGCTCAGCGCTTCATCGACTCCGGCTGGAGCATCAAGGCGATGCATCGTCTCATCATGTTGTCGCAGACCTACCAGCAGAGCAGCCAGACGAGTGATCCGCGTGATCCCGACAACCGTCTGCTCGCCCGCATGACCCCGCATCGCCTCAGCTTCGAGGAGGCACGCGATGCCTGGCTCGCCGCCGCAGGTCGCCTGAATCTGCGCGTTGGTGGTCGCCCTGAGGGATTGTTCGCGGCCAGCAACACGCGTCGCACGCTCTACGCGCTCGTGGACCGCGAAAACGTGCCGATGGTCATGCGCACCTTCGATTTCGCCAACCCCGACCTCTCCATCCCCCAGCGCACCGAGACCACCGTGCCGCAACAGGCGCTTTTCGGCCTAAATCATCCCTTTGTCGTGCAGCAGGCGAAGGCGCTCGTAAAGTGGTCCGCACAGTCCCCTGTGCGGCACTCCGCAGACACCGATCGCGTCAATTTCATCTACCAGCGCCTCTTCCAGCGCAGTCCAACATCCGAAGAACTCACCTCCGCTCTCGCCTTCGTCCAAGCCGACACCACGCCAGTCATCGCCGCGTCCGAACACTCCAAATCCTGGCACTACGGCTACGGCGAATGGGATGAGGGCACGGGTCGCGTGAAGAATTTCAAGCCGCTGCCGCATTTCACCGGCAGCGCCTGGCAGGGTGATGAAGCGTGGCCCAATGAAAAACTCGGCTGGGCACAACTCACCGCCGAGGGAGGTCATCCAGGCAATGATCGCAAACACGCGGTCGTGCGCCGCTGGATTGCGCCAGCCGGCGGCAGCTATGATCTGCATTCCACACTCATCCATGAACCCGAGGTGGGTGATGGTATTCGCGCCTTCGTGAGCCACTCGCGCCTTGGCAAACTGCGCAGCACGATGCTCCTCGGCACCAAAGCGGACCTCCAACTCGACGCCATCGCCTTCCTGGCCGGTGACACGCTCGATTTCATCGTCGATATCGGCAACGGCCTGAACAGCGACCAGTTCCTGTGGTCGCCGAAGATTACACCCTCCGTCGCCGCGACCACAGGCGCGGGCGGCGACACTCCGAGCGATGCTTGGGATGCCCAGAAAGACTTTCCCACCCAGCCGAAATCCCAACTCAGCGCTTGGGAACAACTCGTGCAGGTGCTGATGCTCTCAAACGAGTTCATGTTTGTTGATTGATATGAATCCACTTCTCACACGCCGAGATTTTCTGCGCCGATCAGGCATGGGTATGGCGGCTCTTGGCTTGGCGGATTTGCAGGCCGCCAAGCCGCATTTCGCGCCGAAGGCGAAGCGGGTGATTCATTTCTTCCTCAACGGCGGTCCTTCGCATGTCGATACGTTTGATCCCAAGCCTGCACTCAAGCTCTACGAGGGAAAACAGGTCCCAAGTCATCGCATCACGGAGCGAAAGACGGGAGCGGCGTTTCCGTCGCCGTTCAAGTTTCAGCGTTACGGGCAGAGCGGGATCGAGGTGAGTGAGCTGTTTGCCAAAACGGCGGCGCACATCGACGACATCGCCGTGATCCGCTCGATGCAGGCGCAGGTGCCGAACCATGAGCCGTCGCTGATGCTCATGAACTGCGGGGATTCGATCCAGGCACGTCCCAGCATGGGCGCGTGGCTCACCTACGGCCTCGGCAGCGCCAATGAGAACCTGCCGGGCTTCATCGCGATGTGTCCGGGCGGCATGCCAATCAAGAGCGCGGAGAACTGGCAGTCGGCGTTTCTGCCCGGCGCGTTTCAGGGCACGTATGTCGATTCGAAGCACGAGGCGGTGGATCGTTTGATCGAAAACATCCGCAGCCCGCATGCGGACACGAGCGTGCAACTCCGCCAGCTCGACTTGCTGCGTCGCATCAATGCCGCGCATCGTGCCGAGCGTAGCGACCCACGGCTGGAGGCACGCATTCAGAGCTTCGAGCTGGCCTTCCGCATGCAGATCGAGGCGGCGGACGCTTTTGATGTGAGCAAAGAGCCTCAACACATCCGCGAGTTGTATGGCGAGGGCGTGCATGCGCGGCAAACGCTCATCGCGCGTCGGCTGCTGGAGAGCGGCGTGCGCATGGTTCAGCTGTGGCATGGCGCGGGGCAGCCGTGGGACAATCACGACAACATCGAGACGAATCACCGCAAGCTCGCCGCGCAGATCGACCAGCCCATCGCCGCGCTGCTGCATGATCTGAAGCAGCGCGGCATGCTGGAGGACACGCTCGTCATCTGGGGCGGCGAATTCGGCCGCACACCGACCGTGGAGCTCGCCGGAGGCAAATCGAAGCTGGGCCGCGACCACAATCACTACGGCTTCAGTGTGTGGATGGCCGGCGGCGGCATCAAAGGCGGCACCGTGCACGGCAGCACCGACGAGTTTGGCTTCGCCGCGCAGGACAATCCCACCAGCGTGCATGATCTGCACGCCACGATTCTTCACCTCATGGGCCTGAATCATGAAGAACTGACCTACCGCTACGCCGGCCGTGATTTCCGGCTCACGGATGTGTATGGCGAGGTGATCCGTCCGATCGTGGCTTGATCAGCCCCTCTCACAAAACCTCCGAAACGCCTCCTGCTGCTCCGGCGTCGCCACCCCGGCCACGATATGACCTGCAAGGCTTCGTAGAGCCGCCGCTTCCGATCCTGAAAGCCCAAGTTGTTCCACCATCGAACGGGCAATCGCCGCGAAGGTGTTGCCGTTGTAAAAGCAGAACGGAGCCATGCGATGGCAGCGGCGGCAGAGATCCACCGCGTCCATCAGCGTCATCGGTTGTTGATGGGTCGATACCCAAAATGCCTTGGTGGTTTCATAGCCGTCCGAGGTGGGTTTGTGCAGTGCGTTCTTCTGTTCGCACAGGGAAGCATTCTGAAAGATCACCAAATCCCACGGCACCTCGGCCAGCCATGCTTTCACCTGGCTCATGGCGATCAGGATTTTGATTTCTTCACTGCTGCCTTGGCCTGCTTGATCTCTTCCACGCCCGCACTCTTCAAGAAGCCCTTGCCTGTCTTTGCATAGACTGGCTCAGCGGCGAAACGATCCTGAATCGCCAGCGCATCCTTCAAGATGGCCTGCGCCAGCGGATGATTCGCATACTTGGCTTTGAGTGTTGCGTCCATGAGACAAAAATACCTCCTGGGGCCGGTTCCGGCAATCCTTTGTTCCGACCTACTGCTTCAAATACGCGATGAGGTCCGCCATCTGCTGCGGCGTGATGGCGGCTTCGAGCCCTTCGGGCATCAGGGAGATGCCGGGGCTGGTGAGGGATTGGATCTCGCTGCGCAGAACGGTGTCGGTGCCGCCATCCGCACGTTTCAGCGTCAGGTTGCCCGCCGTTTCACTCGCGATGAGGCCGGCAAGCGTCCGTCCATCATTCGTCTCGACGATGTAGAGCGCAAAGTTCGGCGAAACCTCGCGATTAGGGTCGAGGATGTTTGTGACGAGCTGCTCGGCAGTCCACGCTTTGATCGTGCCGAGGTGCGGGCCGACGTCGTTGCCCTTGTCCGCAAACTTGTGGCAGACCATGCACGCCGTTTCATAGACTTTGGAGCCGCGTGTGACGTCGCCGTTCATCGACATGACCGAAGTGTATTTGGCGATGACCTCCTTGCGATTCGACGACGAGCTATCGCCTATGAGCTTCACGATACGTTCTGCCAAAGCGGGCGTTTTCTGCCGCCCCAGTGTCGCCTTCGCGGCGACGCTGAGCTGCGCGGGCGTGATCTTCTTCGCCTCGATGGCATCCAGCAGCTTAGCGATGCGATCCGTGCGCGAGAGCAGGATGGTGGTGGCCTTGTCACGCAAGGCCGGCGTCATCTTCGGCCAAGCGTCGATGAGCATGTCCGCGACGGCGGGCTCGCGGTAGCTGCCGAGGGCTTCGAGGGCGGCGAGTTGGAGTTCTTGTGGCTGGGAGGGCATTAACAGCGCTCGAATGAGCTCAAATACCTGATCCGAAGGCGCGAGAGACGTAGCGACAGAAAGGGCGGCAGCCTTCTCTTCGACAGAGTTTGAGGCACCGATGGTGCTGATTGCTTGAGTGCCAATCTCCCGAAGTCTCGCATTGGTGACTTCGTTGGATGAAACCGTCGCCAGCGAGATCGACAACCGGGTCGCGTGTGGGAGCATTGCTTGGAGCACTGCAGATCTCAGCCCAAGCGGGAAGTCATCCTTGCTTAAAGCTGTCATGATGACCGCCAGCTTCAATCTTTCACCTTTCGCAGCGACCAAACCTGCCAGCCGTGGGATCAAGGTGCTGCTTCTGAAGAACTCCAAATGACGGTCGTTCATAAGCCACGGCACGAGCAGATTCTCCGCTCGATCCGCGGCAATGCAGAGGACCATCGTCTGCAACCAAGAGTCTGCATTCACCCTGCTACCGACACCTCTCATGGCCTCGCTCCAAAAAGCACCCCCGGCTCCGTTTTCGACAGTTGTGGTCAGGTCCCGAATGGAGAACAGAGCCTTGATCGCAACGCGGTTTTCTGCATGAGCAGCCAATCTAGCAAACGGAAGCTTTGAAGCGTCTTGCCTGAGATCGCCGCTCCATTTCAATGCTTGAACGAAAGGCTCGAACAGTTCGGCCGCCGCTTCCGCCACTGGTCCGTTCAACGGACGAGCAGCATTTTCCAAGCTTTCCTCATTCAAAGCTGACAACGCCGACAAAGCATGAAGCGCACAAACTTTCCCCTGTGCCGTCTTCCCGCTCTTCACCATCTGCCGCAGCGGTTCCACCGCAGCTTTGTCCTGACGCTCAAACAGCAAACGCTGCGCGGTTTCGCGGTGCCAGGCATTGGGGTGGTCGAGGAGGGCGACGAGGTCTTGGGTGCTCGCTTGGCTGAGCTTGGGCGTGACTCGTTTTGTAGTCCCGGCTTTAGCCGGTGTTTTGTCTGAACCGCCTGAAGGCGGGACTACGGAACCGCGTGGGGTTAATCGCCAGATTCTTCCACGATCTCGTCCTCGCAGCAGATCGACGGCGGTGTGGATATCGTCGGGGATGCTCCAGGGGTGCTCAATCACTTCGCGATACATGTCGCAGACGTGGAGGCAGCCGTCGGGGGCGTTGACGAAGTTCACGGGGCGGAACCAGAGGTCGTCGCTGGTGCAGAAGTTCTTGTTTCCATCGACCTGCACGGCTTTGAAGGTGACGCCGTCGGGGACGAGCTTCATGCGGTAGAAGAGATTGCCAGCCACGTCGGCGACGAAGGCGAAGTCGCGATACTCTTTCGGATAGGCATCGCCGCGATAGACGGTGATGCCGCTGGAGGAGGTGACGACGCCGGCGCCGACGAGCTCGCTTTTCGGCAGGTGGCTGCCTTCCTGGACCCAGCGTTTCGCGCGGAACTCGCGCCAGGGCTCGGGCGGGCTGGTGCGATAGACGGGGAGCTGGTCGCCGGCCTCGGCGCAGTCGTTCAGGGCGCTGGGGACGACGAGATACGGATTCCGCGCGAGGTAGCGATACGGCAGGACGACGTGCTGGCAGGGATTGCGGATGTTGCAGAGGAAGCGGTTGCCCCAATCGTCGAAGGTGTTGCCGAAGCGTGCGCCGCCGCTTTCGAGGCGCACATCGCCGGTGCTGGGATCGAAGGAGAAGTCGTTTCGCTTGATGGGCAGCGGTTTGAAGTCTTTCGGCAACGGCATGACGCTCTCGCTGCCGGGCACGCGTTGGATTTCGCCGCCATTCGAGCCGCCGGCGATGTAGATGCGGTGGTCGAGGCCCCAGATGGGGTTGTTCATCACGGCCTGAACGTTGAGCTTTTTGAAGCCGGTGAAGACTTTTTGCCGCACATCGGCCACGCCGTCGTCATTCGTGTCTTTGAGATACCACACGTCCGGCGTGGCGGTGACAAAAATGCCGCCTTTCCAGCAAGCGGCGCCGGTGGGCCACGAGAGGCCCTCGGCAAAGACGGTGGCCTTGTCGAACGTGCCGTCGCCATCAGTGTCGGTCAGCAGGCGCACCTTGCCAATGTGCGCATCGGTGGGGTTTTCCTGGCTGGGCTTGTGCGCGGCCTTGTCGGTGTAGGGGTAATCGTTCATCTCGCACACGTAGGCGCGGCCATCGGCATCGTAGGTGATGGCGACCGGATCGGTGACGAGCGGCTCCGCGGCGATGAGCTTCATCTCGAAGCCATCGAGCACATGGAAGGTCTTCGCGGCGGACTTTGGCTCCACCGGAGGTGTGGAGGGAAAGTCGAGGGCAAAGAGAGCTGACGGCAAGAGAAAGAGAAGGCTGCGATGCATGGTGGATCATACGTTGGCATCAGGACCTGTATTCCGCTGGCCTCAGGTTGGGTGTGGCGACAGCCCGCCCGACAGCTTTGGGGACGCGTTGGCGATTGAGCGCTCAAAAAGACGAGCGGGCTGTCGCCACAGTCGTCCTACGGTTGCATCCTCGCGCCGACTCGCCAGACTAATCGCCCCTTTTCCTGCCATGGCCTACATCAACGAAAACTACAACAAGCTCAAAGCCGGTTACCTCTTCCCCGAAATCGCCCGCCGCGTGAAGGTCTTCACGGAGGCCAATACCGAGGCCGCGAAGCGCCTGATCCGCTGCGGCATCGGCGATGTGACCGAGGCGCTGCCCGAAGCCGTGCGCACGGCGATGCACAAGGCCGTCGATGAAATGGGCGACCGCGCCACCTTCCGCGGCTACGGCCCGGAGCAGGGCTACGACTTCCTGCGCAATGCCATCGCGGAGCACGATTTCAAGGCCCGCGGTATCAACATCGAAGCCGATGAGATCTTCATCTCCGACGGCAGCAAGTGCGATACCGGCAACATCCTCGACATCTTCGGTGCCGGGAACAAGATCGCCATCACCGATCCGGTGTATCCGGTTTACGTCGATACGAACGTCATGGCCGGCAACACGGGCGAGGCAGACGAAAGCGGCGCGTATGCCGGCCTGCATTACCTCAAATGCACGCCTGCCAACGGCTTCGTGCCCGACATTCCCTCTGAGCCGGTCGATCTGGCTTACCTCTGCTACCCGAACAATCCGACGGGAGCCGTCGCCACGCGCGCGCAGCTGGAAGCCTGGGTGAAATACGCCCTCGCGAACGGCACCACGCTGCTCTACGACGCCGCCTACGAGGCCTTCATTCGTGATCCCGAGCTGCCACGCTCGATTTATGAAATCGAAGGCGCTCGCGACTGTGCGATCGAATTCCGCAGCTTCTCGAAGAACGGTGGCTTCACCGGCGTGCGTTGCGGCATCGTCATCATTCCGAAGGGCCTCATGGGCAAAACGAAGGCCGGTGGCAAGCAGGCCATCCATCCGCTCTGGAGCCGCCGTCACAGCACGAAGTTCAACGGTGCCTGCTACATCGTGCAGCGTGGTGCGGAGGCGATTTACTCGCCCGAAGGCAAAGCGCAGGTCAAAGCGCTCATCGAACACTACATGGGCAACGCCGCGCTGCTCGTCGAAGCCTGCAAGAAGGCCGGGCTGCAAGTCTATGGCGGTGTGAACGCTCCCTACGTCTGGGTCGGCTGCCCGAATGGAGTCACAAGCTGGCAGATGTTCGACAAGATGCTCAACGAGGCGAACGTGGTTATCACGCCCGGCAGCGGCTTCGGCAGCGCGGGCGAGGGCTACTTCCGCATCAGCGCTTTCAACAGCCGTGCGAACGTCGAGGAAGTCTGCAAGCGCATCGCGGTGCTGTAGAGCGAGTTTTCCAACTCGTTCGCCCGCCTCAAGCTCTGACGATTGAGAACGAACTGGAAAGTTCGTTCTACGCTCACACAAAATCCGTGATCGAGCCGAAGTCGGCGTCGAAGAGGCGGCGGTAGGTGCGGAAGGCGAAGTGGTCCGTCATGTTCGCGATCCAGTCGCAGACGAGGCGGGCGCGTTCGCTGGTGGATTCGGCGGCTTGGATCTGCTTTTCGATGCTGGCGGGCATGAGGTGCAGTCCTTTGGGCTGCACCGACTCGATGTAGCGCTCGCGCAGCACCTCGAACACCCGTTTGAGGATGAAGTCGGCCTTGTGGTCGAGCTGCTGAAGCTGCGGACTGAGGAAGACAAGATCGAGCGCGATTTTTTTATGCATATCCGCCCGGCGGCGCTGCGCGGGATCAATCTCCAGCGCGAACTGATGGCGTTTCGTGCTTTGGCTGAGAAAATTCGCCGTCGGTACGAGCTTGGTGGCGCGGATGCACTCGCCGATGAGGCGGTTCAGCCGTCCTTCGACACGGCCATCGCGCATCGCTTTGCAGAGGAAGTCGATGGCGGCGCCGTCATCGCCGCTGAGCGTCTGATCTGCTGCCCAGCGTGAGACCCGGCTTTCATTGATGAAGCCGGCGTGGATGCCATCGGCCAAGTCATTGAGCGAATAAGCCGTGTCATCCGCCCAGTCCATGATCTGACACTCGACACTCTTGAAGCCGTTGCGTTCCTTGCCCGGCGTGAGCTCGATGGGGAACGCCTGACCTCCCATCGTGAAGTCGAGCCAGCGCTCCTGATCGTTGTAGAGGTAATGGTTGGCCTTGTGTGCAGGCTTTTCGGCAAAGAGGGTCTTGTATTTCAGCACGCCGTCCAAGAGCGCTCGGGAGGGGTTCATGCCGACGCGCCCTTCGCTGAAAAGCGTCTGCGTCAGGATGCGCAGCGTCTGCGCATTGCCCTCAAAGCCGCCGTAAGGCTCCATCAGCGTGTGCAGCGTCCGCTCCCCCGCATGTCCGAAGGGCGGATGGCCCAGATCGTGGCTCAGGCAGATGCTTTCGACGAGGTCAGGATCGATGAAGCAGTCGTCCCCCAGCACCTCGCACTGCTGCGTGAGCCAGGCGCAAATGCTGCGGCCAATTTGAGCCACCTCGATGCTGTGCGTGAGCCGCGTGCGGTAGAAATCATACTCGCCTGACAAAAACACCTGCGTCTTGCTTTGCAGCCGCCGGAACGCGCTGCTGTGGATGATGCGATCTCGGTCGATTTGAAACGGGTTGCGATACTCGCCTTCCGGGGAAGGGCGTTTGTCGAGTTTCTCGAAGTCAAAGGAGGAGTAGAAGCGGTTCGCGGGCATGCGTGGTGTGTCACGAAGCTAGCAGGTCGTGTCAGTCGGGCAAGACCGCTGCTCAGCCCTGGCGACGAAACGCGAACTGGCTCACGGGCATCTCACTCCCGGATTCAGTCGCTTCCCTAGCACGGCGCTTTCCGTTCTCAAAGGCAGGCTTGAACGACAAACCCAGGGCTTTTTCGATCTCATCCTGGCTTGCACCCTTGGCCCGCAGACGGCTGCGCTCATAGATTCGAGCTTTTTGGATTTCCAGCATGGAGATGACGTTCATTGACCGCCTCCTGACGAGCCTGTTCAAAACTGCCCCGTGTTCAGCAGCACCAGAGTGCAGGCCTCCTCGCAAGCAATGCCGGCTTTCTCCAATTCGGCGACAAGCGCGGTGTTTTCCGCACCAGGATTGAAAATCACCCGCTGAGGCTTCAGCGCGATGAGTTTTTCCGTCAGCCCGTTCGAAATCGCCGCGCCGACGTACATCGTCACGGTGCCCACCGGGCCGGTGGTCGCGCTCAAATCCGCCACCACGGCGCTGCCTTCGATCTCGGTGAGCTTGGGATGAACGGGCACCACTTCATGACCGTGTTTCCGCAGCAGCAGCAGAGCGCGATGGCTGTAGCGTTCTGGATTGTCACTGGCTCCGAGGATGACGACGCGTTGTTTGCTCATGATTTTTCATCCCCCTCATCCAGGTGAAACAGATGCAGCGCCCGATGCGCCGCCGGTGCCAAGACGATGCCGATCACTGAAATGAACACCAACCCGCTGAACAAGGCATAAAACGAAGCAAACAGCTTCGCTTCATCCGATGGCAGCTCTCCCACCGGACCCATGCCGCCTAGGATCATTGAGGCGTTCAGCAAGCTGTCGATCCAGCTAAATTCAGCGATGAAATGATACCCAAGCACGCCAATGGCAAGCGCCACGCCGATCACGACAAAGGCCAGGCCGAAATACTTCACCGCACGCCTGAAAAAGATGTGGCGTGGGGCAAGCGGCTCGGTGCGTGACTCAAACATGGGCACCATCATCCCGGCGACGCGGCGAATTGCAACAGCGGGTCCCCTTTCGGACCATGTTGTCGAACGTTGCATCAACCCTTTGCCTCGATACCCTCATTTTATGAGTCCTAGACCCTGGATCATCGCCGAAACAAATTGGAAGCACGTCAAAGCCACGCGCTATGAGGTCGCTATGCTGCCGTGGGGAGCCACGGAGGCGCACAACTGGCACCTGCCTTACGCCACCG
>NZ_JBIIKX010000082.1:0-24302 GCF_044232965.1 Prosthecobacter sp.
GGATTCCGTCGGCGAGATGTCTGCCTTTGCGGCACCTGCGTGCCATCCGGCGTGGACGCTGGTCGTGAGAAGAAGGAGAAGAAGGTATTTCATGGTGTGGTGGATGGTTGGGGCTTTTGGTTCGGTGATGCTGTATTTCATGTTTGGCATTCATTTCCTACTGCCTCGGCACAGCCGGGCCCAGGCAGATGCGAAAGCCATCGCGTGAGTCGGAATAGGTCACGCTGCTGATTCCCAGCCGCACCGCACAGCGGGCGTTGCCGGGCACATCGAAGTAGTTTCCACCCCTGCAGACGGGGCGGGAGACGGTGCGCTTTTCGGCGTTTTCATAGTGGATCTCTTCGTGTCCGCCTTTCGGATCGAAGTGATCGATGACGAACTCCCACACGCCGCCGCACATGTCGGCCAGGCCGAAACCGTTGCGACCCTTTTCACCGTAGTGGTCCACGGGCGAGACGAAGGGAAAACCATCGCTCCAGGGCGCCTTCCCCAGCGGCCAGGTCTTCGTGCGGCCCGGCAGGAAATCAATCGCGGAAATGTTCAGGCGGCCTTCGCCTGCTTCGAGATCGTTGCCCCACCAGAAATAATGGCTCTCCTTGCTGCCGCCGCGGCATCCATACTCCCACTCCGCTTCCGTGGGCAGCCGATACTCCAGCCCCTCCGGCAAGCGGCCGGCTTTGCGTTCCCGCTCGGTCAGCCATTGGCAGAAGGCGTTCATGTCGTTGTAGCTCACGCACACCACGGGAAAGTCGTCCCGGTTTGGGAAACCCCAGTTCGGATCGCGCCAGCTCTTGCCCGGCATCGGCTTCCACGGTTGAATCACCTTCCCTCCTGCCCGGCGATAGCCGTCCCATTCGAGATCGAAAACCTGCGTCTTGCCATCGGGCCTCTCGGCATCGGTGACATACTTGCTCTCCATGGCGAAACGCCGGAACTGACCGACGCTGACCTCCGTGCGGCCCATCCAGCAGCCGTGCATCACGCGCGTAAATCGCGGCTGTTCGCCCTCGAACGACTCACGATTCGTCCCCGGTTGCGCGCCCCCTTCGATACCCGTGGCCCACGCCTTCTCCTCCGGCGTGCTGCCCATCATGAACTCGCCCGGCGGCAGGTAGAGGGCCTCCAGCGTGACGCCGTCTCCGAGGTCGAGCCGCTTGGAGTCGCCCGTCTTCGGTTCGGCGGCGTGGAGTGCGGCCAGCGGCATGAGCAGCAGTGCGGTGAGGATGAGCCGGCAAAAAAATGGGCGGCAGAAAAATGGACTTTGTATCTTCATGGTTTTGTTAGTGATCATTTTGTCAACAAACTCCGGGATGGTGTTAGCGGGTTCATGGTTTGGTGTGGCCGCCATCTCCGGTGGGTCGATTTGGCTGAGAGTCATGCTGGCCGTTGCGTCATTTGTCCACTGAGGCAGGCTTTGTTTCGCCAATGCCCAATTGGGGTTTGAGGAACATCTCTGGCTTTGAATTGGTCTTGGCGATGGATGGTTGGGCGCTGTTCTTTTCGATGAAAGCCGTGAAGTCATCGTCGCTGCGGTAGAATGAGGATTGCTCGGGTTTGTCCAGCCATCCGGCCTTGCGAAGTTGCCAGTGCAGCAGCACGAGGTTGTCACCGAACATTTGCAGGCGTTTGCGTTGCGCCTCTGTCTGAGTCTTCGACATGGCGTCGAGGTAGATGGCTTCCATCCGGGGGAAGAGTGGCAAGTGGATGGCCTTCACCTGCGCAGGCACGGCGTCGTATTCGAAGTCCTTCGGGTTCGCTCGCTTGTAGGTGGCGAGCTTCTCATCGAGCAACTCATAGATCTGGCCGATGAGCGGTCCGCCGGGGCCGTAAGCGCGCTCCAGCCAGTCTTTGCTGAGGGCATCGACGTCGGCATCGGCGTGCCACATGAGTTTGGCCACGACGTAGTTGTGGAGGCTTCCCCAGCCATGGGTGGTGCCCACCGTGGACCCCCAATACACGGACTGCCAGTCGTGCTTTTTGATCGCGGGAAAGAGCACCTTCAGGATGGATTTTCCCGGCGGATAAGGCGTGCCCATCGGCCTGTCCATGCCGACATAGGTGGAGTAATCGACCCATCCCATCCGGCCTTTCATCAAGCTGTCCCAAGCGGCTATCACGCGGGGAGCCTCC
Source organism: Prosthecobacter sp. (assembly GCF_044232965.1). Lineage (GTDB taxonomy): Bacteria > Verrucomicrobiota > Verrucomicrobiia > Verrucomicrobiales > Verrucomicrobiaceae > Prosthecobacter. The sequence goes on from NZ_JBIIKX010000082.1 coordinate 2,131, forward strand.
GCTGCGAAATCGTCGCGATAGAGCGTGAATCCATAGTAAGCACGCACCGCGAGGGTGAGGTAGAGATTGGATTCGATGACCATCGGCTTTGCCGGCGGATAGGTGTAGGCCGCATAGACGTAGCCGCCGAGCAACTTGTACGGCTGCTGCGTTTTCACGCGCCGCGCGATCTCGTTGTAAAAGGTCAGCACGCGCGGCGTCTTGGAGAACTTGCCATACATACGGTTGCCTGGCCAATCGCACGGTTGATCGAGAGCTTGGCAGGTCTCACACTCACACCAACCGCCGCCATCGGACGGCGCAATGGCCCACATCTCCTGTTGCGGACTCTTGGCCATCTCTTCCAGCAGAGCAGCGGCATACAGGTCGAGCAGTCCGGTGTTGGTCGTGCAGAACTTCATCTCCTGCATTTCGCGACGCCAATCCTCGATCCGAGTCCGCTGCCCTTTGACCAGAGCCATGTATTCGGGGTGGCCTTTGAGACGCTCGGGCATGCCATAGCGATGCCAGGCGTGATTGAACTCGGTGCGCAGGATCGGTTGACGGCTGCTGGTGTTGCGCAAATTACGGAGCCACTTGTTGCTGATGGCACCGAAGCTCATGGTCATGCTGCGGCTCGGGAAATCGGGCTGATCACGCAGTGTGATCTCCTGCAACGTAAGCGTGGAGTGCGATGGAACATCCTCGCCCCATTCGCCGGGCATCAGCCAGCGCACCCCGACGTAGCGCTCCAAAAACTCCATCACTCCGTAGTAGGTGCCATCTGTGACGCCACCGGCGGCATTGACCTCTCCATCCTTCGAGTCCCGACCGGCGATAAACACCTGCCTGCCTTGGGTCTTAATTTCAAAGCCTTCATCAGGAAGCTTGGCGACGTCGATACCTGCGCGACGCGTCTCTGGAGTATCACCCAAAACGATCATTAACTCAGCAGGCTCCGAAACGATCGGCAGTTTGGCTTGCGTGGCGATCTCCAGCACGCGCTGCAATTCCCTGGCCCCCTCCTTGACGGAGGACGGAGCGTCGTTGGCATGGTAGATGACATACGCTGACTGGCCGTCCTTGACGACGAGGGTACCGCTTGCGTTCAGTGCGGCGACCGACGTGAGCAGCAAAATGGGAACAAGTGTGAGGATGAGTTTCATTTTAGAGTTCTTCACGGCTTTTTCACGACGATGATTCGATCACAGAGCACCAGATCTTCCTTCGCCGTGCCGCCGTAGGTGGGGCCGTCGATTTTCAAAGAGACCCAGGCTTCCCATTGATTCGATGCACCAGGCTCATACAGGCGCTCGCCGAGCTGCTGATTCGTGGCCCAGCTTTTGGCCGAGAACCAAATCCAGGAGTCCGGGGTCAGGGTGATGGGGCCCAGTTTGTAGAGGCGGTATTTGCCGGGGGTGATGTCTTTTTGCTCCAGGCGGATTCGCGCGCCCTCCTTGCCCTTGGATGGTTGGCGCGATTCCCATTGGTAAAAGCCGACTTGAAACGGCATATCCGGCACATGAATGGTCGTGGCGTAACCCCAGGCGGCTTCGGCATCCTTCACGGTCAGGGGGCTGCTCTGTCGGCCTGAGTTGGTGGGCACAAAGGTCTGGATGCGGGAGCGATCAATGCCATTGAACTCGGCTGGCAGGGGCTTCTCCACGCCACCGCCCTCGATCATGGCCATGAAGTCGGCGAGCGCTCCGGGCGCAAACGGTCTCGGGCTGGCGGCTTTGATCCGGTTGGCGAATACGGTGGCGTCCTGGAAGTAGTCCGGGTCGGATTGGCGCAGTTTGAACCATTTCCATAGGCTGGCGAAATCCAACTCCCGTCGCAGCAGGCGGACATTGATCAACGGCTCTGGCGATGCGGTGACTCTGGCCTCCATGTCGTCGAAACGGCGCTGCCAGCGATGGATGTTCGCCTCGGTCAGGTAGGGGAAGATGTGGTCTTCGAAACGTGGTCCCGGCGTGAAAGTGACGCCGTGTGGCAGTTCGCGCATCGCCTCGCGGCCTTGCTCCAGCTCCTCCAGGTAAAGGCGTGCCAACTCGGCGGCCGGGCCGTATTGGTGATCGGTGAACTCGCGAATCAGCGCATCGGTGTCGCAGTTCACATCCTGCATGAGTTTGCGGATGAGAAAGCCCTGCAACTCGCTGAGCCCGGAGCGGTCGTGTGCGCCGCGGTGGTCGGTGAAGACGCCTTCGACGCCCGCTTTGTGCATGAGGCGCATCTGATTGATGTTGCGCCGCAGATTGCCCACCGGCAGCACCTCTCCACTGCCCCACGGATTCGGATAGAGCCAGGCCCACAGATGTGAGCTGACGCGGCCCCAGGCCTGGAGATCACGATAGGTTTCCTGCACGGCGGCATCTGGATGATTCCAGTCGGCGAAAAAGCAGTCTTCGATGGGCGCGAAGGAGATGATCAGGTTTTCCGGCAGTTTGCCTCCAGCGGGCAGCGTGGGCGGCTTCTGAGTCTGGCTGCGGCGGTAGGCCAGTGTCTTCACGAACTTCCCGGGATGCTGCTTTTGCATGAGACCACAGAGTTCGATGAGGTAATCGTAGATCGGTCCGCCCGGGCATTGATACTTCTTCTCCAGTGCCTTGCAGTCCGGGCAGGAGCAGAAGGCGTCTGGATTGTCGGCGGCGTCCACCGTGATGATGTCGTTTCCGGGGGCGATGGCGATGTGTTTGAGGATGTTGCGCGTCAGTTCCTGCCGCAGTGCGGGATTGCTGAAACACAATTGCAGGCCGGTCGTGCGCTTGCCGTTGGCGTGCATGCTGAAGAACTCGGGATTCGTCGCGAAGTAGTCCAGCCGCTCCATCCACGGAAATGTCTTTGAGTAAACCGTGTCCGGCGTGGGCGGGATGTAGGCAAATGAGCTGTGCACGAACTTATCGTTGCGCAGATACGGCACAAAGCTGGCCTCCGACCGGCTCCCCCATTTCTCCGAGCCCATGTTGATCCCGTTCTGATAAAAGAAGTTCGCATCACCGATCAGCCCAACCTCGCGCGAGCGGAAGGAGAAGCCGCGCTTTCGCTCGAACGGCTTCAGCGTCACGGTCGGTGTGGCGGGAATCACCGGCTTCTCAAACACCGAATACCAGCGCCAGCCCAACTCGGTCTCCAGGAACTCCATCACCGCATGCAGGTTGCCATGAACGCCCTTGCCATAGAGAAAAATATCGCCGCCTTTGCTCCGGGAAACATGTTCCTGGTCCGTCAACTCCTTCAACGGCTCAGCGCCCAACTTTTCACTCACTGCTGCACTGATGCCGACATAAAGACAAGGGCTGTCACCAGTAGCCTTGTCCGCATCCAACACCGGGAACTCCGCGCCAGTGATCTGCCTGAGGTATTCCGATAGCTTGGTCACCGCGTAGTCATCCACTGGCGAAGGATTCGCCGGCTTGACGATGCGGAACTCGGTCTTGCCTGCCGTGGACAGCGGGAGGTCAGCAGCATGGAGCGCAGCCAGTGGGGTCAGCAGCAGGGTGGCGAAGAGTGTGAGTGTGTGTTTCATGAATTAGGAGGTGCTGAGAAGGAAATGTTGCTGTGACTATTTTTTCGCTCGCCGCTCACGAATGACTGGTGCGAGGAACTTGGCCGTCTCGGTGGCGATGACGTTGTAGCCGGCGATGTTGGGGTGCCGGTCACGAAACCAGCCGGGGAGGTGTCCAAAGATCGCGTCGAGGCGGTTGTCGAGCACGACGACTTTGGGATCGGCTTCGGCGTTCACATACCGTTGAGCGATGCTACGGAGATTGTCGGGAATCTTCGAAAGCGGATAGGCACGGTAGTTCAACATGTCGGGGCCGCGTTTGAGTGCGACGGCATAGAGCGGGTAGATGTCGAAGAGGGTGAGCTTCTCCTCGCTGGCGACGGCGCGGATGAGGTTATTGATTTTCGTGCTGGTCTTTTCATCGGCGAAGGGAATCACGGTCATGGGTATCAGCATCGCCTGTGGATGATCGGTGCGCAGCTTCGCCAGCAGCTCGTGGTAGTCCTTCGGGAAATTCGCTTCAAAGTTTTCACGCTTCGAGTCGTCGTTCAGCCCGTAACGAATGAAAATGTAGTCGAGCCCGGGCAGCTTCGATACCTTCGCCTCGTAGCGGCCCGAATCGATCAGCCCTCGAATGAACTCACCGCTAAGGCCCAGATTGATCACGTTCGTGGGTGGCAGATCGGCCTCAGCAGCGAGCAGGAGCCGGATCACGTCCTCAAATCGCAGCTCTTTCGGTGCGACTACCTTCGGCATTCCCGCTGCAGTGGAGCTATCACCGAGGAGCAGGATTTGGATTTTGTCCTCGTGCTCCGCATGCGATGTCGCAAACGTGAAGGCGAAGATGGACAGGGTGGCAAGGCTGATGCGGAGGAATGAGAATCGGTGTCTCATGGTTCGTAAATGGGTGAGCGTGCGCTGCTATTTGCTTTTCACGGTGAGTTCCGCGGTCATCTCCAGCAGCGCGTCCATGATCCTCACGGAGGCCTGCGGCTCCAGGTAGTTCGTGCCGGGCCAGGTCTCGTAGCCGCCGAGTTCGAAATGCCGTGGTGTGGGCAGGTAGCCGTAGTAACCGTTCGCGAGTTCGACCATGAAGGAGTGGGCGAATGGGCTGCGCTTTTTGAACTCTAGTCCCGTCTCGGCAAAGGTCTCACAGGGCGATGTGCCGATGCAGACATCGCCGATGCGCAGCACTTGCACGGGCGCTTTCGTTTCGGGGCTGGCATTGGCGAGGCGCTGCACGCGCCCGGCATACACGGTGGCGATGTCGGCTTTGCTTTGAATGCGCGTTGCCTTGGCTTCGGTCTCCTTGGCCCAGGCGAGCAGCTCCGGCTCCACTTTGCGCCAGGCGATGCCGAGTTCGCGATAGCGTGCATCCAATGAAGCGCTGCCTTTCCACGCTACTTGCGCGAGTGCTGCATTGACTTTGCCAGCCACGTCTTCCGCGACGAAGCGCATCTGCTCATACGGCGGCTTGCGGGGGCGCGGCGTGCGGAAGTTGTTATTGTTGATGTCGCCACTAGTGCCATTGGCCATCATCGCGACAAAGGGCGGATCGCTCTCGCCTCCATGCTGGAGTTTCTTCAACGCCTCGCAATACATGCCATAGTAGTCGGCGGAGATGTGCCCTTCGCCGACACCACCGACATAGTGCAGCGAGTAGGCGGAATAGACGGAGATGAGACGCCCCGCAGGCTCGCGCAGCGCGATGAAGGACACGGTGGGATCGGTCGTTCCGGCGGGCTCGACGAGATCGGGGCTGCCCGCGGGCGGGTTCATCTTCACCTTGTCCTTTGTGCCTCCAAATGGGGTCACCGGCACCGTGCCCTCCTTCATGAACCAACGCCGATTGAAGACATGCTCGGGCACTTCGACGGTGCCAAAGGCGATCTCCGCAGGCCGCAGGTCATTGATCGCGCGGCGCACACCATCCGCGATGCGGCGCGCGACGAAGCGCTGGTAGTCGGTGAGTTCATGATCGGAGTAGAAACCGCGCGGCGGCGCTCCAATCGCATTGCCCGCGCTATGCGTGTGCGTGGCGGAGATCAGCACGTTCGCCGCCGGAATGCCGATCGCATCCTCGATCAGCTTGCGCGCCTCGATCGATACACAGCGATGCAGTGCGAGAAGATCGCAGACCACGAGGGCGATCTTCGTTTTGCCATCGTCGAGCACGAGGCAGCGCGCATGAAGTTCGTCATGAATGTGAGTCGCGGGGAACGGCAGGAAGCCGCCCACGATGTCGATGCCAAGCTCCGGCGTGATGTTGCTCGTCGCGGCACCAGCGAGGAGCTTCGCCACTGGAGCGTCTGCTGCGCTGGCAACGGAACCAAGGCCAAGCAGGGCGGCAGCGATGAGTGGGAGGAGTGTTCGTGGAGACATAGGGTTTGTTGGTTGGCTTTACTTGCTCGTCTCAGCGGTCCAGATGGGCTTGCCATCCAGCCACGTCTCGCGCACTTGCGTCGTCTTGAGGTCGTCGAGCGGACAGGTGAGCACATCGCGATCGAGGATGATGAAGTCGGCGCGTTTACCGATTTCGAGTGAGCCGGTTTCTTTTTCGAGGAACAGGATCTTTGCGTTGTTGATCGTGTAGAGCCGGATCGCTTCCTCGCGGGTGAGGCTGCCTTCGAGATGCAGCGGTGTATCGAGGTAGCGGCATTTTCTCGCGACGGCGATCCACATGCCGAGCCACGGGTTGTAGGGATTGATGGCACGCAGGCTGCCGATTTTCTGCATATGATCGCTGCCGCCTCCGACGGTTACTTTGGCATCGAACAGCGTGCGCAGCGGTTGGAAGCGGCTCATGCGTTCGTCGCCGAATTGCTTCAGCAGCGTGGCACCATCGAGATGGAACCAGATCGGCTGCATGTCGATCACCGCGCCGAGCCGTGCGGCCTGCGCGATGCTTTCAGGCGTCATGAAATTGCAGTGCGTGATGCACGGGCGCGACTCGCGGAGGGGCGTGTCCTTGTTCACCTCGTCATACGTGTCGAGCAGCAGCTTCACCGCACCATCGCCGACACTGTGGGCGGTGAACTGCAAGCCTGCGCCTGCGACCTTGCGCACCATCTTCACGAGATGCTCACTCGGGGTGCGCTGCACGCCGCGATAGTCCTTGTCCGTGATGCCGTAGATGCGGCTTACGCCCCACGGTTCCAGCATCAGCGCGCTGCCGGTGAGCATGCCGCCATCGAGCCAGATCTTCGTGCCGATGATCTGCAGCATCGGGTCCGGCTTCGTCAGCGGATGCTTGATGATTTCATCCAGAGCCAACTCCGTAGTGCGCCACAGGCTGCCGGTGGAGAAGGTGTGCGACAAGCGCAGGCGGACGGTAAGCGCGTTGGCCGCGCGGAGAGCCTGATACACGTCAATGTTACCCTGGCTCGCACCGCGATCCGCGATGGTGGTGAAGCCGACACTGTTGTAGTCGGTGAAGAGCTTCTTCACGAGATCGAGCGTCTGCGCCGCGTCCGGCTTCTTGCTGACCGCCTTCGCGTTGATCTTCGGACTGAACGCATGCATCAGCCCCGTCGGCTCGCCTTTTTCATCGAAGACAACCACGCCCGTGGAGCCTGCGGGAACTTTGAAATTCCGATCAATCCCCGCAAGCTGGAGCGCGAGTGAATTCAGCATCGAGTCCGGCCCGGTGCTGAACTGCACGGGATGCTTTGGCGCCACGCGATCCAGTTCCTCGCGCGTGGGGTAGCGCTGCTCCTTGAGTCGCGTGATGAAGACCTGCCCGATGCCGATGAGAGAGCCTTGCGGCAAGGCCTTCGCGCGGCTCGCGATGTAGTCGAGGAGTTGCGGAATGTCCTCGATGTCCGGCACCGGATGATCGAACTCCATCGTCGCCGCGCCGACCGGATGCGCATGAGAGTCCATCAGCCCCGGCAACACCATGCGCCCGCCGAGATCCACGCGCTTCGCCTCTGCATGATCTGCCGCCAGCGCCTTCGCCTTATCACCCAGCGCCACAATGCGCTCGCCATCCACCGCCATCGCATCGGTGATGGAGAAGGACTCATCCACCGTGACGATCTTACCATTCGTGAAAATCGTGAGCGACGCCGCGTGGAGCGCGGCGAGTGGCGTGAGCAGCAGGGCAGCAGTGAGTTGGAGGAGAGTTCTGGGGGACATAAACAGTTTCAATTTTCAATGAGTGGGATTGCATAACTAATCCGCATTCTTCAACTCCTTGAAAAATGCTGCGAGACGTCTTCCCCCGAGAGTGTTCGGAGCGCCATCATGACCGTCGCAGGGCGTGCTCGTGATGAACTTTTTCGTGGTCGCCGGGATATTGTTGAAAACTGCAAAAACCCCTGTCGGGGCACAGGTATTGTCTACGAATCCGGTGCTTATATATATGTCCGCCTTAATACGTTTGGCAAAATGGATGTTGTCGTAATATGAGACTGTTTTGGCGACGGCCTCATCATCTGGCTTGCCGTCCTTTTCGCTGAAGAGATGTGGCCATCCGGATCGGCGCTGTGGCTTGGCGAGCATGCCGGAAAGTTCGCTGAGAGCCGGAACGCTCGCCAGGCAGAGCGTCACCTGCGGATCGAGTGCCGCTGCAACTATCGCCTGAGCACCGCCTTGGCTCACACCCATGACAATCAGATTCTTGCCATCCCATTCCGGGAGGGACTTAACGTAGTCGAGGGCCCGCATCACACGCATGTAAATGCCTTTGAAATAGAATTTATCCCTGTCATTTTTGCCGCGACTCCAATAGTCCTTGAGTTCATTCTGGCTTAAATCGCTATAGAATTTGCTGGGTTGTCCATTGGCAATGCCATGGGCGTTGACATCGAACGTGATAGCGCAACTCTTATCATGAGAAAATGTATCCCTTGCACTTCTTACGCCTGCACTGTGGTAATTGACAATCGCCGGGAGGCTCTTGGGATTGGCGCCAACAGGCTTCCAAAGATAGCCTGAACCTGGCATCCCACCGGCACAATCCACCTTCACGTCGTAACATTCATATTTGGCCTGTTGAAGTGCAGGAACATCAACTTTCACGACCTCCGCTTTAACGGGGATCATATCAAGTTCTTTGCGGCAGGATTTCCAGAATACATCGAAATCTTTCGGCTCATCACCCGTTGATTTTATCTCCAGCGGAGCTACCATCGCGCCAATTGCGGCCTCCAGCGTAACCTCTTTATCATTTTTGTCTTTCTGCTTCAGCGGGTTGCCGTCGTCGCCGACAACCGTGAATTTAACCTGTATCCATCCGGGAAATTCTAGGGACTCTTCAAGCTTAAAAGGAGCTTCGGCACTGATGAATGAACCAGTTTTCTTTAGGTTGCCGTCACCTTGGAGAAGGTAATTGACTTTCTTTCCGACCACTGGTTTTCCCTCCAGGAGGACTTGCGCCGAAAAGGTGATTTTTTGCCCCTTGTCATAGATAGCGTCCACTTTATCCGTCTTAACTTCGACTCCGCCTTCGATGCCGGTGGCCCACTGCTTCTCCTCCGGCGTGCTGCCCATCATGAACTCGCCCGGCGGCAGGTAGAGGGCCTCCAGCGTGACGCCGTCTCCGAGGTCGAGCCGCTTGGAGCCGCCCGTCTTCGGTTCGGCGGCGTGGAGGCCTGTTAGGGGCGCGAGGAGGAGGGCGGTGAGGATGAGCCGGCAAAAAAATGGGCTGTGGGTCTTCATGGTGTTGTCTTCAATTATTTTGTCCTGGAAAGCAGGGATGCGGGAGGTGTTCTTCACGGCTTCTTCACAAGGATGATACGGTCGCACAGCACCCGATTCGCTTCCTCTCCGCCTCCATAGGCGGGACCTTCGAATTTGAGCGACACCCAGGCGTCCCAGAGATTGGTTTCCCCCGGACGGCAAAGGAACCCGGTTTCCAGCTGTGTCGCCCAACTGCTGGCGGCAAACCAGATCATTGAGTCCGGGGTCAACGTAATTTCCCCCAGTTTATACACCCGGTATTTGCCGGGGGTGATCTTGCTTCGTCCAATCTGCAGTTTGGGGCCGTGTGTCCCTTTGGGCGGCTGTCGGCTTTCCCATTGGACAAAGCCGACACTCAGAGGCAGTTCCGGTTTGGGCATATGCACCGATGCGGCATATCCCCGGGCCGCGTCGGGATCCTCCGGCTGGAGGCCCTGTCCGTGGTTCCGCTCGAGGTGTTCCGTGTTTGTCGGCAGAAGTGTTACGATCTTTGAGGGATCCAGATCTTTGAATTCCTCCGGCAACGGTTTTTCCTTGCCGTCGGTTTTAGCCACCGCCAGAAAATCTTCCAATGTCCGCGGTTCCAGGCCTCTGGAATTCACCGAACGAACCCGCTCTGCGATCACGTCGGGGTCTTTAAAGTATTCCGGGTATTTGTCCCGAAGCGTATGCCACTTCAACAGCGTGGCAAAGTCCAGCTCCCGGCGCAGCACCTTCACGGCGGAAATTTTGGTGGAATCGCCCTTCACGGCTTGTTCCATCTGATCGAAAGACGTCTGCCAGCGGTGGATGTTTTCCACAGTCAAATAGGGAAACACCTCGTCGCCAAAACGTCGTCCGGAATTGTGGGTGATGCCGGGCAACAGCACTTTGATCGCTTTGCGTCCCTCCTCCAGTTCTTCCATGTATTTTCGCGCCAGCGGGGCGGCTGGACCGTAGACGTGGTCCGTGAACTCCCGGATGTGCCGGTCCGTATCGGTATTGACGTCCTGGATCAATTTGCAAAACAGGTAGTGCTGTAATTCGCTGAGACCCGCGCGGATGTGAAACCCATTATGGTCGATAAACAGGCCTCTGACGCCGGCCTGATGCATCATGCGAATGTTGATGATATTGCGTTCGATGTTTCCCACCGGCATCACGGCGCCTGATCCATAGCCATTGGGATACAGCCAGGCCCAGAGGTTGCCCGGCACCGTGATCGTGTTCCATGCTTTCAGGTCCGCATAGGTTTCCTGATTGAGGGCATCCGGGTGCGTCCAATCGGCGAAATACGAATCTTCAATCGGCGCGAAGTCAATGATCAGATTGGCGGGAAGTTTTCCACCGTCGGGCAAAACGGGAGGCTTTTGCGTCTGGGCCCGCCGGTAGGCAGCCGTTTTAACCATCGTTCGCGGATGCCGTTCATGCAAAACGCCGCACAGTTCGAGAAGGTAGTCGTAGATCGGGCCGCCAATGCTGCCGAACTTTTTCTCCAGTGACTCGCAGGAAGGACAATAGCAAAAACGTCCGGGAAGATCCTCGGCGACCAGCGAGATCAAATTGTTCTCACCCGATTTCTCGATGTGGGTGAGGATGTTTTTCGTCAACTCCTTTCGCAGGGCTTCGTTGCTGAAACACAACTGCAAAGTGGCCACGCGTTCACCGGTGCGGGTCATCGAAAAAAACTCCGGATTGGTCTGGAAATAATCGCGTTTCTCAAGCCATTCAAATGTCTTGGCAGAGCGCGCTTCTGCCGTGGGCGGGATATACGCAAAGAGACTATGGGTGAAGATTTCGTTGGGAATGCGGGAAAGAATCCCCGGGGACGAGATATACTGCTGCTTGCGATCGTAACCCATGTTGATTCCAAGCTGGTAAAAGAAGTCCATCGGCACATGAAGAGCCGTCTCCCGTGAGAGGTAGGAATTTTCCTTCGTGCGGTTGAATGGCTCCAACGCCACCTCCGGACTGCGGGGAAGGACCGGTTCTTCAAAAAACGTAAACCAGCGCCAGCCCAGCGAGGTCTCCAGGAACTCCATCACCGCATGCAGGTTGCCATGAACGCCCTTGCCATAGAGAAAAATATCGCCGCCTTTGCTCCGGGAAACATGTTCCTGGTCCTTCAGCTCCTTCAACGGATCAGTGCCCAACTTTTCCCCCACTGCTGCACTGATGCCGACATAAAGACAAGGGCTGTCACCAGTAGCCTTTTCCGCATCCATCACCGGGAACTCCGCGCCAGTCATCTGCCTGAGGTATTCCGATAGCTTGGTCACCGCGTAGTCATCCACTGGCGAAGGATTCGCCGGCTTGACGATGCGGAACTCGGTCTTGCCCGCTGTGGACAGTGCGATATCGGCACCGTGCAGCGCATGAGTGAGCAGCAGGGTGGTGATGAGGAGGTGGGTGAGTTTCATGATGTTTGGTCGCAAATCATACCCTGTTGGGTCGGTGATCATACCCTGTTGGATCGTTCTCGAAGCAGGCCTATTTCCGCACGAAGATATTGCCCATCACGGTGGGTTCCCGAAAGTTGGTGCCGCTGGGGGAGAGCATGTAGTGCTCGGTGGTGTTGCCGGCTTTGCGCTGGCGGCAGATGTTCACTCCCCAGGGGAGGAAGGTCGTTGGGCGGGCGCCGGAGAGGGGTTTGGCGTCGATGCGGACTTCGACGGTCCAGCGGTCAGCGTATTTTTTCACGGCGGCTTTTCCGACGCGGTAGAAGGCGGGCAGGTCCTCGACTCGCTCGGTCACGCAGTGGTCGTAAATCACTCCAGCGGAGTTGATGCCGATGAAGGGACGGATGCCGCCTGCGGTTTCGAGGCGGATTTCCACCATGTCGTCGCCAAAGATGTCCATCGAGTCGGGCTCTTTGCATGCCTCGACCAACCGGTTCATCTTCGGCTCGCGACACTCGATGCCGACGATCAAGGCGGAGTTGTCATCGAGCCAGCGGAACGCGACCTGGGTGTCCACATGGTGCGGCGTTTCGCCGGTCAGCATCTCGCGCAGGGGCTGGAAGGCGTAGCCCTGGGGATCGTCGGCCCGCCAGAATGGCTTGTTGAGGTCGCCATCGACCACTGGCGGCTCCTGGGCGGTTTTGATCTGGAGGTTGGGGCCAGTGCGCTTGAGTTTTTCAAAGAGCAGCTTGAGCGGCTCCATCTCGCCCGTGATGCCGGCGATTCGGCGACCATGGATGGACTCTCCGGCCTTGGCTTTGGCACGCCCGAGGATGTCGAAGTAGCGGTCCACATCGGCCTGTTTCAAGAAGCCGCCCGCAGAGGTGATCTGGCGCGGATCGGGGCGCATCCACACGCTCTCGGCGAACGTGAAAAACTCCTTCATCTCGGCCTTGGCCGGACCGTAGAAGAGTTCGAAATACTCATCCATCGTGGCCTGGATGTCCAAGTTGCGGTTCCAGCACAGCTTGCTATGCAAATAGAGCATCAGGTGGCTGATCCATGGCCGGGCCATGATGGGCATGTTCGCGGCTTTCGTGTCGATAGTGCTCGCGGTCCAGCCGATCTCCGCCGTGAAGCCGAGGGCGTGGTCATAGAGCCCGTCAAAGCTCTGTTTCATGTGTGCTGGAAAAATGATCGGGACGGGCGGGAAATTATAGTTCGGGGCGTGCTGCAGGTAGTATTCCCAAATGAGAAGCTGTTCCGAGCTGTTCATGGCGGCGATCCATTCATTGCGATTGGCCAGTTCGTGCGCGCGATCGGCCAGACTCCAGCCGGCGGCGGTCTGGGTGTATCCGATCACGACATCGTCCGGCACCTTTTTCAGGTGCGAGGGGATTTTGCCAGTGGGTCCGTAGGCGAAGACGGTGAACTTTTTGTCCGGATACTTTCCCTTCAAGCGGTCGCGCACGGCCATGTTGAAATCCCACGCATAATCGCTGTAGCGCCCGGATTGCCCACGCTCCTTGAACTTGTCCCAGCCTGCGGCGGCGTCGGCGCTGTCGAGCAAACTCCAGCCATCGGGCTGCCCGATGCCGATGTAGCCGATGCCGGGAAAGTGCTTGTCCACGACCTCGAGATACGCGGCGGTGTCAGCACGCAGGCGCTCGCTGCTGAATCGCGGCGTCTTGTAATCGACCTTGCCGCCCACGCGGCCGTAATACTCCTGCGGCTGTTGCTCGGGCGCGATCTCGATGGGACCACTCACGCTGTGATAAATCGGAACAAAGCGATCCGACCCGACCCGCATGGCCTTATACCATAGGAACTCATCGGGAATGGACCACCCGACCCGGCAATCGGCAAAAAAGCGCACCGGAAACTCCGGCTCTTCCTTGGTGTTCTGAACTTTGATGGCAAGATTTTTGGACTCTGGAATGACGAGGCCCAGTTCCGGTATCGGCGCATACCACCGCATGCCCAACTGCTCCAGCAGCGCATAGACTCCGTAGAGCGTGCCGGTGCCATCCATCGTGTGAAAGCCGCACTCCTTGCTGAAGTCGCGGTAGTCCGTCAGGGGAGGAAGGCGCCACTTATGCCCGGTCAGCTCCTCCCACTTCTTTTGCCACTCATTCCGGGACACATCGCGGAAGAGCGAGAAGGACTTGGCGAAGTGGTAAAACTGCGGCCCGGCCACGATGACATGATTCTCCGCAGCCACGATTTTGAAGCCGTCGCGCTTCAGTCCTTCGAGTGAAAAGCCCAGCTTCCGCGTGGCATCACTCTCGCCGAGATAGACTTGGTTTTTCACGCCTGGCGAGGCGGCCTGGACGATGGGCAACTCCGCCCCGGACATCGCCCTCAGGTGGCGCTGCAACTCGCGAGCAGCGGTGCGCACGCTGGGCGTGGCGTCCTGCGCCAGGACGATCTCGGAGACGGGTTTTCCCTCGACGACGAGCGGGACATCGGCTGCGGAAAGGGCAGCTGTGGTGAAGATGAATAGCAGGAAGAGTTTCATGTTTCTGGAACTGGTTTTTATGGCTTCAACTCGGCCAGCTTCTTCTTCACTTCATCGAGCAGGACGGCGGGAGCGCCGGGCACTTTCGCGGCCTGTTCGAAACTTTGACGCGCCCTGGCCTTGTCTCCCATGTCGCGATAAACGTCGCCGTAGCCCATAAGAGCCGTGCAGATCCAATGCGGATCGTTGCGAGTGTTTTTGTCCAGCTCGGCGAGGTCCGCCAGGGCCACATCGTGCTTGCCGAGCGCGGAGAGAAGCCGGGAACGTTCGTTTAGCGCACGCTGGAGTGAGCCGCCGCTGGGGTTCAGACGGATCATCTCCGCGTAGGCTTCGAGCGCCTTGGTCTGGTCTTTCCCGGAGCGTTGCGCGTTTTGGGCAATCTGGTGCCAAGCGGCTGCCTGGTTGTTCAGAGAGATGGTGTGTTTCATTGCCTCCCTGGCATCCACCTCAGCCGCCGCCATCTCGCCGAGGGCGGAGTGGGCGCGGGCGCGGGCCATGAGCGTGGGATAAATCAGAGCGTCCGGCCACGAATCCGCATCGAGCCTCTCAGCCGCCGTGAGCAGTTCGGCCCATTTCCGCGTCTCCAGGTAAATCTGCGCTTTCGTAAAGTCGGCGTCCGGTTTGAGTGGAATCTTGTCCGCCAGCAGCAGCGCCGCTTCGAGCTGTTTGTTGCGAGCGGTGGCCAGGGCCGCGTGCGACAGCGCATCGGCCTTCTGCTCCGGCTTGGCAGCGGTGTCCGCCAGCTTGACGAAGAAAGCCGCCGCCTCAGCGTGCTTTCCGCTTTGCACCAGTTTGAGTCCCTCCTGCCGCTCGGCGATGAAGTGGGGCTCAGCCCATGCGGGCAGCGCGATGATGGTGATGAGGAAAAGGATAGGTCGAATCATGGGTCTTGAGAGTGGCGATGGAATGATGGAGTCTTGGCAGGCAGTGATTGGGTAAGCTGGCAGACCGGCGCTAACTTCGTATTTGTTGAGAAACGCCCGGTTTGATTGATTGAGTGGGTGGCTTGTTGGTCATTTGCTTTGCACTTGGCCAGCCGCATCCAGGGGGTCGTGCAGCACCCGCTTGTCGGCGGGAAGCGTGGCGACTAAATCTGGCAGATCGTAGAAGCGCAGCGCGCCGTGGACGGTGTTGACCTGCTGGTTTCGCGTGTGCGGCGTGGAGATGACATCGGTCCAGCTGCGCAGGGTGCGCTCGAGACGCGTGCTGGCGAAAAGTTGCGGCTCCAACGCGGCGGCGTGCAGCGCGGGGATGCCGCATTCGCCGAGGCCGGTGAGGTGAACGGGCCGGCCTTCGTTCCACTTCTCTGAAGCGAATCCAGCGCAGGCGAGGGTGTCCTCGGTCCTCAGGCCGACCAGGGATTGGCCGAGCAAATAAGCAAGCGTGGCGGACTTCCAGTTCGGCTCCTGGAGTGCTCCGAAGCCGGACGCCCGTTTTCCCCGCTGCATTTCGCCCAGGCCGCGCAGATCCACGGCCAGCACGGTCTCCCCCGCGCGGGCGAGGGTTTCGAGAGCGCCACCCGGCGCGGCTTCCGTCTGTTTGCCATCTTCGTGCAGGTAGAGCCTGAGGCCGGTGCTGGCACCGTCCGGACGAAACAGGAGCGCGGGCAGCACGGTCCCTTCGGCATTGCGCAGGGTCAGTTTCTCGATGCGCACCGGTCCGCGCTGGAGCGTGTCTCCGGCGGTCGCGGTGAAAGGCGGCAGTTCCGCGAGCGGACGAATCCCGGCGAGTTCGCGAACCTTGGCGAGGGCGGCGGGTCGCGGACTGGACTGCCAAAAGCGCTGGCGTTCCGCCGTGAGCGGCGCGGACACCGCCGCGATCAGATCGAAAAAGGAACGCGCTCCGGGCTGGCGCAGCACGTCGCCTTCCGGCGTGCAGAGGATTTCGCTCGCGGGCAAAATCTCGAACGCAGGTTCTTTCCACGCATCATCGCGGCCCGCGAGCCAGCGGCGGAACCATCGCGCGGAGGCCTCGCGCATCTCGATGGCGAGGTCGTGCTTGGTGTCAGCCTCAACCAGCTCGACGCGCTCCGGGAACCCGAGCCGCCCATAAACGCGCTTGCCCTCGCGGAAGACATTCCACGCGCCCTGGATGTCGAAAAAATCCTTTGTCGCCGCCATGATGAGCACCGGCCGAGGCGCGCTCATGAGGACGTAATCGGACTGGTCCAGACCGGCGGTAATCTGACCGAAATGATTTTGCTCGAAGTCCTGCGGACCGATGGTTTCGAGCAGCCGCCGGAAACCGGTGAGATAGCAAGCGGGCGCAGCGGCGACGATGCGTTCATCCAGTGCCATCAAGTAGCTGGTCATCGTCCCGCCACCTGAGACGCCGGTGCAGCCCAGGCGGTCGCCCCGGATGTCCTGCCGGCTCTGGAGGTAATCAAGCGCTCTGATGCCATCCCAAATCATCGCCCGCGCCAGACTGAGGCCCACCGGAGTACCGGCGATGCTCATCAGTTGATGTTCGCTGGTGGGACTGCTGAACTCCGGCGTGCCGTCCGGCTGCCGATAGTGCCGCCTTTCCCCCTGGCCGATGGGATCGAAGCAGAAGACCGCGAGACCCGCGTGCACGAGGCTGATGGAAGCCTTCTGATACACGTCACCCGCCTTTGCAATATCTGTGTGCCCGCAGGGCATGAGCACCGCAGGATGCGGCCCGGCCCCTGGCGGAAGATAAAGCAAGCCGGAAACGATGAACCCCGGCTGGCTTTCAAACAGGATCTTCTCCATCCGATACGCTCCGCAGTCGCGCTGGCCCGTCACACGTGCCTTCAAGGGCGTGCGCTGCGGCAGCCCACCCAGTGCCGCGAGGAAGCTGGTCCGCTGCCGCTGCTGCCACGCTGCGACATCGGCGGGCGTTTTGATCTGCGCGTAGGCTGCATCGCGGCGGTCCAGCGCGGCAAAGGCGAGTTTCTTCAACTGCGCCTCCAGCAGCGCGGTCGGCGCGACGCCGTCCACCAATGCTGGCAGCACCGTCAAGTCCGCCGCGGCCTGACCTAGCAGCGAGAGCGGGAGCAACAGTGAGCACAGGAGGGGTAGCCGTCGATTCATGAGGAAAAAGAGTGGTTAGCGATGGAGGGGTTTAATTGGCGGGAATGGCATAAACCGGACGCCAGATGCCACCGGCGCCAGCCTGATTATGCACGCGCACGTGGAGGACGTTGTGCGCTCCAGGCTTCAGTTGCTCTGCGGGCACTTCGACGATGAAGGGTTTATCATACAAGGCAGTGTAGGCTTTCTTCTCCGACTTCTCCGAGTGCTCGCCGACCTGTTTTCCGTTGAGATAAATCCAAGCCTGCTCATCCACACCGGCGAACAGGAGCCGCAACGGTTTGCCTTGTGAAGCAACTGGCATGGTGAAGGCGACGCGATACCAGCCATCGCCCAGGAGTTTGCCAATCGCCTCGGATTCCTCCCAAAAGGTGGGCACTTGAATCGGCAGCCAGTCGGACTCTGCATCCCTCGCTGGCTTGAACCACTCATCCTTCGCTCCCATCTCCGTGGGGTCGGCGCGGAATCGCCAGTCGGTCAAGGCAACGCTTGGCCCCCTGGCGATCTGATCCTTCCATTCAACGGGCGTTGCAAAGGTGTCCTGGTAGGACTTCTCGCGGACTGTCTTGAGCGGGTGGCTGGCTGAAGCAGAGCCGTCGCCATTGAAGGAAAGCTCTCCATTGCTGCGCGGGTCCTCAATGCCGGCACCGCCTGGGACCACCGACCAGGCGCTGGCTCCGGCAGGACTGATGCGCTGGAAATTGACAAACCAGTTCTGGCCGGACGTCACGGCGGCGGGTGGGATGGAACGCAAGGGGATGGTCATCATCACGGTGAGACGCTTGGCCTTGGGATCGTGCGCTGCGGTGTGTGACCACTCGGCTTTCCACAAGGGATCGAACTTGTTGTAGCCGAGGTTCATCATGTCCTCGATCAAGCCGCGTGCAGCCTGCGTGCGGGAGTCGGGCTTGAGTCCGGCGCTGAACTTGAAGGTCACCTTCGAACCCGCTGCGGGCATGAGGTAGGCTTCGACACGCTCCTTCTCGATGGACTCGGCAGTGGTATTGGGCGGCAGGTCGTTGTCGAAGCGGAGATAGAGCTGCTTGTCGTCATACATCGCGCGGACTTGCGTGGCTGCGGTGGTCGAGCCGAGTGACTGCGGCTGGAGCTTGTCCCATTGGGGTGAATCCATCGTCACAGGTCCTTTCGCGAGGCCTGCGATCATGCGTTTGGCGTTCTGCAACGGAGCGTTGCGCTTGGCGGCGGTGTCCCAGTTGAGGAACGAGTTCTTGTAGGGCTCCTGGTAGCCATCATTCGTGAGCTTCAAATGGTTGGCACTATGACCGGAAGGTGGAAAAAGGGTGACGGGCCAACCCTTGAGCCCATTGCCCTTGGCGACGAATCGATCGATGGCAGCACGCCGGGCATCGAGGGCGTTGAGCAAGCGGTCCAACGACGCTGCGTCGGGCGATATCTGGTAGGCGTTGTAGAGATGGACGGCAGTGACCACGCCTTTGAGGTAGTCGAACTCAGCGCGCACGAGCGCCAGGCGGGTCTTCACTTTGGGACTGGTCTCAGCCTTTTCCGCGAGGGCCAATTGTTTCTCCATGCCTTGAATCAGCTCCACGGGATACAGGAAGGCGATGATCGATTCCGGGGTGGAGAGGTGCTTGTGTCCGCGACCATACATGTCCACAAAGCTCCAGCCATCCTCGCGCGTGGCCATGTAACGCGCATAGATTTCCAGCGAGTTGAAGAGCTGATCATAGAAGCCCATCATCGCGGAAGCCGACTTGCCGAAGGCGGCGCTCACATACTCGATGACGAGGTCCTTCGCGGTGTGCGCGCCAGGTCCATCGAACATGCGGCCCATGGTGTAATACGTCGGACCTTCGAGCCCATAGGCCGTGCCACCGTTACCGTCGCGGGCGATGGAGTGGACCTTGGCCGCCATCAGGCGCTTGGCGGCGTTTTCCACATAAAGCGGCGTCCGCATCGGGAAGTAGCGCGGCATCATGTTAGGGCACCAATAGTAGAGATAGGTGGCGAAGCCCTGCGGAGCGCCAAAGGTCTGCCAAGTGGCCAGCTCGCGATCGCGGGTGCCGGACATGGCGAGTCTCACGTTGGGCGGCAAGGTCTTGAAGGTCTTGGGCAGTGTCTCCGTGATCGCATATACGGTGATGGCGACGTTGCGGTCCGGGTAGGCCTTGTAGGCGCGTTCGGCGAGGTTGCGATGCAGAATCCAGACCTTCTCGCTCCAGTCAGAGCCGGTGCCGTATAGCTTGGTGCAGGCTTCACACTCGCAGCCGCGAAAGCCATCGGGCTGGCCGATATCCACAGTTTGAAAGCCCATCTTGAAGTGCTTCTCCAGGTCTTGATAGAGCAGCTCCTGCACCTCTGGATTGGAAATGCAGAACTGAATCTGTGCCTCGCTGCCTGTGAGTTGGCGCTTGCCGCCGAGCAAAGCGAAACGCTCAGGATGCTCGGCAAAGGCGGCTTCGCTGCAAGGGATCGCCCGATGCCAAGTGTGTGCGGCGAAGGTGGCGTCGATGTTTGGGAAACGATTTTGCGCGAGATGATAGAAGCTCACCGTCGGAGGCCAGGTGATGTCATACTCGATGGCCGGCGTGGCTTTGACAGCGAGATCCGGAGGCACTGCGATCCTCGGCGTGGGCAGATACTCAATGGTGGGCGTATTGAGCAGATCCACCTTCGCGACAGAGGCCAGCGGGACATAGCCATCCTGCTCAGGAAATAGGAAGCGCGTGCCCACATAGCGCTGAAGGAAGTCTGTCACAGCCTTTGCGGTGCCGATTCGGTCAAAGCCTGAACCTTTCGGGTTATTCGGTCCCCTGCCTGGCGCGGGTTCATCGCGACCCGCGATGATGAGGTCACGTCCAACCGCTTTGTGGACATAGCTCCAGCCTTTGCACTCAACACCATGGGTGCGCGCGAAAGATGTGGCACCCAGATAGATGGCTGGTTTGGCTTTGTCGCGGGCAGCCTCGGTCACGACTGCGAGTTCAGCGCCATTTGCTTTGAAAGCAGTCTGGAGCAAGCGCGCCACCTGTTGCATGTCCGCTCCGATCGCGGGTGTCGGGTAGTTGTCTGGCAGAACGATTTGGTAATCGCTCGCCCCCTTGTCTGCGATCACCAGCAGCGCAGCACCGAGCTTGTCCGCGATCTTCTCATTCAAAGCGCGCATCTTGTCGCCCCACACGGGAGCCATTTGCACCAGGTCGGAGGTGTCATAGCGCTCCATGATCTTCTGCGCTTCCTGCGTCTTGCCCTGCTTAAGTAGGAGCGATGCTTCATTGATCGTGGCGCTGATCGGCAGCCAACCCATCGACTTGCCCACACGGGCGAACGCCTTTTGATAAGCCCCGAGTGCCTGCTCTTCATTGGCCAACAAACCGCCGTAAAGCATGCCCAGGTCGTGCCAGTGCTCGCCGTTCTTTGGTGTCTGCTCGATGGCAAACTTCAGCTCCTCCTCAGCCTGCACACCGTCCTTGAGCGCGATGTAGGCCTTCGCCCGCAAATTGGCCGCCTCCGCAGCCTTCGCTGGCGCATCCTTCCATGCCGCGAGGTCCTCGTCCTTGAACTGCGCGATGAGTTCTTTGGACTGCTGGGCTTTGGTCAGTTCGCGCATTTTCGTGAGCGTGGCATCCGCGTCGGGACTGGCGGCATGAGCAGCGGCAATCGTGAGTGTGGCGAGAAAGAGAGTGAGCAGCCGTTTCATGTGGGTGTTCATTGGAGTGGGAAAAATTTATGGTTGTGCTTCGAGTTGCAGAGCCTCACGGAACTTGGCCAGTGACTCCTGCTCCTTGCCCTGCGCCGCGTGTATGTGGCCATAAGCGCGCAACAGCTTGATTCGCCAAGTGTGCGCAAGCTGGCTGAGGTCGCCGTAGGTTTTGAGCACGTCGAGGGCGGCATCTAGCTTCACTTGATCGGTATAAAGCCTCGCGAGTCCGACCGTGGCCGTGAGCGGCTGCCAGCCCAGAGTATTTGTGCCGGAAAGCGTGAGGGCCTCCTTATAGGCGGCGATAGCCTTGGTTTCGTCGTTGAGGTTGTTGATGTAGTTGTCCGCCATCAACAACGCGGCGTCCGGATTGCTGGGTACCAGCTTCCTGGCAGCTGTGAGGTCCGCTTCGGCGCGCGAGCCATCCTTGAGGAACGAATAAATTTGGCCGCGAATCTGCAACGCCTCGCTCGCCTGCCTGGCTTTCTCGGGAGGCCAGGAGGCGAAATCCTCGCCGCCATATTTCTCGATCAGCTCTTTCCCTCTCCGATCCTGAAACATCGCGCGCATCCGGATCACCGTGGAATCTTTGTCCGAGGCGTAGTCGTCGTATCGCCGGGCGACACCGGCCTGTAGCGCATCGCCGTGATGAAAATAGAAGCGATGGCGCAGCGTGATGCTCTGGCCCGCCGCGAGCGTGTAGTCGCCGGAGTGCGAGGCACAGGCAGGGCAATTCGCCCCCTTTGACGGCGCGCAGATGACGGTCTTGTGATCACCGTAGTTTCCCTTGAAGTGATCGGTGCCAAAGCGATTGGCCGTCATCAACCCATACGTCCGCGCATGCCAGTGCGTGGGGAAACGCAGGTTTGAAGGATGATCAAAAAGCGCGATGCCAACGGCCCTGCCGCTCGCATCGGGACCGGAGTAATCCGTCCACTCGGCGCGCTTGCCCCAGGCACCGGCATTCTTGTCGCCACGGCTGTTGATGATGGTTCCCGCGCCTTTGTTCCCCTTCTCATCCTCGACCTTCATCGTGCCCGCCACCCGCACCAGCAGCCCGCCATCACGCTTGTCGCCAAAGACGACCGGCGCATCCGCCGCTTCAAACGTGATGTCGTAATCCATCAGCAGCTCCTTGTTCTCCATCGGCGCAAACACCAGTCGCACCTTCTCGCGCAGCACCAGTTTGCCATCGCCCAGCCATTGGTTCCAAAGCACCAGTTCGTCCGTCTTTCCCGAGGTCATTTTTTTGATCTTCTCCAGCCTCACCTCCGCCGAGTGGCCCGCCTTTTCCTTGCCCGGTGCCCACCAGAAGTTGAAGCCATTCACGTCGCTGTGCGAAAATCGAATCGAGCGATGCCAAGGATGATCCGGATCT
>NZ_JBIIKX010000131.1:0-7318 GCF_044232965.1 Prosthecobacter sp.
TGATTTGGAGGTCGCTGAGGATGAGGAATTCGTGGAGGGTGGCGGGATCGCTGAAGACGGGGTGCGTGAAACCTTCGGCGGGGAGGGTCAGGGCGACGGTGGCTTCGAGGTTGGAGCCGATTTTCTTCTCCTGGCGGGCTTTTTCGATGGCCTGCTGGATGACGCCGCGAACTTTGAGCAGCTCTTCGACGGCGGCGGTGGCTTCGGTGCCCGCAAAAGCGGCATTGGGCTGCGGGAAGACCTGCATGTGCACGCTGTCGCTGTGGCCGAGGTGTTCCCACGTTTCATCGGCGGTGAAGGCGAGGATGGGGGCGAGGAGCTTGCACAAGGTCTCGGTGATCTCGCGGATGGCGGCCTGGGTGGCGCGGCGGCGCGGGCTGCCTGCGGCGTCGCAGTACATCCGGTCCTTGGTGATGTCGATGTAGAGGGCGCTGAGCTCGGTGGCGAAGAAGCTGTTCACCACGGTGAAGACCTTGCGGAAGTCGTAGGCGGCGTAGGCGGTGACGCACTCGGCGGTGATGGCGTGGAGGCGCTCCAAGATCCAGCGGTCGATCAGGGTGTAGTCCGCAGATTTCGCAGATTCAGAAGGATTTTGGGGAGCGTCGTGCAGATTGCCGAGCAACACGCGGAAAGTGTTGCGGATGCGGCGGTAGCTCTCGCCGGTCTGCTGGAAGAGTTCCTCACTGAAGGGGACTTCGTTTTGGTAATCGACGCTGCTGACCCAGAGGCGGACCATGTCGCCGCCGTACTTGTTGTAGTAGTGGTCGGCGGTCATGGGCTTGGAGCTTTTGCCGGTGCCCTGGTCGCTCTTGCTGATCTTTTTGCCGCTGGTATCGACGACGAAGCCGTGGGTGATGACGCTCTTATAAGGCGCGGCGTCGCGGGCGACGATGCTCATCATGAGGCTGCTCTGGAACCAGCCGCGATGCTGGTCGGTGGCCTCGATGTAGAGATCGGCGGGGCAATGCAGCTCGGGATGGCGGTCGAGCACGGAGACGTGGCTGCAACCGGAGTCGATCCACACGTCGAGGGTGTCGTTGCCGCGTTTCGTATCGGCAGGCAGGCCGACGGCCTCCGCCCACCAGGCGTCGTCTTTTTCGAACCAGAGATTGGTGCCCTGCTTCTCGACGATGTCGGCGACTTTGCCGATGATGTCGGTGCGCATGATGATCTCGCCCTCTGCGGAGTAGAACACGGGAAGCGGCACGCCCCAGGTGCGCTGGCGGCTGATGCACCAGTCGGGACGGCTCTCGACGGTGCCGTAGATGCGATTGCGGCCCCAGGCGGGCAGCCAGGTGACCTTGTCGATCTCTTCCAGTGCCTTGTGACGGATGGCGTCGATGCGGATGAAGAACTGCTCGACGGCGCGGAAGATGATGGGCGTCTTGGAGCGCCAGCAATGCGGATACTGGTGGACGTATTTTTCGTTGCCGAGGATCGCGCCTTTGGCGGTGAGGATCTCGATGATGCCGTCGTTGCTGGAGAAGACGTGCTTGCCCACGAAATCGGGCAATCCGCACTCGGCGGTGTATTTGCCATCGGCATCGACAGGCGAAAGGATGTCGAGCCCGTGCTCGCGTCCGGCCTGATAGTCGTCCGCGCCATGGCCGGGGGCGATGTGGACCGCGCCGGTGCCGGTGTCGTCGGTGACGAAGAGGGTGTTGATGACCTTCGAGGTGCGCGGGAGGAAGGGATGCTGAGCCGCTCCGCCGTTCAAGGCGCTGCCTTTGAAGGTGTCGTTCGCATGCGAAGTATCGAGCGCGAAGCCGGTGCTGGCGGCGAAGCCTTCGAGACGTGACTTGGCGATGACGAGCTTCTCGCTGCGGCCATCGGCATGCGCGAACTTGCCGCAGACATACTCAAACTCGGGATGCAGCGCGATGGCGAGGTTCGCGGGCAAGGTCCACGGCGTGGTGGTCCAGATGACGAGCGAGGCGTCTTCCGCGCCGGGCGGCGGACTGACGAGCGCGAATTTCACGAACACCGCGGGCGAGGTTTTCTCCTTGTACTCGACCTCCGCCTCGGCGAGCGCGGTTTGCGCTCCGTAGCTCCACAGCACGGGGCGCTTCATGCGATAGACGAGGCCTTTTTCGACGGCTTTGCCAAAGGTGCGCAGGATGCCGGACTCGTAGCCGGGATCGAGCGTGAGATACGGATTCTCCCAATCGCCGAAGACGCCGAGGCGCTTGAAGCTGGTGCGCTGGATGTCGATGTACTTGCGCGCCTCGGCTTCCGAACGCGTGCGGACTTCCACCGGCGTGAGACCGGCGGCGGATTTGACGACTTTGAACTCGATGGGCAGCCCGTGGCAGTCCCAGCCGGGGATGAAGGGCGTGTGGAAGCCGGCCATGGTCTTCGACTTCACGATGAGGTCTTTGAGCACCTTGTTCAGCGCGGTGCCCATGTGGACGTCGCCATTCGCGAAGGGCGGGCCGTCATGCAGGATGAAGGTGGGCTTGCCTTTGCTTTGAGCGACGATGCGCTGGTAGAGCTTTCCTTCCTGCCACTTCGCGAGGCGCTGCGGCTCCCGCGTGACGAGATCGGCCTTCATGGGAAAGTCGGTCTTCGGCAGGAGGACGGTGTCTTTGTAGTTACGGGCAGTGTCGGGGGCGCTCATGGTTCAGGGAAAAAGGAGGGCGAGCGTAGCGCGGCAGGAGCATGTGGCAAGAGGGACGGTCAAGCGGGTCAAGGCGTCAAGAGTGGTCAAGGCGGCGGCTCGTCTGAGCGATGGCTGCTTCGCCAGCCAGGAGGACGCCGCCCACAAACTCTTTGCCTTCATCGACGCCCCCCCCTTCGCCTGCACTCCTCCCTCAACTACAAGGCCCCCTCCCTCTTCGAGTCAGAAATCGCTCTCGCTAACAGGAGGGTCCACTTTGAATTGGATTGACTCACAGGAGGGTTTTTCGGTACCATACCTGAGTAATTCATTTTCAGTTAAGTAAATGAGCCAAGGCTGCTCCGCCTTTTGCCGCAATTCAATATCTTCCAACCGCCATGTCCATCCATCATTTCAGGATTCCAACCTTCCTGCTGATGCTTCTTTCGTTGGAGACGCTGGTTTCTGCCGCCTCTGTCACTGATCAGAACAAATGGCCCGCCGGACAAGTGCCTGTCGGCCAAACCAACGGCCCTGACGAGCTGGATGACATCTGGCAGGAGCAGTTCAATGCCTGGGCCATTGATCCTGCCGGTGACACGGACAACGACGGCTTCATCAATAGTTTAGAGGCAGTCGCCGGGACCAACCCGTTCGTGGCGACGGACAGTTTCAAGATTGGCAACATGACGATCGTCGGCAACGCGGTGGTGTTCACGTCGAAGGTCGAAGCTGGGAAAAAATACCGAGTGCTGAGTTCTGATGCGCCAAACGGGCCGGTGTGGGCGGCCGAAACGCTGCAGACGCCAGTCACTGGCACCGAGTACATTCCCTCTGCCAACCAAGCAGCGGCGACGATTTCCATCCAGACACCCGGAAACACCAAGAAGTTCTACAAGCTGGAGACCTCGGATGTGAGTTCCAGCGGCGACGGCGTCTCCGACTGGGTGAAGCGCAAACTGGGCCTTGTGCCGGGACAAACCGACAGCAATGGCGACGGCGTTTCGGACATGGCGGAAATTAACCAGACGCTACAGACACAGGATGTCATCACGGTGGAGGCGGAGACCGCCTTTGCCTCCGAGGACGGAGGTCCGGCGGGCCTGCTCCGGCTGCGGCGCAACAACAGCCTGATGGGCGCTCGAATTTACTACACGCTGGGCGGCAACGCGACGGCAGGCACGGATTTCGCGGCCTTGTCGGGCTTCGTGGATTTTGCCCCAGGAGCGAAGACCGCGACCATCGCCATCAGCCCGACGATCGACGCCGCGCTGGAGGGTGGGGAAGCCGTTACGGTGACGCTCAACGGCGGCATGATCGGCAATTCAACGCCGGTGGTGATCGACGAAAACAAAAAGCAGGCCACGGTGATCATCTCCAACACCACGGCTCCCAGTGGAACGGGGCTTCTGGCACGCTATTACGACCACTCCAACGGCACGTACGAGCATGCGGCGAATTTTGGCGATGCGGCGAACTACCAATACACACGAGCTGGCACGACGCCGAACTTCACCGGCACGGCAGTCATCACGCCGACGGGCGTGTCCCCCGCACGGCTGGCGACGCTGCTGGCGGCGCTGACACCGAACACCACGCAGGTGAGGTTCTCCTTCAACGGCGGAAACCTCAGCACGGCGGTTTACAACAACCAGAACTTCCTAGTGACGGCGAAAACGGCGGCCACCTTCACGATCGCTTTGCCACCGGGAGCCGGGCTGCCGACCACCAGCACCAGCACTTGCAATTTCAGCATCCAGCCCATCCATCCTGGCCTGATCGAGCGTGTGGAAGCGGTGAATAACGACTGGATCTACGGCACGCCGAACTTTACGACGATTTCCCACCTGAACTCGCCGGACAACTACTCCGAGACGTTCGAGACCTATTTGGCTCCGACAACGGCGGGGAACTATCGCTTCCAGCTGGATGCTGATGATAAGGCTCGCGTGCTCATTGACCTCAATTTGAATGGCACCTTTGATCTACCTGGGGAGCAGGTGGTGGAGCACGGGTGGGATACAGCCGCCACGGGTTCGCCGGAGGATGGCACAGCGGATAATGAGATCGTTGGCACCTTCAAGATCACTCCCGTGGGCACACCCTATGCCTTGGCGATCCCTGGCAGCCCCACGCAGCGCTATAAAATGCGTGTGGAGCATGTGGATGCGAGCGGCGATGCCCGCTGCCGCCTCCAGTGGAATATCGATGGTGGAGCCTTCGCCAACATCCCGCAGGCAAACCAATTCACGCACACACAGGCGATGACCTGGAGCTATACCGCAGGTAACTTGGTGGTGACACCGACGGGTGGGCACAGCCGCTCGGTCGGTCAGAATGTGGACCTCTCATTCTCCTCCGGACCGCTTTTCCGCCCCGGCGCCACCTCGACCCACAATGGCACGCTTCCAATCTCAGCGGTTAATGGCACCACGACCTTCACCGTGGCTATTCCTCAGACGACTGTGACGCTGACTGGCGCGACGACGACAGCAGGTAGTGCCACGGTGGGTGTCTCCTCGGTCGCCGGTCTCTATGTGGGCATGTCCATTACGGGCACAGGGCTGCCAGCAAATGAATTTATCACCGCTATTGGCACCAATTCGATCACGATCACCACCGGCACGGGTGTCACCGCGCAGCTCAGCACAGACCTGACCTGCCGCCTCGGTGGCATCCCTGTCTCGATCGCAGGTGCGTCCACTACGGCGGGCAGCCAGACGGTGCTGGTGCCCTCCATTGATGGCTTAGCGACTGGCATGTCGATCACGGGTCCTGGATTGCCGACGAATGCCACGATTTCCGCCATCGGCCCCGGCATGATCCTGCTGAGCACGGTCACAGGCGTCACCACGCAGGCCAGCACGACGCTGACGGCCTTCCTGCACCCGACGAGCAATGTAACGGGCAATGGCTTCGTGCTGAACAACACCGCCAGCACTACCATCGGGGTTTACAACCTCATCTATCCCAACACGACCTTCTCCGGCTCTCCGGGACGCGTCGGCACCTTCAATCAAGTGACGGAGCAGAACAACGGCATCTGGGGCACCGGCACGCCGGATGCGGCGTTGATCAATCCGGATACCTTCTCCGTCCGTTGGAGTGGGCAGGTGCAGCCGCAGTTCACCGAGGAGTACACCTTCATCGTGCAGGCGGATGATGGTTGCACCTTGAAGCTCAATGGTCAGGTGCAGGCGCTGAAGACGCTGCCCGGCACGAACAACGACGGCAGCAACTACCACTACGACAGCACCACCGGCACCCTTTTGGTGAACTATGTGAACGCCCGCATCAAGCCCGGCAGCTTTGTGGCTGGCGAGACGATCCGAATCGACCCTGCCAGTGGCAACCTCACGCAGGCCAATGGCAGCACCTACACCTATGATGCCGCCACAGGCGTGGCAATAGTCAATTACAGCAACCTGACCACCAACACGCCCGGGGGCTTCATCGCGGGCCAAATCGTGGAGCTCGATCCCACCAGCGGCACGGCCAACACTCTGGCCAACTTGCGCTACACCATTCTCTCCAATCCGACTGCGAACACCTTCACGGTGGACTTTGGCATCAATGCCTTCGCCTCGGAGACCGCAGGAACGGCTACCATCAATGTGACAGATAATCGCGACATCGTCGTCGCCTCCGTGTTTCCGGCTGGAAACGCCTCCTACACTTACACCAGTGCCACGGGTGTGACCGTGGTGGATTATGCGACTGCGGGACTGCTTGCGAACACCCTAACCACCGGTATGCAGGTGGTGCTGGATCCGACTGGAGGCAATTTGACGAATGAAATCTACACCTACAAGACCATCACGGCCCACACCGCCACGACCTTCACGGTGAGTTATGCCACGGGCCTCGGCAATTCCACGGGTTCCATGCTCTTCATGGCACCTGGCTTAACGAGCGTCCCCGCCGCTCAAACGACCGCCATGGCCCTGACGCATTACGCTGGCCGCCATGCCGCGAACAGCGTCGGCAACATCAACCTCGAAATCGTCAATAAACCGCTCAAAGACTGGTCCTCCATGGGCAATGAACGTTATGTGCGTTTTCCCGTCGTCGGCGGCACTCGCTACGACATCCAGCTCGACTACTATGAGAGCACCGGCAACGCTCGCGCTCAGCTCTACTGGCAGAGCGCCAGCCAGCCAAAGCAAATCATTCCGACCGAGAGGCTCTACCCTGAAAATATTCCGCAAGCACCTCCGGTGCATCTTGCGGACACCACGGCCACCGCGCTCGTTGGCGGTCCGTTCAGCTATGCCGTGCTCGGCAGCAATGCGGGCGCAGTCACTGTCAGCGGCCTGCCAGCGGGGCTCAGCTATCTCAACGGCTTCATTTCCGGCACGGCGACGACAGCGGGAGATTACCAAATCCTCATCAGCATCACCAATGCCGCAGGCACCAGCACTTCGGTGCTGAATCTGCATGTCGAAGCCGCTGGCGGGAATGTGGTGCGTGAAGTGTGGGCCGGCATCAGCGGCACCAGCATCTCCAGCATCCCGCTGAGCACAGCTCCCAGCAGCACCAGCAATCTGAGCAGCCTCCAAGCCCCTGTGGATGCTGCGGACGATTTTGGTGCCCGGATGCGCGGCTACATCACCGCGCCCACGACGGGCAATTACTACTTCTGGCTCAATGCCAGCGATTCGGCTGAATTCTGGCTCTCCAACGACGACGAGACGATCAACAGCTTCAAGCGTGCGACCGTCA
>NZ_JBIIKX010000083.1:0-24082 GCF_044232965.1 Prosthecobacter sp.
TCTATGAGCAGACCGCCCAGCACATGCGCAAGATCGTCACCTGCGAGCAGGAGCGGGTCAAAGCCGAGTGCGCCGAGCAATGCGGGCGCGGCATGGTGAATTTTAGAAAAGCGTTCAAGCGTGACCGCGATGGCCGGTTCATCGGCGTGGTGGAGTTCCGCGTCTTTGCCGGCACGCTGAACATCGAGAAGATCATGCATCACCTAGCCAGCGTGCTTGGCCTGTGTCGCCGCGCCTGCGAGGTCCGCTGTCTCGGCGGGTTCGGCAAGAACAAGATCCAAGCCAAGCGCACCGCCACGGCGTCGGATGGCCTGCGCTTCCTGTGGGACTACCTCGGATGGACCGGCAGTGCGCGGCCCGTCGCCCTTGGGCTCTTCGGCAAGCTGCACTCGGAGTTCCGCCACTACCGCAAGAGCGCGCAGCGGCTCTGCCAGCAGTTCGATAGCCGCTACCCCGACGCGAACCTCTAACCCTTTGCCCGCTCTATACGCAGTCTGCGGATAGCCGAGCCAAACCCAAGAACAACGAACCCAAGAAACGAACCTGATATGTGTGTGATCCTGATTTGTCCTGAAACCGTGCGCCCGAAGCCCGAGGTGCTGTATGCCTGTCATGAAGCCAACCCGCACGGCGCGGGCGTGGCATGGCGGGAAGGTGGCCGCGTAAAATGGCAGAAGAACCTGAGCACCGGTGAACTCATCACCCTGCTCAAGAAATTGGAGGGCGAAGTGGTCATCCACTTCCGCTGGGCCAGCGTGGGCGGAGTTGATGCGCGATTGTGTCATCCCTTCCCTGTCACGCCGAAGGCCAGCGTGAGCCTCTCGGGCATGGCCGAGAGCGTGCTGTTCCACAACGGCACATGGAGCGGGTATGTGGATGCCCTGATGCGGCTTGAGCAGCATCGCAAGGAGACGCTGCCGACCTCGCCGATGAGTGACACCCGCGCAGCGGCACTGGTGGTCCACACCACCGGCCCTGATGCGCTCAATAAGCTGCCAGGGCGCTGGGTGTGGATGAACGCTCATGAAACCCGCCTCTTCGGTCCATGGGAAGCGTGGCGAGGCATGAAAGTGAGCAACACGTTCTTCCTGCCACGCCTGAAATCCGCACAAGCACGCCGCAAGGCTACGCAGCCTGCGGATCACCTTCCCCGCCACCAGTCCTGCCTTTTTGCCTGCTAACCCAAACCCAAAACGAAACGAAAATGAAACTCTTCAAACTGATCGCCAGCCGTGCTGGCCAAGTCCTGTTCGATGACCGTGTGGAGGCTGACTCCCCGCGTGAAGCCCGTGAGCAAATGAAAGCCCTGATGGGGCTCAACTCGCTGACCGGCGTGGTCTATGCCATCACGGAAATCCCCATTGATCTCATTCAGAGCATCGTGGATGCGCGGCTCGTCGAGGCCCTGCAACGCCTCAACGGCGGGCAAGCTCCGGCCACGGTGGAGCAGATGCTGCGACCCATCGCCAGCGAAGCAGTCAGAGAACAACTCGCCAGCTTGCGCGAAGCCCGTATCACGCCTGATGATCCGCCGCCACCGCCGCAGCGCTTTGATGCGTTCACGCCTGCGGTGGACCAGATCATTGGCACGCCCACGCCGAAGCCACGACGCAAGCTCACCAGTGTGACCACCAATGGCACGGTGGTGGATTGGAAAGCGGTGAAACGACTCTATCGCCGCACCGGTTCAATCAAGCAGGCAGCCGCGCAGTTTAAGCTGTCAGTGAACTCCGTGAAGGCACGCATCCGTCGGGAGGGCTGGACCCATGAGTGATCGTCTCACCATCACCAAGTATGGTTCGCGTTATTGGGCCGTGTGGATCGACGGCGAACTGCTGGCCGTCACGCTCTACAAGAAGGGCGCACGGGCCATCACGGCCGCGATTACGACGCTCTCCACGACTCATGGAAAGGAGGTCCATCATGGCATCCAAGCCGCGTGAACGTGTTCTCAAACAAGCTCCAGCTTCTCCGATGAACTGGCGACCACGCACAGCGGAGGACTTGATCGGCCAGGCCAAACGAGTGGCGCTGGCGCAGGTCAGCAAAGCCAAGCGGCTTGCCTGCGATCCCTCCGCCACGATGAAGCTCCTGCTCTACGGTCCGCCGGGAGTGGGCAAGACCAGCGTGGTGGAACTGGTCGCGCTTCAGTTGGCCGGCACGCCGCTGGCCATCGAGGACTACAACGGGCGCGAGGTGACCGTGGACCTCGTGCGCGATTGGATGCGGCAGCTTGCCTATGGCAGCCTGTTCAGTTCATGGTCGGTCAAGATCGTCAATGAGCTGGACCGCTGTTCCCGTGAAGCGCAGGACTTGTTGCTCACCTACCTGGACCGTCTGCCTCCGGGCCGCGCGTTCCTCGGCACGAGCAACCTGCAATTAGACCTGCTGACCGAGCGGTTCCAGACGCGGTTCCAAGCCATCAAGCTGCTGCCGCCCACTACGGAGGAACTGGCGGCGTTCCTGAGCACGCACTGGCCGGTGCCTGCATTCACGGCCTCACAAATCGCCGTGGGCAGCGGCGGCTGTGTGCGGGCCGCCCTCGCCGATCTCGAATCCTACCTCGACCACCAACCTTCATGAGCCTGTTCACCACCGCCCAAATCCCCATCCTTCACGACAGCCCCGGCCCATGGATCATGCATGTGCCCGTAGTGTCCACACGGCACATCCCACCGAGCGAAGCTGAGGCCTTGCTGCGGCTTCGACCGTTGGAGTGTCGTGCACCGGATGATCCGCCCCTGTTGGCCCACCTCCTCGATGGCGTGGGTCATCTGTTCCTCATCGAAGACCTCGATGCCGATGAAATGACGACGTTCCCGCATCTGCGAGCCGTGCTCTTGGCCATCAAGGCCCGTGGCTACGCCTATGCACGCCTCGACGCCGATGGCGAAACCTTTTCCGACCTGCCGCTCTTCGAGTGGTGACCAACATCCCCATACCAAACGACCATGCAAAACATCCAGACCATGATTGATCAACACGGCGGCTTTGAAGCTGTCCGAACCCGCTACCTCCGTCTCGAGAACCCGCCGTTCATGCGGCTGGTGATCGAGGTCATCGGTGGCCCCTATCCCAACGGCGCGTATGAACTCAGCATCGCGCATTACAGCGAACAGAACGGCGATGCCATGCGTGATCCAGAGATCACGTTCCTCGTGGTGCCTTCGGCAGAGGGCACGACATGGACGCCGCTCACCTATGAAAACAGTTACCTTGGAGCCTACCAAGTGGTGGCAGAGGCGAGCCGCGAAGGCTTGATCAAGGTGAAGCAGTCACAGTGGATAAAGGAGCTGCGCAGCTTCGCCAAACAGTGGGACATCAATATCAAGCAGCAGGCGTTTATGGCCGTGTTCCAGCGCCAATATGGTGCTGCAAACGGTGCGACAACGGAAGGCACGGTGACGAGGCAAGGAGACGGCCCGCAAGGGCAATGAACCTGAACCCACCTACCCATGAGCAAGAAAGACATGATCGAACAACTGCGCCGACGCCTTGCCAGCAATGACCGCTGGGCACTGCGTGCCCTGATACGCATCTACCAGAACCAGACCGCCGACGAGCAGAACAGCGAGTCCACCATTGAGCGCAATGGCATCGGGTTCACCGGACCTGATGCAGAAATCCTGACCAGCTTCGCCCGCCAGTATCAGCGGCGCGGGAGCCTCAGCCCCAAACAGATGATCATCCTACGCCGCCGCATCCCAGCCTATGCACGCCAGATCGTTCAAGGCAGCGACACCACACGAATCGAAGCCGCACTTTGCGGCACTGCAACTACGCAAGCTGCGGAGCCAAATGCCTGAACCCAAACTCCATATCACCACCATGCCCACACGAACCGAACCTGAAATCGAACTACCACCCGATGCAGCAACCGCCGATGACCACCGCAACCCGCGCCGCCGAAGAAGAGATGAAGAGGAACAGCCCCCTGATGTGGGGATGCTGGTGCAGCCGGAGCCCCGTCATGATCTCGACAAGATGATCCTTCATCCTGAGGTGAAGACAGACATCCTTGCCGGTCTGCGGGCGCTGGAGATCCGCGCCGACCTAGACCGCATCTGGAACTTGAGCAGCATCCAGCCGCAGCAGGGCCGATGCATCCTCAACTTCTACGGCCCACCCGGCACCGGCAAGACGCGCGCAGCGCTGGGCATCGCGCTGCGCCTTGGCAAGCCACTGTATCAGTTGGACTACAGCGCGGTCATATCGAAATACCTCGGCGACACCGCCAAGCACATCAAAGCCGCCTTTGCCGCCGCCCGTGAACACGACGCGGTGCTGTTCTTCGATGAAGCTGACAGCCTGCTCTCCAAGCGCGTATCAACCGGCGAATCCTGCTCAACATCCATCAACCAGAACCGCAACTGCCTGATGCAGGAACTCGACCGCTTTGACGGCGTGGTGATCGTGACCACCAACCTGTTTGAAAACTACGACCCCGCACTGCTCCGCCGCATCCAGCGCCACATCAAGTTCCGCGTTCCAGACGCCTCCATGCGCAGGGAGTTGTTCGCCCTTCATCTACCCAACCCAGATCGGGTGACGGCTGATTACGCAGTTCTCTCGGAGCAATCACGCGGCCTCAGTGGTGGGGATATTCTGAATGTATGCGTGAACGCGATTCATGCGGGGAGCACAGATGCGGACCCGGCGAAGTGGATGGTGACTCAGATGATGCTGGAGCATGAAATCGCCAAAGTGAAGAAATCGAAGGCGGAGCACTCAGGGGAGAAGGGGAAGAACCGGAGAATGATTGGGTTTTGTGAAAGGTGATGTGAGCTCGTTTGCAGTCTCTTTCACCACGACGACTCGCGGATGCGTTCGGCGTAGTCATGGGCGCCTTGGTTGCGGAAGGCATCGGGCATGAGTATTCACGCAAGAATCTGCTTCACCACATGCC
Source organism: Prosthecobacter sp. (assembly GCF_044232965.1). Lineage (GTDB taxonomy): Bacteria > Verrucomicrobiota > Verrucomicrobiia > Verrucomicrobiales > Verrucomicrobiaceae > Prosthecobacter. The sequence goes on from NZ_JBIIKX010000083.1 coordinate 4,907, forward strand.
CATGAACATCCGTGAGGCGGCGGTCAACGCCGTTCGTGCGCACGGTGAGCTTCTCGTGATCGATGCCGAGGAGATGGAGGATGGTGGCGTGGAGGTCGTAACCGGTGGTGATGTCTTGCGCGGCCTGGTAGCCAATGTCGTCGCTGATGCCATGGGTGATGCCGGGCTTGATGCCTGCGCCCCAGAGCCAACTCACGAAGGTGCCGCAGTTGTGGTCACGGCCGAGCGAGCCTTGGGAGAAGGGCGTGCGGCCGAACTCGGAGGTCCAGACGACGAGCGTGTCTTCGGCGAGACCGCGCTGGCGCAGATCCTGAAGCAGGGCGGCGATGGGCTGGTCGATGCTGCGGGCCATGGGCGGCAGTTGCGTGGGGATGTTGCCATGGTTGTCCCAGTTGTTCGTTCCGCCCTCTGGGCCGCTCCACACTTGGACAAAACGCACGCCGCGCTCGACGAGGCGCGTGGCGAGGAGGCAACGTTTGCCGAAGTCGGCGGTGGGTTTGTCGGTGCTGTCGAGGCCGTAGGCTTTGCGGGCGGACTCAGGCTCGCGCATCACGTCGAAGGCCTCGGGGGCGCTCATCTGCATCTTCGCGGCGAGTTCGTAGCCAGCCACGCGGGCGGCGAGGCGTGAATCGCCGGGATGTTGGGCGACATGGGCGCGGTTCATCTGGTTCAAAAGGGCGAGTCCATCGGCATCGGCACCGCGAGTGGCGTAGGCGAACTTGTCGGAAGCAAACAGGTCGGCGATGGGCTGCGGGCTGTCGGCCTTGATGAGGGTGCCCTGATGCACGGCGGGCAAAAAGCCAGCAGTGAAGCAGCCGCGGCCGTTGTAGGGCAGGCCGCGGGCATCCGGAAGCACGATGAAGCCGGGCAGGTTGTCGCTAAGACTGCCGAGCGCATACGAGATCCACGCGCCCATGCAGGGAAAGCCTGGCAGCAGGAAGCCGTTGTTCATGAGGTAGGCGTTCTGGCCGTGGACGTTCGAGCGACCGGTCATCGCCTGGAGAAAGGCCATCTCATCGACGAGCTTCGCCTGCTCGGGGAAGAGGCTGCTCACCCACTTGCCGCACTGACCGTGCTGCTTGAACTCGAAGGGGCTTTTCATCAACGCACCCTGCATGCCCGTCGCGCCTTCGATCTTGGTTTTGGAGCCGAGTTTCTGCCCATCGAGCTTTGTAAGCGCGGGTTTGTAGTCCCAGGTATCCATCGGGCTCACTCCTCCATTCATGAAAAGCTGGATGACGCGCTTCACTTTGGCCGGATGATGAATGCCGCCATTGAACTCCGGCCTCGGCACCGGGACGCTGGCGGAGGCATCGCGGCTCAGTAAGTGCGAAAGCGCGATTCCAGCGAATCCGCTGCTGATGCCGCCGAGAAAATCGCGGCGGGAGTGCAATGAGAAGGATGGGTTCATGGTGTGATGGGGTTGAAGATTCAGCGGAGGACTTCGCCCTTCGTAGCGTCCGCAGGCGCATCGAGCACCTGGATGTAAGTCACGACCTTGAAGCGCCCGTGATCGGCGAACTCCCACACGACCTTCTTCTCCGGCGTGACTTCAAATGCCTGAGGCTGCTTGCCCACAAAGCCCAAGATCAGCGAGTTGCAAACAAGGGTGTTGCCATTGGGCAGCCGCTGGCAGCCGAAGGGAATGCGCAGCGGGTTGCCCGGCAGTTCGTTCTCCGTGATCTCCCAGACGGTCTTCAGGTTCTCATCCAGCTCCACCACCCTGCCTGGCTTCCACATGGTGACGAGGAGGTGCCCGTCGGGAAGATTGATGGCCTCACAGGGAAGCCCGGGCAGCTGAATCTCTTTCAGCACCGCTCCCTCAGGGGAAAGCTCGAGGATTTTTCCTTCTTCCATCATGCACACCCAGTAATGGCCGTCGGCGGTCTTCCGAATGCCGCGGAACTGATGGCTGTTCACCTTGGCGGGGTTGGAAGGCACTTTGATTTCCTTGATCACTTTCCCATCGCGCCCGACCTCGATGAGTCGGCTCATGAGCGATTCCGCGATCAGCATGCGGCCATCAGGCAACGGCTGGCAAAAGTGACACAGCGCCGGGGCCTTCGGTTGGTATTGCCAGACTATTTTCTTGTCCGGCGTCACCTCCTTCGGTCCCTCGATGTCGCAGAACAAAATGTTCCCATTCGGCAGCATCATGCAATTGCCCGGCCCTTTGGCGGGGAACTCCCACTCCACGCTGCCATCGGCGTCCACGATGGCGATTTTGCCGCCAACACGACTCACGCTGTTGTAGTCGGCGCACAGGATACGGTGGGAAACGGGGGCGTCAGCGGCAAGGAGTGTGACCAGCGGGTTGAAGAGGACGGTGAAGATGATGGCGGTAAAATTGTGTTTCATGAGGTTTGGCTTCTTGAGATTGGATTTCGCGGGGTGGTTTTTGAGGAAAGCTTCAATTCACAAAGAGGAACTCGTTGCTGTTGAGCAGCACGCGGCGCCGGGACGCTGGCAGAGGCATCGCGAGCGAGCATTTGCGAAAGCGCGACGCCCGCGAATCCGCTGCTGATGCCGGCGAGAAAGTCGCGTCGGGTATGAAGTGGAGGTGTGTTCATGGGGTTCAACGGTGGAGGCATTCAGCGCAGCACCTCGACGTTGGTCACAACACCGCGCAAGTAGGGCTTCAATAGAACGCCTTGGAGTTGTTTCGCGGCTTCGGAGTCGGCTCTGAGGTGGGAGTTGAAGAACAGGAGCGTGGCGGCGCGGACGATGGGCTGGACGTCTTCTCGTGTGGGCGAAGACATCGCACGACGTGATGATCCAGTGGAGTCGGTGAAGTCGAGGTGGCGGGCATTCGTCAGCCAGATGAAACGATTCGCGCCTTCCGGCCATAGTTTGAAGGCATCGAGACGGTTGCTGGCGGGCAGGCCGCCTTGCTGGCGATCCTCCGTACCGGAGATGCCGAGCAGCGGCACCTTCAACGAGGCGAAGCTTTCGCGAATGAAGAACGGCTCGTCCGCGCCTTGTGGCGAGAGCGCGACACCGCATTTCACATGGCGATCGCGCAGATCCGGTCCGAGACCTTTGCCCGGCTTGACTCGCGGCGTGAGCCAGTCGAGCGCGGGTCTCATGCCGCATACGACCATTGTGGTGAAGGCGCCGAACGAGTGACCCATCACACCAGCTTGCTGAAGGTCGAGTCGGCCGCGCAGCTTCGGATGCGAGCCATTCCACTCGGCGGCACAGTCGAGTGCTAAACTTACGTCCTTCGGGCGACCAAGCACTTCATTGGAATCACGAATCATCTCATTGAGATTCTTCATGAACCGCATGCCCTGCCTCATTCGCTCCAGATTGCTGCCGATGTGCTCCAGGCAAAGGACCGCATAACCATGGGAGGCGAGGTGCTGGGCCTGCGCAAAGTGCGTGTCCCAGTCACCTCCGGCACCGTGCGAGATCACCACGATGGGACAAAGCTCCCGACCATCGGGCAGATGAACCTTGATGGGAACTTTGCGATTCTCCCGGTGTGCATCCGTCAGCTCCGGGAACTCCATGATCGTGACCTTGAAAGGTCCGCTGCTGGAAAGATCCGCTGCCGAAAGCGCCCGGACTAGGAACTGAGAGCAGATGAGGAAGAGAAGGGCTTTCATGGCGTTGTGCTGAGTCGGAAAAAGCGGCGCGGAGGAAGCGTGCCGAGTGGCAGTGTCAGCGGACTGGTGGCCGCTGGCTGTGGAGTCCAGAGCGTGAGACCGTCCGATTGCTCCAGCGTGCCAGGTGAGAAGATGATGCTGAGGGTGCTGCTGCCGGTCTCGATGGTGATCGGAGCTGTGTCGTGCAGGAGCAGGTAGTCCCACACGGGCTTGAAGACCGGGGTGACGCCATCGGTTTGCATGGGAAGAGCGGCATCGACGATGGGGCAGCCGTGATAGCTGTCCGGCTGGGCGGGTGCTGGCTCCAGATTCGTGGAGAGAAAATGCCGACCGCTGTAGCTGGCAGAGGTGGATGTCTCCACCTGCACATGGGTGCCGTAGCGCGACACATCGAGCGCGGTGGCGCTGATCTGCATCTCGGCGAATTCGAGGAACTGATCGCGCTCGTGGGCGAAGAAATACCAGCGGTCCACAGGCGTCTGCGGCGCGGTGGACATCCAGTTGTAGGGGCGGTTACCTGCCACCCACCAGTCCATGTCAGTGAACATGACGCAGCGATCCGTGACGCGGGTCTTCGCCAGCATCGCCGCCATCCCCGCGCCCTGCGAGTGGCCACAGACGATGAGCTTGCTCCACAGCACGGCATTGCCGCTGAAATACTGGCCCCAGCCACGTGTTGGATAGGTGGTGTGCAGGTATTGCAGCGCCTTGAGCAGTCGGCCCTGGATGCAATTGGTGCTGTCCACACTGAGAAAGGTCACGCGGTCCGTGCCGTCGATGACTTCCTGCCGTGCATTGCCCGCCGCATCGCCATCCAGCGGCGCGTTTTGGGCGCAGAGAGAGTTGATCGCGCTGCCGTTCGGATACATCAGCCCCAGCGTGTGAAAGCCGAGGCTGGCGGCGTTCTGCGGAAACTCCCGGTAATGAAACGGAATTGCCCCCGTTCCCGGTAGAAAGAGCACTAACCGCCCGCGACTCGTCACCGCCGGATCCACCACGGCATAGTGGTTGTTGTTGAACTGCGTGATCGCCGGATCCGTCGCACTCGGCGCGAAGAACACACGCTGCTGCACGGCTGACGCGGTGCTGGCGCAAACGCCTATCAACAGCAGGGCGGTGAGGAGTGTGAGCTTGATGGTGTTCATCGCTTGCTTCCCTCCAGCGTGGACATGACTCGCTTGCTGATTTCCTGGGTGAGCAACTGGTAGGCGGGTCCTTGCCAGTGGAAGTTGTCGCCGGCCGCGAGTTCGAGGTGTGAGGCCAGGAGGGCATAGGCGTCGATGACCTCGATGCCTTCCTCTTTCATCACTTGGCTCGACAGCGTGTTGAGCCGGATGACCACATCGTTCTTGTCACCGAGGCTGGTGACCGGTTTGTCTGGAGCAGATTTGGCGGCGGTGTGAGGCGTGGTCAGGAGGTAGTAAATCTTCGCCTGGGGTGCGCCTTTTTTGAAGCAGCGCGTCAGCTTTTGCATGCGCTCCAGAACGACGGTGTCGGACACTTTGTCGGGCGTCCAACTCAGGGAGTGGAGTCCGTTGTTGAAGACGACCACGTCGAACTTGTAGCGCGCGGCCATCTCGGTGAGCGCGGCCTCGGGCACGTCACCGCCGACGAAATGCACGCAGTGAAACACATAGACTTTCTGCTTCAACATCTCCGGGATGAAGGTGCCGCTGTAGCCCATGGAGATGGAGTCCCCGTAGATGAGCACCTTCGGCCAATCGGGGTTGTCGAGCTTGGGAACGTCAAGGGCCCAGCCTTTGCCCGCGACTGCGCCGCGTGGGAACTCGGGCTTGGACTCGCGCTTCGAGACATAGCTGAAGGAAGGGCCGAACACTTTCACGCCGCGAATCGTCACGGGCATGGTCTTCGCCTTCGGGTTCGTGTTGCGGCCAATCCACATCGGTTCGCGATTGGGGATGAGTTCCATGAAGCAGGTCTTGCACGGTATGTCGTCGAGGTAGAACGTCGCGAGTCCTTTGCGGACTGCGATGGTGAGGGTGTAGGGCGTGTCGAGCTTTGGCTCCAGACGACCGTTCAGCGAGCCGCCGGTCATCAGGATGTTGTTCACCGCGGAGTTGACCTGTCGTGCGTAATACGGGTTGTCGCGGTAGTTGAAGTGGAAGGAAAAGCCGTCGTCCTTCTCGCTCTGTTTTCGCATCGCGGTGAAGACCGCATCCTGCACCAGTGCATCGAGTGAAAGGGTGACCTGCACGGTGAAGTTCGCCTGGTCTGGAAATGCCTCCGGTGGCACGGCGAACGCCGCGCCGTCCCGCAGCTTGACTGCGCCGTCCACCTTCTCGACGGCTCCCGACCGTAGCGCGTGCGGAATCTCATTTCGCGCCAAATCCCACAGCGGCGAATCATCGGCAACGGCGGAGGTGCTCATCAATGACGCGACGCAAGCTGTTAGTGCCAAACGAAAAACGGGAGGGAGGTTAAGGATGTATTTCATGAGTAATGGGATTCAGTTCACAAACAGAAACTCGTTGCTGTTGATGAGCACGCGGCAGAGGGCGGCGAGGCCGTTCTTCTGCGCATACGCTGTGAAGTTGCGGAGCTCATCCGCCGTCGGTTCGCGCAGCAGGATGCGGCGCGCCACATCGGCGGGCGTGGTGATTTGTTTGGCCAGTTCGCCGCTGAAGTGCAGGACGAAATTGTTGTTGTAGAGCGCGAGGGATTGCAGCGAGGACGCGGAGAAGCTGCGGCTCGGAGCGAGCAGTCCGAGGTCGGGGAAGTCGAGCGTGTCCATGAATGGGTCGGGCACGCCGCGCCAGACGAAGCGGTAGATGCTGCGGCGATGTTTCGGCAGCGCAGACCAGTCGTAGGCGGCGTAGTCGAGCGTGGGCGTGAGCTGCACGGGCGGGCCGGTGATGAATTGCCGCTCGCTGGGACCGCCGACAGTGAGGTCGAGTCTGTCCGCAGCGGCGAGGACGAAGTCGCGGTAGCTGTCGGCGTCGAGGCGCAGGCGATTCATGCGCCAGAGCAGACGGTTGTCGCCGTCGAGTTTCGCCGCATCGTCGCGGTGCTCGCTGCTCTGGCGATACGCGGCGCTGGTGACGATGAGGCGATGCAGGTGCTTCAAGGAGCCGCCGCTGTCGCGCAGTTCGCATGCGAGCCAGTCGAGCAGCTCGGGATGCGATGGTGTGCCGCCCATGCGGCCAAAGTCGTTTGGCGTGTCACAAAGACCTCGACCGAAGTGATAGTGCCAGATGCGGTTCGCGATGCTGCGCCAGGTGAGCGGGTTCTTTTCATCCGCGAGCCAGTCAGCCAGCGCGGCACGGCGCGCGGATTCATCCGAGGTGTGCGCCTTTTCAAAACGGGCGGGCAGCGCCTTAATCGCGCTCAAGGCACCGCTCACGGCTTCCTTCATCGGCTTGTCAAACTCGCCGCGCTTCAGCACTTGCACGGTCTTCGGTTTGCCGATGGTGGTCGGCGTGCCTTTGCTCACGGCGAGCAGCACGTCGGCCTTCTTCGCGGCGGCATAGACCTGCGCCGGCGCTGGCAGCTTTTTCATTTCCTCGTCGGCACGAATGCGCAGCGCGTGGGCGGCGAGCGCGAGGCGCTGCGACTCGCTGCGTTTCTCGGCAGGCAGCGTGAGCGCCTCTTGCGCCAGCATTGGCATGGCGGCGGCACGCACGGCGGGTTCATCGGTCACGGACAGCTTGAAGGAGCCGATGAGATGCGATTTCCCCGAGAGCTGTTTCAACGTGAGCGTGAGTTTTGCACCGGGCTTGATGGCGATGGTATCCGCCAGCTCGAACACCGCATGGTGCGATACGCCCACCGCCGGATGAATGCCCCAGCCAGTCGCCGCGTTGCCATCAATCGCCATCCCCGAGGTCCAGCCCTGCTGATCGAAGTCCGCCGTGGCACGGGTGAACTTCAACTTCACCGACTGCGCGGTGCCGGAATCGAAGAGCTGAGCCTCGATCTCGCTGAGCGTCAGATTGCCATTGTCCTGACGCCCCGGCCCTTTCATCGGCAGGGAAGGGTCCGCCAGCACGTCGAGGCGCAGCGCGGTGACTTTCGCGAGCGGCACGCTGCTGGTGAGGATGTAGGTCTCTTTGTCGGGCTTGGAGCCAGAAGCCAGGATGGTTTCGCCAGTGCGCTTGAGGGTCGATCCCTCGGCGCTGACAAAGCTCTCATAACCCAGCGGACTCCACTTCACCGGCGCACCCTGCGTTTTTTCCCAGGTGATGACCAGCGCTGTGTTTTCCGGACTGAGCAGGGCGGCCTTATCCTTCGCCTCGGCGACGGTGAGGAGCGTTTGCCAGCGCTTCCGCGATTGCGCGACCGCCTTGTCCTCATTGAAAGGAATGTTTCCCTCGATGAGTCCCGCAAAGACGGCCTGTAGGGCATAGTAGTCATCCTGCGAGATGGGATCGAACTTGTGTGCGTGGCAGCGGGCGCAGTTCGCCGTGGTGCTGGCAAAGGCACCCATCGTCTGCGTCACCAGGTCATCGCGGTCGAGATAGTCGAAGTTCGTCCGCGCTGTTTGATAGGCGGGTTGGTCAAAGACGCCCGCACCGAGGAAACCGAGCGCCGCGATGAGCTTCGGCTCCTCGGGAAACAACACATCAGCCGCGAGTTGCTCGCGCACGAAGCGCGGCCACGGCTTGTCCTCGTTCAGCGCGGTGATGACATAGTCGCGGTAGCGCCATGCTTGATCGCGAGGCAGGTCGTGGCCGCAGCCATGCGTCTCCGCGAAGTGGATCGTGTCCAGCCAGTGCCGCGCCCAGCGCTCGCCATAGCGCGGCGACTCCAACAAGCGACCCACCAGCTTCTCATAAGCCCTGGGATCCGCATCCTGCACAAATGCCTCCACTTCCGCCTGCGATGGCGGCAGCCCATGCAGATCAAACATCACACGCCGGATCAACGTGCGCCGATCCGCCTCCGGCGAAGGCATGATCTTCCGCTCGGCGAGACGCGCACGGATAAAACGATCCACCGGATGATCCATGCCCGCGATTTCCGGCATCTTTGGCATCACCAGCGGCTTCAGCGACCACCAGTCCAGTTCCGTGGGCCGTTTCTTCAACAGCACACGCGGATCAGGCGCACCGCGCTTCACCCACTCCTCCAGCAGCGCAATCTCCGCCGATGGCAGTTTCTCCTTCGGCGGCATCTGATGCTCGTCATCGCTCCAACGCACCATCTTGATGAGCAAACTGTCTTCCGGCTTTCCCGCGACCAAGGTCGGTCCCGAGTCGCCGCCCTGCTCCCATCCGCTCTTCGAATCGAGCGTCAGCCCGCCCTTCATCTTCTTCTCATGCGAATGGCACTCGTAGCAGCGCTGCTTGAGCAGTGGCTCGATTTTCGAGGTGAAGAACTCATCCGCAAAAACGCTCGAAACACCCGCGAAGCATCCAATGAGCAACAAGAACCGCTTCATGCCCGCAGCCTCCTTTCGATCTCACGCGCGGCCTTCATCACCTCGACCGCCACTTTGGGAAAATGTGCCTTTGGCATGCGCCCGGCCACCGCGGATGCCCAAATCACTGCAAGCAGGTGATTCGGCCGGTCAAATACCGGCGCGGCCACGCAATGAATGCCTTCGTCCGCTTCGCCCCAGTCCGTGCCGTAGCCCAGCTTCACCACGCGCTCGCATTCCTGTCGCAGCGCCTCCTTCGTCGTGATCGTGCGCGCGGTGAAACGCGCCAGCTTGAGCCGCTGGATCGTCCGCTCGCAGGCCTTCGGATGCTGAAAGGCCAGCAGCACCTTGCCTGGAGCGTTGTTGTGCAACGGAAAGCGCAGCCCGATCTCCACGCAGATCCGCACCGCCTGCGTGCTCTCCACCTGCTCGATGATCACGCCCTCATCCCCGATGGGAATGCCGAGCAGCACCGTCTCGCCCACCGCATCCCGCAGCGCCCGCATCGGCTCCAGCGCACACTCCACCAGGCTCACGCGACCCACACGCGGATGCCCCAGCCGCAGCAGCTTTCCGGTGAGCCGGATGATCATCGTCGCTTCATCCCGCTCCACATAGCCGCGCACCATCAAGGTCTGCACCAAACGTGAGGTCGAGTTCTTCGGACTGCCGATAACGCGGCTGATCTCCGACAAACTCATGCCCTCCGGCCTCGCATCCAGCGCCTCCAGGACCGCGAGCCCTCGGTCCAGTGCCGGAGCCTCGATGTTCGCACTCGCAGCATTCTTGGAACGCTTCTGTGCCGTATTTGGAACGTGTTCTATGGGTATCACGGAGCGAATACCTGTCACACCAGAATTTCTTGCGGAAAAAAATCACTTATTTTCCCGCGCCAGCACATGCACACCGGGGATCGTGTCGCCACCCTCAATACGGCTGATCGTGTCGCGCGAGACACCGCACTTCATCCACAGCGCACACATGCTCAGGCCACAGCCTTCACGAAGTTCCTGCAAGCGTCTCGGTAGCCGCTCGCGGATGCGCTCGGCATAGTCGTGGGCGTCGTGGTTGTCCGGCGCGGAGGGCATGGGCGGTTTGCCATTGGACTTGGAAGAGAGGTCATTCCTGCCGCTGAAGACCCATGCTGAGGTCGTAGCCACCATCACTGGCAACGGGTTCTGCTTTCAAATCCAGTGAGAGCAGGGTTCCATCGGAATTGCCGATGGAAATGCTTGCTGGCTGTCCAAGCAGGCTTGTCACAGTGGGGATGGAGAGCATGTCGGCACCACGAGTGCTCTGGAGTTTGCTTTGCAGCTCACCGAGCCGCTGTGGGTCGATGGCGCTGTAGTTTTCGAAATCGAAGATGTCGGGAAACATATCGTGGGCGTCCGCATCCGCTACGGCAGCATCGGACATTTGCAGCAGTTTGGCCGCCATCTTCACGTGACCTTCAGGCGTCGTCTCCGGCGTCACGATGGCCATGCCGTTCATGCCAGGGGCGATCTCCCAATAACCAAGCACGGCGGATTCCCCCGGTTTGAGCCGCACTTTGCCTTTAGAGGTGATGGTCAGTGGCTTGCGGGCGGCTGGGGGCTTCTCGGGCTTGGGCGCGGACGAGGACGAATCCTTTGGTTTTGGAGCTGAATCGGCTGTTTTGACGACTGGCGATGCTTTTGGCTGAAAGGCAGTCCAAGTGAACCATAGGGAGACGAGGCAGAGCAGCAGGCAGATGAGGATGGTGGATTTCTTGATGGAGGTCATGGTGATGAGGGTGGTAGTGAAGAGAGTGGAGGATGAAACGGTGGCCGTGGCAGGTAGGCCCACGCCGCTGAGAGACAGTTTTCCCAAGGAAGCCTGCACAGCGACGGGCATGGCCTGGGCTGGCTGAGCGGCGAACAAGGCCACGAGACCCGCGCCCGCGATCACGCCGCGCGAGCGCAAGGCCTCCCGCATGGCCGAGATGCCGCGCTCGATGGCACGGGAGACCGTGGCTTGATTCTTGCCGAGATATCGCGCGACCTCCGCCTGAGTGCGTCCTTCGAGAAAGTAGAGCACCAGCACCTCGCGCAGATCCTGCGGCAGCTCGTTGAGCGCCTCATCGACATGCGGCTCAATGTCCGGCCACCTCGCCTCGCGATCCGTGTGCCACGTCTCCGCCATCGCCTCCTCGACACGCTTTCGGGCGGTTTCGCGACGCACGACATCGCAAGCGCGATTCCACGACACGCGATGCAGCCACGCGGCGACGGATTGCGTGATGCCGCCTGCCTTTCGCGCCAGCTCCAGAAAGGTCTCCTGCGCCACATCCTGTGCTGCCGCCGCATCGCAAGTCACCCGCAGCGCCGTGGCATGCACCATGGCTCCATGCGCCTGCACCAGCTCACTAAACGCGTGGGCATCGCCGGTCGTGGCATAGCGCTGGAGGTGCTGAAGATCGGATGGCATTGCGTTTCATGAAGGTCGCACGAGAAGCGGTATTTATGCGTGCGATTGTCAAAAAATCTGCATGCCGCAGGTTGCTCTGAGAATCACCGGTTCTCGTCGCCATGCTTGTTGGTGCCGTAAAATTTCCCATGTTCAGACAAATGAAGCTGCCTTTGATCCTTGCTGTTGGCCCTGATGGGGAGATAGACAGGCAGACGGCGGTTCATACTCGAATGAGCCGAATCCACGCTCATAGTCAAAGCCCCATTGGTTGTTCGTGCATCAGGAGGGGCAATGTGTGTGAATGCGATTCATGCCGACAGTGTGGATGATGATCCGCCGCAGCGTCGCGGTCTCTCGCAGGGTGGTGTGATCATGGTTTCTTGGCGTAGCATTAATTGCGAGTGGAGCCAGGCCTCGTCAGCTTGCTTCTTTTGACGTCGCTATGAACCATTCGACCGTGGCGGACAGCACGTGTGCTCCGGAATCATCGTGCAGTTCGACATTCACGGAAATCAGGCCGCGACCTTTGCCTGCCAATCCGGCGCGGAGTTCGTCCAATGCATGATCGGCGACACTGGCGGCCGAGGTGATGACGCCATTTGCCGGTTTGCGGAACTTTGCCTCCAATCGCCGCACGACAGGCACAATCCCATCCGTTCCGCCGAGCGAACGCAGCAGAAACTCCCCGCTGCTCGCCTCCGCCAATGCCAGCAGCGCGCTCGCGTGGACGGTGCCGAGATGGTTGAGGTACTGCCCGCCTGCCGGAAGTTGAAGCAGCTTCGTCGCATCATCCGCGGGTTGAATATCTAGCAACCGGTTGAACGGAAGATCAGTGACGGTGTTCATGAGGTTATTCGTGAGTTGATTTAGCGCTCGGACTCCATTTTTAGCGGACAGCTTGCCATGTAGGTTATTCGCGGAAAGTCAGACGCAGCGTCGACTCATCGCGCAGCGTGGCGTTGAGCCAGAGAACGCGGCCGTCCCAGGCGTAGTCGGTGGCGGCCAGTTGACGGCCGTTCAGTTCCACGCGTGAGAGCGTCTTGGGGGCGTTTTGAAGCTCGAAGACGGGATGAACACAGGGTGTGTTCGAGGCGATTGTGAGCGAGACGACGGGCTTTTCGACCTTGAGCAGCGAGGCGCGGCGTTCGGTGTTGTAAGATGGGCTTTGCAAGCGTGCGCCTTCGGCCTGGATCTGCGGTGGGGTGGCGAAACTGCGGGACCATTCGAGGAGGCGTGCGTCGTCGGTATCGCTGAGGCCGATGAGCCATGCCCATTTTTCGACCTGCATCTTGCGGGTGACGCCGAGGGCGTCGGGCATGTCGGCGGTGCGGCTTTCGAGAGGCTGCGGACGACGGTGGCCCCAGGACATCATGGCGTTGTGCGCGGGTGTCATCGAGGCGAGGTCGTCGATGTTGATGCCGGTGGGCTTGCGTCGGGCGAGCGGCAGATGATTGCCCCAATAGAACGGCGTGACCATTTGACCCTGGCTGTAGAAGGGGCGGTAAGCGGTGGAGGGCAGGCGCTTCCAACCGGGATTGAAGTAGATCGCGGCGAGGGGCTCGCGGGTGCCAAAGCGGATGCGGAAGAGTGGCGGGAGTTCGCCGGAGAGCAGCTTCTCGTAATCGCGCTCCTGGTCGAGGATGGGGAACTTCAGCTCGCGCTTCGAGCCATCGCGGAAGAGCACGTCCATGAGGTTTTCCGGCAGGACGCGGAGCGGATAACCGGCGGGCGGCGTGAGGATGAGCAGTTCCTCGATCTCGTATTCGGCCTTGGGCTCGCTTTGCAGCGTGACGGTGCGCGAGCCGAAGCCGTCGGGGTAAAAATAAAAATCCTCGGTCGCGGTTTCGCCCCAGACTTTGTAGTTCAGGTCGCAGGGTTGCGCGGTCCAGCGGACGTGGACGCGGGCGGCGGTGGATTCGAGGATCTCGACGCGGCTGCGGCGCAGTTCCTTGTCGGAGGCGGCGTCGATGCAGTCGAGGCCATCCGGTCGGCGGGGCGCTTCGGCGAACTCGAAGTTCAGCGCGGTGTTGTGCTTCCCGGCCCAGAAGGGTGTGTAGGCCGCGCCGCGCCAGAAGACGAAGCGCGAACCGTTCGGCAACGCGACGACGACATCCTTCCGCTCCGGTGCCCAGGCTTTGTCATAAGGCATCTCGGTCACTTCATCCGGGCCGGAATAAGAGAGCAGCGGGTAGTCGTAGCGCAGCTTCGTCTCGATGGCTCCGAAGGCGGGCAGCTTCGGCGTATCAAGCATCAGCATCGTCGTGATGGTTTTGTGCCAGAGTTCACGGCCCTGTGCATCACGGATCGTCACATGCAGCGTGTCGCGATGCTTCGTGAAAGCCGGAGGCGGCAAAGCGATCTTCAATTCGGTGCGGATGCCTTTTGGCAACTCCACTGCGGCTTTGGTTGGCCGATTCGGCGAAGATTCGAACCACGCGAGCACCTCCGCACCGGAAACGGCCTCCTTGCTGGAGAACGCGGCGAGGGTCACGCGAGCCTGCTTCTTCGGACCAAGCACCAACCAGTCAGCAGGCGGCAAAATCGCACCGAGATCGACGGGATTCATCACTGGATCAGCTGCGGCTTCCGCGTCCGCCTCGAAAGCCGGGCGCTCGACCTTCCAGCAGGCTCGCTCGATGGCCTTGCCGTCCTTGTCTTTGGCGAGCAGCACCAGTTCCTCCGGCGCGGGCGAGGTGGCGAAGGTCACGTGTGCGGTGAAGGGGGCGTTTCCGACCACATCGAGCTCTTTCCTCTCCACCTCCCTGCCCTCGCGATACGCCGCGAGCCAGTGCTCCGGGGCTGGTCGAGTGTCGCTGGCGAACTGCACGATCACTGGCGTGAGGCCGACACGCTCCACGCCGAAGGGCGGACGCCAGGGATGCCCCGGATCGAACTGAAAGCTCGTCGCGGAGGCCACTGCCTCGCCTTGCCCAGCCACGCTACCGGGATGCTCGAAGAGATGGCGGATGTCCTCTGCCTTCAGCGCCTCGTCGTAGATTTGCAGTTCATCCAGCAGCCCGCGCAAATGCGAGCGCACATAGCGCCACGTGTCGCCATCGGCGCGGCAGCCGATCCGCAGCACGCCGTCCGGCGCATCGGGCTTCAGCGTGAAATCACGGCCCCGGAAAGTGCCTTTGTCAGCGGGAGTCTTGCCCTGGCCGTCCACGTAGAGCGTGAAATGCGGAGCCTCCTTCGCGCGATACGTCACCGCGAGGTGATGCCATCCTCCGTCGTTTGGCACGAGGCCGTTCGAGGCGCGGTAGTTCGTGATCCACTCGCCCTGGCCCTCGCCATGCACTTGCAGGCCCTCGATGCCGAAGACGCCGAAGAACTTGTCGGGCGCGGCGGTCAGATCGGCGCGGCCTTTGAAGAGCACCGGCATCTCCGCGTAGTAGTTCCCCACATTGACCCAGGTCGCGAGGGTGAAGTCGCGGCTGAAATCAATCGCCAAAGGATTCGCCAGCTCGATGCCTGCGTTGACCTTTTCGACCACCACCGCGTTGCCGACGCGTCCGGGAGCAAAAGAAGGCGTGAGCTTCGGATCGACCGGGCGGCCATGGTGTTGACCGGTGACATCCTTCAGGTCGTCATCGAAGCGGAAATGGGCAACGAGGTCCGCATGGGCCGGTGAAAATGAGCCGAGTAGCAGGGCGGCGAGGAGGGTAACTGTGGGTTTCATGTTCATGGTGCCCCTCCTTTGCTGACGAGCTTGCGATTGGTCTTCACGCGGGTGGCGGCTTCGTCGTGCGCGGCGAGCACGTCTTCTTTGCGGAAGGTGGTCATGAGGATCTCCTGCTCCTTGGATCGAGAGAAATCCCAGATGAGATGGATCGTGCCGTCGGGGATTTGCTGGACGTCGCGCAGGGATGGGTGTGAGGGTGTCTGACCTCGGCTGGCGGGTGAATGGGCTTTTAAGGCCTCGGTCTTGCATATTGTGCTCATTACTCTTCTGGAAAAGAAATTGTGCCGAAGCGCTCAGTGCCGCGCTCCAGTTCCATCTTGGATGTCCATGCCGGCGGGGAGGGTGACCAGGTCGCCCGTTTCGTTTCCGGCCGATAACGGAAAAAGTTGGCTTTGATGCTCATCCCGGGAATAAGCTTGATGCCAAGGCTTTCCCACGGAATCGCCACCATCCCGGACCAGCCGGCATCGGTCACTTTCGTGGCAACCACTTGCCCGGGCCGCCAGTCGCCCGGATTAGGAAAGTCCGGATGCTTTGCAAAAAAAGTTGCCGAACCTCCGCCCGCATTGACCATGACTGACGCGAACGCGTTGGAGTTTGCGTCGGGCTGGAGATGGATTTCAAAGGTATTGTTTGCGGGGCGGGGGCGGGTCAAGTTGCCATTCTTCCATGTCCACCCTGTCTCCTTCTCGCCGGATGCCGCCTTTTTCGGATCATTCTCTTCGCACAGAAAAGCCACATAGAGGAACTTGGGGTCGTGGGCGACTTTCACCCGGGTCGCCGGACTCGCAACAGAACCATCCGGACCATACAACCCGAACTCCGCCGAAGGCCAGTCCGTCGGAAAACCGCCTTCGATCTTAGGGGCGGGGAAAATTGCGGAGGATTGCAGTAGTGGCGGCGGGGCGTCACCCGCAACTATCGCAACCAACTGAACAGGCTTCCAGATACCGTGCTGCCCCTGCGATGCATGGGTGCGAACCACGAGATGGTTCACGCCTGAAGGATCCAATGATCCTTCAGGAATGTTCACAACGAATGGGCGATCATAGAGCTGAGTAACGTCAAGCCCGGTCGATTTGGTGCTGTGCTCCCCGATAGACTCTCCATTCCAGTAGATCCACGCCTGCTTATCCACTCCGTTGAAGCGCAATTGCAACCTGCGGCCCCGGGTCTTATCGGCAATGGTGAGCTTGGTTTCATACCACCCGGTGCCAAGGTATTCGCCCACGGGCGTTTTGGATAGCCATGATGGGACCGGCACCTCGGTGGCTTTCGGGAGGCCCGATGTATCTGCCTTGAACCATTTTTCTTTTGCTCCGCGGTCCTCTGGATCTGGCCTGAAGAACCATGGGCCGAATGCATTTTCTACTTCGACCGGCGCAGCCAGCAATCGCCCGCGGTTCACTTCCATCTCATCGGCGATCATGGCAATGCGTTGGTATTCCTGAGAGCCTTCAGGGACCATAGTCTTGGCCTGTTCAAGCAATCGGAAAAGTTCCGCCAGATCCTTGATGGGGAACACGCGCTCGATCGACTCCGCAGCCTGGGTGCGCTGATCGAGATCGCTGGTGTTGCGCATCCAGCACGCCTCGGCAAGTGTCCAGAACTTTTTCATTGGTTCACGGCCTGCTCCGTAGAAAAGGGAGTAATATTCCTCCAGCAGATCAGCAACCTTCTGGTCCGGGTCGAAGAGCATCTGCGCCATGAGATGCTGCATGAGATGTCCCAGACCGGGCTTAGCGTAAACGATGTTCCAATTCTGGGAATACTCACCTGCGATTTTCCCACGTGTCATTTCGAAGTCTTCTTGCAGGCTCTGAGAGTAGAGGATCGGATAACCGTCCATGTCCGGACGGGCTCCCCACGGGCGCGCGAACCAAAGTGAATACTCCCAAATGTCCAGCTTTGGGATGATTTTGCTCCACAGGCCGAGTTCTTTTGCGATTCGAGCCTTATATTCGGGATCGAAATATCTCGCCCGCGTTTTGGTGTAGATCGCCGTAATGTTTGGAGGGAATTTGATGTCCTTCGGGGGTTCATACCCGGTATTGTAGCCGATCATCATTCCCACGAAGCGGTCCGGATGGGTTTTGTAAACCTCGCTTGCCACTGCTGCAGTAAACCTCAGAAGGTTTTCCGCGGAAGCACGTCGGAATTCCTCCATCAGTTCCGGTGGGAGTTGGTAGCGTAAGGTCCCGTCAACGAACTTCGGTTTCGCCTCTTTGCGGAGGCGCTCGCGGAGCTCCGCAGGCAGTGCCGCCAGAGAACCCTCGCTCATGCACGGTTGCCACCCATCATTCGGTGCCACGGTGAATTCCACCAAACCCGGGTTTTCGTCGAAGCGCGTGCGGATCAGCTTCACGAATTCCGAGAGGGTGTCTGGCTCGGACAGGTTGAGATTGCCCATGCCGTAACTGGTAGTGTCAAAGTCGCGCTCGCCATTGGGGAGCACGGCGAAGATTTGCGGCTTGGTCTTCCGGTAGTTCATTTTCTTCGCATATTCCCTCCCGAAGGCGTTTTGGTTTTCTCCTCCTGTGAGGAAATGAAACGTGTGGTTGAAAGTGGTGCGGGAGTCGCGGCCGAGTCCCTGCCGCAGATACCACTGCCCCAGTTTGCTTGATGGCGACCAGTCTTCGGGATTCGGAGGTCTGCGGTCGGCCCGGATGATCTGCGCCACACGGCGCCGCAGAGCCGGTTGGGACGTCAGGTTGATCTCCGGTGCCTCGAGTGAAGCCAGTGTCGGGATCACCGTGCCAAGGTCTCCCGGCATATACCACCGCACACCGACGTGCTCCCGGAGAAAGTGATAGACCGCCCAGAGCGTGCCATTGAGCTTCACGTTTTTATCCCCGGTCAAAGCAACAAATGGCTCCCTGTCGTCGTCGTTGCCGAGCAGCGCCAACCAACCGTCCCCGGTCTTGAGCCGGAACCCCTCCAAACCCAGCCCCTCTGTTGTGACTCCGAGCGCGGTTGCCTTGGCCGATGGCCCCACCAGGATAACGGATGCCGGACCGTCTTCCACATAGGTCGAGGTGATCTCCAATTTAGCACCCGTTGCTTTGCGGATATGCTCCTGCAGTTCCTTCGCTGCATACCTTGCGGTCGGAGTGGCATCCGCCGGCAGGTAGATGATCGCTTTGGCCTCTCCATTTTTTACGATAGGCACCCCTGCCAACGCCACACGCTGAACAAGCAATGTAATAACAAATAAGAACAATATGTGGGATAAAGGCGTTTTTGGTCCAGCGAGGCTCATTTTTTGGGGGGGCTAAGTGTTATGATTAAACTGCTACAACAGTCAACGGGTGCGTCAGGTCGCCGTCGAAGCGCAGGTGGGCGACGAGGTCCGCGTGAGCTGGGGCTGCGAGCAGCAGGGCGGTGAGGAGGGTGAGGGTGGGTTTCATAAAGTTCGTCGGCTGCTCCGATACCGTTCACGCCTTCAAGCCATATCCGAAGGGATAGCGCGCGGAGATGCGGACAGGGAGTTGGCCTTGCGGCTTCAACTCGCCGAAGAGCACCTCCACTGCGGCGGTGATGGAGTCGGTGGCGTCGCTGAAGGTGCAGAGGGAGAGGGCGGGTTTCGGCAGGTCGGCCATGACGTAGGGATTGCCGAAGTTCAGCAGGGCGATGCTGCGCCCGGCGGCGGCGGTGCGCTCGATGAGTTCGCGATACGGCTTGGGCACTGCGATGGCCTCCTCGGCGTAGGGACGCACGCGGGTGAAGATGCCGAAGACGACGGTATCGGCCTTCTGCACGGCGGCGAAGGCGCGCTCGATTTCGTCGGGCTTCATCGTGGTGGAAAGGATGATCGTCTGCGCGCCTGGCACGTGCTGGCGAAGTTTCTCGTTGAGGTGGTGATTCGTCGGCGAATGCTGGACGGCGTTGTCTTCATCAATGGTCGCAGTGCTGCCGTTGCTGATGACGAGGAGCCCCGGCTTCGCGTCGGCGCGCAGGGGGCCGTTGGTGTTTTCCAAAAGCGTGACGCTCTCCCGCGCGATGCGGCGGGCGACTCCGGCGCTGGCTTTCGTGGCGAAGACCTCGGGGATTTTCGCCGAATCCACGAGTCGCTGCCTGAAGAG
>NZ_JBIIKX010000084.1:0-23893 GCF_044232965.1 Prosthecobacter sp.
TTGGACACGCTTGAGAGCGCCACAAGGTTCCATCATGCGAATCGGCCACCAACAGCACCCAGGCCGCGAAGAAGACTGGCCCCCAAGTTTTGGCCTTTTTAACCCCTCTTTTTCAACAGGCTGTTAACCAGACTCAACTATCATTCACCGACTGTCGGTGAATCATGCTTGAGTCTCCTGAAGCTTGTACGGCGATCCCGCAGCAGGTTCCGGAGCCTCCCCTGCCTCCAAACGGCTTCCGTTCCAGCTCGGGTTAAATTCATGTTCCACTCACCGGCTCTCGGTGAGTAGCCAATGAGACTATGCTGCCTCAATCCAGCTTCACGGCCAAGGTGAGGAAGTTTCAATGATCACCCACCGACACACGGTGAGTAGTCATTGAATATTCCCGATGCCAAACCCGAAGCCCATTCAAGTCTGCCGAGTCTCAAGCACTGCTCACCGACACTCGGTGAGTCAGCCATGAATCTATTCTAGGTCACGCCCATTCTCCGTTCACCACCTCGGAGCCTTCCCCGGATGCCCCGGCCAAGGCTGCTCAGCCTCCCGAGCCGCCGCCGGGTGAAATCATGCGTCCGCCGACCTTCCCTGAGCCTACGGTGGGTCACGCGGGAATGTCGATGGAGTGTCCCGAGCCCCGGACGGGTGAAATCAGGAACGGTTTCGGCTCCGCAGAGCTTCCCGCTGCCCAGCCAGAATGCCGAATCGTTCTTCCCGAGCTTGGTGCGAGATCTTTGATCAGTCGTTTCGCCGTTCCGGTAGGGCGGATGGTCCTCCAGCCGCCGCGTTAGGTCCGAGAGTATTCGAAATCACTTTCCCACCGTCTCCCGCAGCACCGCCAGCCATTCCTGCGTCGCCACTTCTTCCAGACGTTTCAGCAAGGCCGCGCGGGAAGTGCTCATGTCGAGGCTGTCGTCCTTCGCGAGGATCTGCATCAGGCTCATCATCTCCTTCGTGACATGATGTAACTACTTGCCATCTTCATCCCTACGACATGCTAGCACCCAGCCACCTCTTCATCAGCTACGCCTCCGAAGACCGGACGTTTGCTGAGTGGTTAGCTCGTAAATTGGCCTCGGCTGGCTATGCGGTCTGGCTGGACACCTTGAAGATGCTCGGCGGTGAACCTTGGCCTCAAAGAATCGAGGACGCATTGCATGTGAAGTCCGGTCGCATGTTAGCTCTGATGTCCGCCAACTCTGTGGACAAGGACAATCCCAGGAAGGAGCGCACCGCCGGTCTTCAGATTGGAAAGGAGCGCGGCATTGACGACTTCGTGATTCCGCTTCGCCTCGACGAATCCAAATGGAACTGGACCATGGGCGATCTAGCTTCGGTGCCATTTCACGAAGGATGGGCTGCTGGCTGGCGGCAGTTGCTCAAGAAGCTCGATCAAATCCAGTTCCCTCGCACGCTTTCGGACGGTGCCGTTCTCGCTCAGCAGTCGATGGAGCCAGAGAACCTCGTCCTCCAGGAACCGGAGACACTCCGCCTGAATGCCATCCGTGCTGACATCACCCAGCCGGTGCTGCGTGTTTTCTCCCTACCACACATCGGCGACGATGCCACGAAGGTGCTGAAGCAAACTTGGGCCTGCTACACAGTCGGGGACAAAGCCATTGCCCTCGCACCACCTCCGAGTGGCGTACCCGAAGGCATCAAGTCCACGCCCGCCCAGCAGCTCTGGTCCGTAGGTGGAGCCGTCTTGGGCGTTTCCATCACCTCCATCATGCCCGCCCTTGTTCGCACGACGATGTGGGCGCGGCTTCAGCGGCTCGGTTGTGTAGCACACCCAAAGAAGCCCTCGGTCTTCTACCTCCCCGAGACCTTCAATGAGACCGGCAAGCTCCCCTTCACCGATCTCGAAGGCAAACGGCACACCCACAAGATTCGACGTTACAACACCATCCGCCGGGGCATGGAAAAGGAGAAGGTCTTCTTCCACTTCGCCTTCCGCTGTGATCTCGCGAAAGGCCTCGACGCAGGCTTCTACATCCAGCTCGTGCCCACGATCATGCTCTTCGATGCCGCAGGCAGCCCCATCGTCGATGACCGCGTGAACCGCCTGCGCCGGAAGATCACCCGTGGCTACTACAATGCCGAGTGGCGTGACCGCTATCTCGCCGCCGAGCAGCTCCTGCTCAGCACTCAGGCAACGGCTACCGATGGCATCACCCTCGCCTCGGCAGGCATCAGCCTTGGCGCTCCTTGCCGGTTAAACGAAGCGCTCTTTGAAAAGGAAGCCCCGCCTCCTGCCGAAGCCATCGACTCCGAGGACGCTGGCGAACTCCCCGACGACGAACCCCTCACCGCTGCCGATCACGATGAAGAGTGAAGTCATCTGCTTTGAAGAAACACCGCTCCAGTTTGCCAATGGTCAGCGGGCATCCCATCCCTGCGATGGCCTCACGCTCTTCGGCCCATTCGACAGCCGTGGCGTGGACCGGCCCCGCCAGATCACTTATGGCGTCTTTGGCACACCCAGCGGACTCGCCGCCTTTGATGCCTTCTCCCAGCGCCTCCGCCAGCCCATCCTGTCCGAGGGCGATCACGATCCCACCCTCTGGCCGCACTTCCCCGGCTTTGAGGAAGCCTTCCAAGTCACCTGGGATGGCATCCCAGCCTGTCAGGAGCCAATCGACCCCGCTGCTCTCCATGAGGCTATCTCGGTCGGCGATGCCCATGAGCGTGTTTACAAAACCGTTGGCCTCTACATGGACCAACTCACTGCCGCCAAACGCCGCGATGATCCATTCCAGTGCTTCATCTGCATCGTGCCCGATGAGGTGAAGCAAAACTGTCGCATCAAATCCAAAGTCTTTGGCACTGCAGGCAGAGCCCCGAAGTCCCGAGAGATCAAAATGCGCCGCACCATGGACGATCTCTTCGCCAGCACAGCCGACGCATTCTTCCAGCCTCAGCAATACGAGTTTTCCCTCGACTTCCGTCGTCAGCTCAAAGCCCGCGTCATGGAACTCGGCGTTCCCGTCCAGATCGTTCTGGAGTCCACCCTTCGGCTTGGCGAACGTCAATCCACCAAAGAACGCGGACTCACACCGCTCTCGGATCGCGCCTGGAACCTCGCCACCGCGCTCTACTACAAAGCGGGTTTCAAACCCTGGAAGCTCGCCACCGCTCGCGATGGTGTTTGCTATGTCGGCATCGCCTTCAAGGACGCCGACGAGAAGAAATCCAACGCCTGCTGCGCTGCCCAGATGTTTCTTGATGATGGAGATGGCGTCGTCTTCGTCGGCGAGTTCGGCCCATGGTATTCACCCGTCACCAAGCAATACCATCTGCCGCAGGAAGATGCCCGTCGTCTGCTCAAAGATGTTCTCGACACCTATGACCAACAGCACGGCAAGCCTTTACGTGAGGTCTTCCTCCACTGCCGCTCCAGTCTCGATGCCGAGGAACTCGCAGGCTACCAAGCCGCCTGCCCCGAAGGCGTCAAACTCGTCGCTGTCCGAGTGGCTGAGGAACGCTTCGGCATGAGACTTTACCGCCCCGGCACACGTCCCGTGCTGCGCGGCACCTTCTGGCCTGTCACCGACCGGCGCGGCTTCCTCTGGGCCTCCGGCTTCAAGCCCCGCCTCCGCACCTACAACGGCCCCGATGTGCCCATCCCCCTCGTCATCGACATCCAGCACGGTGACGCCGAGCTCGAAACCGTCGCCCGTGACATCTTCGCTCTCACCAAGCTCAACTACAACGCGTGCAAACTCGGCGAAGACCAGCCCGTCACCGTCAAGTTCTCCGACGCCGTCGGCGAGATCCTCATCGCCAACCAAGGAGCCAAAGTGAAGCACCCGAACTTCAAGTATTACATTTGAGCCATCCGAAGCGGACTTCGGCGGCCCAGAATGTGGCTTGCGACTTCTTCCTCCTTCAAATGCGCGTTCAGGGTGCTTTGGAGCTTGATTGGGGACTAGTGAATGAGGGCCTCTCGTTGCTTGTGGCCCGCGCCCCGATCCATGACTTAGCTCTTGGAGTCAGACATCCTATATTTCGATGCGAAGAACTCCAAAAGGTAACGATGAGCGAAAATGAATCCGCCTCCGACCTTTCGAAGCAGCAGGACCTTGCACATATGGTTGAGGCTATTACCCAGGCGGACCGGCACCCCTTCGGTTAACGTCAGAAGTATGCGGAGAACGAAATGCTTCGCAGGCACATCAAGTCCACCAATGAGTGAACCAATACAAAAAAACAGCGATGATATGGACGCCGCAAAAATAACACTCAAGGCTGTCCCGATATTCCGGAAGTCTCCATTGTGTCCGGGTAACGAGCCATCTATGCATAGAGACAAAATGCTTGCGGCTAGCAAACCTCCGAGACCCGCGCACGCGGCAACGCCCACGGAAGTGCTGACAGACCTCACAACACCTTCGTTAGGCGCAACCCGTCGATGAACTGATTCCGCACGCCGGAAACCATACAGGATGCCACCCGATGCCATCGCTAGGCCGATAAGCAATGCGCAAAACCCAATCTGCTCCAAGGTGGGAAGGCTTCCTGCGATAGCGATGACCAAGCCAATCATCAACGTAATCCACCCCCCTTGCCTCACCATTGCTCGCCAATTCCATTGCCATTCCAGACGCTCTGTCGTTTGGATGCTGTTACCAAACCGCGACATCGCCACGTTGCCAAAAGCCGTTGGTTGACTCAGAAGACCTATGGTCAATAACGACGCAGGGGGAAATGATCCAGAAGGAAACAATGGAACTGCAAATCTGAAAGCCACAAACGGGGAAATTCCGATAATCCACAACAGTAGACCATAGAATCGAAAGTTGTTCCGCTTCCAAACCCATGCGCAGGCGTTTGCTATGATTGTCTCTATCGAAACGAACACGAAAGTCGCTGCTAAAAGATGGCAGTTGGCTGGATGGGGATGGGCTTTGCTGCCGCCATCATCAGAAGGCCTGACAAGAGGGCAGCGTATGCAAGAACTGTGATTCCATGTCCCAAACTGAAGATGATTGCGCTCCATCCAACTCGAACCGCAGCGGCGTTGCGCATTTCTGTTGCCCACTCAAGGGCTGATGCAGTGATTCCCGGGACGGAAAACCACAGGCTAGCTACACCTGCCAGAAACAAAGATAGCATGAGACATGCGGTCACATCATTTGGCGAAGGTATTTTCAGCAGCACTGCAAAGCCCACCGTAAACGCAAAGAGCGTCCCAACGAACAACGACGCCGCAGCGAAAACAATTCGACTGACTAGACAATATGCGCACCTCGCCCAGAGCTTTGATAGCCAAGTCATCTGAAGGCTCTCGATGTGAAACACGGACTGCCCCGATTCCGTCATGTTCTTGGCGAGCCACGTCAAGAGGTGGCGAATCTGGGTCGCATCGGGAGCTTTTTCATCCTCCCGACGATCATGACTCTCCTTCAGTCGAAGGTTCACATACTCGCCCATGAGATGGTGTTGGCGCTCTGTTTGGGTTGGCTTTTCGGCGAGTGATTTGCCTGCATAGGCAACGCTCATGACATTCAAAAGGAGGGGATTCCTCGACATTGATGTGATCCACGGTTCATGCTCGGCAATGTCACGGACGCCCTTCATGTGATCCTGAGACATGACGGAGTGAACTTGGCATTCGGACAAGTCCTGGAGCATCAAGGCTCCGTTCAGCCGAAGCTTGTCCGTCAGTTCGTCATACTCTGAGGAACGGCTGCAAACCGCGATGCCGACTGACGTTCGTGAATCTGGATCGTTCTTGTTTGGTTGGCAGTATCTGTTGATGGCTTCCAAGCAGGCGGCACGCGCTTCCCTGGCGGCAGCCCCTTCGATACCTTCATCCTGCACTTGTGTAGACGGGTTCGGGTCGCGGTTGGTTCTCTCGACCCATGCTTCGCGTGCTGCGGGGCCGAGACCGACCTCATCAAGGCCATCGAGCAGCGGAGTGATTGCTTCATCGCGCACCCAGCGAGTCATGACGGCGATGGGGATTTGGTAGGCAGTGGAACCTTCCCGAATCATCCATTGATCGAGCGGCAGGCGATCTCGCCACCACGAGGACAGATTCAAGACAATGGGGATAGGTGCTTTGGGATCGTTCTCCGCCCGCTCAAGCAACTGCTCGGCCAATCGCAGAAGCAGCATGGTCTTACCGCCACCGGGATTTCCAAGGATGAGCAGACGTGAGTTGCTGTCATCGAAGAGCTTTGCGATGTCGTCTTCCGGACCAAATTCACGATCTGGAAAGCGATGATCGGTAACGACTGCCGAAGGAACCAGTTCTTGGCCGATGTTGAACCGGTTGGATTCGTTTACTGATGGTTTCAGCACGCCTTCAATCCAGTCGTAGCGCACCTTCGCGAGCATGTCCTTTCGGCACTGTGCAAGCCGTGGCAGTTTTATCTTCTTGGCCTGTTGCTCGATCTTTGCCGTGACTATTGAGAGTTGGGCAGCGAGCTGCTTCTGGCCTGTCGTCAGAGTAGTGGCCAGATTTGTGACCTCTTTAATGACGCTCTTTTGCTCCTGCTCAAGGCCAATGACCTTCTCTTGCAGCGCGGTGATGCGAGTGCGCAGGTCAAGGTCGTCCTTAATCGGTTCGTATCGCTGCGGGCTGCTCTGGATGAGGGCGCGGTGCGCGGCCTGGAGCTGGGTTTGCTCCGGGGTATCGCCCTTGGCGGGCACATCGAAGGGGTAGGTCTTGGGCAGAAGGAAGGTATAGACTCGCAGGCCCAGCTCCCGGGCGAGGTGATACTCCATCTGCGTGTAGCTGCGGCGCGGGGTGCCGTCGGGCAGGGTGTCGGGGTCCGGCTCCGCGCCGTAGCTGAAGCCGACGAGGTGGATGAGCGCCTGGCAATCGCTGATCTTCCCGCGCAGCATGTCGGTGACGCTGCGCCAGTCGGGCTCGAAGTTGGTCTGCTCGACGGGATGGCAATTGATGGTGAGCAGGGCCTCCTTGGCAATCTGCCGCGCGCTGCCGAGGTCACCCGAGGTGGCGGAGATGAAGATCTTGGGCGGGGACATGCGGAAGAGGGGTTCTTACAATCGTTACTGCCCACGCTCGATCTCGGCATGTTTCTGGATGAGCGGGGTGCCGTCGGCGCTGAAGTGGACGAGGTAGGCGGAGCGGACCCAGCCTTGGTTGATCTTTCCGCCACGGGACGGGCTGGAGACGCGGTAGTCGAGACCCACCTTCGCCTCGACATCCGGGGTGCCAAGGCCGCTTTTAATTTCGGGTTTCTCAAGCACGCGGTAGTCACGTATTTCCCAGCGAGAGATGAGGGTCTGCGTTTCTTTGACGATGTCCGCATGCGTGGCGGTCCGGCCGAAGTAATCCGGGCTTTCCACATACATGGCGGCGATGGCCTCGGGCGTCATGCCGGAGTCGGAGCTGCCGGAACGCACGGCCCGGGTGATGAAATCCAGCACTGCCTTTTTCTGCGCCTCGGGCTGGAACTGCAAAGGCTCGCTCTTCCGGGTGCCGGGAACCTCGGCGACGGAGGTGATCAACAATTTACTGCCGATCAACTGCAAGCGGAGCCGGCCGGTGAAGGCGGTGATGTTTTTGACGACGGCATTCTCGCTGGTGCAGCGCAACGGCACGTCGCACTCGACGATCTTGCCGACCTCGACGACGCGGGCGGTCGGTGGTTTTAGCATGTCGATCTGCTGCCGCGTCCATTTCTTGGCGTAGGCCTCGAGATCGGCCTTTACGTCCTTCGGAGTCCAGCCTGGATGACCCAGGTAGTCCACTTTCTCCGCCAGGAAGGCCAGTTGTGAGGCCGGGTTTTGGTTGGCGGCCTGGTAGTAGGCCTTGGCGAGGTTCTGCGCTTCTTCCTCCAAAGTTTCCACGAGTTCCGGTTTCGGCGGAGGCGGTGGATCAGCACGGCGCTCGAACCATGACGCTCCGTCCATCCAGAAAAACAGAATGACCACGCCGGCAGCGGCCATGAGCAGCAACCAACGGCGCAGCCAGTGGCTCTCTTTGGGGACTTCCTCCGCTGCTATCTGGGGTGGATCTACCACCGGTGCAGGTGCGGCAGCCGGTGTGGCCACAGGCTCGGGAGCGGGCGCTGCAACAGGAGCAGGTTCGGGCTCGGGAACAGGTTCGGGTGCCGGAGTGGACTCGGAAGCAGGTGCTGCAACAGGGGGAGCAGGAACAGGTACCGGGATGGGCTCACGATCACGAATGATGCGGACATTGCCCTCGCCTTCATCGAGCGAAACATCGCGCTCTTCACGCCGCACGCCGATCAGGCGACGTGAAGGCGTTTTCCACTCGACACCGGCATGCTGCAACGAGGCCTGAATGCCCCTCCAAACCTTGGCCGGATCCGGGTCAAACGCTTCAACACGGTGAAGACCCGCGATGCAAAACGCCACCTGCCCCCGAATCTCCGTCTCCTCCAGCAGTATCGGGAGGATGGCTTTCTTCATGTCCACCGACAGGGCAAGTTCTTTGGGCACGAACTCGGAGACCATGGACGCACGCGAGACAAAAAAGATCACCAGCTTGGCCGTGCGAATGGCCTCGGCGATCTCATCCTGCCATTTGCTGCCGCCGAGCAGGCTCTCGGTGTCGAAGAAGACGCTGACGCCGCCTTTTTTCAACTCCTCGACCCATGGCAGCACCCGGTCCTTATCTTCACGAGAGTAGCTGACAAAGACATCGTAGGGCTGGGACATGGGAGACGGAGTGTGATGAGAGAGGACGACAGTGGATCAATGCGCGCAGGTGTTCTTCACGGCGAGCTGCCATTCGATGAGTTCATCGAGCAAAATTTCCTCGCTGTGGGTGACGGTGCGGCGGATGCTGGAGGCAGTCTGAAGTCCGGGCAGAGCCTGCTTGATCTCGGTGAGACGGGCGACCATCTGCGGGTAGCGTTCCTTGCGGCGTCCAGCATCCAGTGCCTGACGAATGCCGCTGGCGACACCGGCCAGCAAGGGCAGGGCAATGGGGAGGAGGACGACCAACGGCCAGGTGGCTGGGTTTCCGTCCAAATTCCAACCGACATGCTCCGGGTCAGCGTTCTTGCTTAACTTGTTGAGCAAAGACAAAAACACAAAAGGCAACGCGAGGATGGCGCTCCATTTGCCAATTTTACCGGTCAGTTCCCACCACCACAATGCCTTTGGCTCCATGGTGTGATAATGCCGAATCTGGCCTTCCTTGTGAGTCTCACTCAACCTGATGGCCAGATAGTTGTCCCGCAGTGTGAGTGGATCGGCAGACGATTGGTGTTCATTCACATGAAGTCCTGCGCTCAGGGCGAAGCGGCGCCACTTCGGGTCATGCACACCGATGGCAGGGTGGAGTGGATCAAGCAGTGGCACGCTCGTGCGCAGGCCGCGCAGTATTTCGCAGGCGAAACGGCAACGAATCCAGCGCTCCTGCGTATGTTTGCGATGCAGACGCCAGCCCATCCACCAAGCCCAGCTAACTAGGCCGAGCTCGAATGCTGTGATCAACCATTTTGAGTCTTCCCAAGGATGACCTTTGGATGCCTTGAAAGTAACGATCGCCGCCAACAACGCTGCAACGCCATGCATAAGAATGATCCAAACCAAGGCAGGTCGAAAATGTGCCGCCTCCAGCACAGCAATGTGATCCAGGCAGTCCTGCAAGCTGTCAGGCTTCGTTGCCCCTTCGTTGACACAAGGAACTTGGTCTTTACGTGCCATCTCGTTTAGCTCCATGATAATCTCATCCGGCTTGAAGCGGGCATTCAATGCCTCGGTCCCGGTGACAGCGCCAGTGGACGAGGAAATCTGCACCACTGGAGTGCCGATGGCCTGGGCCTGTGCGATGACCTGGGCGGTGCCGCCCAGGCCGCGTGCTGGCTGCCCATCCCACAGAGCGATGACGACGTCCACCGCATCCAGCATGTGCATGGCTTGATTGAAATAACATTCCGGGCGTGTGGCTTCGTCCGAAACCAGATGCACCGAGTCGCGTCCCGGACGCTGGCGGGCGATGGCAAGCTGTGCCTGGGAGCGCTGCCACGCTGCGGGAGCGGAGAAGTCTTTGGCGAACTCGGTTTCCTCCAGCGGCAGCAGCAGATGCACCGGCATCTCCAGCTCGCGGGCGATTTCGACGCAGAGTGTGTCGCTGCCTTCGGCGACGCTGGCATACAGTTCGGCCTGTCCGCCGGCGGCAGCCGCACGGGCTTTGAGGTCGGTGAGAGCTTGGGTGAGAGCCGGGCGAATCAAGTTTTCATCATAACCCGAGCGATGACCCGTAAAACCGATGAGGTAGCGTGGAGTGAGCATGCAAGGCCATATCAGCAAACGCCGCGCCAGATGGCAAGCAGCAATCAACCATCCGGCACTTGCCGCACACGAAATCATCACTTATCCCTCGCGCCTTATGTCCGCCATCCCTGCTGAATTCCCCGGAGTCACCGCCGTCGCCAAGGCCAATGTCTATTTCGACGGCAAAGTCGTCAGTCACAGCATCTTGTTTCCTGATGGCAGCAAGAAGACGCTCGGCATGATCTATCCCGGCGATTTCCACTTCGGTACCGCCAAGGCCGAGCGCATGGAGATCGTTGCCGGTGACTGTGTGGTGAAGCTGGATGGCAGCGAGGACAAAACGACCTACACCGGCGGCCAGTTCTTCGATGTCCCCGCCAACAGCGGCTTCGACATCAGCGTCAGCTCCGGCATCTGCGAGTACATCTGCTCGTTTCTCGACTAAAGCGGGGCCCTTCACACTTTCTTAACTCCCTGCGGTCGCCCGTTCACTGGTGGTGCTGCCTGGCAGATGAACCGTGTCGTTGTCATGAACGACAACGACAAATCCGGCCTCCACAAGCTTTCCACCGCCACGCTCGTCATCGCCGCGCTCGGGGTGGTGTTTGGAGACATCGGTACGAGCCCGATCTACACGCTGAAGGAGTGTTTCAGCCCGCACAGCCCGCATCACATCGCCGCCAGCCATGAGCACATCCTCGGCGTCGTCTCACTCGTGCTCTGGTCGCTGATTTTGCTCATCTGCGTCAAATACCTCGTGTTCATCCTGCGGGCGGACAACAAGGGCGAGGGCGGCGTGCTCTCGCTGATGGCGCTGGCCTCGCATGGCATGGGTGAAACGATGAAGCGCCGCATCGTGATCGTGCTCCTCGGGTTGTTCGGTGCCGCGTTGCTGTTTGGTGATGGCATCATCACACCAGCGATCTCCGTGCTGAGTGCCGTGGAAGGTCTCAAAGACGGCGGATTGCTCGGCGCGGCTCCGGTGGACGCTTTGGAGGCCGAAACGTGGAATCATCGCATGCAGTGGCTCATCATGGGCATCACGATGGTGATCCTCATCGTGCTGTTTTCCGTGCAGTTTCTCGGCACAGCCAAAGTAGGCCGCTTTTTTGGACCGATCACTGGTTTGTGGTTCGTGAGCCTCGGTGCGCTCGGCGTGTCGCAACTCATCCACGGCCCGGAAATCCTCGCCGCCTTCAATCCCTGGCATGGTTGGCACTTTTTGACCACCGGCGGCCACGCGGGCTTTGTCATCCTCGGCAGCGTTTTCCTCGCGGTGACGGGTGGTGAGGCCTTGTATGCCGACATGGGCCATTTCGGTGCCTCGCCGATCCGTCGCGGCTGGTTCTCGCTCGTGTTTCCGGCCCTCGCGCTCAATTACCTCGGTCAGGGCGCTCTTTTAATGAAGCAGCCCGAGCTCGCTCACGCGCCGTTCTTCCAAATGGCACCCGGTTGGGCCACGCTACCGCTCGTGCTGCTCGCCACCGCCGCCACGGTCATCGCGTCGCAGGCGCTCATGACCGGCACCTACTCGCTCACGCTCAGCGCCGTGCAGCTTGGCTATCTGCCGCGTTTGAGCATCCGTCATACTTCGGAGCACGCTCGTGGCCAGATCTACATCCCGCTGGTGAATTGGGTGCTCATGCTCGCCTGTCTCGCGCTCGTCGTCGCCTTCCGCACCTCGTCCAATCTGGCCGCCGCGTATGGCGTGGCCGTGACGATGACCATGCTCATCACCACCATCCTCTTCTACTTTGCCGCGCGACATCTATGGAAGTGGAGCGTGCTCAAAACGCTGCCGCTGTGCCTCGTGTTCGGTTTGATCGAGCTAGCCTTCCTCAGCGCCAATCTCGTGAAATTCTTCGACGGTGGCTGGTTCCCGCTCGCCGTTGGCGCGGGCATTTTCATCGTCATGACCACCTGGGCCACCGGGCGCAAGCTCGTGCGTGCCTCCATGGAGCGCAGCGCCATGTCGCAGGAGCTGCTCATTCAGAGCCTCGCCAGTGGCAAGGTCGTCCAAGTGCCCGGCACGGCCATTTTCATGACCAGCACGAAGGGCCGCACACCCATCGCACTTTTGCACAGCCTGAAACACTACCAGGCCATCCATCAGCGTGTGATTTTCATGACGCTGACCACCGAGGACGAGCCCTGGGTGCAGCCGAGCCGCCGTGTCGAAGTCGAGAAGCTCGGCGACAACTTCTGGCGCGTCACCGGTCGCTTCGGCTTCATGCAAAAGCCCAACGTCCCGCGTTTGCTGCGCCAATGCGCCGCGCATGATCTCGATGTCGATCCCGACAAGGCTACCTTCTTCCTCGGTCGCGAAATCATCATCCCCAGCAAAGCCCCCGGCATGGCCAAATGGCGCGAGCACCTCTTCTCCTTCGCCAGCAAGCTCGCTCAACAGCCTGCGACCTATTTCCAGATTCCCGTTGGGCGGGTGATCGAACTGGGGCAACAAGTGGAGATATAAACGAATATGAACACGACTGCTCTGAGCATGAAACCCGCCCGCCAGCCGGTCCCCGTGCATGTCGTGGGGCAGTTTAGCTGGGGGCTGACGATCCTGTTTGTGCTGGCCTCGGCGTGCTGGGTGCTGCTGCCTTACACGGGCTATCTTTTCTCCGCGCTGGTGTTTCTGATGGCCATCGTGCTTGCGGGGACGCGGTGGAATCGCGGGCCGGTGCTGGCGATGGCGGTGGTGAGCGCGCTGGTGTGGAATTTCATCTTCATCCCTCCGCAGTTTACGCTGCACATCGAAAAGCCGCAGGACATCATCATGTTCGCCATGTTCTTCGTCGTGGCGTTGAGCATGGGGCATCTGATCACGCGGTTGCGCGAGCGAGAGGCTGCGCTGGAGCAGCATCATGCCGAGCGTGAGCAATTGCTTGAGGCCAAACACCGCGCAGAATTGGTCGCAGAGTCCGAACGGCTGCATCGCACGCTGCTGGATAGCGTCTCGCACGAACTCAAAACGCCCATCGCCATCATCCGCACGGCCTTGGACGGTTTGGGGCAAGGCAATCCCTACGCGGCGGAGATCGAGACGGCCAACCGCCGCCTCCAGCGCATCGTGGAAAATTTTTTGGAGATGACCCGCGTCGAGTCCGAGGCGCTGAAGCCGCGTCCCGACTGGTGCGAGGTCATCGACGTGCTCGAACAGGCCGGGAAGCCTTTGGAGCGCGAACTCGCCGCGCATCCGCTGAATGTCAGCGGCATCGCCGACATGCCGCTGGTGATGCTCGACAGCCGCCTGCTCGCGCAAGCACTCGGCAATGTGCTGCACAATGCCACGCTCCATGCGCCTGCGAACACTCAGGTCGAAATCACTGCCACGCTGGCGAACGGCGAGCTGGAGCTTCGCGTGCGCGACCACGGCCCCGGTTTTCCTCTGGGCAGCGAGGATCATCTGTTCGACAAGTTTTACCGTGCTCCCGATTCACCCGCAGGCGGCACCGGCCTGGGACTCGCCATCTCACGCGGCTTGATGAGGGCCATGAAAGGTGACATCGAAGCGCGGAACCACGCTGAAGGCGGTGCGGAGTTCACGCTGCGTCTGCCGGTGAAAACTCGAACTGCCTGAGCCATGTCTAAAGCCCTCATCATCGACGACGAACAGCAGATGCGCCGCCTGCTGCGCATGGTGCTCGAAGCGCGCGGCTACGAAGTCAGTGAGGCCGCAGACGGCCAACTCGGCCTGCAAGAGGCCGCGTTTCATCGTCCCGATGTCGTGCTGCTTGATCTTGGCCTGCCAGGCATGAGCGGCATCGAGGTGTTGAAACGCCTGCGCGAGTGGAGCGACGTGCCCGTGCTCATCTTGAGCGTGCGCGATCAGGAAACGGTGAAGGTCGAAGCCCTCGAACTCGGAGCCGACGACTACGTCACCAAACCCTTTGGCACCGCCGAACTGCTCGCACGGCTGGATGTCATCCAGCGCCGTCGTTTCACCCGACAGAGCCCCGAAATCATCACCGGAGCCCTGAAGCTCGACCTTCTCCATCACGAGGCCACGCTGGCCGATGCACCGGTCAAACTCACGCCCACCGAGTTCGCGTTATTAAAAGTGCTCGCCGAGCATGCGGGCCGCATCGTGACGCAAAATCAGATCGTGAAGCAAGTCTGGGCAGGGCAAACGAGTGATCCGAGCGAAGGCCTGCGCGTACACATCAATCACCTGCGCAAAAAACTTGGCGAAACCGGCCTGCGCATCGTGAACGAGCCGGGGATTGGGTATCGGTTGGAAGAGTCCTGAATCTGTTTCCATCATGCCCGCGTCAAGTCTGGGCATGAATTCAGGCTTTTCATGGTTCCGAGTCTGTGATTCATGGCGGGATGTCCATGTCGCCGACCTCCGATTCTGACTCGCCCGCCTTCATGCGCCGTGCCTGGCTGGTGGTGGGGCTGTTGTTTCCGGTGGCGCTGCTGAACTACTTGGACAGGCAGATGATCGCCTCGATGAAGGTGTCGGTGATGGGTGACATTACGAACATCGGCAGCGAGGCGAACTGGGGGCATATGCTGGCGTCATTCAAATGGGTCTATGCCATCTTCAGTCCCATCGGCGGCTACATTGCAGACCGATTCAGCCGCAAGCTGACGATCTGCGGCAGCTTGTTTGTCTGGTCGCTCATCACTTGGCTCACCGGGCATGTGGGCAGCTTCAACGAGCTTTACTGGGCGCGCACGATGATGGGCATCAGCGAGGCGTTCTACATTCCGGCGGCGCTGGCGTTGATCGCGGATTATCACACGGGCAGCACACGCTCGCGTGCGGTGGGCGTGCATCAGATGGGCATTTACTGCGGTGTGATGGTCGGTGGCTTCGCGGGATTTGTGGCCGACGCGCCGGACCTCGGCTGGCGCTTCATGTTCGACTTCACCGGGCTGGCTGGAATCCTTTATGCCATTCCTCTGCTGCTGTTGTTGCGGGACGTGCCGCGTCAGACCAGCCTGGACAGCCATGGCGATGTCTCCGCGAAGCCATCCGTCGGCGTGGCAGTCGTCGAGCTGCTGACGAACCGCAATTTCATCCTGCTAGTGATGTATTTCACGCTGCCAGCGCTCGCCGCGTGGGTGGTGCGTGACTGGATGCCCGCGATCCTGCAAAAGGCCTTCAACATCAGCCAGGGCAAGGCAGGCGTGTCAGCCTCGCTTTACTGGCAGGGCGCGGCGCTGCTCTCCGCCATCCTTGGCGGCTGGCTGGCGGACCGCTGGATGCGCAAAAGCGAGCGTGGGCGCATCCATGTGAGCGCCATCGGCATGATGCTCATCGTGCCCGCGATGTTCGGTGTGGGCAACGCGCCCGCCTTGAACTCCTTCGCGCTGGCCATTGCCGCGCTGATCCTGTTCGGCGTGGGCTGGGGCTTCTTTGACTGCAACAACATGCCCATTCTCAGCCAGATCGTGCGCCCCGAGCTGCGTGCAACGGGCTATGGTCTCATGAATTTCGTCAGCATGATGTGCGGCGGCGTGGCCGACTGGGGCTTCGGCGCGATGACTGATCGCGGCGTGCCGCTGAACATGATCTTTGGCGTCTTCGCTCTCGTCTGCGTCGCTTCGCTCGTGATTGTACTCATGATTCGTCCCAAGCCGGGAACTTGAGCGGCTTCACCCGCCGCACACTTTGCACGCTTTCCCCTCCGTGGCCTGGCACGCCGCGCCTGAGCCGAAGAAGCGGCATTTGGCATTGTGACGTGTTCCCGATTTGCTCAGACTCCAGCCAGTGGCCGCGCCGGGTGGTGTCGCGGTGCCGGCGGTCGTCTTGGCAGGCGGCGGTGTCTTGGCGACTTCACGAGCGGAAACCACCAGCACGCAGGTTTTGCGCAGAAAATCAGCGGCGACGGACTTGTCGTCCCCAATGCTGCCGCGTTTCAGCTCCGGCACGCCGGGCAGACGTTTGTCCTTGCCGCCCTCGATGCACAGTTCGTCCAGAATATCACTGCGATGGCATTCCGTGATGCCGCGCGGAGTTGGCGGGCTGACGGACGCTTGTGAAGATGAGGACCGTGCGCCCAAGGTGCGTGTCTCAGGCGAGAAGAACACGCCGATCACCTCCAGGCGGTCGTTCAGCACGAAGCCGCCGACCGCGTCCGGCACCAGCGGCGCGTCGTGTTGGAAGAGGGTGGTGTCGATCAAACGGCTCACGATGCCGGTGGTCATGGTCACTGGCTCAAAGCCGCGCCGTGTCGAGTTCAGCGTGAGGGAGGCCACTACGATGTTCTGGCCGAAAACCACCGGCCCCCTCGGAATGAACGCGCCCGCTGGCAGCTCGACGCCGGCACACTTCAGCAGCGCCAGACCGCGCTTCGTGTCGTTTTTGACCACCGTCGCGGGCACATCTTTTCCCTCGTGATGAATCGCCAGCGGATGATTGCCCTCCGCGAAGGCCGCGTCGGTGATGAAGTGGCCTTTGCCTATCGGCAGCCCCAATCCGCGCACCATGATCTTCTCCATCAGCGGTTCCACGATCAGCGGCGCCTGCTTCGCCGGATCGCCGCCGCTCGCGGTTTGAATCATGAGCGCTGTGTTGACGGCCTCGTCCAGTTTCAGGCTGTAGGCGTTGATCAGCGTGCTCGTGCCATCCAGCGCCTGAAACGTGCGTGTCCCGGCGTGATACAGCGTCTTTGCCATCACCCGTGTGCCGCGCTCGGCGGTGACCTCGCTGCTGGTCAGCACCAGGAAAGGCGCTCCCGTGGCGGCCCAGATTCCTTTCTGCCCCAGCAGCTCGTTCACCAAGCGGCAGAGAAAACCCTCCGGCAGCACCTGCGTCACCTCAAAGCTCAGCGGCTTCGCTTTCACCGCCGCCTCCAGTGTCACCTGCGCCTGCTGGGCGAACTGCTGATCCTCTTTGGAGAAGGCTGTGGCTGGAAACATCGTGGATTTCCCATCCTTGGTCTTCAGCAACAGCTTCTCATCCTTCAACCCAGCGAACTCGGCCTCCAGCGTGCGCGATCCATCGGCGCTGCGCCACTCACGCGCCGGAAGTGGCGCGCCGAACATGCCCAAGACGAGAAAAAGGTTCCGCCAGTTCATGGCGGCGATCCTAGGCGTGAAGCTGAGGCTGGCAACCGACTACTGCGGCCTGCCGCCGCGATTCAGTTCTTCAAACACCTCGTCGAAGGCCGCGGCGAGCGCCTGCCAGTCCTCTGCGCTTGTTTCCCAGCCACCGCTGACGCGCACCACGCGTTTCAACTCATCCGCGCTGGCTCCCAGGGCAGTGACAACGACAGACGAACCTTCTTTGCCCGAACTGCACGCAGAACCGGTTGAGATGCTGAATCCACGCCGCGAGAGGGCCGTAAGCCATTTCAAATTGTGATGCACCGGCATCACCATCAGTACGGTGTTCCAGAGGCGCGGCGCGGCTTCGCTGATCACACGCAGGCCGTCGAAGCGCGTGCGCATGGCGGCGATGAAATCATCGCGCCGCTGGCTTTGGTCGATTGCGATTTTTCCGAGATGAGGTGTGATCGACTCCAAGGTCGTCACCATCGCCTCGATGGCCGGATAGTTTTCTGTTCCGGCTCTGCGTCCACTTTCCTGTGGCCCGCCGCGCATGAAATGGAGCCGTGAATCTTCCGCTGGCAGCACAAGAAAGCCGCAGCCCTTCGGTCCGCCGAATTTATGGGCGCTGCCGGTGATGAAATCGCATTCACCGAGGTTGGTGGCATCCCGTTTGCCGATCCACTGCGCCGCATCGGTGTGGAATGGCACGCCATGCTCACGGCAAAGCGCGGCGATCTCGCGCCAGGGCTGCAACGCGCCGCTTTCGTTGTTCGCGGCCATCACGGAGACGAGCGCAGGCCTTTGTGCGGCGATCAACGCCTTCACCGCGTCAGATTCGACGACGCCATCCGCGTTCACAGGCAATTCGAGTGCGTTGCTTGATGGCATGCGCACGCTGGGATGCTCAATCGCCGAAATGGCCACCGTCTCGTACGCCGCCAGCAACGCGTTGTTCGACTCCGTGGCTCCGCTCGTGAAAACGATCCGTTCTGCCTCGACACCCAGAAGAGTTCCGAGGCGTTCACGGGCCGATTCGAGCCGCTGGCTGGCGATTCCAGCATCACGATAAAGACTGGACGGGTTGTGCCAGTGCTTCTCGCTCGCCATCAGCCACGCCTCGCGCGCCGCGGGGTGCAGTGATGTCGTGGCGTTGTGATCGAAGTAGCCGTTCATGAGGCAGGCTTGAACCGCGAGGGCAGCGGGATGTGCAGGAGCATCAGGACGAACGCGAGGGCGAGGTAAGGCAGCCAGGCCTCGATCCGGCCGCTGGAACTGACGCCGTTGACGAATCCGAGCGCTCCAATGCCCTCGCTCAGCGCAAAGACCACCACGTTGCCCGCCACGAAGCGTCCGCGATGCGTCGGGTCATCCAGGCTGAGCTTGCCAGTGGCAAAACCGCCGAGCAGCAGCTTGCGCAGCACCAAACTCAGCGCCGCCCCGCTGCCAGCCGCCAGGGCGATGATGTTGCCCAATGACGAGGTGTCGGCCTTGCCGGGTGCAAACGTCATCGCGTTGAGCATCCCGGCATACACCAGAAGCGAGGCGCACAAGGCTCCCCAGATGATGAAGACGGTGAGTTGGACGGGTTTCATGGCTGGATCGTGACGCGTTGCGGATGCGTGTAAACATTCATTGTTTCGCCCCGCAGGAAGCCGATGAGCGTTTGATGGGCCTCCTGTGCAAAATCGACGGCGAGGCTGCTCGGGGCCGAGATGGCAGCGACGAGAGCAATGCCACCGGCAAGGGCCTTTTGGATGATCTCAAACGACACACGTCCGCTGACGAGCAGGATGTGCTGGTCGAGAGGCAACAGGCCATTCATGAGCGCGTGGCCAAGAATCTTGTCTAGCGCGTTGTGACGTCCCACGTCCTCGCGCAGGACGAGTAGATTGCCTTTCAGGTCAAATAGCCCGCTGGCATGCAGGCCGCCAGTTTTGGAAAACGTCTCCTGCGCTGCACGCAGCTTGTCCGGCAGGCTTGCGATCAGAGCAGGGGAGACTGCCCAGTCACCCTTCACAGCGGGAAACTGCTGAAACACGCTCTCGATGCTGGTTTTGCCGCACAGGCCGCAGCTTGAGGCGCTGAAGACATGACGTGTGAGCGAGTCCCAGTTCACCACAGCGCCGCCGAGCAGCACATCGACGATGTTGCCATGCTGGTTGCCGGTGCTGGGGCATTGGGAGACCTCCAGAATGTCACGCGGGCTCTGCACCACGCCTTCGCTGACGAGAAATCCGGCGGCGAGTTCTTCATCGTGGCCTGGTGTGCGCATGACCACGGCCACGCTGCGCCCTTCCACGCGGATTTCGAGCGGTTCCTCACGCGCGGTGACATCGCTGACTTCCGTGGAGTCGCCGCCGACTCGAACCTTGCGCACGCGCACCTCGGTGATGGCTGGGGTGTCTGTGCTCATCACGAAGCCTCCATGAAGTCCGCCGCCAGCACCCCGGCGGGAACGCGGCGTGGCTCGGCGATGAGACGCACCATCTTGTCGAAGATGTCGCGTCCGCGAATGATCTCGATCTCCACCCGCATGAAGTAGAAGGGGATGTCCGCCACCGCCATTTTGGGGAAGCGGACGTAATCTTTCTCGGTGGTGACCATGCAATGCACGTCACGCCTGACGCAGCGCTCGACAAACTGCTTCAGCTCCGGCCCGTGGAAGCGGTGATGATCGGCGAACCGGGCGATGACCTCCACCTTCGCGCCGAGCTTGCGCAGGCCGTTTTCAAAACTCTCCGGAACGGCGATGCCGGATAGAGCACCGACAAACTTGCCTTTCAGGCCGTCGATTGGGAGGCGCTCGCCGGTGTGGATGTTTTCAAAGTGCATGGCGCGGTGGCGGCACTCGATGATCTCGGCGGCGCGGTTGTGGCGGCGGATCTCCTTGATGAGGTCCTCGGTGTCGCCGTCGGACTTGGTGATGAAGATGTAGCTGGCGCGGCGCAGGCTGCGGGGAGGCTCGCGCAGGGTGCCGCGTGGCAGCATGAAGCCGTTGTTGCCAAAGGGGGCCGTTTTGTCGATGAGCACGATGTCGTGCCGGTGTTTCAGCTTGAGGTATTGCAGGCCGTCATCAAGCACGAGCACATCCGCGCCGAATTTTTGAATGGCATGTGCGCCGGCCTTCACGCGGTTTTTGTCCACCACGACGGGAATGCCGGTGCAGTTCTTTGCCAGCATGTAGGGCTCGTCGCCCGCGTTGTGGGAGTCCAGCAGCACCTTTTCACCGTCGGAGACGATGCGAGGGGGCGGAGCCGTGGGTTTGGGAATGAGGCCGAGTTTTGCGGCGAGCTTTTTCGAGAACGGCACCTTCTTCTGCCGCTTGCTCTTGTAGCCACGGCTCAGGATGCACACGCGGCGGCCATGCTCGTGCAGCGCCTTGGCCAGCATCTCGACGACGGGCGTCTTGCCCGTGCCGCCGACGGTCAGGTTTCCCACACTGATGACTGGCACGCCCAGATGGTGGTCGTGAATGTAACGATGCCGGTAAAGGTAGAGCCGTGTGCGCACCGCCGCCGAGTAGATGCCCGAAAGGCCGCGAAACACCAGCCGCAGCAGGTTCGCGCGCACGCCACGGCGGTTATTGATCACCACGTCGATGACGAAATTTTCGAGGTCTTCCAGAGTATCTCTCACTGGGAGGCATTGGAGGCGGGGAAGGGGGCCTCGTCAATCAGTCGCCTTGATGTTTGCACGGATGTTTCGTAGCCTGTGACATGAAATTCGTTTTTCTGTGCCTGCTCGTGTTGGTTCCATCGCTGCAAGCCCGCACTTTGGCCGAGGCAGCCGTGCGGCAGGCCAAGACACTGGAGGTCGGCTGCATCGTCACTGGCGAGCGCGTTGGTGGCGAAGTGAGTTTCGCCCTCGCTGGCAAAGCGCCCGAGGCCGGGAACACGCCGCCGGAGAAAATCGTCTTTGAGATTGGCTCGATCACGAAAGTCTTCACCGGTTTGCTGCTGGCGCAGGCGGTGGTGGAAAAGAAAGTGACGCTGGAGACGACGATCGGCAGCCTGCTCGATTCAAAGCTGAAGTTTGCCGATCCACGCATCGCCGCCATCACCCTGAAGCAGCTCTCCACGCACACCAGCGGCCTGCCGCGTCTGCCGGACAACATGGCCTCAGGTGCTGCCGCAGACGATCCGTATGCGCATTATGATGCAAAGCGGCTGCTCGCCTATCTCAAGAGCGCCAAACTCGAAGGTGAGGCACCCTGGTCATGCAGCTACTCTAACCTGGGCGTCGGCCTGCTCGGCCATCTGCTTGGAAAAGTCTATGAGGTGACCTGGGAGAAGGCGGTGGTGACGAAAATCTGCCTGCCGCTCGGAATGAATGACACGTCCGTTCATCCTGGGTCGAAGCTGCCACTGGCGACACCGCATGCCGGTGAAAAAGTGGTGAAGCCCTGGCATCTCGACGCCGTTGCCGGAGCCGGGGCGCTGCGCAGCACAGCTTCAGACTTGATGAAGTTTGGCGAGGCCATGCTGCATCCTGAAAAAACACCGCTGAAAGAGGCCCTCGCTATTGCGCTGCAAGCGCAGGCGGATGCGCCGGCCATGGGCGGGCAGATTGGTCTGGGCGTGTTTTTGAGCAAGCATGAGGGCGACATGCGCTTGAGCCACGATGGAGGCACGGGCGGCTACAGTTCGTCGCTGCAAGTCATCCCGTCGAAAGACATCGTGCGCGTCGTTTTGATCAACAACAACAGCCTCAGCGCCTCGGCGGTCATCGCCGCGATGTCAGATGCCAAACCAGCCACGCCACAAAAGCAGAAGGAGATTTCACTCCCGGCGGAGACGATGGAGCAATACCCCGGTGTGTATGAGCTCGACCGTGACTCACGCTTCA
Organism: Prosthecobacter sp.; assembly: GCF_044232965.1. Lineage (GTDB taxonomy): Bacteria > Verrucomicrobiota > Verrucomicrobiia > Verrucomicrobiales > Verrucomicrobiaceae > Prosthecobacter. The sequence continues at coordinate 22,075 of NZ_JBIIKX010000084.1, forward strand.
CCGTGCTGCTGCGTGACGGCCAGCTCTGGGTGAATCTCACCGGCCAGGCGTTCCTGCGCGCCTTTGCCAAAGCGCCGGACCGTTTCTTCTACAAGGCGGTGGCGGCGGAGATCGCCTTCAATCGTGATCAAGAGAAGATCCAATCTCTCACGCTGTTTCAAAACGGCCGTGAGCTCACGGCGAAGCGCGCCGCCACACCGCCGCCGGATTACAAGCTGCGCACCGCGAAGGAACTTCAGCCTTACGCGGGTGAGTACCTGCTCATGGGCTTGAAAAAACTCTCGCTCACCGTTCGGGGCGGCACCTTGTTCGCCCAGCTTGAGGGCCAGGAGGCCGCGCCGGTGTTTGAGACCGCGACGGATCGTTTTGAGTACGATGTGGTGAAGGCCATTCTCATCTTCGCGCGGGATGACCAAAAGCAGATCAACGGCCTCACCTTGATGCAAAACGGCCTGCCCGTGCCCGCCGCCCGCGTCAAGACCCCGACCAGTGACCCGTCGAAGTGAGCCGGTTCTCTTTTTCTGCCAGCGCCAGCAAGGTCTGGAAATGCGGGCTGTTGCTCTCGCGATGAACCACGCTGGTCTCGACCTTTTTGAAGCCCGCCTTGCCGAGCATCTCGTGAAGATCGCTTTCTGAGAAACCGAGCCACACATCCGCATAAAGATCACGCGCCTTCTCAAACTGGTGCTTCAGCAGATCCAGCACCACGATGCGCCCGCCTGGTTTGAGGATCGTGAACGCGGCCTTCAGCGCCTTCTCAGGATTCTGCGCATGGTGCAGCGCCTGGCTCAGAAACACGAGATCGACACTCAGCGGCGGGATCGGCGGCTCCTCGATGTCGCCCAGGCGGTATTCGAGGTTCGTGAAACCATGCTGCTTCGCCAAGTCCGAGCCGTAGGTCACCATCTTCTCGCTGTTATCGACGGCGATGACCTTTTTCGCCCGCTGAGCGAGCAGTTGTGAAAGCGTGCCCTCGCCCGCGCCGAGATCGGCGATGATCAACGGCGGCATCAGCTTGAGCAAAGTCTCGCCCAGACCCTTCCACGAGCGCCCGGGGATGTAGTGGCGGCCAAACTTCCCCGCCAGCGCGTCAAAGTAAGCCTGCGCCGTCTGCGCCCGCTTTTTGAGCACGACCTTGAGCGATTCCGCGTCCTTTTTGACCTCACGCAGCTCCAGGCCAGCCGCTTCGAGCAGGGCCAGAAAATGCTCGTGCGTGGGCTGGTCCTTCGCGTTTGGATCATCGAGCTGATAAAGCCGGTTCTTCCCGCTGCGGCGGTCATTGACCAGCCCGGCGGACTTCAATTTGGCCAACTGGGCCGAGATGTTTGACTGCGGCAGCGACAGCACCTCCTGCATCTCCGCCACGCTCAGCTCCTCCTGCTTGAGCAGCAGCAGAATCCGCACCCGCGTGGGATCGGCGATCAAGCTGAGAGATTTGAGAACGGAGGCCAAGGCAAACCCATCGTATCAACGCATCATGATACATCAATGCCGGAGTTTTCAGCATTGTCAGAGCTTGGAAACCGCCCAAATCCCCGCCTTGCGCTGCTCCGCCTGCCTTCTCAGCGCCTGGAGTTCTAGCGCGTAGTCATTCAAAGAACGAGCGTCCGAGGGCAGGCTCGTCGTCACGCCCGCCACACGCGCAAAGCCCTGCTGCACGAGCAAATCGGCCAGATAGACCCAGCTCCCAGACGTGTGCTCGACGAGAATCAGCGCGTAAAACCGGCTGCGCTCCGGCACCTGCTCCCAGCGCGTCATCACGCTGAACGGGCGCTCTTTGAGGAGCTGGGTGACGTATTGCGTCGCCTTCAGGCCTTCC
>NZ_JBIIKX010000085.1:0-23827 GCF_044232965.1 Prosthecobacter sp.
CTTCGAGAAAAGAAGGCTCTATGGCATAAGATTGGCAATCGAAGCCAAACCCTCGGCCCCATCGTCTTCAGCTTCGTTTTGCACCTGCTCCAGGTGAATTCATGCGGCATGCGTGTCGACCAAGCAGCCAGATCAGCGGTGACGCCCGCCGCCTCACCGATGGCTACGGCATGGCCGGTGACGCGGTTGCCTCTGCCGCGATGATGGAGCTCTGATTGCATGCTTCTCCGGTTAATCTGGCGGAGATGAACTGACGAACGGAAACGGGGGAAGGATTCAGTCATGACCTCAGAGGTGAGCAACCCTATCAAGCGTGCTGCAATTGCCATTACCGCAGCCGTTGCGTGAACCACTGCGCAAACAAATGCGCGTCCCAGATCATCGTCGGCCAGCCATGTTTTTTTCCAGGGCGGATGGTCAGTGCCACCTCGCGACCGAGTTCGGCGGCGCGCTGCTTGAAGCGCGTCGATTGCTCCAGCGGCACCAGTGTGTCCGCGTCTCCATGAATGATGAAAACCGACGGGAGCGATTTCGAGACGTGGAAGATCGGCGAGACATCGCGTCCGATGAGCTTCCATTCGTTCAAATCACCCGCCTTCGGGCCAAACGAATTCCGAAAGCTCTTCGGCGGTCCGCCATCGCCAAGATTTTCCGTCGAGGGCCCGAGATTCAGCAGATCCGTCACCGGATAAAACACCGTCGCCGCCTGCACCGCGCTGCTTTCGCGGTCCACAGGATCGGCGGCCTTCGGATCGCCCGGCCCGCCACGCGTGGCGAGCATCAGGCTCAAATGTCCGCCCGAACTGCCGCCGAAAACGCCGAGGCGGTTCGGATCAATGCCGTAATGCCTTGCATGATGCCGCACAAACCGCGCGGCACGCCCCACATCCTGCACGATCTCCTGAATGGTTGCCTCCGGCTGTGACAAATGATTGACCGCGATGATCGTGTGCCCCTGGCGCAGAAACGAGGCGGCCAGCCAAGGCTGAAATTTCTTTGGGTCCGATTTCCATTGGCCGCTGTTCATCACCAGAATGCCGATGCCGTTTGGATTGACTGGCCGCACGACATCCAGCGTCAGATCATGCCCGTGCCTTTGCGTGTAAACAATGCCCGGAGTCAACGTGAACTCTGGATGAAAATACCACCAGCTCACGCCGAACAGCAGCAGGGCGAGCAGAAGGAGCGCGACGACGAGGCGCAGAAGCAGACGTGCGGTGCGGCGGAATGAGATCATCAGAAGACTCCAGACTTCAGCGCACAAAGATGAACTGCTGCGTGTTGATCAGCGCGAAGACGAGGTCTTCAGGGCTGCTGAGGCCCGACTTGGCCCACGCGGCTTTTTCGGCCTCGGTCGGCAGACGCGAGAGCAGCGTCAGATAGATGGCGGCGAGCTGGTCATCGGGGTATTTGGCCGCGGCGAGGTTCAGCCGCAGTTGCGTGTGCGGTTTGAGGATGGCTTCAAACAATTCGCTGTTCATCAAGACGAGCGCCTGGGGCATGGAGGCGTCGGAGTTGGCGTTTTCGATGAGATCGCGGTCGCTCTGGCCGAACTCACGCAGGTAGTGGCCGCGTGGCGCGGGAGAATCGAGTTCGGCGGCGCGGGGCCAGTCTTGGGCCTGAGAGCGGCGTGATTTGAGATAGGCGTCGGCATCCGTGATGTTGAGGCGCCTCGCCTCCTCACGGAAAACGACATCACGAGCATCCTCGGCGGCTTTTTCCTCGCGCGGGATGGCCTGGTCGATGTCGTAGCCGGGCACGTCAATGTAAGCGCGGTTTTGACCGGCTTTCTTGAGTTCTTCCATGTCAGGTTTGACGACAGGAATGGGCGGCGGCGCGGGTTTGCCGGTCTTCTTCTCATAAAGCCGGGCGACGGCGGGCACGACGACGTGATCGTGGATGCCGGTGCGGGCGACGAACTCAATGCTGCGGATTTCGAGGTTCAGTTTTTCGATCAGCGGCTTGTCCTTGGCCTTTTGCGCGGCGGTGTAGGCTTCGCGCAGTGGTTTGGAGCGTGCGGAGACGGATTCATAGACCTCGGAGGCTTTCATCGCGCCATCGAAGATCTCCTGGGGCGACATCAAATCGAGCGCGTCGCTTAGTTTGCCACGATAAACAATCTTTTGCGCCATCTCGCTGTCGATGCCCTTGCGGCGAGGCAGATCGGGCGTGGGATGGATGAGAGTGACGAAGCTGTCGTAGATCTGCTCCGCCGTCATGCGACGCAAAACAGGGCCGGTGAAGTGATACACCTCGCCAGCGACGAGTTCGGTCTTCATTGCCTCATTTTGATAAGCCTGCGTGTTGTAGAGCACGCGGAGGAACGCCTTCACATCGTAGCGCAGCGCGACCATGAGGTTTTCCAGGTGCTCCATGAGCGCGGGATTCATCGCCACGGTGCTGTCCATGATCTCATCGACCGGCTCTATCAGGCCGACACCGAACACCTTCTTCCACAGTCGGTTGGCGATGACCTTCGTGAAGCGCGGGTTCTCCGGCGCTGTCATCCAGTCCGCGAAGGCCTGTAAATCACCCGTGAGCGGTTTCCCGAGCATCGTGGCGGATTTGACGGCGTCTTTCGGCTTCGCGTCGGTATATTGATAATCGTGCGGCAGTTTCAGCACGCGGCTGGGCAGCGTCTGGACTTTGCTATAGCGCACGAAGTCGCCGAGATTCTCAAACACGCGGCCGATGTGGCGGGTTTGCACAGCCAGTTCGGGCTTTTTGTCAGCGGCACGCTTCAAATCCATCAACGGTCCTTTTTCAGCCACGCCGGTGAAGTTCGTCTCCAGCGGGTAAGTGAACGCGGCCATCTGGTAGAACTGCATTTGCGTCCATTTGTCGAAGGGATGGTTGTGGCACTGCGCGCACTCGATGCGCGTGCCGAGGAAGACGCGCGTGGTGTTGGAGAGGTTGTCCAGCGGCATGCCGATGTCCCGCATGTAGTAGCCGATGGCGGGATTGTCCCACACCTTGCCCTGCGCGGTGAGCAACTCGCGCACGAAGGCGTCATACGGCATGTTTTCGCGGATGCGCCGCTTCACATGCTCCAGGTAGGGCTTCGAGGTCATGTCGCCCTGTCCGCTGTTCGCGCGCGACTGCACACGAAGCAGGTCGGCCCAAAAATGAAACATGTGCTGGGCGTAGCTTTCGCTGGCGAGAAGCTGGTCGATCAGCTTCGCGCGCTTGTCCTTGTCAGTGCCTTTCAGGAAAGCCTGCGTCTCCCGCATCGTCGGAATGCGTCCGATGATGTCGAGGTGGACGCGGCGGACGAAGGTCTCGTCGTTCGCGGGCGGATTCGGCGTCAGCTTGTGCTGCTGCCAGTCATTGGCGAGGAGGGCGCCGATCTGTTTCGAGGCCTCGTTTGCCCGCGTGCAGACAACGAGGCCGAACGTGACGAGAAGCGTGCGCGTGAGTGCTTTCATGACTGCGCAGGCAAACGAGTGGGTGGCAGGCCTTCTATCCCGCTCACTTGAGGGCTTCGTAGGCGATGAGCGACGGCTCCATCGCTTTCAAAGCCGTGGCCCAGAAGTCGGGGCTGGTGAGGTCTTCTCCGAGCGTTTGCTTCACCACTTCCTCGCATGTGGCGCTGCCGGTCATCGACAGGAAGGCCTCGTAGCGTGGCAGGAAGGCCGCGCCTTCGGCTTTAAATCGTGCAAACAGCGCCTGGCTGAGCAGGTAGCCGAAGACATAGGGGAAATTATAGAACGAGACGCCAGTGATGAAGAAATGCATCTTGTAGGCCCAGAACATCGGGTCCGTGCCGTCATCGAGCAGCGTGTCGCCGTAGAGCTTGCGTTGCGCTTCGTTCATGAGTTCGCTGAGCCGGGACACGGAGACTTCGCCGGAGGCACGTTCGGTGTAGAAAGCCTTCTCGAACTCGTAGCGCATGGGGATGTTGATCAGGTAGGCGTGTGCGCGCAGCATCTCCTGATCGAGCAGGTAGGCCTTCGTGGCCTCGGTGATGCCAGGATCGTTCATCAGGCCGCTGAGCAGGATCATCTCGCCGAAGTTGGAAGCCGTTTCCGCCAGCGTCATCGGGTAGCTGGCTGAAAAGGAGCGAGCAGGGCGCAACACACATGAATGCCACGCGTGACCGACCTCATGCGCGAGCGTGACCATGTCATGCACGGTCTTGTGGAAGGTCATATAGACGCGCTCCTCGTGCTTGAGCTGCGAACCCGTGCAGAAGGCACCTGGGCGCTTGCCTGCACGCGGTTGCGCTTCGATCCAGCGATTCGCCAGCATCTCGCGGAAATACGCGCCGAGCTTCGGATACGCGGCGCTGAAGGCGTGATCAACGGTTTTGCAGGCTTCGTCCCAAGTCAGCTCTTTTTCATCCGGCGGAGCGATCTGCGGTGCTTCGAGGTCGAAGTAGTGCAAGGCGGACGTGCCTTGCAGCTTCGCCGCTTTGCGCAAAGCGCGGCGTGGCAGCTCGATGTGCGTGTGGATGGCCTCCAGCATGGCATCGAGCGACTTGCGGCTCATCGCGCCATCAAACAGTGGCGTGTCGAGGAAGTGCGGCAGACCACGGCGGCCATACAAACTCAAGCGCGTGCCTGCGATGCCGTTCAAACCAGCGGCGAGAGTGACGGCATGATCATTCCATGGTTTCTGACCATCGTTAAAGGCGGCCTCGCGCAGCTTGCGATCTGGCTCGGACATCAGAGCGCGGCGACGAGACATCGGCACGGTTTCTTTGTGCCCGTCCGGGAAGGTCATCTCGAACTCCATCTTGCCCGTGAGCGTGTCGTAGAGGCGTCCCCAGGCGTGCAGGCCGTTCACATTGAGGTCGGCAGCCAGCGCCTCCATCTCCGCGCTCATCTGATGCTGCCCTTCGTGGCGCAGACGCTTCACGCTGTGCTCGGCATTCTTCAAAGAGGGATCCGCCAGGAGCGTGGCAAACGCCGCGTCACTCAGCGCCGCCAAAGCGGAGCGCAGCGAGGCCATGAGCTTCGTGCTCTCGGCTTCCAGCGTTGAAATCCACGCCTCGTCGGCCTTCACGGCCTCGTCATTGGCATCGTCGGCGGACAAGCAACCGAGATAAGCCGACAGATGGCCAAGACGGTCGCCGAGCGACTCCACGTCATTGATGACACGCACGATTCCTGCCGTTTCGCCGCCCAAGGCCGCTGCTTGAGACTTCAGCGCTTCGACATCGCGCACGAGTGCAGCTTTGAAATCGGTGTAGTCAGGTTTGCCAAAGCCGGAGAACCAGGATTCGAGAGACCAGCGGTCAGGAGATTGAGGTGTTGTAGTGGACATGATGAAATTAGCGGCTCACACGGCCTCCGCCGTCGCCGTGCATGACGGCTTCGATCTCGGTGCGTGTGCTGTAGTTGTAATCGCCCTCAATCGAATGCGCGAGACATCCGGCGGCGGTGGCGAAGGAGATGGCGGCTGGAGCGGTGGAGGTTTGGAGGAACGAAAACACGAGGCCGGCTGTGAAGGCATCGCCAGCACCGAGGCGGTCGATGATTTGTGTGATCGTGTAAGCGGGAACTGTATGCAGCGTGTCAGTGGCGACTTCGTAAAGCGCTCCGCTGAAACATTGCGCGGCGGAGGTGCTGCCATCGCGCAGGGTGAAGGCGGCGTGCGTGAGATTGGGGAACTCGGCGACGATCTGCTGCGCCAGCGCCTTGAGTTCGCCGTTAAAGTCGATGCCGAGCATGGCGGTGGCATCGCTGATGCCGCCGACGAACACAGTGACGTGCGGCAGGATCGTTTTCATCGTGCGCGTGGCGAGTTCGCGGGCGGAGAGCGACGGCTCCCAGCGCCAGAGCTTGGTGCGGTAGTTCATATCGCACACCACTTTGATTTTTCTGCGTGCGGCTTCCTTTACGGCGATGAGCGCGACCTCGGCCGCGTTGCGTGAGATGGCAGGGGTGATGCCGGAGATGACGAACCACTCACAGCCAGAGAAGATCGCGTCCCAATCGTAGGCTGACGCCGGTGTGACGGCCACGGCGGAGCCGTCGCGGTCGTAGATGACGTTGCCGCCGCGCTGGTTAGCACCGTGTTCGAGAAAGTAGATGCCCAGGCGGCCTTCGGGTGTGCGCAGGATGTGTTTCGTCTCCACACCGAGGCTGCGCAGATCAGCGACGCAGGCATCGGCGATGGCGTGATCCGGCAAAGCGGTCACAAAAGCCGCGTCGATGCCGAGATAGGCCAACGAGGCCGCGATGGATGCTTCCGCGCCTGCAAAGGTGACATTCACGCTGCCCGGCATGGACTGCTGAAACCGCGCAAAGCCTGGCGTGGCGATGCGGACCATGATTTCGCCGAACGTGACGACGCGGCTCATGGGCGCACTTGCTTGACGATGTCACTGGCCTCGCGTGCGAGCTTCGTGATCGCTGCCCAGTCGCCTTTGGCGATCAAATCCTTCGGTGCGAGCCACGAGCCACCAAGCGCGAGCACGGAAGGCTCCTTCAAATACTGCACCGCATTCGCCGGACCCACGCCGCCGAGCGGGATGAACTGCACACCGAGGTGCATGAACGGCGCGGAGATCGTGCGCAGATAGGCGAGGCCGCCGCAGGGTTCGCTGGGGAAGAACTTGAGCAGCTTGCAACCAGCCTCGATGGCCAGTTCGATGTCCGTCGGCGTGCAAACACCCGGTGCGAAGGGCAGTCCGATGCGTTTGGCTTCAGCGACAACACGCGGATTCATCCCCGGAGCCACGCCAAAGCTCGCACCGGCCTCCTTGGCATCGTTGACCTGTTTGGGAGTCAAAATCGTGCCCACGCCAACGGTCATCTCCGTCACCTGGGCACGGATGCGGCGTAGCGATTCGAGCGCGGCATCGGTGCGCAGCGTGAGTTCGATGCAATCGACACCGCCTGCGAGCAAGGCCCGCGCCAGCGGCACGGCATCGTCAGCACGGTCGATCATGAGCACGGCGATGACGCCGGTTTTTTGGAGGTGGCGGGTGAGTGATTCGGTCATTGCCTGAAGCAGGACGGGAGCGGTGGTTTTGCAACCGGCAAGTCGCTGTCCCTCACTTCTTCGTGATCTTCAAATCATCGATGTAGATCCAGTTGTCCGTCTCGATCTCGGGATGGCGGTACATGCCGAGCTTGAGAAAGTGCTGGAAGTCGTTGTGCATGTTCGTGCCGGTGGCGGTGGCGACGGGTTTTAACATGTCGTCGAGGAAGAAGGTGGCTTTGCCGTCGGCTTTTTGGGACCAGTGGATCTCGACGGTGATGCTGTGCCACTTGCCGGGCTCGATGAAGACGGGGCCGTGTTTCTGCGATTGATCGGGGCCGTAGGCGATGCCGATGCCGAGCTTGCCCTGCAATTCACCGAGACCGAGGAGCACGGGCGGACTTTTGGAGTCAAAGCCGTCCCAGCTTTCGCCGCGAGCACGATCCGGCTGATCATGCCACTGGCCGATGATCCACCAGCGGTTCTTTGGCGCATCGGACACGAAACCCTTCGGCACCATGAAACGCCACGCATAGCGCACGGTGTCACCCTGCTTGTGCGGGTAATCGACGCTGACCTCGGCACGGATGCCGCCATTGAGCTTCTTTTGGCCGGGGAACACATGCAGGCCGAGATGCTGAGCCGCGCCTTCGCCCATGATGACGATGTTTTCGACGGCGGGAACTTCGACATGGGCGAATTCGAGCAAATCATCCGGCACCACGCTGCGGAGGTAGGTGAGTTCTTTCTCACGAGCGGCGGGATCGGCGCTGCGACCGCAGGAAGTGAGCAGCAGGAGGGTGGCGAAGATGCGGAGATGCATGGCTTAGGCGGATGAGAGCATTTCAGGGAAGGGATGTCGAGCCTGACTGCTTCAGTCCGAGGAATGGCATCTCTCTTGCTTTGCAGTAAGGCGTCCCCGCCAGCCGCCATGACTCCCGCCCCGCCCGACACGAGCATTCCCACGCTCGGCCCCTGTCTGTTCCCCTCGCCCTTGCACCGCATTGGCGGTGTGGACGCTCCGTTCAAAACAGATGCGGCGGACCGCATCCTCTACCACAGCCATCTGCTCGAAGACGGGCGCGATGTCTCGACACCAAGCTATGAGGAAGCGGGAGCACGCGAGCAGATTTACTTCGATCCGCAGCGCACCACGGCAGGGATCGTGACCTGCGGCGGCCTGTGTCCCGGACTGAACGACATCATCCGCGGCCTCGTGAACCAGTGCCACCTTCAGTATGGCATCTCACGCGTGTATGGCTTCCGTTACGGTTATGAGGGGCTGGTGCAGCGCTACGGGCACACACCGCTGCTGCTCAAACCCTCCTCCGTTGAGCAGGCGCATCACTTTGGTGGCACGCTGCTCGGCAGTTCGCGCGGGCAGCAGGACATCGGGGAAATGGTGGACACATTGGAGGACATGAAGGTGGACATTCTCTTCGTCATCGGCGGTGACGGTACGTTGCGGGGGGCAGCGGAGATCGTGAAGGAAATCGAAAGGCGCGGGCTGAAAAAAGCCGTCGTCGGCATTCCGAAGACCATCGACAACGACATCCGCTATTTTGACAAGAGCTTTGGTTTCGAAACGGCCTTTGCGGCGGCGGTGCAGGCGGTGAAATGCGCCTACGTCGAGGCCACCGGCGCGGTGAATGGCGTGGGACTGGTGAAGCTCATGGGGCGTGATTCCGGCTTCATCGCCTGCTATGCGGCACTGGCGGGCAGCAACGTCGATTTCGTGCTCATTCCCGAGGTGCCTTTTGAGTTGGAAGGCGAGGGCGGACTGCTCGAAAGCCTGCGCTACCGGCTGAACAAACGTGGCAGCGCCGTGGTCGTGGTGGCTGAAGGCGCAGGTCAGCACCTCATGCAAACCAACGGTGCCACCGACGCCAGCGGCAATCAGCGCTACGGCGACATCGGCCTGTTCTTGAAGGACCGCATCAACACTTTCTTCAAGGAACGTCGAACGGAGGCGAACCTCAAATACATCGACCCCAGCTACATAGTTCGCAGCGTGCCCGCGAACGCGGCGGACAACGTGTACTGCTCACGCCTCGCCCAATCCGCCGTGCATGCCGCGATGGCCGGCAAGACCGGCATGCTCGTGGGCCGCTGGCACGGCTCCTTCGTGCATCTGCCGCTCGAACTCGTCATCCACGGCCGTCGCAAAGTCGATGCCACGCAGGAGTTGTGGCGCTCCGTGCTGGAATGCACGGGACAACCGGCGGTGATGTAGGCCGGGTTCCGGGCCTATATTGACGCCCTCAATACAAGCTCGGCTTTAATCAATTCGAGAAAATGCGTTGGAATGAGCATGGGTGTGCCGTGCGACAGCTCAACATCGAAAAGCTGTTTCACATCATCTCCTCTCGCATGAAAACACATCCTTCACCCGCGATCCCGCTCTGGCTCAAGATCCTCTACACCGCCTTCATGGCGGTTTTGATCCCCGTTTACTGGTACCACTACGGTCCGACGAACTTCCTCTACTTCTGCGACATCGCGCTGTTGCTCACGCTCGTCGGCATCTGGCTGGAGCAGCCGCTGCTAATCTCGATGCCCGCTTTGGGCATTTTGATGCCACAGGCGTTTTGGGGTGTGGATTTCGTGGTGCAGCTCACCGGTAACAAAATGACCGGCATGACGGCCTACATGTTTGATAAGACGAAACCGTTGTTCTTGCGCGGTTTGTCGCTCTTCCACGGCTGGCTGCCGTTTCTGCTGCTCTTTCTCGTCTTCAAGCTGGGCTATGACAAGCGTGCGCTGAAAGGCTGGACGGCCTCGGCTTCTGGCTTGTGTCTCGCTGCCTTCTTCCTGTTCCCAAAAGCCGGCGAAACACTGCCGGACCCGAATCTGCCGCGCAACATCAACTACGTCTTCGGCATGGACGATGCGCAGCCGCAAACCTGGATGAGCGCGGAGCTTTATCTCGTGACATGGATCGCGCTGCTGATCATCCTTGTGTTTATTCCCACGCACTTCCTTTTGAAGAAAATCTGTCCCACGCCTGCCCAAGCCGCCGCCAAACGCGCATGAACTCCTCCAACTCTATGATCAACGAGACGAACTGGAAACGCGGCTTCTGGTGCCTCATGGGCACACAATTCCAAGGGGCGTTCTCCGACAACGTGCTCAAGTGGCTCGTCATTTACCTCGTCATCGCGCAGAAGATGCCGAAGGAGCAGCTCGACAGCCTGGTGTCTGACTCGGGCATGTACTTCGCCATTCCCTTCCTGCTGCTCTCGATGTTCGGCGGCTGGATGGCGGATCGTTTCAGCAAGCGGCATGTGATGATCGGCGTGAAGACGATGGAGATCGGCATCATGATCTTTGCCACCTATGCTTTGGCTTCGGGCAAGATGGGCCTTCAACTCGCCAGCATCTGCCTCATGGGCGTTCACAGTGCGTTCTTCGCCGCGTCGAAGTATGGCTCGCTGCCAGAGGTCGTTCCGCCAAAGAAACTCTCGTGGGCCAATGGCGTGATCGAGATGCTCACCTTTCTCGCGGCCATCTTCGGCACACTGGCCGCCGCGTGGCTGGCGGAAAGCTTTGCGGGCAAACCGGCGTGGTCCGGCGGCATCCTGCTGGGTCTCGCAATGATCGGCTGGCTGATGAGCCTGGGCATCACGCGTGTTCCTGCCGCGAGTCCTGACAAACCGCTGCGCATCAATTTTCTCGGCGACCTGTGGCGTGAATTTCGCTGGATGCGCACGGATCGCGACCTGTGGCGGGCGAATCTCGGCAACACAGGCTTCTTTTTCATCGCCGTGCTGATTCAGATGAACCTCGTTCTCTACGCGGAGCAGGTCATGCACATCAAGCCGATGGAAAACAGCGCCTTGCAGGTCGCGCTGGCCGTCGGCATGGCCGCAGGCAGTCTGCTGGCAGGCAAATTGAGCGGCGATCACGTTGAGTATGGCCTCATCCCGCTGGGGGCCTTCCTCATGGCGGCAATGGGCTTCGCGCTCGGCATCGCTGACATTTCCAAGTCAGTTTTCACCGTCTGTCTCACGCTGCTGGGCATTGGTGGCGGCATGTTCATCGTGCCGTTGGCCGCAGTGCTGCAACATCGTCCGCCAGCGGATCGCAAAGGCTCGGTGCAGGGCGCGGCTTCGTGGTTGTCGTGGGTCGGCATCAGCGCGGCGGCCTTGCTGCAAAAGGAGCTGAACATCCGGCTCGGCTGGACACCTGGAGACATCTTCTGGTTCTGCGGTGCCTGTGCGGTCATCGGCGGCGTCTATGTGACAATGTCGCGCCCAACGGCACTGCCCGCTTTGCTCAAACGCTGGTCCCATGGCAGGCTAAACGGCAACCATGGCTGAGATTCTCCTCCTTCCCTTCGGCAGCGCCGGTGATGTGTTTCCCTTCATCTGGCTGGGTCGGCACCTCATGGCGCGCGGGCATCGCGTGACGATGATCACCGCGTGCCTGTTTGAAGAGCAGGCGCGCAAGGCGGGGCTGAATTTCATCCCGCTTGGCGAAAAGGACGAGTTTGAGGCCATGATTCGCGATCCGCGCATCTGGAAGCTCGGCCACGGCACGAAGGTCGTCTTCGAATTCGCCGCGAAGTCCGTGGAGCCGTATCTCGCGGCCATCGAGAGCTGCGGAAAGGTCGATCTCATGCTCGCACCCGTCACCGCCTTCGCGGGCAGGCTCGCACACGAGAAACACGGCATTCCGCTGATCACCGTGCATTTGCAGCCTGCGGTGTTTCTGAGCGTGCATGAGACACCGCTGTTGCATCCGGCCATGCGGTTGCTTCGTGCGATGCCGGTGTGGTTCAAACGGGCGCTCTTCTCGCTGCCAAACCCGGTCGATCTCTTCGCGCTGCCCAAAGTGCGGCGCATCTGCGAGGCCAACGGCGTCAAACCACCACGAAGCCTCTGGCGCGAGTGGTGGGACTCGCCGGATGGCGTGCTGGCGCTCTTTCCCGAGTGGTTTGCGAAACCACAGCCCGACTGGCCGGCGAACTTGCTGCAATGGACCTTCCCGCTCGAAGACCTTGCGACTGAACAGCCGCTCAAGCCAGAGTTGCAGGAGTTTCTGGCTGCTGGTGAGCGTCCTGTCGTGTTCACGCCAGGCAGTGCGAATGTGCAGGCTTCGCGTTTTTTCGCTGTCGCGGCTGAAGCGGTGAAGCGCATCGGCTGCCGGGCGGTTTTCGTCACGCGGGAGCCGAAACAAGTTCCTTCCAACTTGCCCGCGAGCATTCTGACCGTCGAATACGCTCCGTTCAGCACGCTGTTGAAACACGCCTCCGTGTTTGTGCATCACGGCGGCATTGGAACGATGTCCCAAGGCTTCGCCGCAAGAGTGCCGCAGCTCATCATGGCGATGGCGCACGACCAGCCTGACAACGCGGACCGTCTGGAACGCCTCGGGGCTGGAATTGGCCTGAGTGTGCGGCAGTTCACGCCCGAGCGAGTGGCGCATGAGCTGCGGCGACTGTTGGAAGACAAATCATTCCGCGAGGCGGCGAAGAAATGCGCGGATCGGATTTCAAAAGTGCCGGACAAAGACGTTTTGATGGGCTGGATCGAAAGCCGCATCAACGCATGAATCACCACGCCCAACCCGAACGTCGTTTCGGCCTGCTTCAGGCCACGGCCCTGAACATGTCGAACATGCTCGGCGCGGGGCCGTTCATCACGATTCCGGCGTTGATGATGACGATGGGCGGGCCACAGTCGATGCTGGGCTGGGGCGTGGCGCTCATCGTGGCGCTGGCAGATGGTTTGGTGTGGAGCGAGCTGGGCGCGGCGCTGCAAAAGTCCGGCGGATCGTATGTGTATCTGCGTGAAGGCTACGGACGGGAGAAGTGGGGCCGCTTCATGGGCTTTCTGTTCATCTGGCAGTTCATCCTCAGCGGGCCGCTGGAGCTGGCCACGGCCTATGTGGGCGTGGCGCAGTATTTGCAGCCGCTTTGGCCCGGGAGCAGCGACTTTACACGGCTGTGCGCGGGCGCGGGTGTCGGGCTGTTTGTGATCTTTCTGCTGTATCGGCGGATTGAGTCGATTGGGAAGATTACGGTGATGCTTTGGGCCGGAGCGCTGCTGGCGATGGCGATCGTGATTGTCACCGGGGCGATGCATTTCGATGCGAAGATCGCCTTCGACTTCCCGGAAGGTGCCTGGACGATGGACGCGACGAAGTGGATCGCATTGGGCGCGGCGGCGCGCATCGGCATGTATGATTACCTCGGCTACTACGACATCTGCTTCATCGGCGACGAGGTGAAGCAGCCGGGGCGTGTCATACCACGCGCCGTGATGCTTTCACTCGTGCTGGTGGCGGCCATCTACTTCGCCGTGAACATCTCGATCATCGGCGTGGTGCCATGGCGGGAGTTTGCAGGTGCAGACGGGGTGAGCAAACCGGTGGTGACGATGATGATGGCGAAGATTTACGGCCACGATTTCGCGCAGCTCTTCACCGGGCTGGTGCTGTGGACGATGGTGGCCTGCTGCTTCGCGATGCTGCTCGGCTACTCGCGCATTCCGTATGCGGCGGCGCGGGACGGCAGCTTTTTCAAGATGTTTGGCCGTCTGCATCCACACCTCGGCTTTCCACATGTGTCATTGATCGTCGTCGGTCTCATCGCGGCGGCGGCCACGTTTGTGAAACTGGGCACGCTGATCGACGCGCTGCTCACCACGCGTATCGTGGTGCAGTTCGCGGGACAAATCGGCGCGCTGGTGATGCTGCGGCGCTTGCAGCCGGACATGCCGCGTCCGTTTCGCATGTGGCTGTATCCGATTCCGGCCCTGATCGCGCTGTTGGGCTGGGTTTACCTGCTGGTGACGACGGATCGCGGCCTGCTGGGCTATGGAGCGCTCGCTCTTTTGGCTGGCTGCGGTGTGTTCCTGGCCTGGAGCTGGAAATCACGCACATGGCCGTTCGCAGAGACCAAATAAAAAGCGTCCCCGTTGCCAAGGACGCTCTTTGAATTCGTGGAAGCTCGAATCAGGGCATGGGAAGATGGGAAATTTCTCAGTTACGGTTCATTGAGCATCACTTCAGCCGCCCTAGGTCAATCCTCGGATCAGCGTCCAGCCGAGTCACTTCATGGCCTGGGCTGTTGAAGGCCCTCGCGTGGTAGCGGGTGATCATTGCATGCTTCCCTGCCAGTCTTTCCAAACTGCGCTCAACTGCTGAGCCGGGGACGGCAGCCGTTCCCACACGTCGAAAGTGCCATTCCGAGAATTGATCGGATGGCAGGCTGTTTTTCGACAATACATAGAGGTCCACATCGAACTGACCGCTGTGTGAGGAGAATTTGAGCGGCAGAGTGGCTTCGGTGCCTTGCCAGGCCAGATGGACAGGAGGGATTTGAGCCGCAGTGCCTTCGGGCAGCTTGCGTATCTTCACGCACACAAAGGCCCGACCTGGAATGAGGTAATGCCGCTGGTTTTGCTCAGGCACGGGCGAGAAGCCATTTTTGACGAGCCATGCGTTAAGTGCCGCGCTGGCATTGTCCGAGCGGATCTCAATGACTTGGGTGGTGTAGTGCTCGGTGGACTGGGCTTGGTGAACGACAATGGCCTGCTGAGGCATAGGGATCGAGCACGAAGGCAGAAACCGGTAAAGTGTTGGTGTGGCTTGAACACGGTCTGGAATGAGTTTGTAGAGCTGCGGGAAGAGATCAGCCGACTCTTCTTTCACGATCACTGGAACGCGTGGTGTGGGGATGACCCACGCCAAGCTGCGTGGAAGCTCGGGGCTCGAGATCCGAGTGCGAACGACGAGGTGGCACAAGCCATCTTTCTCAAACAACAGCGCTTCTTTGCGGTCTTCCTTCACCGGATACGGCGCATCAATCACATGAATGCAGGAGATGCTGATGGGAAGCATCAGCAGGATGAAACGAAGAGCGTGCCTTCTCATGGCCGCATGCTAGCGACAGGCGCACGAGATTGTCATCCCAAAAGAAAAAGAGCGTCCCCGTTGCTGAGGACGCTCTCTGAATTGATGGCGGGTTGTTTACGGCAAGCTCGTGGCGCCCATGAGAAAGCGATCACACTCTCTCGCGGCACCGCGGCCTTCGTTGAAGGCCCAGACGACGAGGGATTGACCACGACGGCAGTCGCCGCAGGCGAAGACGCCGGGGATGCTGGTGGTGTATTTCTCGTGCTCGGCTTTGATGTTGCTGCGAGGATCGGTTTCGACACCGAGGGCTTCGACGAGCGGCTGCTCGGGGCCGAGGAAGCCCATGGCGAGCAGGACGAGCTGCGCGGGGAGGACTTTCTCAGTGCCGGCGACCTTCTGGGGGCCGAAGTTGCCCTTGTCGTCCTTCTTCCACTCGACATCGACGACGTGGACGGCCTTCACGTTGCCATCGGCATCGCCTTCGAAGTGGGTGGCGGTGGTGAGATAGACGCGGGGATCGTCGCCGAACTTGGCGGCGGCTTCTTCCTGGCCGTAGTCCATCTTGTAGGTCTTGGGCCATTCGGGCCACGGATTGTTCGCGGCGCGGTTCATGGGCGGCTTGGCCATGATTTCGAGCTGTGTGACGCTGGTGCAGCCGTGACGCACGCTGGTGCCGACGCAGTCGGTGCCGGTGTCGCCACCGCCGATGATGACGACGTCCTTGCCATCAGCGGTGATGTATTTGCCGCTCGGGTCGAGCACCGCCTTGGTGTTCGCGGTGAGGAAGTCCATGGCGAAGTGAATGCCCTTCAATTCGCGGCCGGGGATCGGCAAATCACGCGGCTTGGTGGCTCCGGTGGCGACGATGATGGCGTCGAAGTCCTTGCGGAGCTGCTCGGCGGTGATGTCGGTGCCGACGTTGACGCCGCACTTGAAGGTGACGCCTTCGTCTTCGAGCAGCTTCACGCGGCGGAGGACGACTTCCGTTTTGTCGAGCTTCATGTTGGGGATGCCATACATGAGGAGGCCACCGGGACGGTCGGCACGTTCAAAAACGGTGACGGTGTGGCCAGCTTTGTTGAGCTGTGCGGCGGCGCTGAGGCCGGCAGGGCCGGAGCCAATGACGGCGACTTTTCTGCCGGTGCGCTTCTCAGGCGGCTGTGGAGTGACCCAGCCTTCTTCCCAGCCCTTGTCGATGATCGAGACTTCGATGTTTTTGATCGTGACAGGTGGCTCGTTGATGCCGAGCACGCAGGAGCCTTCGCACGGGGCGGGGCAGACGCGGCCGGTGAACTCGGGGAAGTTGTTGGTCTTGTGCAGGCGGTCGAGCGCTTCCTTCCAGAGGCCGCGATAGATCAGATCATTCCACTCGGGGATGAGGTTGTTGATCGGGCAGCCGCTGGCCATGCCGCTGATGAGGGTGCCGCTGTGGCAGAACGGGATGCCGCAGTCCATGCAGCGCGCGCCCTGCTTTTTGAGGCTGTCCGCAGGCATGTGAAGGTGAAATTCCTTCCAATCCTTGACGCGCTCGAGCGGATCGCGGTCAGCGGGGAGTTCGCGGGTGAATTCGATGAAGCCGGTTGGTTTTCCCATGGTCTAGCGGTGTGAAAAAGTGATGTCTGTGAGTTCGTGCGGAAGCGGGACTGGATTCTAGCCCCCTCCGATGCGGGCGACGTCGCGGGCGTTGGCCTCAAAGGCGGCGTTGAGGGCGTCATCGCCGACGAGGCCGTCGTCCTTGGCTTTTTTGAGCGCCTTGAGGACGCGGGCGTAGTCGCGAGGCATCACTTTGACGAATTGCGGGACGCTTTGCTCCCACAATGCGATGACCTTGAAGGCTTTCTGGCTCTTGGTGAGATCAGCGTGCTTCTTGATGAGTTCGTAGAGGCTGTCGATCTCCTCTTGGTCGTCGAGCTTGAGCAGATCGACCATGCCGGCGTTGCAGCGAGTGGCAAAGTCGCCCTTCTCATCGAGCACGTAGGCGATGCCGCCGGACATGCCTGCGGCGAAGTTGCGGCCCGTGGTGCCGAGCACGACGACGCGGCCACCGGTCATGTATTCGCAGCCGTGGTCGCCCACGCCTTCGACGACGGTGTCCACACCGCTGTTGCGGACGGCGAAGCGTTCACCGGCCATGCCACGCAGGAAGAGCTCGCCGCTGGTGGCACCATAGAGCGCGGTGTTGCCCGCGATGATGTTTTCCTCGGCGGCAAAGGTGCTGGCCGCAGGCGGATAGACGATGATGCGACCGCCGCTGAGGCCTTTGCCGACGTAGTCATTGGCATCGCCTTCGATTTCGAGCGTGACGCCTTTCGGCACGAACGCGCCGAAGCTCTGACCGGCGCTGCCCTGGAAGTGCAGATGCACGGTGTCGTCCGGCAGGCCGTTCCAATGCTTCTTGGTGATCTCGTTGCCGAGGATGGTGCCGACGGTGCGGTTGACGTTGCGGATGGGGAGCGTGGCCTTGACCTTCTCGCCCTTCTCGATGGCGTCTTTGCAAAGCGGCAGCAGCGTGGTGATGTCCATGCTCTTGTCGATGCCATGATCCTGTGCCTCGGAGCAGAATTTGCCGACTTCGGGGCCGACTTTCGGGCTGTAAAGCAGGTTGCTGAGGTCGATGCCGCGAGCTTTCCAATGATCAACGGCGTGACGTGCTTCGAGCATGTCAGTGCGGCCCACCATGTCCTCCAGCTTACGGAAGCCGAGCTGCGCCATGAGTTCGCGCACTTCCATGGCGATGAACTTCATGAAGTTCACGGCGTATTCGGGATCGCCGCTGAATTTGGCACGGAGCTGCGGGTCCTGCGTGGCGACGCCGACGGGGCAGGTATTCAGGTGGCACACACGCATCATGATGCAGCCCATCGTGACAAGCGGAGCGGTGGCGAAACCAAACTCCTCGGCACCGAGCAGCGCGGCGATGACGATGTCGCGGCCGGTCTTCATCTGGCCATCGGCCTCGACGACGATCTTCGAGCGCAGGTTGTTCAGGAGCAACGTCTGGTGCGTTTCAGCGAGACCGAGTTCCCAGGGCAGGCCAGCGTGTTTCACCGAGGTCTGTGGCGAGGCACCCGTGCCGCCATCGTAACCGGAGATGAGCACGACATCGGAGTGCGCCTTGGCCACGCCAGCGGCGATGGTTCCGACGCCGACTTCGGAAACGAGCTTCACGCTGATGCGTGCGGCGCGGTTCGCGTTTTTCAAGTCGTGGATAAGCTGGGCCAAATCCTCGATGGAGTAGATGTCATGATGCGGAGGCGGGGAGATGAGTCCCACGCCCGGCGTCGAGTGACGCACCTTCGCGATCCAGGGATACACTTTGCCACCAGGAAGCTGGCCGCCTTCACCGGGCTTAGCACCCTGGGCCATCTTGATCTGGATTTCCTTCGCCTGGCTCAAATAGAGGCTGGTGACGCCAAAGCGGCCCGAGGCGACCTGCTTGATCGCGGAGTTCTTCGAGTCGCCCTTCTCATTGGTCCAAGTGTAGCGCTCGGGGTCTTCGCCACCTTCACCGGTGTTCGATTTGCCGCCAATGCGGTTCATGGCGATGGCGAGGGACTCATGCGCCTCGCTGGAGATGGAGCCGTAGCTCATTGCGCCGGTTTTGAAGCGCTTCATGATGCTCTCGACGCTCTCGACTTCGTCGAGCGGCACCGGAGTCTGCGACTTGAAGTCCAGCAGGCCACGCAGCGTGTAGATCTGCTTCACCTGCGTGTTCACCAGCGCGGAGTATTGCTTGAAGGTCTCGTAGTTGCCGGTGCGGACGGCTTTTTGCAGCGTGTGGATCGTCAGCGGGTTGAAGAGGTGGGCTTCACCTTCTTTACGCCACTGGTAGTCACCGCCCACATCGAGCGCATGCACCTGCGAATCGCGATCCGGGAAGCCGCGCTGATGACGCTGGATGCACTCCTCGGCGATCACTTTGATGTCGCTGCCTTCCACGCGGGTGGCGGTCCAGGTGAAGTATTTTTCGACCACGCTCTTGCTGAGGCCGACGGCTTCAAAGATCTGCGCACCACGATAGCTCTGCATCGTGGAGATACCGATCTTCGAAGCGACTTTGATGACGCCCTTCGTGGCGGCCTTGATGAAGTTATAAACCGCCTTTTTGTGGTCCACGTTCACGAGCAGACCCTGGCGGATCATGTCGTCGAGCGTTTCAAAGGCGAGGTATGGATTGATGGCTCCGCAGCCGTAACCGATCAGCGTGCAGAAGTGGTGCACTTCACGCGGCTCGCCGGACTCCAGCACGATGTCGCACTGCGTGCGGGTGCCTTGGCGGATCAAATGATGATGCAGGCCGCCCACAGCCAGCAGAGCCGGGATCGGAGCTTTCGAGGCACTGATGCCGCGATCGGTCAAAATGAGGATGTTGCGGCCTTGTTTGATCAAATCGTCCGCTTGAGCGCAAAGAGCGTCCATGGCGGCCACGAGGCCCTTTTCGCCCAATTTCGGGTCAAAGGTGATTTCGAGCGTCGCGGAGGCAAATTCGCCGCTGGCGATAGCTTTCAGTTTTGCCAGCTCCTCGTTGCTGAGGATCGGCGTCTTCAGCTCGATCAAATGGCAGCTTTCCGGCTTCGGATCGAGCAGGTTGCCCTCGCGACCGATGGTCGTGACGGGTGACGTGACGATTTCCTCGCGGATGCAGTCGATGGGCGGATTCGTGACCTGGGCGAAGAGCTGCTTGAAGTAGTCGTAGAGCAGCTTGGCCTTGTTTGAGAGCACGGCGATGGGGATGTCCGTCCCCATCGAGCCAATCGCCTCCACGCCATCGCGGGCCATCGGCGTCATGAGCATGCGGAGGTCTTCCCAGGTGTAACCAAAGGCCTGCTGGCGCTTCAGCATCGTCTCATGGTCCGGCAGCGGCGCAGGCGCACCCTCGGCGATGTCCGCCAGCTTCACGAGATTCTTGTCGAGCCACTCACGGTAGGGCTTCTCGGCGGCGATCTTTTCTTTGATCTCGTCGTCAGGAACAATGCGGCCTTCTTCCATGTTCACGATGAACATCTTGCCCGGTTGCAAACGGCCTTTGAGCTTCACATTCGCCGGATCGACCGGCAAAACGCCCGCTTCCGATCCCATGATGACGAGATCGTCGTGCGTCACATAGTAGCGCGAAGGACGCAGACCATTGCGGTCTAGCGTGGCACCCATCATCGTGCCATCCGTGAAGGCGACCGATGCAGGACCATCCCAAGGCTCCATGAGGCAGGAATGATACTCGTAGAAGGCCTTTTTCGCCTCGCTCATCGACTCATGGCCGCTCCACGGCTCAGGAATCATCATCATCATCGCGTGCGGCAACGAACGACCACTCAGCACGAGCAGTTCCAGCGCATTGTCAAAGATGGTCGAGTCCGAGCCATCCACATTGATGACTGGCTTGATCTTGTTGATGTCATCGCCAAACAGCTCCGAAGCGAACAGCGACTGACGGGCCAGCATCCAGCTAATGTTCCCACGCAGCGTGTTGATCTCACCATTGTGAGCGATGTAGCGGTAAGGATGCGAACGCTCCCAGTTCGGGAAGGTATTCGTCGAGAAACGGCTGTGAACCAGCGCCAGCGCCGACTCCATGTCCGCGTCGCTCAGGTCGAGGAAATACCCACCCACCTGCATCGGCGTGAGCATGCCTTTATAGACCAGCGTGCGGCAGGAAAAGCTCGGCGCATACCACACCGGGTCCACTTTGGACACGCGGAGGGCATTATGAGCCACCTTGCGCAGCACATAGAGCTTTCGCTCAAAGGAAAGATCATCCAGCGCCGCCGCATGACGCTTCACAAACACCTGGCGCACCAGCGGCTCGCTCGCCTTCGCCGATTTGCCCAGCGTCGAGTTATCCACCGGCAGCTCACGCCAGCCGAGCACTGGCATGCCTTCCGCAGCGGCCACCTTTTCAAAGGTTTCCTTCGCTTTCGCCCACGAATCGCCACCGCGAGTGGTGAACACATTCGCCACGCCATACTGACCGGCCGCCGGAAGCTCAAAACCGGCCTCCTTGGCCTTTTTCACGAGAAACTTATGCGGCACCTGGAGCAGGATACCCGCCCCGTCCCCCGTGTTTTCTTCCACGCAGGCACCACGGTGATCGAGGTTCTCAAGGATCTGCAACGCATTGGCGACGATGCTGTGAGATTTCTTCCCCTTCATGTGGCAAACAAAGCCGACGCCACACGCGTCGTGCTCGAACTGCGGATCATAGAGGCCTTGTTTCGGGGGGAGTCCGTGATTTCTCATTTTTGGTACAAAAGGGGGCGGCATTTAGGCGCAGTCAGCGGGCAAATCAACCAGCATTCTGCCTGCCAGCCCAGCCTCTTTTTTCCAGACAGCCTGCCGTTGGCAAGACCGCTTGCATCGTCCGGCCCAGACCGCTAAAACAGCCGCATGGTACGTCTCACGATTCTTGGCAGCGGCAGCTCAGGAAACTGCGCCGTGATCTCGACCGAGCGCACCACGCTGTTGCTGGACGCCGGACTCAGCGCCAAGCAGATCTGCCTGCGTCTCGACGCCTGCGGTTTCTCGCTCGACATGCTCGATGGCATCCTGCTCACCCACGAGCATCAGGACCACACTGGCGGGATTGAGGTGCTGAGCCGGAAAAAGCAGGTTCCGCTGTTTTGCACCGCGTTGACGCAGGAAACTCTCGCGGGAAGCCTGCAATTTCGTTCTCCGCCTTCCTGGCGGCTCATGACCACCGGCTCGCCCTTTGAATTTCAAGATTTGCGCATCGAGTCCTTCCCCGTGCCGCATGACGCGGTCGATCCGGTAGGATTTGTCATCGCTGACGAAGAATCCCGCCTCGGGGTGCTCAGCGACGTGGGTTTCGTGACGAACCTGATCAAGGACCGCCTCCGCAACTCTGACAGCCTTTTCATTGAGGCCAATTACGACACGCAACTGCTCGAAAATGACACCAAACGCCCGTGGGCGACGAAACAGCGCATCAGCTCACGTCACGGGCATCTCTCGAACGAACAGGCCGCCGAACTCGTCCGCGAAATCGCGCATCCCGGTCTCAGTCATGTCGTGCTGGGGCATTTGAGCGACGATTGCAACGATCCCGCCACCGCCGCCCGCCACATCCGCCAGGCGCTCGATGCCGCCGGGGCGAGCGAGGCCCGAGTCGTCTGCGCTGAACGTCACAAGCCCACACCGACCATTGAGGTCGTGCGCCCGCGCCGCAGCACCAGCGTGAGCTTCTGCTTTGCCGCCGCGGACGAAACCGGCCAGCTTGCCCTGCTTTGATCTCATGGACAGACGCCGCATCCTCCGCCTGACTTTTCAAGTCGTGCTTTTTGCCCTGACGATCAACGCGTCTATTTATTTTCTCAGATCGCCTCAAACCCAGGTGCTCGCCGCCCAGATGGACTTCATCAAGGCCATCGAGGAACGTGATTGGGACGAGGTGAAAGACTTTCTTGCTGAAAATTACACTGACGCCTACAGCCACACGCGCGAGTCGGCGATTGAAGACGGCAAAAAGTACCTCAGCGGCTTCTACACTCTGACCTTGATGAGGGAGCAGACCACGGTGCGTGCCGTGAAAGGACAGGGCATGGTTTCCATGAAGATCCGTCTCTCAGGAAATGGCATCGGCTACAGCCAGCTCGTGCTGGGACATGTCAATCAGCTCACTGAGCCGTGGACTTTTCACTGGAGCAATCCCGGCCGCTGGCCCTGGGGCTGGCAGGTAAACATGATCCACCACGATCAAGTGCGGTGAGAAAGTGGTCCGCACAGGACTACGAACAAACAACAGTAAGCAAAGCTCAAAATGGAGCTGGAAGCCCCATTTTACGGGCTTCCGGAGCACAAACACCTGCCGTAATTGACACTGCGGCAGGTGTTATGCATGACAAAAGCACGACAAATCCGGCTCTCCCCTCTCAGTGCAGAGGCAAACCTTTCGCTGTGGTCAAACAAGGCTCGGCAGCCGTACCCATCTATAGGGGCGATGTCCGTGGCTCCCAACGGTTCACGGTGGCGTTCTATCGGGATGGCAGAAGGGTGCGGCGGACTTTTGGAAGCCTGAATGCAGCCAGGGAGGAGGCGCGGCTTCTGGCTCTCAACATCCAGCGCGGCATGAGTTCGGACAATGATCTCCGCCCGCAAGATCGTGAGGCGTTCAGAGTTGCGTGCGCCATGCTCGAACCCTTCGGGCTGCCTCTGGTGACGGCTATGGCAGAATATGTGCAGTGCCGTCGCAAATTGGGTGAAACACCCTTGATCACTTCGGTCGATGAGCACGTGCGCAGAGCAAGGGGATTCACAACCGGGGTTTCGGTATCAAGGGTGATCGAGGAATTTCTCGCCGCAAAGAAGCAGGACCGCATGAGCACGCAGTACCTGAAATCACTCCAGAGCATCCTCAAACAGTTTGGGCAGGCTTTGCCGGGTGAAATTGCCAGGGTGACCACGCAGCAAATTGATGCCTGGCTGCGTGCGGGAGATTACTCTGCCGTGACGCGCAACAACCGGCTCAAGCGGGTTAAGCTCTTGTTTGGTTACGCTCGTCAAAGCGGCTACCTGCCGAAGCGTGAGCCGACGGCAGCCGAGGAACTCAAGCATCGCAAACAAGGGGACACGGATGTGGGTATTTTTAAGCCTGAGGAGTTTGAGTTGTTGCTGAGAAATGCTCCGGCTGAACTCATTCCAGTGCTTGCTATTGGGGCTTTTGCAGGGCTGCGCGCAGCGGAAATTGCCCGCTTGGACTGGAGTGCGGTGGACTTGGAGCGCAAGATCATTGAATTGCGTGCTGGGCAGGCCAAGACCGCATCCCGCCGAATCGTGCCGATCAGCGACAATCTCGCGGCGTGGCTGAGGCCCTTGCCTCGGCAGGGGTTGGTGGTGCCGATGAAGGTCGTGTTTGTGAAAATCACGAAGCTTGCCAAAAGCCTGGGATTGGCGTGGCCACACAACGCGCTGCGGCACTCCTACATCAGCTACCGCATCGCGGTGGTTCAGAGCGCTGCGCAGGTGGCATTGGAGGCGGGCAATTCTCCGGCGATTATCTTCAAGCATTACCGGGAACTGGTGACCA
>NZ_JBIIKX010000086.1:0-23772 GCF_044232965.1 Prosthecobacter sp.
CGCCACAAGGTTCCATCATGCGAATCGGCCACCAACAGCACCCAGGCCGCGAAGAAGACTGGCCCCCAAGTTTTGGCCTTTTTAACCCCTCTTTTTCAACAGGCTGCTAAAGCTCCCGAAGCCCGACGAACAGCAAACGACAGTTATACGCCTTGCGGCCGACGCTGAAACCAGCCTCGCCGCACTTGCTGCTGCAGAAGAAGAAACGGCCAAATGCGAGGCCGTCCTGGCAGAGGTTAGCGATTTAACCAGATTCTTGAGTTCATTCTCCGAGGTGCCGCGACTGTCTGCCGCTGAGTCAAATATTCGAGATATGCTGACACGCTCTCAACGTCTCGCTGCAGACGAAAAGTCGTGTAACGATAATCGTGTGATGCTTGAGCGAGATCGTGATGAACTGTCCGCAAGAATCGCCCAGTTTAGCGAGAATACAGGAACTGCGCCAGAAACGGCTTTTGCAGAAGCCGAAGGACACTTGGCGGCAATCGAATCGTCAGAGCAGAGAATGGCGGCCCTGAAAAAGAAGACGGCTTCTGAAAAGCAACAGCTTGCGTCAGACTTGGATGAACTCATTATGGTTTTGGCAGCTTGGGGCCTCTGCAAAAGCGGCGGGAACAATGAGGATGATCTCATGAAGTCGCTACAATCAGCCCGAGTGGCTGCCCAAAACGAAGTGGGCCAGGATGACATTCATTCATTGGTGACAGAGCGTGACCGACTAAGCGCACTGGTGGCGCAATTGATTGAAGAAATCAGAGGCATTGAAGAGGCGCTCAGGAAGGTAGAGGCTGATCTGCTGGTAAATGTACGAATTCTCGCCACGACGCTCACCCGCTCGTTCATGCGCGATGGTATTCAGCAGCGGAGTTTTGACACGGTGCTGGTGGATGAAGCGTCAATGGCTCCCATTCCTGCATTGTGGGCTGCTTCCACGCTCTCCGAACGATGCGTTGTTGCCGTTGGCGATTTCAAACAATTGCCGCCGATTGTGCAATCCGAGCACCCGATTGCCGAGCGCTGGCTTGGAAGGGATATATTTGCTGCATCAGGCGTTCAGGGCGCATGGGAACGCAAAACCCCTCCAGCACACTTCGTCGCACTGAGGGAACAACACCGTATGCACCCCGACATCAGCGCGATTGTAAACGCACTGATCTATGAAGGGCTCCTGAGGGATGGAAGTTCGGTGACAGAAGCAAAAGCAGACATGCCCATCACAAACTGGCATGCGGGATTCGTTGGCGAGTCCAACCGGGTGACGATCATTGACATGGGAACTGCGAATGCCTGGAACACCACGGCTGACCGCAGTCGCTTCAATCTTCTCTCTGCCATGGCATCGGTTGAGATGGTTCATCACTGGCTGGCATCTGATCGCCCTCTATTAGCTGAGGGCCTAGCCAAGCGCGTTCTCGTCATCTGTCCTTACCGACCACAAGCCAAGTTGCTGGATGTCATGGTAAGGGAAGACCAACTCGAGATCGAAGTGTCCGCGAATACAGCACATAGCTTCCAAGGGAGTGAGGCAGATGCAGTGTTGATCGACCTTGTCGTTGATGAGCCACATTACAGCGCAAATCTTCTCACACCCGCAGCCAGCGCAGACATTGCACGGCTCCTCAATGTCGCGATCACAAGGGCAAAGCGTAAGGTCTGTATTCTCGCTGACCTGAGTTGGTTTCGCGCAAAGGGGCGGGGTTCCTTCGTTGGCGGCAACCTCCTTCCTTGGCTCTGTGAACGGTATCCCTTGAGTGATGCCACCGACGTGCTCTCGAAGATCGAGTATAGACATGGGGATCATGCGGTAATGTCTGCACACGAGACACAAACTCTACTGCTGAGATCGATAGCCGAGGCAGCGCGGCAGGTTGTAATCTTCAGTCCTTCCCTCGATCTAGCTGCCGTGCGCGATTTGGTGGAACGTGCTGCCTCGAGACGATTTTCCGGCTATGTCGTGACACAAACACCAGATGAGCAGCGAGGAAGAATGAAGGAGCATTCGGAGGCTGAATCACTGCTTCAAGGAGCTGGATACCGTGTGATTCACAAAACGAAGATGATGGACAAGCTGGTCATTATTGATGGCGGAGACGTCTGGACTGCATCGTTTTCTTTGCTCGGAGGACTTCCGACAAAAGGCTTCGGCATCCGGCGAAGAAGTCGCAAGTTCGCCGCTGAGGTATGTGACTTCTATTTCATCGACAAACTGATCGAGCCTTATCTCGATGGATACCACCAATGCCCGATCTGCGACAAGGAAATGGTCGCTGCCGATTCACGAAACGAAAAGCCCTTCTATTGGCACTGTATCGAAAGCGGTTGCTACACGCGCGATCTTGATTCCCCAGCGCCGGTCGATGGCCTTGTCACATTCCGCTGCGGGTCGGTTCCTGAGTTTGGCTACTGGGGCGAGACTGCGTCATGGCTATGCACTTGTGGTCAGAAGCCATCACATCGGACAAAGATTCATCGGAACCATCTCAGACTTCCGAAAATGCGAGCGCTCATACCTCAGCGATCATGGAACAAGGTATGCAGAGAGCTGGGAGTGGATCCTAATGCTGGAGTGCAAGGAGTGCTGCCGCTTTAGGCCTTCAAACCACGATATTGGAGGAGTGGCAGCGAGATCACCGCTTGAGTTCACTCATCACGGCGAGTGCCATCGCTTTGACGCCCACCGTGATCGATGGCGCGGCTTCGGGGCGATAGAACGGCGAGTGCAGGCTGGGCAGGATTTCGCCCGTCGTCTTTGCCTTCTCCACCTTCTCAGGAGCGACAGTGCCGAGCCAGGCGAGGAAGACGGGGATCTTGTCGGATGTCATCGTGTAACGGGAGAAGTCTTCGCCCGCCATCGAGGTCTTGCGTTCAATGATGCTGGCTTTGCCAAAGGCTTCGGCCCAGACCTGGCTGACGCGGGCGGTGAGCGCGGGATCATTGAACAAGGACGGTGTGCCGGGACCGGTGAGTTTGATCTCGGGCAGCAGGTTTTCCGGCAGTCCGGCGGCGATGCCAAGGCCACGGCAGATGCGTTTGATGGACTCCAGCACTTGGTTTCGCGTTTCGGGGCTGGTGGTGCGCACGGTGAGGCCGAGCTCGACCTTGTCCGGGATGATGTTGTGCTTGGTGCCGCCGTTAAATTTGCCGACCGTCACCACCACCGGCTCCACGGGATGCAATTCGCGGCTGTCGATGGTTTGCAAAGCCACCACGATTTGCGAGGCGAGCACGATGGGATCCTTGGTTGTGTTGGGCATCGCTCCATGGCCGCCGACGCCTTTGACCAGAATGTCCACCGTGTCCGTGCTCGCCGTGGCCGGGCCGCTGGTGACGCCGAAGGTGCCCACGGGCAGCCCGGCATCACAATGCAGCGCCAAACACACGTCTGGCCTTGGAAATCGCTGGAACAAGCCATCTTCGATCATCGCCAGCGCGCCCATGCCGCGCTCTTCGGCGGGTTGCGCGATGAAGACGAGCGTGCCTTTCCACTGGTCCTTCGATGCCGCGAGCGCCCGCGCCGCGCCGACCCAGCAGGTCATGTGCATGTCGTGTCCGCAAGCGTGCATCACGGAGACATCATTGCCCGCATCGTCCTTCGTGGTCGTCTTGCTGACGTAAGGCACGGAGCCGATCTCGCGCACGGGCAGTCCATCCAAATCCGTGCGCACGAGCACCGTTTTGCCGGGTCCGTTTTTCAGCACGGCCACCACGCCGAAGCCGCCGACTTTCTCCGTCACCTCAAAGCCAGCCGCGCGAATTTCCTGCGCCATGCGCGCGCTGGTCTTCTCCTCATGAAACGACAGCTCCGGGTTGGCATGCAGATGCTCGTAGAGCTGGATCAACGACGGACGCTGTTCTTCGATGAAGGTGTCGATGGAATCGGCAGCATGGAGGCTGGCGGTGGCAAGCAGGGCAAAGACGAACAGTTTCATGTGTGAAGACGGAACGTCAATGCCAGCATGGTTCACTCCAGACTTCAACGGCACGGAAAAACAGAGCCTCGCTGAAGCACTCGCTAGATTGCCCAGGACATGCGACACAATCGTTGAGCAGGCCTGGGGATGCGTTGGATCACGCGGGTTTGACCGAGAAATCGCTGTCGTCGAGTGAGCGGAGCACGAGTTCGCGGGGGACGCAGAAGTCGTCCATCTCCAGGCAGCTCACGATACCGCTGGCGATGTGCTCCGGCTTGAGAAAGAGCTGCGTGGGAGCCTGGCGTGTGCTCGCATCATCCCAGAAGGCGGTGTCAACGCCGCCGGGCAGAAGAGCGGTGACGCGGATGCGGTGCGCGGCAGCTTCCTCGGCAAGTCCTTGCGTGAATCCCCGCACGCCCCACTTGGCGGCGCAATAGACCGTCTCGCTCGGGATGCCGCGCAGGCTGGCGGTGGAGATGACGTTGATGATGTGGCCGTGCTTTTGCGGGATCATGGCCTTCAAGGCAGCCTGCGAGCCGAGGATGGTGCCTTTGAGGTTCACATCGAGCATGAGATCGATCTCGGCCTCGGTGTAGTCGGGAATCCAGCGATGACGGGCGAGGCCGGCGTTGTTCACCCAAACGGCGATGGGGCCGAGTTGCGCGGTGATTTGGTCCAAGGCGGCCTGTACCTCGGCGGCGCGGGTGACATCGCAGCGAATGGAGATGGCGTTGGCATCGTTGGGGGTGACGGAATCGAGGTCCAGCAGGGCAACGCGCGCACCGCGAGCGAGCAGTGCCTTCGCGGTGGCGAGGCCGATGCCTTTCGCGGCTCCGGTGACGGCGCAGACTTGGTTCATCAAGTTCATGGTTCTTCGTTCTTGGTTCCTGGTTGTAGCGGCTGCGTCATGGCCTGGAGGGCGGTTTCTTTGCCGTAGGCGGTGAGGACGTCGCCGGCCTTGATCAAATCGTCGCGGCTAGGGATGCCATGCTGCGTCTCGCCGTCACGTTTGATCGCCAGAACGACGACACCGCGGTCCCAGGGGCGGGATTCGCGCAGCGTGCGGCCAGCGAGGAGAGTGTCCGGCAAAATTTCGATCTCGGAGACGACGTAGCCGTGCTGGATGCGCAGCAGCAGCTCGTAGTCGAGCGCGCGCACCATACCGGTGCGCTCCAGGGTGTATTGAATGACGCGGTCGAGCACTTTTTGAAACCAGCTCATGCGTGAGACGAACAGCAGCAGCAGCAAGCCGCCGACGAGCCAGCCAAGCATGAGCATCGTGTCGCCACCGGAGCTGCTTTGCAGCAGGGTGACGATGAGCGTGGCGAGCGCGGAGGTGAGGCCGACGTTGCCGGCGAGAATGAGATCGCGAATGATGCGGCGGCGCACTGGGTGGTTCACGACGAGTTCGGCTTCCTTCGTGGTAAAACCGACGCCGAAGAACGCGGAGTAGGCCTGGAAGCTGGCCGTGTCCCAACTGATGCCGGTCATCATCAGTGCCGTCGATCCCACACGCACCGCCAGCAGCGAGACGAGGGCGATGACTAGCAGGGCGATGACGGGGGCGACCATGAACTTAGGTTTAGAGTTTCAGGTTTAAGGTTCCAAGTTCAGAGATGCTTTTCGCTGATGGATTTGTCGTGGTCGTAGATTTGTTCCTTGGTCTGCTTGCCCTTCATATCCCAGTAGCGGTTCAAACCGTGGCGTTGGCCTTGGTCGAAGTTGGTTTCGGCAGATTGCTGGCCGTTTTCCCACCATTCCTTCATCACACCATGCATCTTGCCGTTCTGGTAAGGGTATTCGCCGACGGTCTTGCCGTTGGAGTGCTTGTTGCGGACGAGGCCGGTGTAGGGCTTGCCTTTGTAGTTCGCCTCTTTGCCCTCGTTGAGCAGTTCCACCTCCTTGTCGGCGAAATCGACCTCGGCGGGCTGTTTTTCGCAGGCGGAGAGGCAGAGCACGCAGAGCAGGAGGGTGAGGAGTTGCTTCATGGACGCAGCTTGGAGGTGGCGCAGGAGATTTCAACACCGGCTCAAAGCACAATGATAGACTTTGCCACCAGCGCATTTTTCGAGAAGGGCTTCGATGAAGTCCTCGGCGCAGCGGCCGAAGACAGGGGTCTTGCAACCGGTGGTTTTGCCCAAGTTTGTTGAGATGCTCATTGCACTCTTGATGCGTGATCGTTTATCATCCCCTTAAGTTTTGCAGACGCCGCGCTAAAGATTTTTATTTCATGAAGAACTTTCGACCCTCGCTGTGCCTCCTTTTTCTGAGTTCTCTGACCATTTCCGTTAACGCGGCGGTGATTGGGATTTCAAACGGCACATTCGACGGCCAGATTCCCTCAAACACCGGTGTTGCTTTTGCGATTGACGGGTGGTTTGAGGAAAGCACAGATTCCAACAACTATTCAGAATGGCTGCATCGTTCGGATACTGATATGGGCGTCAATGCTTCCACCGTGCTGGGTTTTTCAAACCAAAACGGGTATGTTTATTCTCAGATCGGCACCTACACGGCAGATGAGGTTGTCACCATCAGCGGCGACATCCTGCAACGCGCCCAACTTGGAAGCATCAATAATGGATTCAACTTGCAGCTCCTTTCTGGTGATTTTCCGGGTGCTGCTGACGGAACCTCGCTTGCTGCGACCTTGCTTGCCACGCATGTCTTCAGTCGGGCTGATTTAGTAGGCCTCGGCATCGGAGCCGCAAGCAGTTCAACTGCTTACAGCGCACCATTCAGCGTAAACTTGAATTCCGGCACCGCCGGAACCGATGGCAGCGCACTATGGCTCCGTATCACCCGGCCTGCCGCTGGTGGAGAGGTCTTCTTAGATAATCTTGTCGCCGTTTCCACGCCCGAACCCTCCGTGGCCTTTTTGGGAGGCGGCGGTCTTCTCGCGCTAATCTTATGTCGGCGGCGGCAGCGCGCATAAGTCAGAAGCGGGCAAATGGAGGCGCTTGTTTAAGCATCTGAGACGTTCTTTGCATAGGCACATGTCAAAGATGAAGCGCGGGGTTTTCTCCCAGGAGGCCATTCACTTCGCCGCCAGCGTCTTCTTCCACCCCGCCGGCGCTCCGGGGAGCGTTTCGGCGAGGATGCGGCGGATATGGGCGCGTTCGGTGTCGGTGAGGTAGCCGTAGTTGCCGGTGGTGTCCTTGCCTTCGAGGACGGTCCACAAGCGATTGAACACGGTTTGCTTCAGCGGAGCGGTGAGGTGCTGGAAGGTGAGGGAGTAAACCATGTAGCTACAGCGGTGCTTGAAGAGGCGGTTGAGGAGCTGGAAGTCCTTCAGGCTGCGGCCGTCGCTGCTTTGCGGGGCGCGTTTGGTGAAGGCGGTCTGGAAGGCGGGATCGCCCTCGATGCCGCCTTCGGGAAGCTCGGCCTCGTCTTTGAAAAGCAGAGCCTCGACGACGTCCTCGGCGCAGTGGTCGATGATGCGGCGAGCAGTGCCGGTGGGTTCGCTTTCGATTTTCTCGCCAAGCTCGCGCTGGAGGCTGGTCTGCATGTGCATGGCACGCAGGGAGGTGTGGTTGGCCTTGGTGAGGATGTTTTGCACGCTGGTCTGATGCTCCAGCACCATGAGGGCGATGATGTCGCTGGTTTTGCGCGGGTAGGGCGTGGTATCGAAAAATTTGGCGAGGCTGGCGATGTTGGCACCTTTTTCGAAATCAATGTCGATGGACTGGTCGTTTTTCTCGGTGGCGGTGACGTTGCCACGATGCAGGACGCTGCCGTGCCTGCCGGTGACGTACCAGCCGCCCCAGCGGTCGCTGAACGGTGTGGTGGTATCGACCACGGTGCTGCCCTGGCTCATGATGGGATGGCCTTCGGGGCCGGGATACACGGAGCGCACGATGACGCCGGGCACTTCGGGGGTGAAGGGGCCGCCGTGGCAGCTCAGGCAACTGTTGTCGCGCTGAAAATGCAGCGGTTTCTGCGGCTCTTCATGCGGATCAAGCAGGTAGAAGATGGGGCCGAGCTTCGGATCGATGGTGGAGACCTCGATGCTGCCGCCGAGGGCGTAGCCGACGTAGGCGTTGTCGCCGAAGTAAACGACGCGCGGTGTCTGCGGACTGATGCGGTCGTTTTGTTTGCTGGTTTTCGAGAACACCATGGTTTGCGATTCCGGCGGGATGTCGAAGTGCTTCATCACATCGCGCAGCACGGTCCAGGCGTCCGTGCGGTCGATTTTAACCTTTCCGGCGGCCATGAGGCGTTCGAGGCGCTGGGCAGCGTCGTTTGGCTCCGTGTCGGAGTAGCGGATGGGGGCGTTTTCGTACTCGTCTTCGGCCTGCAAGGCAATGCCAGACAGCGAGAAGACGACCAGGCTCGTTTGAAGGAGACGTTTCATGGCTTGGGGAGCAGAATGCGGTTCAAGCGCACACCATCGACACCCGCGACGAGGTCGCGCAGCGTGTGGCGGTCGAGTGATTCGTAAAAGGCGTTCACAGCCTGCGCGAGGGCGCCTTTGAGGCGGCAGGAGCCGTTGATGGGGCAGGTGTTGTGCTGTTTGTCGAAGCACTCGACGATGAAGGGCGTGTCCTCCGTGCGGCGCACGACCATGCCGATGCGGATGTCCTCCGGCTTCATGCCCAGCGCGATGCCACCACCGCGGCCACGGCGGGTTTCGAGGTAGCCGAGCTTGGCGAGGTAGTTCACCACCTTCACCAGATGGTGGCGCGAGATGTCGTAGGACTCCGCAACTTCGCTGAGGGAAAAGGACTCGCCCTTCAGTGCAGCAAACATGAGCACCCGCAGGGAGTAGTCGGTGAAAAGGCTGAGTTTCATGCCGGTGTTACGAAGGCACGGGGTTAAACTTGCACTCAGCGTGCATGTTTAAGCGTGACATGCCAAAAGCGGCACACTCGCGGGCAGGATCGGCGCAACGCGGGCATAAAAAAGCCCGGAGTCGCGTCTCCGGGCTTTCGAGAGGCATGATCGGTCCGCGTTTAATGAGTGCAGGTCTTGCAGTCAGCGGCTTTCTTAGCGCAGCAGGGCTTGGCGCAGCCGACGGGGCAGGATTTCTTTTGGGGAGCGAGCGGGCAGTTGCCGCAACTGCTGAGGGTGAGCGCCGATGCCACAAGGGCGAGTGTGAGGAGTGCTTTCATGAGTGTGTGGTGTGGATGCTGGAACTGACGCGGGCGGAGAGCCTGCGCATAGTGGTGAGAGCATGTTCCAAACCGGGTATTCCACGCAACCTTAAAATGGGGGCATGAAAAAGCCCGGAGGGGGCACCTCCGGGCTTCGCGGGTGAAATTCAATCACCGCAGGATAAACTAGCTCTTCTCAACGGTTTCAGCATAGCCGTGCTTGGAAATGACGGCGGTCACGTTTTTGCCGACCAGCTTCTCGATGCCGTCAGCATTTTTGGTTTTGGCGGTCACCTTGGTCTTAACTTCCTTGCCATCGGCTTCAATCACGATGGATTTGGTGTCTTTGTCGAAGGACTTAAGCTTGCCCTTGGAGGTGGTGGTTTCGCCGCAACCTGCGAAGGCGGACACGGAAAGGCCGAGGACGGCGAGGGTGGTGAGGATGGATTTCATGTTTGGTTTGGGTGTGGTTAGCTTTCCGGCAGGGAAGTGACCGAGCGGACTTGCACCCATTCAAAACGATTGGGGCGGGGCCTGACAATCAAAATTTTTGTGGGGTGGGGCAAAAAGGCTCGTCACAGCGCCCAGGTCTGTGCCACGCTGCCCGAATGAAGTACCGTGTCTCCACTCTCCTGCACAGCCTGTTTTGGGCGTGTGCCGCCCCTTGTCTGGCCCACCCGCTGCCCGATGTGCCGGTGCGGGCAGATTTCGCCCAGGACGGGGTCTGGACGCTCCAGGTGGAGGTGGACCCGCGCTGTTTTGAGGCAGACCCAAACGTGGCGCTCTCGGTGACGAACGCTGATCTGGCCCTTTTTACGACGGAGCGCAAAGAGCAGCTCAAAACCGCCGCCCGCGACTATGTGAAGCGTGTGGTCGAGATCGTGCTCGATCCGGCCGCTTCCGTGAACCCCGAGTTCGTTTTTGAATTCACCACGCATGAAAACGCGCCGCTGAAAACGCCAGAAGATGTCGTGGTGCTAACGGGAACGTGGAAAACGAAGGTGCCGGCCGGGACGACGGGTTATTCCATCAAGGCGCTGAAGACCGGGGAATTGAGCGTGTTGTATCACAACACCGCCCTCGGCAAAAAGCTGGACCGCTTCCAGATCCTGTTTCCAGGGGAATCCAGCTATGTTCTGGATCTGAAGACCTTCAAGCCCCGCACTGCGACCCCGCCACCGATCACGGCGGACGCACCGCAGAACACCGCCGAGGCACTGCCTGCCATGGACTGCCCGATGTGCGAGGCGGCTTCTGGCGGTGGCTACGCTCTGCCAGCCGTCGCTTCGGTGGCCGGAATCGTGTTTCTCGTCACTTGGCTGCGGAAAAAGCGGGCGGCCTGAGTGGCGCGGCAAGTTCCATTTGCGCCGCCTTCGCGTCCGCGTAAAGGCCGCCGCGTGAATCAGGCATTTGTATTGGGCGCAGGCATGGGTGAACGGCTACGGCCGCTGACGGAACAGCTTCCGAAACCGCTCGTGCCCGTGTTTCACCGGCCGCTCATCACCTACGCGTTCGATCATTTGCATGCGGCGGGCGTGACGCGCTTCGTGGTGAACACGCATCATCTGCCCGAGGCCTACGCGCAGGCATTCCCGGATCAGCGTTATCGCGGAATACCGATCCAGTTCCGCAACGAAAGCCCCGTGCGGCTCGAAACCGCCGGCGGCATCGCCAATGTGCGCGATCTGCTTGGGAACGAGCCCTTTCTTGTCTATAACGGCGACATCCTAACCGACCTGCCGCTCAAGCCGCTGCTCACCGAGCACCGCGAAAACGGCAATCTCGTCACCCTCGTGCTGCGCAGCCACGGTCCGTCCCTGCACATCGCGTTTGATCCCCGGCGTGGCCGCGTGACGGACATTCGCAACAAGCTCGGCACCGGCGATGAAGGGAAATACCTCTTCACCGGCATCTATGCCTGCGATCCGGCGATTCATGACTGGATCACTCCCGGAAAGGTCGAGTCCGTCATCCCCATCTTTCTCAACATGATCCGCGAAGGGGCCAAAATCGGTGCGGTGATCATCGACGAGGGCAGTTGGTGGGATCTGGGCAGCCGCACGGCCTATCTGTCCGCGCATTCGGCTTTGAACGGCATGTATGCCCCGGCCATTGATCCTGCAGCCCAGATTGAGGACGGGGCGGTTTTGCGCGGCATCAACGTCGTCGGAGCCGGGGCGGTGATCGAATCCGGCGCACAACTGGAAGACACCATCGTCTGGCCAGGCGGACGTGTCGTTCGTGGTGCCCAATTGAAGCGCTGCATCGTCCGTAGCGGCATCACGGCGGCAGGTATCGTGGAGGACGCCGATTTTTAAGCGTTCGTGGCTTTGCATTGGACATTCGTCGTTGATTCGCTTTCGCTCACCCTCCGGGCTCCCTTTGGTCGTCTGTCTCGCTTCGCTCGGCTCCGCATTCGTCATTCCGCGCTTCCACCATGCTCCCCGAACACGAGGCCTTGCTCATTCTCACCCGCGAACAGTTCCCCGAACTGAACGGCACCCCGTGCGAGGTCGAGGTGATCCTCAAAGGCGCTTCCGACCGTCATTTCTACCGCTTGAAATGGGAAAATGGCCGCCAGCCGATGGTGCTGATGGTTTATACCCTGGCCCGGCGTGACAATCCGAAGTTTGTGCCCGCCACTTACCGCCTGAAAAAAATCGGCGCGCACGTGCCGCAAGTTTTCGCCTTTGACGAGCATCGCCTCTGCGTGTGGCTGGAGGATCTGGGCCGCGTGGACCTGCAATCCCTCAACGAGAAACCCTGGAGCCATCGCGGCCCGCTATACGAGGCCACCATGCGCGAGGCGGCCAAGTTTCATGGGGTGGATGAAAATTCCCTCACCCAGGCCGATCTCGACGAGCTGGAACCCGCCTTCGACGAGGCGCTGTACGAATGGGAGCAGAACTACTTCCTCGACCACTTCGTCGGCGGGCATCTAGGCCGCGAGTTCGGCCAGGGGGAATACAACGCCGCTCACGACACGCTCAAGCAGCTCCGCCGCCGCCTGGCCTGCCTGCCGCGTTGCCTGGTTCACCGTGACTTTCAAAGTCAGAACGTGCTGATCCGGGGCGAGGATGCCTGGCTGGTCGATTATCAAGGCCTGCGCTTGGGCCGTGCCGAATACGATCTCGCCTCGCTGCTTTACGATCCATATGTGAGCCTGTCGCGGAGCGAGCGCTCCGAGCTGCTGCACTACTACGCGGAGCATCGCGGCCTCGATTTGAACGAGCTGCGGGAGGTCTTCTACCTCTGCGCCGCCCAGCGCCTCATGCAAGCCCTCGGTGCCTACGCCAACCTCAGCCGCAACCTCGGCAAACCTCACTACCTTCAGCACATCCCCGCCGCCGTGGCGAACCTGAACGAGGTCTGCCAGGAAGGGCGTGAGTTGCACGAGTTGCGGGCGTTTTTTGAAGGCGCTTTGTGACGCTGCCAAGACCAACCGAGAAATCGCATTGCCCTGGAGAGCGGGATACGCTCTAAATGGGCGCTCCCCAACCCGCCGCATGTCCGAATCCGCCGCCGCAGCCCCGCCGACCACGCCCAGCAAGCGTCGCGTCTTTGCCTCCCGGCTTTTCAGCACACTGCTCCTGTGGTCGCTGCTTACCGTCGCTTTTCTGCAATGGCAGAACACCTGGCTGATCATCGCGATCACCGGATTCTTCGGCGTCGCTGGCGCGGTCGAGTACTACCGGCTGCTGCGCAATGACCCGCATGCCCGCTCCTTCAACGCGCTCGGCTTCGTCATCTGCATCACTTACTGGGCCTCGGTGATCTGGTTCACGACCACGCATCATGACGTGCCGCCCATGTGGCTGGATCTCGCCGCGCTGACTGCCAGCGTGCATGGTTCCTTCTTGCTGTGCTACCGCCACCAGCTTGAGGGCGCGTTAACGCTCCAGCGCATCTTCAACACGGTCTTCGGGGTCGTTTACACCGTCATTTTCTTCGGCTTCATCGCCCGGCTGATGTACTTCCAATCAGACGGGAAAGGCATCACGGGCATCTTTTTGGTGCTGTTCCTCGTCATGGTGACCAAGTTCAGCGACATGGGCGCTTATGTGGTCGGCGTGCTGTTTGGGAAGCACAAGATGATCCCGCACATCAGCCCGGCGAAATCATGGGAGGGCTTTGTCGGCGCTTTCATCGGCTCCTTCGGTGCCGCCGCCGTGTTGTTGGCCGTCATTCCTGAAAAAATCGCCCCCATCACCTGGCTGCACGGCATGATCCTCGCCCCGGTGCTCTGCGCCACCGCTGTCACGGGTGACTTGGCCGAGTCCGTGCTCAAACGCTGCGTCGCCATCAAAGACAGCGGCCACGCGCTGCCCGGCATCGGCGGCATCCTGGATTTGACCGACAGCCTGCTCTTCACCGCTCCGGTGTTTTATTTTTACCTGTCCGCCATCGCGCGATAGCGCCAAACCAAGCCCTGTGATGCGTAAAGTTCTCCTTCTCGGCTCCACCGGCTCCATCGGCACCAGCGCCCTCAAAGTCGCCCGCGACCTCCCGGAACGCATGCAGATCGTCGGTCTGGCCGCGAACAGCAGCGTCGAGGCGCTCGTCGAGCAGGTCCGCGAAACGGGTGTGAAACAGGTCGCACTCACCGATCCCGCTGCGGCGGCCAAAGCGCGGGCGCTGCTGCCTGCGGATGTCGTTTTGCACACTGGAACTCAGGGGCTGGTCGATCTCGTGAATGAATCCGATGCCGACATGGTCCTCGTCGCCATCGTTGGCACCGCCGGACTCGCGCCAGCACTCGCCGCCATCGAGCGCGGCATGCATCTCGCCGTCGCCAGCAAGGAAATCCTCGTCATGGCCGGCGAAGCCGTCACCGAGGCCGCGAAGCGCAAGGGCGTGAACATTCTGCCCGTGGACAGCGAGCACAACGCCATCTTCCAGTGCCTCGAAGGCCATCGCCACAGCGACGTGCAGCGCATCCTGCTCACCGCCAGCGGCGGCCCCTTCCGCACGCTGCCCGCCGATCAACTGCCAAGTGTGACCGTCGCGCAGGCCTTGAAGCATCCCACCTGGACCATGGGCCGCAAGATCACCATCGACAGCGCCACGCTCTTCAACAAAGGCCTGGAGATGATCGAGGCGAAGTGGCTGTTCGACGTGCCGATGGACAAGATCGAGGTCGTCGTGCATCCGCAAAGCATCGTCCACAGCATGGTCGAATTCGCCGACAACAGTGTCATCGCCCAGCTCAGCCATAGCGACATGTGCTTCCCCATTCAGTACGCTGTCACCTGGCCCGACCGCGTGCCGAATAACCTCAAGCCGCTCAACTTCGCTCAAGTCGGCGCCCTGCACTTCGAAGCCCCCCGCGTGGCTGATTTCCCCGCCCTCAACCTCGCCCGCCACGCCGGCACCATCGGCGGCACCCTCCCCGCCGTCCTCAACGCCGCCAACGAAGTCGCGGTCGAAGCCTTCCTCAACGGCAAAATCACCTTCCCCGGCATCTGGCAGACCGTCGAGCGCGTCATGACCGCGCATCAGGTCATCGCGCATCCGAATCTGGAAGCGCTCATCGAGGCGGATGCTTGGGCACGAAGAAATGCGGTAGAATCGCTCTAATCTGCCTTCGACAAAGTGGAGCCGCTGGCTTGTTCGCGAGGTTGGCGGCGTCTTCCAAAATCTTCCCAAAAATCCCCTCGCTCCCTCGGGCGGCGTGCTACTCTCACGGCGAACCACTCGTTCGCCATGAAAACCACATTCAGCCTCGTGCTGCTGCCAGTCATGACACTGGCATTTGTCTCCGCCACCGCAGCCCCCACCAAGGGCCGCACCGACTCCAAAACACCACCGCCGCAGGCTCTCCGAGCCGAGATCAGCATCAATCCGGCGGAGCTTGCGCCGGAATCGACGATTGAGGTCGTGTTCCCCACGCCGATGATCGCCAAAGAACGCATCGGCAAGAATGAGGAAACCTCGCCGCTCGTCGTCACGCCGGAACTCACCGGCACCTTTGAGTGGACGAGCACGCGCAGCGGGCATTTTCACCTGACGCAGGCGCCGAAATTCGCCAGCAGCTATGATTTCAAACTGCGCAGCGGTTTGACCGATCTGGCAGGCAAGCCGCTCTCGACCGATACACTCGATTCCGTCGAAAGCGCCCGTTTCCGCATCATCGACCAGCATCCGCGCTGGTTCGATGACGATGCGCAAAACCGCTCACCGCGCTTCCTGTTTGAGTTCAACGACGGCGTCACACCTGCGGAAGCCGCGAAGCACATCCGTTTCGTCTCCGAGTCGTCTCCCCAGCCCATTGCAGCCAAGGTACGTCATGCCACGGGCAAGGATTTCACCCGCTGGAGCGCCGAAGCGCAGCCGACTTGGGCGGAGGAGATTTCCAAAGCCAAACCGGCCGTGACCGACGATGCGCCGCGTCTCAGCGCCATCGTGGTGGAGCCGGTGTCGCCGCTCTCCATAGGCAAATGGAAGCTCACCCTCGCGGAAACACTCGGCAATGCCTCGGGTCAAAATCAGCTCGCCACCGGCGACGAAATCACGCTGGGCGAGATCAAGCCCTTCGCCGTCACGCATGTCAGCGCGCACACGCCGTTCGACAGCGACTACTACCTCGAGATCGACTTCAACAAGCGCCTGCTGCCGCCTTCAGATGAAGAAATGAAGCCCGAGGAGCAAGCTGCCTTCGCGAAGAAGCTCGCAGCGCTCATTCACATCGACCCTGTCCCTGCAGGTGAGACGAAGGCCGAGGTCTATCACCGCACGCTGCGCATCAGTGGCAAATTCCCGCTCAATCAGCCGCAGACCGTCACCGTGGATCCCACGATGACCTCCGGCGATGGCATGACGCTCGGTGCGCCGGTGAAAAACAGCGTCACATTCGTCCCGAATCCGCCCTACGTCGCCGCGCCGACCTTCATCAACGCGCAGCTTGCCAAAGGAACCGCCAATTATGAATTCAGTGCCGCCAACGTGAGTCAGGTGCGCGTGCGTGCCAAGCGCCTCAACGGCCCGGAACTGCTCAAGGCGCTGGATCTTTATAGCGCCTACCAAACTGCCTACTACGGCAACGAGAAACAAAAAGCCGCCTACAAGACGCAGTCTATCGACGCCTATCCCGGCACACAGGTGTTTGACCGCAGCTTCCCGATCACAAAGCCGCTGGATCAAAGCGAGATCGTGAAGCTCAACTGGCGCGAAGTGCTCGGCGAACA
Organism: Prosthecobacter sp.; assembly: GCF_044232965.1. Classification (GTDB taxonomy): domain Bacteria; phylum Verrucomicrobiota; class Verrucomicrobiia; order Verrucomicrobiales; family Verrucomicrobiaceae; genus Prosthecobacter. The sequence goes on from NZ_JBIIKX010000086.1 coordinate 16,189, forward strand.
ACCCGCCGCGCCGTTGTTCATCGAGATCGAAGGCACTGCTGCCGCTGGGCTCACGCAGAAGGGCGTCGTCACGCAGTCGCTCGTGCAGTTCACCGATCTCGGCATCATGCAAAAGAGCAACGGCAAGGACACGATGGTTTTCGTCACCTCGCTCGAAACCGGCAAGCCGGTGCCCGGCGTGCGTCTCACGCTCGTGGATTCCGATCTGAAGCTCGTCGGCTATGGCGACACTGACGCCAGCGGCATCGCATCCGCGCCTGGAGCCACACCCGCCTTCGTGCTGGCAGAGAAAAACGGCGACTGCGCTGTGATCGAGTGCAGCAACAGCGGCATCGGCGTGCCTTATGACATCTCACAGGCTTATGAAAGCGTATGGCAGGCGCAGCGGCGCACCTTTGTTTTCTCGGACCGTCCGCTCTACAAGCCGGGCGACACCGCGCACTTCAAAGCGCACACACGCCTGCTCATCGGTGACGATTTGAGCCTCGACCAAGCACCTGCCGAAGGACGACTCATCATCCGCGATCCACGTTATCGCGTTGTCATCGACAAACCCGTTACGTTCACCGCCAGTGGTGCCTGGGCGGATGATGTCGTGCTCCCCACCGGCCCTGCGGGCTGGTACGATCTCTCGATCAATCTCAAATCCCCCAATCCCAACAGCCAGAGCGATGACGGCGGCGGCATGACCTTCCGCATCGACGATTACAAGCCGAACACCTTCGAGGTGAAGCTCGACACGAAGGCGATCAAGTTCGAGCCCGACCGCATCCAGCTTTCACTCAGCGCGAACTACTACATGGGCAAGGCGCTCTCCGTGGCCAAGGTGCAGTGGAGCGCGAGTTCGGAGCGTGATTACGAAGCACCGGAGGCGTATCGCCAGTATCATTTCGGTGAAGCGCCTGCGTGGTCGCACTACGCGCAGGATCGCGATGCCGATGGTGATTACGCCGGCCATGACAATGACGACGAAGAAGACGAATGGTTCGTGAACGGCGATCTTTTCCTCGCCGACGATGGCACCGCCACGCTCGAAATGCCGCAGCCGCCCGCAGATCGCGCTGCATTGCCGCAGCGTGTGCGCGTGAACGCTGAAGTCACCGACATCAACGAGCAGACGATCAGCTCCGCCGCCGAGTTTGAAGTTCCCGGCGCAAACTTCCTGCTCGGCCTCAAGAGCCCCGACTATTTCGGCACCGCAGGCAAGGCGCTCCAGCTTGAAGTCGTCGCCATTGATTCCAAAGGCGCTCCCGCCTCCGGCAATGTGCGCGTGGATGTAAAAGTCGAGCGCCAGGAGTATCACACGCTCAAAATCGCCACCGCAGGCGGCGGCAGCACGACGAAGGACCAGGTCATCCTGCGTGAGGAATTGAAGCAGAGCCTCGATTTGAAATCCCCGACCGCCGGTTCGGCTCCTTCGTCGAGCATTCCGTTCACACCCGCACGCGGCGGTGTTTATTTCGTCACGGCGGAAGCAGTGGATGCCAAAGGCGCCAAAGTGATCTCGCGCATGCCGTTCTACGCCGTCGGCGGCAATGAATTCCCCTGGGCGATGGAAGATGGCAACCGCATGAACCTCCAGCCGGAGAAAACGACGCTCAAACCTGGCGAAGACGCTGTCATCGTGGTCAAAACACCGATTGCAGGCACTGCGCTCGTCACCGTGGAGCGCAACAAGCTGCACCGCCAGTTTGTGACCGAACTCACACTCGACAATCCGATCATCCGCGTCCCGCTCGGTGAAGACGAGTTCCCGAACGTCTTCGTTTCCGTCATCGTCATCCGTGGCTCCGCCGCCAGCACGAAGCAGCACAAGATGCCTGAGTATCGCGTCGGTTATTGCGCATTGAAGGTCGAATCAGATGCCAAGGAGCTGAAACTCGCCGTGAAGCCGGATCGTGACGAAGTTCGCCCCGCTGAGGCCGTGAGCATCACCACCACGATCACCGATGCCAAAGGTGCGCCTGTCTCCGGCAGCGACGTCACGCTCTATGCCGTCGATGAAGGCGTGCTGAGCCTTATGAGCCACGAGACGCCCGATCCTTCGGCCTACTTCCATGCCGAACTGCCGCTCGCCATCGACAGCTTCACCTCCTTCGACAATCTGCTGCCCGAAGAACTCGCCGCTCGCGACCGTGGCAACAAAGGCTTCGTCGTGGGTGACAAAGGCGGCGACGGCAACGGTGCAAACGCCACCATCCGCAAGAACTTCATCGTCACGCCGCTCTGGCTCGCCTCCGGCATCACCGATGCGCAGGGCAAACTGACCGCCAGCGTCACCGCGCCGGACAATCTTACACGCTACCGCATCATGGCCGTCGCCGCGCATGGCGTGGATCGTTTCGGCAAAGGCGAGTCCGCCTTCAAGATCAACAAACCGCTCATGATCGAGCCTGCGGTGCCTCGTTTTGCCCGTCTTGGTGATGAATTCCTCGTCAAAGCCGTCGTTCACAACACCACGCCAAATGCGGGCGCTGTTGAGGTCACACTCGAACTCGATGGCAGCGCGAACTTCATCCAGGAGAAGCGCGATTTCATCCCCGCCTCGCTCACAGCCGACACCGGCGGCAGCGCGAAGAAGCAGAAGGTCATCCTGCAAATCAAAGCCGGTGAAACCGCTGCCACCGCCTTCCCCGTGCAGTTTGTGCAGCTCGGCACCGCGAAATGGAAATGGATCGCACGCGGCGTGAACTGGGTCGCTGAGGCCAGCGACGGCACCGAATCGACCTTCGAGGTGAATCATCCCGTGCCTGAGCTGCGCTACGTCAGTTACACGCGCCTGAAAGCCGATGAACCCGTCGAAAATCTCATCAAGGACGTGAATCCAGCGTTGTTGGAAGGCGAAGGTTCGCTCTCCCTTGGCATCAGCAACAGCCGTCTCTACGAGGCCCGCGACGCGCTCGACTACCTCTTGAAGTATCCTTACGGCTGCGTCGAACAGACCACTTCATCCACCATGCCCTGGCTTGCGCTTGGCAAATACGAGCCGTTGTTCCCCGATCAACTCGGCGGCGGCAAGGCAAAGCTCGTCATTCAATCCGGCGTGAACAAACTGCTGCAAATGACCACCGACGAAGGCGGTCTCGCCTACTGGCCCGGCGGCACCGAGCCAACCTTCTGGGGCAGCGCTTATGGCGGTCTGCTACTGCTGCGCGCACGAGATCAAGGCGCGGACGTGCCTGCCGATGCCATCAACAAGCTCGTCGAATACCTCTCGAAGAAACTGCGTGGCCTTGAGGAGGAAAAAGACCTCTACAACATCACCGATTCTGCTCTGGCGCTCTACACGCTCGCCAAGGCCGGCAAACCCGAGCCAGCGTATCAGAACCTGCTCTTTGGCAAGCGCGACAAGCTGCCTGAGATCGCCCGCCTCTATCTCGCGCTCTCGATGTGCCTCAGCAACACGCCCGATCAGCAGATCAAGGACACGCTCGGCTGGAAACCACCCGCGCCTCCAGCACCTCCAAAAGCCGACAGCAAGGCCAAGGTCGCCGCTTCCAAGCCCAAATCGAAGTCCAAGACCGACACGAAGGCCAAATCGACCACTCCAGCGCCTGCGCCGGTGATTTGGAGCCACTGGGCAGGCAACGGCGCGAACAAAGCTCTGCGTTTGATCTGCTACACGCACCTCGGCCTCACCACCGATGCCGAAGCGCTCGCCTTGTCGATCCTGCAATCTCGCAACGGTCGCGGCGAATGGGGCAACACCTTCACCAATGCCTGGACGCTCACCGCATTGTCCGCCTACGAGCGCAGCTTGAAGAAGGTCGGTGAACCGCTGGCCGCCACCGGCCGCTGGGACACGCAATCAGTGACACTGAACCTCACCGCCGGCTTCTCCAGCGCCCGCGTGAACTTCGCGCTCAATGAAGCGCTCAGCGCGAAACCGCTCAGCGTCGAGCTTCCTGCCGGTCGCGAAATCTTCAGCCGCATCGAGGCCCGCAGCTTCCCGCCGCAGCGTGATTTCGCCGGAGAGAACAAAGGCTACGCCATCGAACGCACCTACGAGGAGCTGAACATGGACGGTTCCACCACCGGCACCGACGACCTCCGTGTCGGCGACATGGTCGTCGTCACGCTCAAGATCGAAATCGGCGGTGGTGACCGCTACCTCGCCATCGACGACTCCCTGCCCGCCGTCTTTGAAGCCATCAATCCCGAATTCGGCACCCAGAGCGAACGCGAAGGCGATCAACTGCCCGATGGCACTCAGCCCTGGTTCTGCGACCACCGCGAAATCCGCACCGACCGCGCCCTGTTCTTCACCGACTACGCGCCTGCCAAAGGCAAGTTCAGTCTCCAATACCTCGCGCGAGTCATCGCCGAAGGCGACACCACCGCTCCGCCCGCCCGCATCGAAGCCATGTATCAACCCGACAAATACGGCCTCAGCCCGACCCAGCGCATTCGCACATTGCCTTCGGGCAATACGAAGGTGGCAGAATCGAAGTGAGACGGATGCTTTCGTCCGTCGTAATCGTTCGCAATGCTCGCATCCGCCGTCGAATCCATCTCCCGCATCCGCGCCTCGTTTCCTGAGCAAGGTTTCTTCCAGGACAAGGAGTGGGTGCTGTCGCCGGAGGCGTTTGCGCTGGATGCGGCGACGGTGGAGCTGATTCGAGCACTTGGACCGGCGTTGCGGGCGTTTCAGCGGGCATGCAACCGATTGTACTCCGATGACGCGCATCCGTGGGTGGCGAAGCTGCTGGATCAAGGCAAGCCGCAGCAAGTGATCGAACTGGGACGGAATCCGCGCTGGCATGAAGACCTGCCGCGTGTGTTGCGGCCAGATTTGGTGCTGACGGAAACCGGCGTGAGCATTTCGGAGCTGGATTCGTTGCCCGGCGGCATTGGTTTGACGGCGTGGCTGAATGAAACGTATGCGGCGCTGGATCAGAACGTGATCGGTGATGCTGCTGGCATGATCGACGGCTTCGCTGCGGCGTTTCCGAGCGAAGACATCCTCATCTCGCGCGAATCGGGCGATTACTTTCCGGAGATGAGCTGGCTGGCGGATCGCCTCGGTCGGCGTGTGCTGCGGCCGTGGGAGGTGGAGCCGTATGAGCTGAATGGCGCGGCGATTTACCGCTTCTTCGAGCTGTTCGACCTCGCGAACGTCGAAAACGCCGACGTGATGCTGCGCATGGCCGAGCGCGGCGAATTGAGCTTCACGCCGCCGATTAAAGCGTTCTTGGAGGAGAAGCTCTGGCTCGCGTTGTTCTGGTCGCCCGCCTTGGAAGACTTCTGGAACTCAGCACTGAGCACTGAGCACTTGGCACTTCTCAAGAGATGCATTCCCATGGGCTGGGTGGTCGATCCGGTGCCACTGCCGCCGTTCGCGGTGTGGCCGAAGCTGGATATTCAGAGCTGGCATGAGATGAAGTCGTTCGGGGGTAAGCAGCGGCAGCTCGTTTTGAAGATCAGCGGCTTTTCCGAACTCGGCTGGGGTTCGCGGGGCGTGTTCATCGGCCACGATCTCTCACAGGAGCAGTGGGGCGCGGCGATTGACGAGGCGTTGGCGAGTTTCCCGACGAATCCGTTCGTGTTGCAGGAGTTTCATCGCGCGAAGGTCGTCACGCATCCGGCCTGGGATGAGGAGAAACAGACCACGCGGGCGATGCAGAGCCGGGTGCGGCTGTGCCCGTATTACTTTGCCACGTCGAACGAGGATGACGATCCCGCGCTCGGCGGCGTGCTGGCCACGGTGTGCCCGGCAGACAAAAAAATCCTCCACGGCATGCGGGACGCGATGATGCTGCCTTGCGTTGCGCGGTGATTTCCGCTCCAATGGCGGCACCATGAAGCTCATCACCGCCCTTCTCCTTGTCTCGACCTCCGTTTTCGCCGCTGAACCGATTGTGGTGAAACTCTGGCCTGGTGGCGCGCCGGAAAAGCCCGGCGTGAAGATTGAGGCGGAGAAAGAGGTGCCGAAGAAGAATGTCGAGGACGTGCAGCGCATCACGAACGTCACCGATCCGATGATCACGGTGTTCAAGCCGGAAAAACCGAACGGCACGTCAGTGCTCGTGTGTCCTGGCGGCGGTTACGGCATCCTGGCCTATGAGCATGAAGGCTCGCAGGTGTGTGAATTCATGAACAAGCACGGCGTGACAGGCATCCTGCTCAAATACCGTGTGCCGAAGCGTGATCCGAACGATCCAAGCCGCGAGGCGTTGCAGGACGCGCAGCGCGCAATGGGCATCATCCGTCATCACGCCGCCGAGTGGGGCCTGAAGCCGGACCGCATCGGCATTCTCGGTTTTTCTGCCGGTGGTCATCTCACGGTGATGACGACGCTGCATGCCAATGAACGCACTTACACGACTGATCCAGCGCTCGATGTCGAGGATGCGACGCCGAACTTCGCGGTTCCCGTTTATCCGGCCTATCTCGTGAGCAAGGAGGAGCCTGGGAAGCTGCTGCCAGGCTACGAGGTCACAGCCAAGTCCCCGCCGATGTGCCTGATCCATGCGGGTGATGATCCTTGGCCTGCCACCGCGAGCGCCCTTCTCTACCTCGAATACAAAAAGCTCAACATCTCATGCGAGCTGCACATTTACGCCAAAGGCGGCCACGGCTTCGGCATGCGCAAAAGCGGCGGCCCGGTGAACGACTGGCCGGATCGTGTGGCGGAATGGATGAAGTCGATGGGATACATCCCATGATGCCATGAAACCGCGCAAGCCTCGTCAGCAGTCCCCGCCTGCCGCCGCTGCCCTGACGGAGGCTGATCACCATCGCCTGGTGGTGCAGGATTTGACGGAGACGATCAATCGTTTCCTCCCGGACGGCACGCTGACGTATGTGAACGAGGTTTTCTGCCGGCTGTTCGGCAAGACGAGCGCAGAGCTGATCGGAAGCCGCTGGCAGCCCGTGGCGGTGGCCGAGGATTTGCCGATGATCGAGGAGAAGTTGCGGACGCTCACACCGCAGAACCCGGTGGTGGTCATTGAGAACCGCGTTTACGACGGCCAGGGGCAGGTGCGCTGGATGCAGTTCGTGAACCGCGGCCTGTTCGATGCCTCCGGCCGCCTGGTGGAGATGCAGGCGGTGGGACGTGACATCTCGGAGCGTGTTCTGACCGAGCAGAAACTCAAGGAAAGCCAGCAGCGCTGGCGTTTTGCCCTGGAGAGCTCCGGGTTTGGTGTGTGGGACTGGGATGTCGAGCATGATCAGATCTTTTTCTCCAGCCAATGGAAGGCGCTGCTCGGCCATGAGCCGCAGGATGAGATGCCGGCTAATTTTTCAGACTGGCAGGCCATCCTGCATCCCAGCGACCGGCTGGGGCTGATGTCCGCCGTGCAGGACAATCTCGACGGGCGCACCCTGAGCTTCTCCGGTGAGTTCCGCCTGCGCTGCAAGAACGGCTCCTGGAAATGGGTGCTGAGTCGTGGTCGCGTGATTGACCGCGACCTCCAAGGCCAAGCGCTGCGCATGATTGGCACCACGGCGGACAATTCAAAGCGCAAGGCGGCGGAGGAGCGTGAGGCGCACAGCCTGCAATTGATCGCCGAGGGAGCGCCATCCAGCGCGGTGTTGGAAGCCATCACGCGCAATGTGGAGGCCGGGCATCCAGGCATGCGG
>NZ_JBIIKX010000163.1:0-23713 GCF_044232965.1 Prosthecobacter sp.
AAATGCCACGGCACCGACCACCACAGGTCGGTTGCTGATGACGACGACCTCTACCACAACACCCGTCTTGATCTATAACGGAGCAGGGGAAACCGTTACCCGGCGCATTGACCTTGCCGGCGTGCAGACAGCCGCCAGCACGGTGCGCATCGAAAACAATGGCAGCGGTCCGCTCAAGCTCACCGATGTCGAAAGCACTTTCTCGGGAACCTTCACCCGCACGCTGAATCTGCGCGGACTTAATACGGACTTCAATGAAATCTCCGACGATCTGACGAATGCCCCCTCTGCCCGTGTCTTAACCATCTCGAAGGACGACAACGGCTTCTGGGCCTTGACCGGTAACAATACCTTCACCGGGGGTGTCACCCACAACGCTGGCGTGCTCGGCATCGGCAGTAACACCGCGTTAGGCACAGCTAACCTCTTGATGAATAACAACGTCGCCACCGTTCAGGCAATCAATGGAGATCGGGCGCTGACCATCGGGATGACGGTGCAAAACAACACCACCGGGCAGGTGACTGGTGTCAACTCCTTGTCCTTCACTGCCGCGACGGCACTCACATCTACGGGGGCCAACAACTACGGCATCTCCAATTTCATTCAAGGTGCAGGCAAGTCACTCACCTTCAATGGTATCATCACGCACGGCGACACAGGGGCTAACCGCAACGCAGCTTTTAATGGCACCGGAGTGACCACGCTGAATGGTGTCATTCAGGATCAAGGAGCGAGAACATTGTCAGTGACCACGAACATGGCCGGTAACGTGAACTTCGGACCCGGAACTCTAAACATCAACGGCGGTGCAGCAAACACTTACACCGCAGGCAACAACCTGACCGGCGGTATTTTAAGTCTCAATAAAGTAGGTTCACTCAATCCATTGGGCACAGTGGGTGTTCTCAACTTGAATGGCAATGCGTTCCTCCAGAGCACCGTGGCAATGACCGGAGCCGACAAACTCAATACCGGCACCATCAACCTAGGCAGCGGCACGACGGGTGTCACTCTCACCACGATCGGTTCTCAAGCCATTGAGTTTGGCGCGGCTACCTTTACAACGACGGATTCCTCAAGTGCGATGAACGTGAGCAACACTGGAGGCGTGACCTTCTCGGGCGGCTCATTTATCTTTGGCGGAGGAACGACCACCGCTCGAAACCTCACGATTACGGGTAGTAGTAATACAACCATTCTCGGAAATATCACCAATAACAGCACGGCAACATCAGGATCTAGCACTCTTATTAAGAACGGCAGCGGCACACTGACCCTGAATCCAGCGACGGTGAATGCTTTTAATCCTACGCTTGGTGCCACCACTGCGCTCCAAGTGAATGCGGGAACGCTGAACGCCATCAATAAAACCGCCGCCGCCAACCAGTATGGCACCGGAGCACTTACCCTCGGCGGAGGCACTCTGGATTTCACCAAGGCAGATGCGACGGCAGCCACCCAGACCTTCGCCTCCACCGTGCTCACCACCCGAACCTCTTCGACGCTATCTCAGACGAGCGCGGGTGGTGGAACGGATCTCCTCACCAGCACGGGGGCCATCACCCGCAATGCCAACGCGACACTCCACTTTGGCCTGACCGGCACCCAATCGACGACCAACAACATCAATGTCGGCACGACCACGCTGGCCAACTGGGCGACGGTCAATCTCAACGGCAACTTCAACTTTGCCGCCAAAAACGGCTCGAATAACCTTATTGCCGTCACAACCACGGATCGCTCGGCCCTCGCTTTTGGTGGTGTGGTCACCGAGAACGCCACTGACACCACCGGCTACACTGGCACCTACACAAATACGGCGGGAACGGTTGCTGCGAACAATGTCCGTTTTAATTTCGCTGGAACTTCCACCCTTGGCGTCAATGCTGGTTCGATTCTGAACCTCACTGGCGGCACCGGAATCGGCGGTGGTATCCTCGTCACCCCCACCGTTGCAGCGAATGCGGCGTCCATCTCTGGTGGCGTTCTCACGTCCAGCGGTGGTGAGTTGATCGTGCATCAACACAACACGGGTTCTGACTTCACCATCTCCTCCCGGATTGAAAACGCCGGCAGCCTCCCGACCGTCGTTTTGAACCTGACCAAGGCTGGCGCAGGCACCCTCCTCCTTTCAGGAACGGGAAGCAATTACACCGGTGTCACGAACATCAACGAAGGCACCCTCAAGATTTTCGGCGGCAGCGCCATCGGTGATCGCTCGACGGTGACTCTCGGTGCCAAACTAAACGCCATCCTCGATCTCAATGGCAGCAACGAAGCCATCGGGTCACTTCAGGGTGGCGGTTACCTCGGTGCCGGCACCCCAGTCCCGGGCAGCGGCTTTGCCGTGGCGAATTCCGGCGCGGCCACGGTCGGCGGCACGGTGGCCATCGGCAGCAACACCCTGACCATCAACCAGGGTGCCAACACCACCTACGCCGGCCAGATCACTGGCAACGGTGCCCTCATCGTCCAAGGCTTGCTCCCTGGTGCCAATGGCAACACCCTCACACTCCAAAGCGCGACCAATTCCTTCACCGGCACCCTCACGATCAATAATGCCCAGGTGGCGGTCAACAACGGCACCGGTCTGGCCACTGGCAACGCCGTGGGTAACCTTACCAGTGTCGGTGCCATCACCATCAGCAATGGCGGTGGTCTCTCCATCGACAATGCCGGCTCTCTGCTCGCCAACCGCATCAATGACCTTGCCGCGATTACCCTGGTGAACACGGCACCGAGTGCCACGGTGACGACGGTCGGTCTCTCGACCAACACGGATCAAGCTTCCGTCTTCGCAGAATCCTTGCGCAATGAACGTGTTGGCGCAGTCACTCTGGCTGGGGGTAACAACACCCTGCGCTCCAGTGCCACGGCCGCGCTGACCAACCCGGTCCTTACACTTGCTAGCCTCACTCGCACCAACTCCTCCACTCTCGTGGTGATCGGTTCGGGTCTCGACAATCCCCTTTCCACCCAGCGCGGTGATGTCGCCGTGGCTGACCCCACCGCAGGCACCAATCTGATCACTGGCCTCATTGGTGGCGGCTCCACCATCAGCGGCTCCAGCAACATCAGCATTCTCCCGTGGGCCATCGGCAGCAACTCGGCAGCCACCGGCCAGATTGGCAATTCCTTCGTCACCTACAGCACCTTCGGCGGCTTCGGCAACGGCTTCCGCTCCCTCAATCTCACGACGGAATACGAGCAACTCGTCGCCGCCGGTGGTGTCACAGCCACGAATAACGTGCGCTATTCCGGAGCCGCCGATCTCACCCTGACCGGCACCGCCCACAGTGTTAACTCCCTCCTTGTGGACAACACCTCCACCACCGCCCTCGTCCGCCTTCTCGGCTCGGGTGCAGGTGATTCGCTCAATCTGGCCAGTGGAGCCGCCCTCTTCACCGGCACCCTGCCCATCCAGATCAGCGGGTTTGACAACGGCATCACCAGCGGGGCCACTGGCGAATACATCTTCCATCAGAACAACACCTCCGCAGGCGGGGTGACGATCTCCAGTAATCTCACTTCCACAGGCGGCATCACCAAGTCCGGTCCCGGCATCCTCAAACTCACGGGCGCCAACAGCAGTCTTACTGGACCGATCATCGTCAACCAGGGTACTCTCGCCATCAACTCCGCTGCTGCGATCAACAACCTCGGCGTGACCCTGGCGGGTGGCAGCCTCGGCCTGACTCTCGACGGCGACGGTACGGCCAGCAACGAAGTGCTCGTGGGTCCGTCCTTCGCCATCACGATGATGGCAGGCGTGGACAGCGGCATCACCGTGGATCGCCTGGGCAATGGCACCACCACGGGCCCGCTGCTTTTCCAAACGGCCAGCAACAAGACCATTCAGAGTTCAGGGACCATCACCGGGCTTACCAACCAGACGCTGACCATCACGAACAGCAGCGGCTACGGCCTTGACCTCACTGCTGCCTATGCCCTGCCGGCTGCCAACACGCCGACCTTCAATGTCCTCAACGCGACGAACTCCAATGTCGTCCAGGGACTCACGTTTTCCGGTGCCCTGACCGGCGGCGTCGCAGGCGGCACGGCCTTCATCAAGACCGGCCTCGGCACCCTCGCCCTGACCGGCGGTGCAGGGAACACCTTCGGCAGCGGAGGTTCCACCATCGACATTCAGAACGGCGTCCTCTCGGTGCCGAATGTCGCTTCGCTCGGCGATTCGAGCAATATCATCCTGCTCAACCCGAGCGCCGGTCTCGTCGCCACCTTCCGCACGACGGGCAACATGACGCTGGATGCGGCGACGACGCCTGCGCTCAAATTTGGGGCCCTCGACTCCGCCTCGGCCCGCCGTATCGAAGTTGCCAATGGTGCCACGCTCACCCTCGCCAGTGCCATCGACGTCTCGCTCGCACCCGGCGCGCCCTTGCAAAAGAACGACCTGGGCACCTTGTCGATCACCGTAGCTCAGCCTGGCTTCACCGGAACGACCACCATCAATCAGGGCGTGATCCAGATCAGCAATGACACCGCCCTTGGCAGCGGCCAGATCATTCTCAATGGGGTTGCTGGCGCTGCTCTCCACCTACCCGGGGGGATCACCCTCGCCAATGCGGTCAACGCGGCCTCTACCACCGGTGGTGGTAACGGCATCAACAACACCGGAGCTATTTTCTCAGCCAGCGGCGTCAATACCGTCACGGGAGCCATCACCAACTCGGCTGCGCAGGGACAGACCTACGGCGCGGCGAATGGAGCCACTCTCAACATTGCCTCTGGAGCGATGCAGAACAGCAACAGCCCGACCTTCAACACAGTAGGCACCGGCATCATCAACCTCGGCAGTTACACGCCGAACACCGCTGCCTTCACCAAGATCGGCGCCGGCACACTCAATCTCACTGGTGTAGCCAGCAGCACTGCCACACCGATCATTGCGCAGGGCACCTTTAACATCAGCGGGGCCGGCCAGCTCACCGGTGCCACCGGCAACATCACCGTCAATAACAATGCTTTGCTGAACATTGATGACAGGGGCACTGCCGTGACACGCATTGCAGGTGCGCGCACGGTTGGTCTCGCCAACGGCAACCTGAGCTACACCGCCAATGGCTTTGCCGTTTCCACACAGACCTTCGGTGCCCTCACCTCCAGCTGGGGTGCCAACACCATCACCCTGAACAACGAAGACGCCTCCAACGCCACACTGACCTTCGCCAGCGTGGGCGCTGCCGCGGGCGGTTCGGTGCTGACACTCGCCAGTGCTCAGACCTTCAACGCCACCACCAACCGGCTCGTCTTCACCACTCTCCCGACGATGACCAACGGCATCATGCAGCGCGTGGTGGTCAAAGATGGCGCGGGCACCAACTTCGCAACTAACACGGGCGCGGCGACGCCAACCACCGCCTTCACCGCCTACACCGTCACCGACGGCACGGGCGACGTTGTGGGCCCGGACACCGACTTGACCTTCACCAACGTCAACGGCGGCACAGCTTACGGCATCAACGCTTCCAACGTGACCGGTGTCTTCAGCGCCATCACGAACTACAATGTCACCGGCGACACCGTTGCGCTGAGCAATCCCGGCTTGAACGGACGCACCCTCAACTCCCTTCGTATCGCGGGAGCGGGCACGGATGTGACTTTCGCTACCTCGGGTGGCCAGCAGCTCATTTTGACCTCTGGGAACATTCTCTCGGTGGCCGCCAACCAGACCATCGGTAATGCCGCCCTTGTTGCCACCAACTCCGCGCCAGTCATCGCCTTCGGCGCGGTGGAAGGTGGCCTGCTGGTGGATTCCGGCGCGGACCTCACGGTCAATGCCGCCATCACGAGCTCGGCCAACGTCACCAAGGGTCTTGGCGGCAATCTCACGTTTAACACGAAGCAGTTCTTCAACACGGGCGCGGCTGTGTTCACCATCAACGGCGGCACAGTCACCCTGGCGGGCGGAGAAAACACCCTCTGGCAGGGTGCTCAGGGTGGCACCAACGGCCAGCTCCTTTCCGTTGGGCCTGGTGCCACACTCAATCTGAACGGCAACTCACAGATGGTCGGCGACATTACTTCTCCAAACCGCACGGCATTTGCCGGAACTGGCGGCACCATTACCTCTTCCTCCGCGGCTACCTTGGTGGCTGTGCATGCGAACGGCACCGCCAACCAATGGGGTGGGCAGATCACGGGCGATGTCTTCTTCAACAAATCCGGTGCTACCGCCAACACCTTCTACAGCGACAACACTTACACCGGCGGCACGCTCATCAACGGCGGCACGCTCACCCTGCTGGACGAGGGCAAGCTCTCTGGCACCAGCGCCATCAAGCTCGCCTACTCGACCCTGAGCATTAGCAACACCGGCACCACGGACCTCACGAACCGTGTGAATGACAGCGCTGCCATCAGCCTGCTGGGCGGCACCCTCACCTTCCTGGGCCGCGCCCAGGCAAACTCCACCGAGACACTCGGCGCGGTGACCCTGGTACAGGGAGGCTCCACGATCACCGTCACGGAAGGCGGCACGGGCGTTAGATCGGCTGAACTGACGCTCACAAGTCTCAACCGCGCCTCGGGCGGTGGTACGGTGAACTTCAGCCCGACTGGCCTGGGTTTAATCGGCAGTGCTGGGCGCCTTCTCATCCCCACCCTCAATGGCGTTGCCACCAGCACTTTGGGTGCCGGACTAACCAATAACATCATCGGCGGCTGGGCCATCATCAACACCAGTGATTTTGCCAGCTACAATCCCACCCTCGGTGTTGGCAGGCTGGACTCGGTCGGCTTTGCTGGTTATTCCAATCCCACGACCACCACAGGCACCCTGGATGCCGCCGCAGCCACGGACAACATCAATCTGAATGCCGCCGTAACGGGCAGTATCACCGTCACCAACGATCTCACCATCAACAGCCTGCGCTTCGGAAACGTCGCGGCCAACACGGTGGACATCGCGGCTGGCAAGACGCTGACCCTCAGCAGCGGTGGCCTGCTCTTCTTCAGCACGGCCACGCAGACCCTCGGCAGTGTGGTCAATCAGGGCAGCCTCACCACCACGGGTCCGGAACTCTTCGTTTACACTCAGGGTACGGGGCCGCAGGTCATCAACAGTGCTATCACGGGTGCCGGAGTCACCTTGGTCAAGAGTGGGGGTAATGCACTCACCCTCGCGGGTACAAACACTTACGGGGGCGGCACCGTGCTGAATCAGGGCACTACCACGCTTGCCGCCACGGGTACCCTCCCGGGCAATGGGCTGACGGTCAATGGTGCCACCTTCACCCAGGTGGCAGGCGGCATCATCACGCCTCAGGTCGTGACTCTCAATGGCAGTTCCACCGTCAATCTTGCCGCTGCGACGACCAACAGCCTCACCGGCCTCGTCTTCAACAACAACGGCGGTACCGCACCCACGCTGGCCATCGGCACTGGCATCCTTACCCTGACTGGCAACATCACCGCAGCTTCCGAAAATGCAGGGTCAGTAGCCGTTATTTCCGGTGCTGGCTCGGGTGGTGTGGCAGTCGATATTGGCGCCGTCACCCGCGACATCACGGCCAGTGCCGTGACCATCAATGGCAACAGCACTGTCGCCAACATCACTCCCACGCTCAACATCAGCGCTCCCATCGGCGGCACTGGCGGACTTAACCTGAACGGCACCGGCTTGGTGCAGCTCGGCGGAGCCAGCCTCTTCACGGGCGGCGTTACCCTCGCGACGGGCGGTCTTGCCATCGGTGGCAACACCAATGTGACCACTCGCGACTCGATCACCGGCATAGCCAATACCTTCGCCAACGGCCCCGTCGGCACCAACCCGCTGACCATCAACTCCGGCACCTATCTCACGGTGGACACCGGCACTCGCACCCTGAACAACGACTACGTCCTCGGCGGACTCAACCTCACCCTCAAGGGAACCAACAGCCTTACCCTGAACGGCGCTACCTCACTGAACGCTGGCAATACTGTGATCACCGTTGATGCCCCACAGGCGATCCTTACCCTGAATGGTGCCATCACTGGTGGAGCGACGGACTACATCACCAAGGAAGGTCTTGGAACGCTCGTCCTTGGCAGCGGCCTCAACAATTGGGGTGCCGCCGCTACCACGAGTGCCATCGTCAATGCTGGAACACTGACTCTCGCCGGACTCAATGGAGCTAGCACCGCCCCAGTCTTCGCCGGTTCCAACGTCCTGATCAACGACGGCGGTCTCCTCTCCCTGCAAAACAGCGGCACTGGCAGCAACGGCCTCATCAGCTATGCCAACAACATCACCATCAATGCTGGTAACTCGACCGCCAACATTCATGTCGGCAATAATGGAGCTAACACCCTGAACACCATCGAAGTCGCCGACCTCAGCCTCCAGGGCGGGCAGATTCTCAACGTTAGCAGCGCCAACGGCTACATCTTGCGTCTCCTCAATGTCAGTGGTGACACACCTACTGGCCTAGTACCGCAAATCAACGTGGCATCCGGTGCCACAGTGGTCGTCTTCGGGTATTCGGGTGACAAGCCGATCAATGTCGGCCAAGGCAGTCTCGTTTTCCCAGATCTCGTCACCATCGGTCAGACGAACACATTGGCTGGCGGTGACGTCACTCTCAGTGGCTCTTATCCGCTGGGCATCCAAAACCAAGTGCTCACCGGTGCTAATATGACCGATTTTGGTTATTCCAGCGGTGGCCTCAATGCGGCCTTCGCCAATCTGACTACGGCACCTGCAACATCAGTCATCTCCCAGCAAGTGGCCGGCATCGGCTTCTCAGGTTCGAACTTCGTCGCCAATCGCCTCAATGATGGCGTCCTCGGCAACCGTCCCAACGTCCTCACCGGCACCGCGGTGAACTCGGCGGCCGTCTATTCCGGTTTCCTCGAAATCACCACGGGTGGTGACTACACCTTCCGCACGGGTGGGGACGATGGCTTCGCTCTCTTTATTGACGGCAATGCGATCATTACGGGATTCCCCGGTGGTATGACTGACAGCGCTGCGGTTACGGTCACTGGCCTCTCTGCCGGTTACCACTCCATTGTTTACAAGTCCTCGAATGCAGGCAGCGGGGGTGCTTTCCGCCTCCTCTACGCCGGTGCGGACACCGGTGGTGCCACGAGTTTCCAGTCCATCGATTCAAGCAAGCTTTACAACAACACCACCGCTGCTCCGACGGTTGCCAACTTCTTCAATGGCGCGGCCATCATCAATCAAAACTACTCACTCGCTGCCAGCACCTCGGCCACGATCGACACGTTCGGCACCCAGTTTGGTGCGGTCATCGATTCCTCGAAAACTCTTACATTGGGCGCGGACTCCCGCTTGAACATCGTCAACGGCCCGAACGGCAGCTTTGGCACCGGCTGGTATGGCGCGGGTGGTGCGACCAGCATCACTGGCACGGGTGCTCTCGTTTATACCGGAAACACAGCCACGGCTAGCGCTGGCACCCTGAACCTGATCGGAGCGGTGACTGATTCGGGCAATGGCCTCACGAAATCCGGCACAGGCACTCTGATCCTCGGTGCCAACAACACCGCTACGTTCACGGGAGTGCTGACAGTTCAGGGCGGCACCGTGATCCTGAACAACGCAAATGCGTTGCCTGCTGGTGGCACAACGATTCGCAACAACAGTGCCAACTCGACCACACTACCGACCAACACCACTGGTAATACTTTGATTACCCTCGCAGGTGCTGACACCAACGCCAACATGGGCATTCAGGTTGGCTCAGCGGTTTTTGGCACGGGTATCCCAGTTGGTGCCTATGTTACCGGTACGCCTACCGGCACGACCTTTACCATATCAGTGCCGACTACGGCAGCCCTCGCTGGTGTCTATAACTTCTCCGCCTCCGGTATGCTCGACCTCAACGGTCAGAGTGCAGTGGCTGGCAATATTAACATCACTGGTGCCGGTGCCACCCTCCCATCCGCGACACCCGCGAACATTCTTAACGCCAACTCCGGTGCGGCTCTCTGGAATAGCTCAGGCACAGCGGCCAGCCTGGCCGGTTCGCTTACCCTTGGTGGCAACGCCTCCGTCGGCGGTTACGGCGATCTCACCCTCGGCGTGATCAACTCCTTGGCGACAATTCAGACGCTTACCAAGACGGGCACCAACACCCTCTTCCTCAACACCGACAACAGCACCACGCTCCTCGGTCCGATCTCCGTAAGCGCTGCGACGACCTCGGCTGGCGGCATCATCAAGCTCGGCGTTGCTGGTGCGCTCGGTGCGGCGACCTCCCTTGCTCAAGACGGTACCACTCTTGCCAGTGGCGCGGTGCTTGATTTGAATGGTCAGACGACTTCGGAGTTCCTCTCCATCGCTGGCAGCGGTCGTGGTAACTTCACTGCCGCCCGCAATACGCTGGGAGCATTAGTCAATAGCAACACGACCACTACTGCCACCGTGAACAGCGCCCTCGTATTGAGTGCTGCCGCCAGCATTGGCTCCGATTGGATCAACGCCACCAGTGGAGGTTCCGCAGGCAGTGACATTACCCTCGGCGGAATCGTTTCGGGCGCCTTTACCCTCACCAAGGTCGGCTCGAACAAGCTCACCCTGACTGCCGCAAATACTTTCTCGGCAGCGACTCTCGTCCTGGGTGACATCACCGTAAGCGGTGCTGCAGGCCAGCTCGGTATCGCCGGCACGGTCACGATCAATGCCGGTCCTGTCTCCGCCGGAATCCCGACCAACACCCTCCTACTCGACAACTCAGGCACTGCGGTCAGTGGCCGACTGAGCGTCCTCAACACCGCGAATCGCGCGGTTACTGTCAACGGCGGCGAGCTGATCATCAACAGTGGGGCCGCTACCGTGAATGAGAACATTGGCACCGGCATCCTGACCTTCGGTGGTGGATTTAGCGTGGTGACGTTGGATAACACCACATCGCAGAACGTCCGCCTGACCAGCACCGGCGCAGCCACGCTGGCTCGTGCTGCCAACACAGCGACGGTTCTCATCCGCGGCACAAGCCTTGGCAGTGGGACACCCGCGACCACGAACACCAATGTGATCATCGGCACCGCACCGACACCTGTTGGGAGCACTTCAGAGGCTTTTGGTGCCACTACCGCCACGGGCATTCTCCCTTGGTTGATCGTCGATCAGTCCGCTAGCGGCTCAGGCACCAGCTTTGCGAACTACACCGCTACTGCCGGTATTCAGCCGTTGGCCGCAGGCAACTACGCCGCAACCCTGCCCACCGGAGCAGTCGCCAACAGTGCCACGGACTTGAACATCCGACTCGCGGCTGCCGCCTCTCTCGCTAATGCCACACCGAACAGTTTCCAGACGACCGGCATCAACTCGCTGACCTTCAATACTGCGAGCAAAAACATTACCCTGGCTGACAAAGTTAACCTCTCCCTCGATTCCGGCGGTATCCTCGCCTTGGAAGACAACACCATTGGCGTAGGTGGCACTGGCTTCCTCAACGTCGGTGGCAACCGTGAGGCTATCGTCCATGTCATTGGTTCCACGAAGACCTTGACGGTCGCCGTGCCGTTCGGTGGCACAGTCGCACCGACAACAGGAGGCCTCACCAAGTCGGGCAACGGCACCCTTATCCTCGGCTCCTCTTCGGGTAACAACTACACCGGTCAAACCACCGTGAATGGCGGCACCCTGCAAATCGCTGCTGGAGCCCCGGACAACGCGATCTTCTACCGGGCGGCAACGGCTCCGGCGATCAATGCCCTCACGACCACCTCGAATGCCAACGCCCTCGTCGTGAATGCGGGTGCCACCCTCGATCTCACCTCAAACTCACAGATCGTCGGCAACCTCTCCAGCGCGGGCACTCTGCCTGGCACTGGCGGAATCGTCACCGGCACAGGCAATCTTGTCATCAACCAGAACAGCGGGCAGATATGGGCTGGCTCCATTCAAGGCACGGGCCTGAACTTCTCCAAGACCGGTAATACCACATCCACATTCGTGGACGACAACACCTATACCGGCACCACCACAGTGCTTGGTCAGGTTCTCGCCCTCGCCGATCAAGGCAAACTCTCGGGAACTTCGAGCATCAGTATCCGCAACTCCCTCCTCCGCTGGGACGACTCTGGCATCCAGGCGGTGGCCAACCGCATCGGCGCTGTGCCGATCTTCCTTGACGGCGGTGGATTCGAATACATCAGCCGTGGTGGCACCAACGGATCGGTCACCCTTGGCAATCTGAGTGTCACCGGCGGCACTGGCCTCATCCGCTTGGATGTGGGCAATAACACCTTCGGCACCGCGACCCTCAACCTCGGCGGCACTTTCAGCCGCGACACGGGTTCCACTCTCAACTTCACCTCCCGCACCGGCTCGTTCGGCGACAACCCCTTTGTCACCGCCACTGCGAGCGCGCTGAATACGAACGTCAATGGCATCCTCGGCGGCTGGGCCACAGTGGTCACCTCGGATGGCAACACAGGTAACACGAATGCCGAATTCGCCACCTACGATCCAGTCACCGGCCTCCGGCAGTTGAATGGCGTGCAGCAGAGGCTGACCCTGCCAGGCGCAGGCGCCACTGACAACGTTCGCATCAACGCGAACCCACTCTCAGCCATCTCCGGCACGCAGACGATTAACTCGCTGACCATGAATGGCGGCGCGGTAACCGTCTCCTTCGCGGCCACGGGAACGAACACCCTGTCGCTCGCCAGCGGCGGTCTCATCAGCGGCACGGACGCTGCGGCCCGTATTATCGGTGCCACCACCAACGCCTCCACGCGCGGCCAGCTCACCACCGCCGGCTCTGAATTGTTCCTGCATAGTGGCTCGACTTCCGGCCTAACCATTCACTCTGACATCACCGGCACCTTTGCCTTGGTCATGGATTCCATGAGCACGACGGCGGGTGCCCTCATCACGCTGAACAACACCAACAGCTACGTTGGCACCGCTTATGTCAACGGCGTGATCGTCAACCTTGGAGCCGCTCCGGTTGCCTCGACCAACTTCGTGCCCGTCACCACGACCAACGCCATTACCGGGAACCTCATTATCACCGGCGGCACCACTGGTGCGGCCACTGGCTCGATCGCCAACTCCCGCGTTGCTCTCAACGCCAGCAACCAGATTGCTGACGCCTCGGCCATCACGATCCGTGGCGGTTCCCAGCTCGACCTCAACGGGTTCGACGACACCATCGCCAGCCTGACCTTCAACAGCCAGGGCGGCTATCAGGATGGCGGTCCGCTAGTCCAGACGGGTGCAGGCACTCTCACGATTTCCGGCGACATCACCGCCTCGAATCTCGATGACGTGCGCGCCGTGCCGTCCATCTTCGGTAATATCTCCCTGGCTGCATCTCCGACACTCACTGTCGCCGCTGTTACCGGCGCGACTGAAGTCGGCACTCTAGGCCATTCTAACGAACAGGTCGGTCTCGCCATCAACGCCAACATCTTCGGCGGAGCCACTCTCAACAAGGCGGGACTCGGAGCCTTGCAACTTGGCGGCGTAAGCACCAGCGTGACCACGATCAATGTGGATGCAGGTTCCCTGATCTTCGGGCCGAACACGGGCGGTGGCTCAAACTTCGCCAATGCCTCGGTCGCTCTCGATAACGGCACCATCCTCGACATGCGCGGCCAGACCAATACGCAGATCGGCTCGGTTTACAGCACGGACACTGATCCTGCGACCTCCACGGCAGTCATCAAGAATTTCAGCTTCAACACTGGCGGCACACTGGTCACCGGTTCGGCTGGCACGAGCGGTACCTTTGCAGGTACGCTGGCTTCTGACTACACCTCTGGTCTGTTAAACGTCACCAAGATCGGTGCTGGCAATTGGAATCTCGCCAAAGACAACTCCGCCAACATCCTCGGCACCCTCCAGATCAACGGTGGTATCGTCACCCTCGACAGCACCACGGCCAAGGTCGGCTTTGTCACCACCATTCTCTCTGAAGGCGGCACGCTGAAGCTCGACAACAGCACCAACGTGCTCGGCAACCGCCTTGGCGGCACCACCAGCGTGCAGGCCACGGCTGCTGACCGTGCTATCAGCATGCGCGGTGGTATCCTCGACTTCCGCGGTGGCAGCTCAGCGGTGATTGAGGCGGTGAACACGATCACTAACCTGGAAGGTGCCAGCAAGTTTGCTCTGACCTCCGGTACGGCTGGCACGTCGATCAATGCGGCCAGCGTGGCCGCATCTAGCACCACCAACCGCGGTACGCTCACCCTGGACGCCGGCAGCGGCCAGCTCGGTGGCGGCACGGCGGCCTCGGGTCGTGTCAACGTCTTCGCCACCACGGCCAACCTTGTGAACAACATCCGGCCCGACATGATCGGTATCGACAGTAGCGGTACCGGCTTCGTGACCAGCGATGCCAACGGCTTCCGTCTCTACACGACCACCGATACCGGTTACTTCGACGCAGCAACCCTCGGTGCTACCTACCTGGGCACAGCCACACCGCTGACCATCACGGCCACCGCAGGCACCGTGTCCAACGCCACTGCGAATACCTCCAACCCGAACGTGACCACGGCGCTGGGCCTTCATTCGAGCACGACGGTCAACAGCCTCAACCTCTCCTCCGGAGGCGGCCTGACCTCCATCGGCGGTGGTGTCTCTAGCGCCACCAGCGCCACCACGCTCTTCAACGCGGCGGGCACGCTCAACACACTGTCCCTGAACAGCACGGCGGCCGGCTCTGGTGCCATCCTCGCGGAAAGCGGCAACCTCGGCATCGTTGGCGGCGCTCTTCAGGCCGGCACCGGCACGGGCCTGCTGATCTACCACACCCCAGGCAACCTCACGTCGAGCGCCTACACGCTCGGTTCCGGCGGTATCGTGAAGGACGGCGTTGGCACTCTGACCCTGAACGGGCGCAGTCTCAACACCGGCGCGACCTTCGTCAATGAAGGCACCCTCGTCCTCGGTGGCGGCGCGAATACGCTGATTGTAACCCCGACCGCAGGTGCCGTCACCGTGGCCGACCTCGTGGTCAACGGTGGCACGGTCAAGCTCAATGGCAACAACCAAGCCGTCCGCCAGATCACTAACACCACGGCCAACCTGCTGCCAAACACGGCGGGAACCATCGTCAACGACAGCGCTGTTGCTGCCAATCTCTACACCGCGCAGTCGGCACTCACCACTTTCGCCGGAACCCTCGGCGTGAACGGCGGTACCGCGAATGAGAACAACTTCTCGGTGGACAAGGCTGGCAACTTCGCCTGGACCCTCACCGGAGCCCAATACTACACTGGAGCCACCACCATCCGTGCTGGCTCGCTCGTCCTTCAGGATAGCGGTGCCATCACTGGCGGCGGCGCGATCAATGCGAATTACGCCACGCTCTCGCTGGTCAACAGCGGGCTCTCGCACGTCGCAGCCCGCACGGGTTCCTCAGCGATCAATCTGACCGGCGGCACGCTCTCCATCACCCCGCGCCTTGAAGGTGAGACCAGCGCCACAATCGGTGCCCTTACGGCGGCTGCCGGAACGAGCACCGTCGCTTTCCAGGCGCAGACTGGCTTGGGTGGCAGCATCAATCTCGCTGGCACGACCCTGTCACAGACGTCGGCCAATGGAGCCACGCTCAACATCACCAGCGCCACTGGCCAGATCGGCCGCGGCACGGCTGCAACAGCCGGCCAAAGCCCACAATTGACCTTCAGCACGGCACCAACCTTAGTTAGCAACTTGATCGGCGGCTGGGCCACCTTCAACAACACCGAGTTCCTCACCTACCGATCCACTCCATCCGCCTCGGACGCGATCGGTGTGGGTGCCTTGGGCGACATCGGTTCTGGATTCCTCGACTACAGCGCCTCGACCCTGCCAGCGGCCACCCAGCCCGCCCAGAACATCCGCCTTGTTGCCACTGGCACGCTCACCTCGGTCGCCAGCTACACGCTCAACAGCCTGAACATCGTCGGCGCGTTTGGCGTGAGTGGAACATTGTTCTCCGACCCGCTGTTCATTGGTAACGCGGCCCAAGGCGGCGGCGGTCTCTTGAAGAGCGGCGCGACTGGGAACATCGGCCAGAATGTGGACTGGGTCCGCATCGCCGCGGGTCCTTCCGGTGCTGCTGCGGGCACTTACAATCTCTACCTCACCACGGCCGGCGCCACGGTGAACTCCCGTATCGTTAACAACAGCGGCTCTGCTCTGACCCGCTTGGTGGTCTCGGGTTCGGCGGCCTCGATTCTCACGAATGGAACCTCGGGCATCCAACTCGCCGCCGTGAGCGATGGAACCACGACGATCACAGTCCCAAGTGGCACAGCAACCGCAAACGGCCAGACCGTCACCGGACCCGGCGTTCCCGCTAATACGACCATTGTCAGTGGCGGCGGCACCGCCTCGCTGGTCCTGTCCAATGCCGTTCCTGCCTCGACGGGTTCCGCCTTCCTCACCTTCGGATCCTCGGGTGTGGTCAGCACGACGGGCATCGGTATCACAACTGGCACCAACACCTTGACCGGAGTGACAGTGGCTCAGGCGGCAACCATGTATGTAGGCCAGCCCGTGTTCAGCAGTGTCGCTGGCATCGCGGGTGGTGTCACGATTAGCGCGATCTCTGGCACGACGGTGACTCTGAGTTCCAATGCTACTGCAACGTTGACGACGGGTCAGGTGGTCATCGGGACGCCGGGTAACACCTACACCGGCGGAACAATTGTCAACAACGGCGCGACTCTCACCCTAACTCCTGCAGCGACGGGCCAAGTGGTTGTTCCGCTCGCGGCCACACCAGCCAACGGCCTCGTCATCAACGGCGGCACCGTCAACTTCGGCGGCACCAACAACTTCGGCCTCATCGCCGCTGGGAATCAGGTGACGATCAATGGTGGTGGCACGCTGACCTTGCCGAACTACACGAATACCTTTGGAACCCCATCCGCCACCAACCAGATCAACTACACCAACACTGTGGCCCGGTTGAACTTTAACAACAATGGAGGCACGGCCACGCCAACGGTCGCCCTCGGTGGCCCAACAACAACATTCACGACCTCCAGGTTGGTATTGAGCGATGCTGCAGCGATCAACGTGGTTAATAACAACTACGCCAGCACACCAACCATCAGCGGAACCTTCACCACCGCCGACACCCGCTTCGCTTCGCTTGAGTTCAGCAACGCCAGCCCCGTCATCAACGTCTCCGGTCTTTCCCCGATGGGCTTGATCATCAGCGCCGCTATCACCCAGAATGCGGGCAACACCAATGCCATCAGCAAAACTGGCAGCGGCTCGCTGGTGCTGACGAACGCCAACAGCAACTGGACCACCGGTCTCAATCTTGGCGCGGGAACGCTCATCATCGGAGCCGCCAGCACGCCTACCACCGCCAGCACTGTCGCCGCTCCGATCGCCGTCACCGCTGGCCCGCTCGGCACCGGCACCCTGCGGATCGCGGACGACGCCACCATCCAGACGGACAACACCGTGCGCACCATTGCCAACGCCATCGCCTTCGCCACGCCTTCCGTCGCTTCCGCTTTCACCTTCGGCGGCACTGCCGCCACTCATAACCTCACGCTCAACGGCGTGATGGACCTCGGAACTGCGACCCGCACGATCAACGTCACCAGTCCGCAGGTCACCGCCACCATCGGCGGCCAGATCACCAGCGGCGCGGGTTCCGGCCTCACGAAGGCTGGCAACGGCATCTTGGTGCTCTCCCAGACAGCGAATGACTACACCGGAGCCACCACCGTCAACGGCGGCCTGCTACAACTCGGTATCGCGGGCGTCATTCCGGATGGATCGGCGTTGGTCGTCAACTCCGGCGGCACGTTGGACATCGCTGGCTTCAATGAAACCGTGGCCTCCCTCTCCAGCGGCAGCGCCACCACCGGCGGTCTCATCACGAACTCCAGCTCGATCCGAACCCTCACGGTCAGCAACACCACCGGCAGCACCACCTTCGGCGGCGTGATATCCAATGCCAACCAAGCCCTGAACCTCGCCAAGAGCGGCGCTTCCACCCAGGTGCTCACCGGCCAGAACACCTACACCGGCACCACCACGGTCAACGGCGGCGTTCTTGAGATCGGCACCGGCGGCAGCCTTCGCGGCACGAGCGCCCTGAACCTGAACACGGGCGGTAACTTCCGCATCTCCAGAGCCGTGGACAACGTGATGAGCTTCACCAACCCGACAACATTCACCCCAGTGAATTTCCAAACCACCGGTGCCACCCTCAGTCTCGCTAACACGCTGACGGGCAACAATCAGCGCTTCGGTGCCCTCACCTTCTCCGCAGCCTCCCCCGGCACGCTGGACTTCGGCACCGGCACCACCAACAGCCTGACCTTCGCCAGCCTCGCCGGTTCCCTCAATGGCGTCACCGTGGCGAACTGGACGGGCAGCGTTTACGCCCTCAGCGCCACGACGGACAGTCTCGATCCAACTCAGGATCGCCTCCTGTTCACCACCAATCCTGGATTCGCGGCCAACACGGTCTTGAACCAGTTCAGCTTCATTAATGACGCCGGCACGCTTATTGGCCGCGGCCTCCAAGTCGCTGGTCCGCTTTCCACTTTCGAAATCGTCCCCACCGCCGATACAGCGGCCTACTGGAGCGGCAACTTCGGCACGTCCAGTTGGAAGGACGGCAATGCCACCAACACAAACTGGTGGACCACCGACGTCGGCACCACGGTCGCCACGGTCCCTGGTCCGAGCACGGATGTCTTCATCACGGCCAACACGCCGACGAACTTCTACGCCACAACGAACTTGGATCGTAACTTCTCGATCAACAGTCTCACATTCACCGGTGCCGGCACAGCCAACACCGCAGGCTCCATCATCGCCTCCGGCACCGGCACCAATAGCCTGACGATCAACGGTGCCAGCGGCATTACGGTGGCCTCTGGTTCTGGTGCGAACACCATCTCCGCCAACGTCGTTCTAGGGGCGAGCCAGACCTGGACGAACAACAGCAGCAACCTGCTGACCGTTTCTGGTTCTGTGAGCGAGACCGCAGGCGGATCGAATGAAAACCTCACTGTGGGCGGAAGTGGAGACACCACCGTCAGCGGCAGTGTCATCCTTGGAACTGGCAATGTGACTAAACAAGGTGCAGGCACCTTGACCTTCACCGCCGCCAACACCTACACCGGGGCCACTGTGGTGAGCGCGGGCACCTTGCAGATCGGCAATGGCACCACGGGATCCATTGACGCCTCCTCCGCAGTCTCCACGGTCAGCGGTGCAACCCTTGCCGTGAATCTGGCAAACAACACGTCCTTGACCAACGCCATCGCCAACGAAGGCACGGTCAACGCGACCGGGGCGAACACCAACACCCTGAGCGGCATCATCAGCGGAACAGGGGCTGTGACGCAGTCGGGCACGGGGACGACGATTCTCTCCAACGCGAACACCTACACCGGGGCCACTGTGGTGAGCGCGGGCACTTTGCAGATCGGCAATGGCACCACGGGATCCATTGACGCCTCCTCCGCAGTCTCCACGGTCAGCGGTGCAACCCTTGCCGTGAATCTGGCAAACAACACGTCCTTGACCAACGCCGTCGCCAACGAAGGCACGGTCAACGCGACCGGGGCGAACACCAACACTCTTGGCGGTATCATCAGCGGCGCAGGCGGTGTGACGCAGTCGGGCACGGGCACGACCATTCTGTCGAATGCGAACACCTACAGCGGAACCACCACGGCAAGTAATGGTCAGTTGCACTTCACCGCCAGCCAGACGAACACCGCCGCCATTAACGTGGGTGAAGCCTCCGGCAGCCTCGGCACTTACGGCGCGGTTACCAACAGCTTCACGAGCCAGAATGCTGCGGTGCTCTCGGCTGCGGACGCTGTCACCCTCGGCAGCGGTTCAAGCACCGTTACAGTCGGCTCCGGTGGTGTGGGCATCTTGGCTCCCGGAGGCAGTCTGGGTTCTGATAATGGCACGCTGAACATCAACAAGGATCTGGTGGTGAACTCCGGCTCAATGCTCCAAGTCGGCATCTCGACTCCCACGGTAGGGACAGCGATTACCTTTGTGAACGGGGTCTATACCTTCAACAGCTCGGACTACAACACGGCTGGTGATCTCTTCAATCCTGACTTTGGCGGTGCGGGTGCCAATGCAGCCAATGCAGCAGCAGCAGCCGCTATTTGGAACGTGGCTCCCTCATCTTCCAGCAATCACGACTACATCAACGTAACTGGCGCACTCACTTTGAGCGCAGGCAGCAAGGTCCACGTTCTAGAAAATGGCACGATGACCTACGGTTATGGCCAGGTATTCAACCTGCTCGATTGGGGTAGTGTCACCAGTGGACTCGATCTTGGCACAGGATTCTCCTCGGGTGGTGTCTTTGGTGATTTTTACCTGCCTGACTTGAACTTGAGCGGTTTCGCCTGGGACACCAGCGCCTTTGCCACCCACGGCATCCTTGTCGTCGTCCCTGAGCCCTCCCGCTCGTTGTTCCTGCTTCTCGGCCTTATCGGCCTCATGCTACGCCGCCGTCGTCACTGAAGTGGGCAGAAAGAGTGATTTGACGAAGCCCTGCCGGGAGACTGGCGGGGCTTTTTGCGGCGTAAATCGCCACTCAGTGAGGCGTTTACCGCCACTCGTAATAATGGCGATTCGCCACGCATTGAGTCATTGGAATTCAACGATTTAAATCTGGTACTGTGGTCTAACAACCATGAGATATTCAGTTTGCCCCCGCCTGCATAGCCAGCGTTTTAGTTGCCTCGGGCTCATGCTTTTGGCCTGCTGTCAGGTAGCCCAGCCGCTGCAAGCCGCAACCTTGTACTGGGACAGTGATGCCGAGCCGCTGGGCAATAGTCTGAATGGTGCTGGCCTGGGTGGGACCGGAACCTGGGACATTGCCGCCCCGCGCTGGTGGGATACGGCCAGCAATGATGTCTGGCCGAACACCAGCGCTGATCTTGCAATTTTCACCGGGGTGGTGGCTCCAGGAGATGTTCCGGCTCTGAGCACGGTCACCCTGGTGGCTGGTATCACGGCCAATCAGCTCAGCTTCCTGCGCAGCGGGTACACACTCACGGGAGGTGATCTCACCCTGGCGGGGACGACACCGACACTGCATGCCAATCTTGGTGAGTCCGCTATGATCTCCAGCCAGATCTTCGGCTCTGCGGGGCTCACGAAGACTGGTGGCGGGTCCATTCGCCTCTCGAACAACGCCAATGCCTACACGGGCACCACCACGATTAGCAACGGTTCCCTCATCATCACGGGTCAGGGGGCGCTGGGCGCGAGCAGTTCCCCCATCGTTGTCGCGGCTTTCAATCCGTATGTGAGTGCCGGTTCCCTTGGCGTCAATAACCTGCGAGGTTTCGGTGGCGGCTCTTTGGTGCTCGATGGCACAGGCAGCAATATCACCCTCTCCCGGGATCTGTCCCTCCAAGGCAGAGGACCGGTTGGGGATAACGGTGCGGCCCTTGTCAGCACTGGGAACAACACGCTGTCCGGGACCGTGGACATGGGGGTGGCCTTCAGTGGCACGAATATGAACACCCGCATGATTGCTGCGGATGGCACGCTCAATATCACCGGACCGCTCAATGTTCAGGGTGTCGCTGCGACCACCATCAACTCCCTGGGCGGGATTAATCAGGCGGGGGCCAGCTTCTACAACGTCACCGGCATCCTCGCCGGCACGGGCACCTTGGAGGGCTCTGGCGGTGGCACCTTGTTCCTTAATCCTTCCGATTCCTCCGGTTTCTCCGGCACCATTCGTGTCAGCGCCAGCGCCGCCAGCGGGCAGAGCGTCGTGCGGATCGACTCGGCAGGGGTGCTCGGCACCCGCACCAGCGGGACTACGGGTGCGGTTCTGGACATGAATGGAGGCGTTTTGGCCGTGTTGATGGACTCGCCGGACGTCAAGGTTTCGAATGGCACCAATGCCAACGTCTATTTCCGTGCTGCCAGCACGATTTTTGCGGACCACACACCGGGCAGTTCCGCCAAGGACCAGACCGTCGCGTTCGGCAACTTGTCCTACGAGGACGGCATTACGTTGACGTTCAACAGTCGTAACGGCTACGGCATGAGCTTCACGACCGCGCCCGTGAATGGCGGCAATGGTGACACCACGCTGACCAACAACCTTCAAGGTGGGGCGCTTCTTTCGTTAACGGGAAATTTCTGGAGCAACGCCGACAACACGGGCAACCGCACGATGAACATCGGCGGCAATGGCAACACCTTCATCAACGGAAACATCATTGCCGCCTCCGCTGCTTTTAACCACATCCTCACCAAGTCGGGCGCTGGAACTCTGACCCTCACTGGCACGGCCTCGACGCTGGACGGGAACGTGAATGTCAATGGCGGCACGGTGGCGATCAATGACTTCCGTGCCATTACGAATAACACCTCCAACATTAATATTGGCACCACCACGACCGGGGCGACCTTCAGCATCGTGGGGAACAATGCCACGCTCGCCAACCTGACCACCAGCAAGGTGTTTAATCTGGCTGGCACCACGGGTGGCGCGACCATTCTCGCCAACCAGACCGGCACCAGCCCTGGGGTTGTTCTCAACGCGGCATTCACCGCCACGGGTGCAGGAACCAAGACCCTGACCTTGGGCGGCACGAACATCGGGGCCAACACGATCAACGGGGCCATCGCTCAAAACGGCTCCACGCTGGTGACTAAGATCGACGCGGGCCGATGGATCCTGGCTGGCACCAACACCTACACCGGGGCTACCACCATTTCGAACGGCACACTGCAACTGAAGGCCAATGCCGCGAGTTCGACTATCCTTGCCGATGCGTCGGCCATCGTGTTCAATGCCACCAATGTCTATGCGGGCGGCATCCTGGAACTGGTCGGTCAGGCCAGCACCAACAACGTGGAAACGCTTGGAGCCCTGACTCCCACCGCTGGCTCGGGGACCATCAAGCTCTCCCCCGGCAGCGGCGGCACTGCTTCCATTGTCTTTGCCTCGCTCGGCACCGTCGGCGGCGGTGGCACGGTGAACATTGACACCCCAACTGTCAGCGACACGGTTTCGTTCACCACGACTGCCATCACGAACAACATCGCGAATGCCGGTCTCTACTACAATGGGGCCAACTTCGCCTTTGTGCCGGGAGCAGCGACAGCCCTGCGGGTGCCGAATTACACAACCGATACGGACTTTGCCACCACCTCCACCGCGCTGACTTCGGCGCGCAGCATGGAAATCACGGGCGCTGGTTTCAGCAACGCTGCGGTGACCATCGACTCGCTCCGCATCAATGGAGCGACCGCCCTCAACATGACCGGCCTGCTCACGATTCGCACCGCAGGCACTGCGAACGCCAGTGGCGGCATCATTCAGACCGGCGGCTCCGGCTCCATCACGGGCACCGGCGTCAGCACGGGCGGCAGCGGTGCGCTGGTCATCAATGTGGATGGCGGGGCCAACGCGCTGTCTCTCGATGCCCCAATCACCGCGACGACCACGGGCGGCTTCACCAAGGTGGGCGCAGGCACCTTGCGTCTGGGCGGCACGAACGCTCAGACGGGCACGATCACCATCAACGAAGGAACTGTGCGACTCGCTGGCGCTGATCGTTTGGGCGCTGCCGCCGCGCTGACCATCCGTCAGGACGGCATTCTCGAACTTAACGGCGTCACGCCAGCGACTAGGCGGTGTCTTCGCAAATAAAACGCCTTTCTGGCAAGGTGCTGGAATGGGCGGGAGTTGAGAAGGAGCCATGTTCAACAAACTGACCCGGAGTCTGCAAACCGCCCTGCGTGACAGGGCTT
>NZ_JBIIKX010000024.1:0-74194 GCF_044232965.1 Prosthecobacter sp.
CGGCGCACGAAATTGAGCGTGCGCAGGCCGAAGTGGTGAGCGAGCTGGATCAAGGCGCGGCCCACTCCGGAATTGGCGGCGTTTTGCGCCACCCAGGAGCCGGGTTCGAGGTCGGTGTAATGCTTGAGCAAGGCCCAGGCGGTGACGGGATTGATGCGCAGCATGCTGGCCTGCACCTGGTCGATCTGCGGCGGCAGTTTGGCGAAATGATGCTCCGGGGCGGTGAGATGCTGCGTCCAGCAACCGGTGCCGAGCAGCGGGATGACGACATCGCCTTTGGCCAGCGAGACGACGGCTTCGCCGACCTCCTCGACCTCGCCGCAGCCTTCGTGGCCGGGGATGCAGGGCGGATGCGCGGCACGGCCATAGGTGCCTTCGATGAAATTGAGGTCCGCCGGGTTCACGGGCGCGTAGCGCATGCGCACGCGGACTTCGTGGCCGGAGAGCGGAGTCAGCGCACGTTCATGAAGCTGCAGCACCGCGGCGGGACTGCCGGTATGATCGAATTGGAGGAAGTGGGAAGTCATGAGGGTGAGGTCAAGTGGTCAAGAGGGTCAAAGAGGTCAAGCGTCGCGTGTGCTTGACGGCTTGACCTTTGACGGCTTGACGGTTCCGCCAAGTCTCAGTCCTTCACCGCCAGCCGTGCCGCCGTGACGAGCTGCATGAACAACTCACGCTGCTCGGCGAGCGCGGCCACGGGATCGCCATCGGGCATTTTGTGGGCTTCGAGGCAGACATGGCCTTCATAGTCGATCTCGACGAGCAGTTTGGCGAGCTTGTCGAGCGGGTAGGTGCTGAGATTGACGCCGCGAATGTGGACGGTGTGGCCGAGGCGCTCTTTAACGAGGGCGAAGTTGGCTTCCAGGCCGGCGCCGATGAGGTCGGTGTCGTTGGAATTCCAGCAGACGCGCACGTTGTCGCGGTCGGCGGCGTCCATGATGGTTTTGATGTGCGGCAGCTCAGACGAATCTTTGCCATGCACTTCGAGGCGGATTTCCTGGCCGAAGCCGATGGCGTGATCACCGAGTTCGGCGAGCGCCTTGCCGATCTGCACCAGGGTCTTTTCGACGGGCACGTCCTTCGGCAGCGCGTTGGGCTTCACCTTCACGCCAGTGCCGCCGATGTCGTGGCTGAGCTTGATGAAGGCCTTGGCACCTTCGATGTTTTGCTTCAGCACCGCTTCGTCAGGCGAGTGAAACTCGAAATTGGTGCCCATGCCGAGGACATCGACGGGGGAGTCTTCGAAGCGGCTCCGCACTTCCTTGCGCTGCTCGGGCGTGAGCGAGACATCGACTTTGTGCGCATGCTCGATGCGCAGTTCCACGCCCAGCACCTTGGCGGTCTCGCAGTTCTTGATGAGCGTGGGCAGATCCCAGTCCTTGCCCCATTGGTAAGTGACGAGGCCGAACTGGATGTTCTCGCCCTTGTAAGTAAGTTTGGCGTCAGCGGCGAAGGCGGAGGCGGCGCTGGCGCCGAGGACGGTGTGCAGAAAGTGGCGGCGTGTGCTCATGGTTGGGCGAGCATAACGCCAAAACCCCGTCGCACATTGCTTTCTTGTGTCACTCGCCTTTCTGCGCGGTCTTTTCCGCCGCGATGTCCTTGCGGCGGAAGCCCTGGACGCGGCCGTTGCCCTTGTAGAGATAAATTTTTTTCACATCCTCCAGGCGCATGATCACCCAGGGGGAGAGGATGTTGCGCCCGTTTTTGGTATAGACCATGTTGTCAGCCAAATGGACGCAGGAGTGGAAGGCGTCCCCCGTCGTGTTGTCGAGGAAGAATAGCACATCGCCGAAAATATAGGGCGGCTCCACGGGAATGAAGTTTTCCAGCACCTGACTGGTGGCCAGCCGGGCGTCGAGCAGGTATTCATGCGGCTCGAAGTTGAAGAAGTTGAGCGAAGTCCAGTGGCAGTCTGGCATGACACCATGCTTGGCCATGTCCAGGCCAGGGTAGGTGTACAGCAGCTTTCGAGCGAGGGCAGGCAGCAGGTGGGAGATGCCCAGGTCATCGACGCCATCGAGCTCGATGATGGACTGAATCAGAGGCTCAAGATCCTTGCGGCGGATGCCGACCCCGAACGACCAGTATTTGATGAGCTCATCCGCATTGGCGGTTTTGTCCAGCATGAGGCGGATCATCAGGTTGCGGGTGCGGGTGCAGGCCTTGAAAATATTACGCGCCTCGGAATCTGACTGTGCATAGTTGAGCAGGGCGGGGATGTCGCTGAACGCGATGGTCTCGCCGCGCATGTAGCTGAGTTGCTTGATTTTTTGGATGAGTTCGGGACGCAGTTTGCTGCCTCGGTACCACTCATCCACTGATGTGCCGATGATGAGCACGGGATCGACATGGTACTCATTTTCCGGGTAATTTGCCAATTCGGTATAAATGATCGCACGGCTCTCAGGAGAAAGATTCTCCAGTTCTTGGAGTGGTGGGAGCACATGAACGAGGTTGTCATCTTTGACAATTTTTTGCGGCTGTAAGATGCTATCGATCAAAGCCTGCGATAATCCAGCGCGGGCAAACAAAGCCGGAAGCTGTGGGAGCATGGCGATTGGAAAGGTCCAGCGCGGCGTTGGACTCGGCAGCGGAAACCCCTCAATCAAGCTTTTAGGTGCTTCCAAATAGACGTAAGCGCATTGCAGCCGTCCCCATGGGCCAGGGGTGGCTTCAAAGACGGATTTCTGACTTGTGTCCCCGGTCGGTGAAGTCGGTGAGGTTGGTGTCGAAGTCTTGGTGCCGCCTAAAATGATGCCGAGGTTTTCGGCACTGGTGATTTGACCTTCAGATGGCAAGACCAGCACTGTGCTGTAGATCAAACCAACCAGCAGGATGACAATAGATGAGAAGGGATTCAAGCAATGGGCACGCGATGGGGGCTGGCGCATGATAAGACGTGGTCGGATAGGAAAAGTGGTTGGAGAAGAGTTATACTACACAGGAATGGTGACCTTGCAGATCCAACTAATTCCAGCGCGTTTGATAATCACTCACGCTTCCGACCTGTCAGGGTGAAAAACATTCATCTTTTCCCGATAAAGAACTGTGTGCTCAGGCAATGAAGGCCCGGATCGCGTTGATTTTCACCCGGCGGAGGCCATGAAGGGTGTCGGTTGGCAGATCCGTCTCCTCGCCTGCCGCCTTGCCGATAAGGGCTTTGGCGGATTCGGAGAGGTAGCTGATGATGTTCTTTTCCAGGTCTCCATCCCAGGCGCCGAGAATCGTGAAGGTCTCCTTCTCGCCGGAGGGAATGTCCTCCACATCGACCACGGTGCCGATGCCCACCTTGTCGGTGGGAACGTTGGCGAAATCGGTGCCGCGGGCGTTGCGCAACTCACGTTCGTACTTGCCTTGCATGCGCAGCAGCACGGCCTGGTGGTCACGGGCGGCCTTGTAACCGCCGTTTTCACGCAGATCTCCCTCGGCACGGGCGATTTGGATTTCGCGCTTGTTGTCGGGGATCTTGACGTTGACGAGGTCTTCCAGTTCCTTCTTTTTCTTCTCCAGGCTTTCCCAGGAGACAATGAGGGAGTCTTCTTTCTGCGGTCCGGCGTTTTCGGCCATCATGGCCTCCATTTCAGGACGGGCTTTGATGATGCGCGCCATGAGGGAGCGGCGGGTCAGTTCATCATAGGAAGAACTGTTGAGAATACGCTTGGCGAGCAGACGCACGTCCGCGTCTTCGGCCTCGGCAACCATCTCGCCGAGTAAGGTGCGATCGTCGGAAAGCAGGTCTTGGAGGCGTCCGGTGCGTTTGGGGCCACCTTCCATGTGGTCGTTCTCGATGACACCGAGGATCGCGTGGCCGAGGTCAATATCGAAGACGGATTCGGCGAGGCCTTTGCGTTCGCGGGTCATCCAGATGAGAAGATCAGCAGAAAGCAGGCGATTGCGCAGGGATTTCTTCAGCGTTTCGGCCAGCACATCGAGCTCATCGTTGGCATCCAGCACGGTGGCGATCTCAGCCACGGCGCGACCACCGGTTTTGGTGAGATGATGGAGAATTTCCGTGACCCAGCCGCGATTCGGGAAGGCGTCGGGGAAGGCGCGGTAAACCCGGCCCAGCATCGCGGAGGAAAGCGTCTTGAGAGCGTCAGCCAGCACTTCCTTGGTCTCGCAGACGAGGTCGGAGACTTTCATCGAACCCATTGGCGCGGTGGTGCCGAGTGTTTCGACAAGTTCATCACGGGCGAGGAGCAGTTGCAGACACTCCTTGAGGTTGAGTTTGATGCCCTTGCGCGCAGAATCAGAGATGTCCTGGAGTACGGGGATCAACTCGGTCTTTGGGTCGCTGAAAAGGTCCAGATCCTTCTGAATGCTGGCGAGCGCGGCGAGCTTGCCCTTCAAATCACGCGCGGCGACGAAGGATTTGACCATTTGATCACCAGCGCTCTCGGCCTGATCACGCAGGACCAGGTTTTCAGTGCGTTTGGCGGGCACGACGACATGACGGTGCGTTTTGAGCGCGCGCTTGGCACCTTCCCACCACTTTTTGTAATCGGCATCGGGCACGATCGCGCCTTTGAGCAGCTTTTCGAGGCCGTCGAGATGCAGGGTGCCGCCGCTGCTCTTGAGCGCCAGTTCGACGAGCGCCGGAGCGTTGTCTTTGGCCATGGCCTTGAGGGCGTCGAGGTCAGAGTGACGGCGGGCGAGGATATGATCGGAAGGAATGATCTCCAGCGAGCTGACCGCGAAGGAAATCTTCATCGGATGCGCCGGCTTGCCCTCGAAGTCGATCAGCACGCGGTCACCCAGCAGATCCCAGGAAGCGATCCTGCCGACTCCCCAGCTTTTGTGCAGGCAGAAGACACCTGGTTCAAGTTTGGAAAGTTTTTCGCCGTCTGCAGCCGGGAGCTTGCCTGCGGCCACGATGTTTTGCACCTCTGGATTCATGGGACGGGCAGATTAGACGGTGGCGGGGTTTGAGCAAAGGAAACCTTGCGGCAAGAGCGCCTTGTTTTTACCAGGCCAGGCACCATAGCACTTTCAGATAGCGTCCTTCTGGGCAGTTCGACATCACCGGATGGTCCGCTCCGGCTCCGGTTCGGTCCAAGATTTGCAGGCGGCGTTTGTTGCGGTGCGCGGCGCGCATGACGATGTCCTCGAACTCGGCCACATCGAGCAAGCCCGAGCAGGAACAGGTGACGAACAGCCCGCCGCGCTTCAGCAGTCCGAGGGCGACGGCGTTCATGTCGTAGTACTTATTGCGTCCGAGTTGGCCTTCTTCGGGGTCGCGGGAAAAGATGAGCTTAGGCGGGTCGAGCACCACCGTGTCCCAAAGTGCGCCATTCTGCTGCATCTGGCGCCCCCAGGTGAAGGTGTCCGCATGCACCCAGTCGATGCGCACCTGGTTCAAATCCGCGTTCTTCTTGGCCTGGGCGATGGCTTTTTCATCGAGATCCACGCCGGTCACATCCTCACAGCCACCGAGCACCTTGGCGCTGAGGGCGAAGCCGCCGGTGTAGCTGCACAAGTCAAGCACGCGTCCTTGGGCGAGGCGGGCGAACTTCAATCGGTTGTCCCGCTGATCACAGAAGAAGCCCGTTTTGTGACCGTCCTCAAAGCTGACTTGATAACGTACGCCGTTCTCACGCGCACGCACACCACGCGGAGCGGGCGCGTCTGCCTCCGGCACATCCGCCCAGCGCATGGCCTCGATGCGGGCGATGTCGGGATCGACCTGGATGACATGCTGCTTGGTGCCCAGCGCTTCGTGCAGTTTCGGCAGCCAGCGGCGCA
This sequence comes from Prosthecobacter sp., assembly GCF_044232965.1. Lineage (GTDB taxonomy): Bacteria > Verrucomicrobiota > Verrucomicrobiia > Verrucomicrobiales > Verrucomicrobiaceae > Prosthecobacter. The sequence goes on from NZ_JBIIKX010000024.1 coordinate 5,743, forward strand.
GTCGCCGCCACACACCGAGTGTCGTGACCTCGATGGACAAGACATCCGCATATCGATCCACCACGAGGCCGCTGAGTCCGTCGCCATCCGAATGCACGGCGCGCCAGGCCTCGGTAGTTTCATTGAGGCGCAGAGTTTTGAGGCGCAGATCGAGCGCTGCGTCGAGTCGTGCGTCCAGCGCGTCCTCGGTGAGCACCGACTCGCCGTGCTGGAGCACGCGCAGGGGCACATGGGCCTGGGGATTGAAGAATCCGCTGCCGAAGATCTGCCCCTCCTTGTCATAGACATGGACCAAGTCACCTGGACCGGCGTCCGGGGAAACGGCGCGGATCATGTTGGGATACACTGCCGGGTTGAAGGAAAAGTACTTCATCTGCGCCCATGGGCGCAGCCAGTCCTCACTGCCGGGCGGCGGCGTGGTGCTGGGAGAGGAGGAATCGCGGCGGGGGGAACGCGGGGCAGAAGAGCGCATGGTCGGCATTTCATGCCTCGGAATCACACGCTGGACAAGCGCGGTCTGCTCTCTCCTCCTCACACGGTGGTTTTTAATAGTGCTGGAAAAGCGGGGATGCAGCCGCTTAGTTGAAAATATGGCCGCAGAAAAGCCCGTCACGCTCAAAGACCTCACCCTCGTTGGCAAAGAAAACCTACCCTCAGGCGGCGGGTTCATGATCCTGCCCGGCCAGCTCGGTTACTTTGATCTTCTGCGCCTGGAACTCTTGCTCGAAGGGCGTGAGATCGTGTATCTCATCGAGCAAGGAGCCGCGCTGCATCCGCTGTTGAAGGTTCACTTGGAAAAGGACAGCGTGCATGCCATGGTCATCGCTCCCGGCGAGACCACGCCGGACATGTACCGCAAGGCTGTCGCACAGGCGGCGAAAGGGCAGGGGGTCATCATCTACCTCCCGGCGGAGGCTGCGGCCATGACCTCCCCGCTTACCTGCGTTCCCGGCACGAAACTGGAGTTTCTGCTCAAGGCCGAGATTCCCGTCCTCCCACTGCACGTCCACCGTCGCCAGGACACCGCCCTGCCAATCGAACGCCGTTACAGCGATGCCGAGGTCATCTTCAACTTTGGCAAACTCCTCCAAGGGCCGGACATCAACCTCGCCACCTACCAGGAGAGCCTTCTCGCCCTCTCCGAGCAGAGTCTGAGCGAGCACTGTCCCGCGCTCGACCTGAGTCTTGGTTATGCCCTCATTCAAGGCTTTAAAAAACACGGCACGAGCAACAGCATCGTCGATGGCAAGGACGACAAAATGCTTGGCTACGACAAGGTTTTCGCCACCGCCATTGCTCTCGCCCAGGTCGTGAAGCGTGAGACCAAAAAGAAGCGCGTCGGCATCATCCTTCCTCCCGGCATCGGCGGCCTGATGTGCAATGTCGCCGTCGTCCTGGCCGGCAAGATCCCCGTGAACCTCAACTTCACCGCAGGCCGTGCGGCCATCGACAGCGCCATCCGCCAGGGGGACATCGACCGCTTCCTCACCGCCGACATTTTCGTGCGCAAGATGCAGAGCTTCCCCTGGCCGCCGAGCAAGCAGCTCATCCTCATCGAGCGTCTGTTGCCGAAGATGAAGCTCAGCATCGCAAAGTGGCTGCTCATCAGCAAAGTGTTGCCCGCCGCCCTACTTGCCGCCTTGCTCGGCATCGCCAAGAAAGGTGGGCGCGAAGAAGCCCTCTTGCTCTTCACCAGCGGAAGCTCCGGGGAACCCAAAGGCGTCGTCCTCTCCCATCGCAATCTCATCGGCAACGTCATGCAGTTTGGCAGCCGTCTGGGCTTGAAAAGCACGGACAGCATCCTCGGCTGCCTGCCGCTCTTCCATAGCTTTGGCTGCACGGTCACTCTCTGGTATCCCATCATCTACGGCCTCCATCTCGTCAGCTACCCCTCACCGCTGGAGGTGAAGAAGCTTGCTGAGCTCATCGAAAAATACCGCGTCACCCTCATGATCGCCACGCCCACGTTCCTGCGTGGCTACCTTCGTGGCGTGAACCGCGAGGCTCTCAACTCCATCAAATTCTGCGTCACCGGCGCTGAAAAGCTCCCCCGTGTCGTCTCCGACGCCTTCGAGACACGCTTCGGCAAACGTGTGCTCGAAGGTTACGGCCTCACTGAGACCTCGCCCGTTTCGAACGTCAACCTGCCCGATCCCGATCCCATCGGCCCCGAAGAAAATGGTTATGTCTGGTTGCCCAGCCACCGTCAGGGTTCCGTCGGTCACACCTTGCCCGGCATGGCCCTTCGCATCACCCATCCCGAAACCGGCAAGCCTCAGCCGCTGCATCAAAGCGGCATGATCTGGTTCAAAGGTTCCAACATCTTCGAAGGCTACCTCAACGACCCCAAACGCACCGCCGATGTCCTCCAGGATGGCTGGTTCCGCACTGGCGACATAGGCCGCCTCGATCTCGACGGCTTCCTCTACATTGAGGGCCGCCTCAGTCGCTTCTCCAAGATTGCCGGTGAGATGGTCCCGCATGAGACTGTCGAAGATGCGCTCGTCAAAGCCCTCGGCCTCGAAAACGAATCAACCCGCAAGATCGCCGTCGTCGGTGTTCCCGACCCTGACAAAGGCGAGGCGCTCATTCTCCTCACCAGCGTCCCCGGTGGTCCTGAGCACCAGGAGATCCTTGATCTTCGCTACCGTCTGCTCGACAAAGGCATGCCCCCGCTCTGGATTCCAAAAAAGATGATCCGCGTCGCCGACATCCCCATCCTCGCCTCCGGCAAGCTCGATGTCCAAAACTGCGAAAAGATCGCCAGGGCTGGGATGCACTCCTGATCATCCAACGGTTCCGCTGACACTAGTGGAAAATCCGCTGGCTAGGGTAGTGAGCGAAATTCTCGCTTGAGTAGCATCAACTCGGCCCGCCATATTTCTTCAAAACCTCTGCGTAAGCGTGTTTGAGGTGCCGTTGTCCTTTGGGCATCTGTTCCAAAAGCTCGAGGGTTCTAACGAGTTCTGTTTGATTGGTGAACTCACAAAAATCGTCCAAAGTTTCATCTTCGTACGGTTCGTCAGTGCTGTCGGCAACCGATGAAATTCTTTGTTTCCAAACGGATGCTCTGGCTTTCGATTTGCGATCACCCCACATGAGCCAGAACATGTAAACAAAGACGAGGATCAGCAATGCGACCGCCAATCTCTCAAAAATAGTTTTGAATTTGTCCATGCCAGCATCCCCAAAGAAATAGTATATCAGTGCTATCAGCGGGCCGACAATCAACAGGACCAAGAGCCTCTGTTTGAGGCTGCTAGTAAAGCGGTCCATGAAGCTCATGACATTTTTAGATGATCTTCAATCGGAAATGGTGCGCGATACAGGGTTCGAACCTGTGACCCCTACCATGTCAAGGTAATGCTCTACCACTGAGCTAATCGCGCGATTCCGGGGCGCAGTGTATAAATGACCTGTGCCGGTTCGGCAAACGGTTTTTGGTGGCTTTGCAAAGGTCATTTGTTGGCCACTTCCCGCCGCACGGTGGTGCCCTGATTCATGAGGTCGTCGCGCTCCAGGCCGGTGAGGCGGGTGATGGAGCGTAGCAGCCAGAGTAGCAGCGCCAGGGTGACACCCATGAGCGGGATGCCGATGACCAGGAATCCGCTCCAGTTTAGGCGGCCGATGGCCTTGGTGTATTCCTGGCTGCCGGGCGCTTTGTCGCCCAGCAGGTAGAGCGCGAGGATGAAATTTGCGATGGCGGAGAACAGCATCGTACCCGCCATGCCCCAGGAGGCACGTCTGAGCAGCGCGGCGAAGCTGTGATGCTTCTCTGGCGTGTCCAGCGCCTGATGCAGCGCGGGTTGGTTGATGACCTGCGGATTGAGCAGCATCTCATTGATGAGCGGTTTGCCCCAACGATGGCTCAGGGGGAAGGCGATGCCGAGGAAAATGGGAAACATGGCCTCCTTGGCCGCAAACCACGTCGCGTTGAGCTGGAGCAGGCCCAGACCGCCGGTGACGATGACGGCGATCAAACCGAGCACGGAAAAGAAGTTCAGCCCGCGCTTGTTCATGAAGCACCAGATACCAAAGCCCAGCGGTAGCAGCAGCGCCACCACCAGCGCCCAGGCCGGGCCGAGTCGATCTGGCGCGCTGAGCTTTTCGAGCGCGATAGAGGGCAGAATGACAGTGAGCGCGAGGTCGAGCAGGGGATGGGGCTGTTTTTGGGTCACACGAGGAATGTGGAATGCCGAATGCGGAATGTCGAGCCGAGAGAAGCGAGACAGACTGCCGCAGGCAGCCCGAAGGGAAGCGAAGCGCATCAACACGAATGATTTCACCTTCGCCAAGGCTTGACCTCTTGACCAATTCTTGACTCCTTGACCGCTTCTCTTGCTTCCGCTCCCGTCTGTTTTACTCCTTTACCATGGTCGCCACTGCCGCCCCCAGCCTCATCGAAGAAATCAAGCGCCTGAAACAGGAACGCAACGCCGTGATCCTGGCCCACAATTACCAGGACAAAGCCATTCAGGAGATCGCCGATTATGTGGGCGACTCCCTCGGCCTCGCCTACAAAGCGAAGGAGACCGAAGCGGACGTGATCGTCTTCTGCGGCGTGCATTTCATGGCGGAGACGGCCAAGATCGTGAATCCGGGCAAGATCGTCGTGCTCCCAGATGCCAATGCCGGTTGCTCGCTGGAACAAAGCTGCCCCGGGCCACAGCTTGAGGCATTTTTGAAGGCGAACGCGGCCAAGAACTACTACGTCATCGCCTACATCAATTGCAGCGGCCATGTGAAGGCGCTGAGTGACTGCATCTGCACCAGCGGCAACGCCGACAAGATCGTCGAGGCGGCGCCGAAGGACCGCCCGATTCTCTTCGTGCCGGATCAGAACCTCGGCTCGTGGGTCATGGAGCGCACGGGGCGCAAGATGGACCTATGGAAAGGCGCGTGCTACGTCCACGTCGAGTTCACCCGCGACAGCATTCAAAAGATCAAAGACGAATACCCGGACGCCAAGGTTGTCGCGCATCCCGAATGCACCTACGCGGTGCGCATGCTGGCCGATGAGGTTTGCAGCACGGAAAAAATGGTTGGCTATTGCCGCAATAGCCCGGCCAGCGCCTTCATCATCGTCACTGAAAGCGGCATGCTGCACCGCCTGGAGCGCGAGGTGCCGGGCAAGACTTTCATTCCCGGCCCCACCGGCCACTGCGCCTGCGCCGACTGCCGCTACATGAAGCTGAACACGCTGCAAAAGCTCCACGACTGCCTGCGCGATCTCTCGCCGCGTGTCGAGATGCCTGAGGATCTGCGCCAGCGTGCCGAGAAGCCGATTTTGCGCATGCTGGAGCTGAGCCGCTGATCAGCTTACTCCTTCTCGCATATGATGCGGAAGCCGACGCTGTCGAGACGGATGTTGTAGGGATCGGGGCCTCGAAACGAGGCTAGCAGGCGTTTTTCGCCACCGGTGCGGAAGGCACCGCCGCGCACGATGCGCAGGGTGTTCTTCGGCGGGTCATACCAGCCTTGTACCCACTCCCAGACATTGCCTGCGAAGTCGAAAAGGCCGTTGGCATCCGCCGGATAGCTGCCCACTGGCGCGGTGTCGGAATAGCCATCGTCGATTTCGAGCCACTTCGCATCGTAGCTGCCGCGATACTTGCGGCCAAAAGCCTCGTCGCAGAAATTGCCGACATCCTTGGCCAGCGGGCGTGTGCCCCAATGAAAGTGTCCCGTGCTTGGGGGCTGCTGCGTGGGAAAAACGTCCGGCTTTTCCTTCAAACCGGCCAGCAGGCTCCACTCCTGGTCGGTGGGCAGGCGATACTTGCGGCCTTCTTTTTTTCCCAGCCACTCGCAGAACGCTTCGGCGTCCTGCATGCTCACGTTCACAGCGGGATGATCGGGGGCCTGCGGAAAGTCAGGCTTCTTCCATTCAAGGGCGTTCGCCGTGACAAAGGCCTGGTAATCCTTCACCCGTGTCTCGTGGCGGCACACCAGCGCGTTGATGCTCGCCACACGCACAAAGGGCATCTCCAGGCTGTTCGTGAGCGCTGTTTCAATCTTGGGAGATTGAGCGCTGGCGCACGGGATCAGCCCCAGGAGGACAAAAACGGCGAGCAAACGTTGCATGGCTCAGTTCTGGGCAGGTGCGGGTTTCCATTCCCAGCTCTCGCCGAAGAAGCCTGCGTCCGCGACACCGCCTGGAGCCTGGCTGGTCTTTGGCTTGGAGAGATCGATAACCGCCCAGTCAGGCAGCTTCGCCACCTGGCGGGCATTGTTGAGGTAATCATACTCGCGGTAGGTGAAGCTGCTGTTGATCACGACATACTTCGCTGGGTTGAGCGGGTTCGGGTAGATTAGCACGGGCACGTTGGTCGTGGCATCGTAAGTCTTGCCATTCGCGACGAGTTTGTCCTTGGACCACTGAATGGGCAGCTTGTCGGCGATCTTGGCGAGGATCGCATTGCTCTGCGGGTCACCCCACAGTACGAGGTTGTTCGCGGCGATGTCGGCGTCGCTGATCGTGGCGTCATCCTTGGTTGGTGCGTCACCGCGGAACTGACGACGCCACTCAAACTGGGCGCGTTCCAGCTCGGCCTTGGCCCAGGCATCGACTTTTTCGCTCAAGCCGGGTTTAGTCGGTTTCACAAACAAGAACTTGTCCATGAACGCGTCGTCGATGGGGCCTTGCAGGCCGTGTTTCTTTGCAAGCTTGCCAGGTTCGTCGTTGCCGAGTGTTTGACCCCACTTGCTGTTCTTGAGCTGGAAATGCACGCGCCAGGAGCGATCCAGTTTGGGGCGGGTGACTTCCAAAATCTGCCCATCGATGATCACGGTGGGTTTGTACAACAACGACAGCGGGCAGTGGCCGCTAGGCATATCGAGCGTGAAGGCGGTGATATTTTGCAGCTTGATCGTGACCTCGGACTGGCCCGTGATGCGGGCATGGATGCGGCCGCGAGCCCAGTGCTCCTGCAAGGCATCCACGACCACCCAGTGCATGCGGTTGTAGCGCAGGAACCAGGTGGCGAGGTGAATCTCGTTCGGCGCACGGGTGCGTCCGATGGCGGCGATGCTGGCGAGGCGTTTCTCGATTTCGATGAGAGAGTCAGGATGAATTTTGTGTCCGGTCTGCGGGCCGATGATGTGCAGCAGATCGACGTTTTCGCCGCGCAGCGTGCGCTCCATCACATCGGCGGCCTGCTTCTGTTTGTCGATCTCGCCGCTGTAGGCCACGGTGGGGCAGTTTTCGAGGTTCAGCGCGTTGTCCGTGGCATTGTACCAGTGCCAGAGCTTCTGCTGATACCACGGTGCGCCGCTGACATCCTCGTTCTGGAAGCCGCCGAGGAACTCCGGCGTCTCGGAGAAGCCTGCGCCTGGATTCGCCGCGCACCATTTCTCCGCATAGTTCACCGCGAACTGCCACGCCGCCGCGCCGCCCATGCTGAAGCCGCGCACGATGACACGGTCCTCGTCGATGGCATAAAACTTGTTCGCGTGGTCGATGGCTTCGAGCAGGTCGATCTCGCCCGCGAACTTGTTCGCGCAGCAATAGCGACCGTAGGGATGCAGCACGAGCGTGTTCTTCGGCGCGATCTGGCCGGTCTGTTTGCGACGCTGGTCGAGGAAGGACATCTCGCTGAGCGTTTCGCCACGTCCATGGCACCAGATGTCGAGGCGGGAAGGGGCACCGACGTAGCTGTCAGGAATCACCATGCCGTAAGGCTGCACGGAGCCGTCGATCTTCGAGCGGTAGCCGCGCACGACGAGGCCCTTCTGCTTGGTCCACGGCGTCTGGCCGGTTTTAAACTGCTCCGCGCGCTGCAAGCCTTCCGCGATGAGTTCGTCCGCGCTTTTCAGCTCGTTGAGCTTGTGGACTTCGTTGTAACGCAGCGCCCAATCGACCGCCTTGTGATAAATTTCGAGATCGGGCAGCAAATCGGCCAGCAGCGGGTTCTTGGCTTGGGCTTTCGCGGCTTCGTCAATCGCGGCACGCAGTTTGGTCAACCCATCAGTCAATCGTGCCCGGTCCGCATCAGGAACCGCCACACCCGGAGGTGGCACTGGGCGCACGTTGTCGGCCTGGTTGTCTTTGGGGCCATCGGCAAAGACAGACGTGAGAGCGAGAAGAGGAAGGAGGAGACGCTTCATGGTTGGATCAGAGAAGAATGAGAAAAGGGGTTACTTCTTGCGCTTGGTTTTGGGTTTCTCGGCGGAGAGCAGCGGCACGTTGTGGATCTCGAAAGGCGCTGCGGTGGCGCTGTCGAATTCGGCGGCGGCTTCCAGTCCTGCGCGGGCGATTTCCTCGGCGGTCTTGGCCTTGTCATACGCGGCCTGCATCGCGCCGAGCGCGTAGTCGCGGCCCGAACCTGCGGCCCAGAACTTGTGAAACTGCTGCGCAGAGCGATACGAGTAGATCGCAAAGATGCCCTGCTGGTTGGCGGCGAGGCCGTAGAACTGCGTGGTCTCGTATTCCTCTCCCTTATCAGGCATGGAGGCCATGAAGTACTCGGCCTTCAGCCAGTGGTGCGCGTGGCGGAACGTTTCAAAGATGGCCTCGCAGGAGGAGAAATCACGCGGTCGCTCAGGATTGGCAAAGTAACTGTTCATCACCACCAAACTCGCCGAGGTGCCCGTGAGGCCGATGAAGGTGTCGCTGATTTTGGTGATCTTGGTTTTGTTCACGACATGTTGAGCCTTCTGCCGCAGTGAGCCAAGACAACTAAGCGTGTCAGCGCCAATGCAGGCGACGCCGTTTTTCTGAGTGACAACGATGGTGGACATAAGGGCGCATGACTAGCGGGGGGCGAGCCGAGGCGCAAGATCAGGATCAAAGTGGTCCGCACAGTCCCCTGTGCGGGGCGTGGAGGTCTCCTGGTGTGCATTTTTCAAATACCATCCGCGAAGAAACGAAGTTCTTGATTGCGAGGGAGTCATCATGTTTGCGGAGCGCCGCACAGAGGACTATGCGGACCACTTTTAGCTGACGAACTCCACGCTGGGGCACTCGTGAGCGCTCAAATCGTGATCCATTTCCGGAATCGGTGTCCGTAAAATCAAATCCGGCTTTGGCGGCTCGTCTTCCTTGGCGAGCGACCAGCTCAATCCTTGGCAGAATCGTGATTTCCAGGCACCGCGATGCAGCAGAGTGTCAGCCGCGCCGTGGCGGAGCCAGGAGAAGATTTTTTTGTGGCTGAGGGCCAGTTTGAGCGCGTCGAGATCATTCGCGATGCTGATGACTTGCATCGGACGCACGGCCTGTTTCTGTGCTGCGGCCTCGTAGGCGAGAATGGCGGAGATCGCGGCTGCTCCTGCACCGAGGCCGATGTCCCAGACGATGAGCGGCTCATCGGTTTTCTCGTGCAGGAGCTTCGTGAGCAGCGGGAGATCGTTTTTGATGCTCGTGGGGACAATTTCATCCGAATCAAGCACCCGGATGGAAGAACCGTGAAGTTCGTAGCGGCCGATTTCGTTCAAGGAAGTCGTGGCGCCGCGTTTGGGCGGTGTGACGGGATGATCCAGGTCTTCCTCGGCCAGGATGGCGCGCTTCTCGTGATACAGCGGCAGGAAACGATCTTCGAGAATGCTCGTGCGGATCTCGCACATGAGCTGGTGGTAGAAGTGGATGTTGTGCTGCCCAACGAGCGTCCAGCCAAGTGTCTCCTGCGTCTTCGTGAGGTGATGCAGATACGCACGCGAATGCGTGGCGCACAAGGGGCAGGTGCAGGCGGCATCGAGCGGCGCATCGGCAAACTTGTACACGCTGCGCCGCAACTCGACGATGCCTCGCGAAGTGAAGGCAGTGCCACGTTTCGCCACCTGCGTGGGGATGATGCAGTCAAACATGTCCATCCCGCGATGCACGGCCTCCAGCAGGTCGATCGGCATGCCCACGCCCATGAGATAACGCGGCCGGTCCTCCGGCAGCAGCGCGGCGGTGAACTCGCACACATCCTCGCGTTGATGTTTTTCCTCGCCCACCGCCAGTCCACCAATCGCGAAGCCGTCGAAGGGCATCTCGACGAGTCCGGTGGCGCTTTCCTTTCTCAACTGCGGATACAACGCGCCTTGCACGATAGCGAAGAGCGATTGCGGCGAGTCTTCGCGTGCTGCGAGGCTGCGTGCGGCCCAGCGTTGAGTGACTTGCAGTGCCTTGCGGGCTGTTTTTTCATCGGCGGTGCTCGGGATGCATTGGTCGAGCACCATCATGATGTCGCTGCCGATGCTGCGCTGCGTCTGAATGCTCAACTCCGGGCTAAGCAGGATGCGGCGGTTATCGACATAGCTTTGAAACACCGCGCCCTTCTCCGTCATCGACCGCGAGCGCGGCAGCGAGAAGATCTGGTAGCCGCCCGAGTCCGTGAGCACCGAGCCAGGCCATTTCATGAAGCGGTGAATGCCGCCCATCTTCTCAAACACCTCCGGCCCCGGCCGCAGCAGCAGGTGGTAGGTGTTCGCCAGCAAAATCTGCGATCCCGAGGCCGCCAGCGACTCCGGCGTCTGCGCCTTCACCGTCGCCTGCGTGCCCACCGGCATGAACAGCGGCGTCTGGATCACTCCATGCAACGTCCTAAACGTCGCCGCACGTGCCCGCGAGCCGCTGGCGCATGCTTGCAGTTGGAAATCGAGGCGGGAGGGAGGCATGAAATGTTATTGAGGGCTTTGATTTGATCTGGCATCGGGGAAAGATCGCTTCAATCATCGTTTTCCAGGCGGTGCGGATGCTTCATGTTCCCGCGCCGGTCGAATAAACCATGAAATCCCAATCACCAAGCGGCAAGAGAGCGCGTCGGCTCCCTCGGAAGCTTTCCGTGGCAGGTGATTTGGATCTGACGTGCTTTGTGGAGAATGTTGGCTGCATTCTTTGCAGCATTTCGGTGGAGCCTCGGGGTCGCCTGCGCTTCAAGATGGTGAATCAGGCCTTTCTGGATGCTTCAGGACTCAGGCGAGCCCAAATCTTGGACAAACTGGTGCCGAAGGTGATTCCTGAAGAATCCTGTCAAAGAGTGCTGAAAAACTGTCAGAAGGCCATTCGCACATGCGAAGCAGTGAGCTGGGAGGAAGTCGCACCCGATTCTATGGGGGGAAGGTGTGGCGTGGTAACTATTAAACCGTATCTCAACAAGGCGGGGCGGGTGACACATCTCCTTGGCAGCATCCACGACGTCACCGTACGCAAGCAGGCTGAGGCTGCCGTGATGCGTCAGGCGAACATTTTGCGGGATGCTTTGGAAAAGGCTCCGTTTGAGTTTTGGATGCGCGATCTTTCGGGCGTTTGCATTCTGCAAAATCAGGCTGTCACAGCGCACTGGGGAGACCTTTTGGGCAAAAGACCCGAGGACGCTGACATCCCGGCAAGTGACCTGAAAATCTGGCTCGAAAACAACCGGCGTGCTGCATCGGGAGAGATGGTGGTGGAGGAGGTTTCGTTTCAACACGGAGGCCAGACCCACTGGATGCAAAATGTCATCGCTCCTTTCGGCGTCGGGGATGTCATCCAAGGCATTTTTGGGTTCAATATCGACATTACCAAGCGCAAGCAGGCGGAGATTGCTCTGCGGGAGAGCGAGGCGCGTTATGCCAGGGCCGTTCGAGGCACCAATGAAGGCCTGTGGGAGTGGAATATTGTGACAGGCAAGACCTATTTGTCTCCTCGCTGGAAAGAGCTGCTGGGTTTCGCTGACGACGAGCTTCCCAACGATCGTGAGAAGGGATTTTACGCGCGTTTGCACCCTGATGACCTCCCCGTCGTCGAAGCGGCCCGACGAGAAAATCTGGCTCGGCTGGTTCCCTATTCGGCCGAGGTTCGCCTGCGGATGAAAAGCGGTGATTACCGGTGGTTTCACATTCGCGGACAGGCTGAGGGTGATGCCGTGGGCAAGCCTCTTCTCATTGCGGGGGCGATGTCTGACATCACTGCTCGCAAGCAAACCGAGCAGGCACTGCGACAGAGCGAGGAGCGTTTTAGAGCCGTCTTTGAACAGGCTGCCATGGCGGTGGGGATTATTGACATCGCCACCGACCGGTTCCTGGAGGTGAACCAGCAGTATTGCAACATCACCGGCCGAACGCGTGAGGAAATGCTCGCTGGGAGCTTCATTGAAATGACCCACCCGGATGATTTGCGTGCCAATCTCCGCCTGCATGAGCGGCTGAAGGCCGGGAAGATCAAAGAGCACACCATTGAGAAACGCTACATCCGCCCCGATGGCTCGATCACGTGGGGGTATGTGCATGCCACCCGCATCGCCACGAAAGATGGTTCGCCGGACAGGCTGCTATCCATCGTGGAGGACATCACGGAACGAAAAAAGTCCGAGGAAAACTACCAGCGGGAAGTCAGCTTCAATGAAACACTCGTCAACCACACCTCCGCCATCATTGTCCTGCTCGATCATGTCGGGCGCATGATCTATGTGAATGATGCCATGCTGAAAATGCTGGGTTACAAACGGAGGGAACTGATCAACCACACGCCTTGGGAGGTGGGGGTCATGGACGCTGGCGAGGCCTTGCGCTCGAAGGAGCGGCTGGTTCGCGTGCTGAAGGGGCAGGAAAACCCGCCCAGGGAGGTCATTCTTTGGGGTAAGGACGGCACGCCGCATCATGTTGAGCTTTCCAGCACCGCTACTCGTGCACCAGACGGCACCGCCGACCGCATCATCGTTACTGGGACTGACCTGACCGAGCGCCATCACTTGCAGAAGGAAATCCTGCGCATTTCCGAGCAGGAGCAGGCGCGTATCGGACACAATCTGCATGATGGGGTCGGGCAGACGATGACTGGCATCGCCTCGCTCATGGCGGGACTGGAAAGCGATCTCAAAGGCGGGAGCCGGGCGCAGGCGGAGCGCATCGGGAAACTCATTCAAGACGCTATTTTGGAGGTCCGTCAGATGTCTCACGGTCTGTCACCGATGGCCGTGCAAAACCGCGGGTTGGATGGTGCCTTGAAGCTGCTCGCCGAAACCATCCGCATCAATCATCGAATCGCCTGCAAGCTTGAGATGGATGCCTCCATTCGCCTCGGCGACGTGGAAAAAGAGACGCACATCTATCGTATAGCCCAGGAAGCGGCGAACAACGCCATCCGGCATGGCCACCCCAAAAGCATCTCTCTCTCCCTGCTGAGGCAGGGGGAGCATGAATGTGTGCTCAAAATCGAGGACGACGGCATGGGAATGAAGAAATCGAAGACTGACAACGGCCATGGCATCGGCACGCGCGTGATGAAATACCGGGCTAAATGCATCGGCGGAACACTGGAAGTCAAAGCCAGGCGCGGCCGTGGAGTGAGCGTGGTCTGCCGTTTTCCTTATGAGCCCCGGCAAACGCCCTCCAAGACTGAAAAGCGTGCCTGAACGAGCAAGGATGCCGCGTGATCTTACCCGCGACGAATCTCCGACCCCTTGAACCGAATGCTGAAGCGGAAGACCTTTTTCTTCCGGCACTGGATCTCGCCGGTTTGCAGGTCGAAACGCTCGGGGATCTCGATGAGATGGAGGTCAGCGGTGGCGTGGAAGCCGCGTTCGGAGAAGATGTCGATCAAGATCGCTAGCGCCTCGGCATCATGGAAGAGCTTGTTCTCCGAGTTGATGTCGGCACGGCCTGAAATGGCGTGGCGCACGATGATGGGCATCATCTTGGATTCGATGAACTCGACGACAGCATCCATCAGCTCCGGCTTCTCGACCTTGTAGGCATCGAGGCGGCGCACGAGGTCTTGACGGGCGTGGCGGATGATCTCGCTGGCAAGCGGCAGCTTGCGCAGCAGGTCGAAGGTGCGCGGATCGAGCTCCAGTGAGCTTTGGTATTCGAGCTCCTTGATGATGTTCTCCTGCACCAGCTCCAGCGGCATCTGCGCGTTGATGAAGTGGTAGTGGAAGATCTCCTTCAGCGAGACAAGCGCGTCATAGGTCTTCTCTTTGAAGACCTTGTAACGGTTTCGCGCCAGCGCGGGATCGAAGTCGGTGGCGCGCTCTTCCCAAAGCTCGCCAAGGCCGGAACTGCGCACCTCCGCGTTGTGCGCGAGCACTTCCTGGCCGCGTTTGAGCTGTCGCGCGATGCTTTCCGCCTCATCGACGAAGAGCACCATGATGTGGAAGATGGGCTGCTTGAAATGCGCGGCGTCAGGTGTGTCGAGGAAATCGCGGCGCAGGCGCACCATCTTGTCGAAGAGCATCTTGAGGCACTCCACCTGGACCTTCGTGCGCGGGAAGCCATCAAGGATGGCACCGTTCTGCTGCTCAGGCTCCAGCAGCTTGCGGATGAGGATGCCCACCACCTCACGATCTCCCACCATACCGCCGCGTGCTTTAATTTCGCGAGCCTCCGGTGTGTCGAGCAGGGCGCTGACGACGATGGGCTGCGCATCAATGCCACGCACCTGGCGAATGAAGTCCGTGTTAGTGCCCTTGCCTGCACCCGGCGCGCCACCGAGCAGGATCAGCTCCTTTGGGAAGCGCAGCTTTTCACGGCCGTAGTCGGCTTCGAGCTGCTTCCAGACATGGTTGAAGATGAGCTGGGCATCCTTGATCTCCAAATCAGCCGTGACGGCAGGCTTGGAGGAGGTTTCGGGCAGGGGGGAAGACATGAATGGGTTTATCGCAGGGAGCGATGAGGTTCAACCCTTCAACGTCATCAGATACGCGAGAAAGTCGGCCACCTGCTTGTCTTGCAGCGCGTCGAGCAGGCCTTCGGGCATGAGGGAGCGGCGGATGAACTTGGTGCTGCGGATGTCGGCTTTGGGGAGGCGGCGATCGGGGAGGCCGGCCTGGCGGATGACGACGGCGTCTTTGTCTTCGCTGACGAAGAAGGCGTCGATGAGGTCGCCATTCTTCATTTCGACACGGTAGATGCGGTAGCCGGGCTCCATGGCGGCATTCGGCGTGAGGATGTTGCGCAAGACGGCCTCCAGGCCCATCGCGCCCGCGCCGGAGAGGTTCGGGCCGATTTGACCGCCCGCGTTGCCGATTTGATGGCAGGCCATGCAAAGGGCGCTGAGGGCTTTTCCGGCCTGCGGATCGCCTTTTGGGGCCAAGGCGGTGAATTTGGCAAATTTGGCGTCGAGGGCCTTCGCGGCCTCTTCGGTGAGCAGCGGCGGGGTGTCGATGGTTTTGGCGAGGCGGGCGCCTTTGCCGAAGCGGCCGGGGACTTTAGTGGAGCGATCGGTGGTGGTGTCGATTTGGATCGTGCCTTGGCCGGGATTCATGGGATCAATCGTTTCGAGAGGCCTTTGATCCTGCTTGGATTCACACGGCAGCACGCGGTCAAAGTTCGCGCGAATCTCAGCCGCCGTTTTGCAACGGGGCACCATTCGAAACTCCATCATCGCGCCTTCGGTGCCCTTGCTGGGGCCGCTCCAGCCGATCTGGCAGTTTTTCCAGGCGGTGGGGGCGGGTTTGGTGCCTGCGGCGTCGAGTTCGCCGTTTTGGTAGATGCGAATGATGCCCTTGTCGTCGCGGGTGACGGCGAGGTGGGTCCAGAGATCGGGCGTCATGGGTTTGTTGGCCACGCAGACGTCTTTCAGTTCGGAACCGGCATACACACGGAATTTGCCGCCAAAGAAATTCATGTCCACGCCGCCCTTCACACCGAGGAGGCTGTCTTCATTGCCGATGCCGGGGGCGAGCCGCACCCAGGCCTCGACGGTGAAGGGACCTTCGAGCGTGATCTTCGAATCGACCCACGCGGTGTCTTGGCCGTCGAGCAGCAAGACCTCGCGGAAGATGCCGCCGAGCTGCTGCTGGAGTTTTTCGATGGCGGGATCATCGCCGAGCACCGTGGCGAGGCGTTCGACGGTGGGGCCGTCGAGATCGGCTTGCGGGAGTTTTTTGTCGAGCAAGGCGGTGACGATGGTCTTCGCGCCCGCTTTGCTGCTGGAGAGCGCGTTGAGGGCGCTGCGGCGCTGCGGCGGCTGAAGCGAGGGATAAAGCGCGAGGAGTTTGGTGCCTGCATCGGCTGCGCGTGAGGCGGCGAGGGCTTCGAGCGCGGCATCGCGTGTGAGAGCGTCGGGATCGGATTGAGCGAGGGAGGCGAAGAGATCGGCTTCGGCGCTGCGGAGGTCGCGCAGCACTTTGAGGGTGTCGCTTTTGTTCTTTGTGGCCTTCAAGAGTGCTACGAGGTCCGCTTCGAGTGCCGTGAGCTGGAAGCCGCTGATGAGCTGAAGCGCCAAAGTGATGCGGGCACTCTTGCCCGCAGTCGCGGCGTTTTCAGTGCGGGCAGGAGTGCCCGCATCACTTCCTGCGAGCATCTGCTTCGCGGTTTCGACCAGCAGCGGCGCGATCTGCTTCGCATCGAGCTTCGTGCGTTGCGCGACGAGTTTTTCGGCGACGGCGGCGCGGGATTTTTCGTTCGTGAGGAGCGCTTGGAGGGCTTCGCCGACGCCAGGCTCGGCGGGGAACTGGGCGAGGCGGAGGAGTTCCTCGTCATTCGGGGCGCGGTCGAGCTGCGGGAGCAGTTTGGCGACTCGCGAGGCGCTCGCCTTCGGCTCCAACGCGAGCGAGGCGAGCACGCGGGCCTCCACGGGCAGTTTCGCGGCGGCTTCGGAGTCGAGGAACTTCGCGACGATGTCGGGATGACGCTCCAGGAACATGCGGACGAGGAAGCGCTCGAACTCGCGGTCGTAGGCCTCGCGCACGGGAATTTGCTTCGTGCCGCGGGAGGATTGGATGGTGGGGCCTGGTAGGCTGGGTTTGGCGAAGGCGAGGAGCGCTGCGATGTTTTGATCGGACAGATTTCGACCGATCTGACTGATCTGACCGAATTGACTGCTGGCGAGATACTCTTGAGCGGCAAAATGAGTCGCTGGGAGCTGTTTGCGGTCGAGAAGCTCCTGCCACGCGAGTTGAACTTTGCCGACAGGTTCTTTGCCAAGCGATGCGACAAGCTCCTCGGTGCTCAGCTTCGTGAAATCAGCCACTTCGGTCTTCGCGGCTTTCGCCTTCACCCTCCAGATGCGCCCCCGCGTCTTATCCCGATCCGGATGCGCCCTGGGCACCTCGTTGTGGGAGATGATCTTGTTGTACCAATCGACGATGTAGATGCAGCCGTCGGGACCGTTGGTGAGGGCGACGGGGCGGAAGAAGGGATCATCGCAGGTGATGAGGTCGGGGAGCTGGGCGAGCTTCCAATACGCGCCGTCGCGATGCATGGCGAGGGTTTGGATCTTCGAGATGATCGGATTGGCGACGGCCATCACGTGGGCGGGCTTGGGCAAAGTGGCTTCGGCTTTAGCCGAAGGGTTGGAAGATTCGGCTGAAGCCGAAACCACTTTGGGAGACAGCGAACCTGACTCGATCAACGCGAGACCACTCAAACCCGTGCCGCCCATGCGAAACTCGGCCTGGGGCGGGAAATCGGGCTGGTAGCTCTTCTTCAGTGCCTCCATGCCGCCGGGGTAGTAGGCGTATTCGTGGAAGGGCATGACGGGGTAGCCGTAGTCGTTCGCTTCTTGGATGCAGGCTTCGCCTTCGCCGGTGATGACGAGGCCCCAGATGTTGTTCGGGCCGGTGCTGATGACCTCGAACTCGCTGCCATCGGTTCGCATGCGGGCCATGCTGCACTTCGGCCAATCGACGACCTTGTCGCTGCCGGGTTTGCGGACCTGGCTATTGTTGAAAAGGCCCTGCGCCATCCAGATCCAGCCGCCGGGGGCGCGTGTGAACTGATGCGGAAACAGGTGCGAGTCCTGCACGCCGAAGCCGGTGAGCACGACGTCGAAGGTGTCCGCCTTGCCGTCGCCATTCGTGTCTTTGTAGAGCTTCAAATCGTGACCGTGCTGCACGTAGCAGGTGTCGCCATTACCCCATGGCAGGATGCCGAGCGGGATGGCGAGCCCGTCGGCGAAGACGGTCGGATTCGTGAGTCCGCCCGCGGGAATCTTCGCATTCAAAGACTCCCGCGGATAGACGAGCACTTTATCTTTGCCCTTGCCCGCATACACCGCCTCGGCGGCGGCGGGGTTTTCATTCGAATCGACGGGATACTCCAGCGCGGTCTGCGTCCACAGGCGGCCGCGTTGATCGAAATAAACGCTGACAAATTTGCCGAGGCCCTCGCTCTCCTGCACGACGAGTTCGATCTCGTAGCCTTCGGGGAGGTGGAACTTCTTGAGCTGCTCCTGCGCGGTCAAAGCGGTGCCTTGGACGTTGTTGTAACTGATGTCGCGTTTGGGCGTGGCGGCATTGGCCTGCGGCTTCGGCGGCAGTTTGGCCTTCATGCCTTCGAGGCCGCCGATGCTCTTCCATGTCGGTGCATCTGGCGTGGCAGGCAGCTCCTCAATCGTCACGTCTTTGACCTGCACGAGGCAAACGCCGCCGCTGTGGACCTGCGGGGCGATGTGGCCGTCGAGCGCGATGTTGGGATCGGTCTCGGTGTAGTCCATGCAATGCACGCCATTGATCCAGGTCTGGATGCGCGGTCCTTCAGCGCGGATGCGGTATTCGTTCCAGCCGAAGACATCCACCGCCTTGTCGAGCGCGGCCTGCTGCTCGGGCGTGGGTGCCCAGATGACCTTGTTGCGGCGGTGCTCATCGTAGATTTTGCCGAACCAACCCTCGCCGCAATCGACCTGGTAGCCGCTCATCGCGCCGCCCTCGGCCCGCACGCTGCGTATCTGGATGCCGCTATTCAGCATGCCCGTCTTCGGATCGCCGCTGACCTTGATCTTGAGCTTCAGCTCGAAGTTTTGATACGACTTCTTCGTGCTGATGAAGTCGTTCTTCTTGATCTTCTCCGTCGTGGAACCGCCGGTGATCACACCGTCCTCGACACGCCACATGGCGGGATCAAAGTCCCAGCCATCGAGCGTTTTGCCGTCGAAGAGAGAAACAGGATCAGCACCGAACGCGGTGGCTGAGAGAAATGCGAGGAATAGAAAGGTTGGGCGCATGGTGGGAATACGGATAAAGACAGGCAGGCTAGCAGGAGCGCATGCACGGTGTCATGCCTGAAATGCACCTGAGCGTGACAGGACTGGAAAGCGACGGTTTAATGCCGGGATGAAAACGGCCGCTGATTTGCACGAAACCACCATCGACGGGCCGAAGACGCGGCGCTGGGTGGTGGAGGCGGCGCATTGCGCGGAGATGAGCACGCATCGGATCGCCCGTCTGGGCATGGACGAGGCGCTACCGCCGTATCGACGAGTAAGGATGAGCCCCGAAGGGAGTTTTGTGCTGGCCTGTGTGAGCGGGGAAGGGGAGATCCTGCTCGACGGGCGCTGGCAGCTTGTGAAGCCAGGCATGGTCTGCCTGGCTCCACCACGCGTGCTGAACGCGTTTGCGGCAAAGGGGCGCGAGCGCTGGTGCTTTGCCTGGATTCGCTATGACGAGCCGAGTTTTGTCACCCCCGTGGTCGGCGCGGCCTCACCGGTGACTCCCACGGCGCATTCGGATGAGATTGTGCGCATCATGACCGGCTTGCGGGCCGAGTGTGAGGGCGAAAAGGAGCCGCGCATGCTGCATCACTGGCTGGAACTGCTGCATGCGACGATCCGTCGCATCGCGCAGCCGTGGCGGAGCAAAGAACCCCGCGTGGCGAAGCTGTGGGCCGATGTGGAGCAGGATTTGATGCGGGACTGGACGCTGGCGGAGCTGGCGCACCGCAGTCATTGCAGCCCGGAGCATCTTCGCCGCCTCTGCATGCGCGAACTCGGCCGCAGCCCGATGCAGCACCTGACCTGCATGCGAATGGAGCTGGCGCGGCGGCTTTTGGAGCGGGAAAACGACAAGCTGGAGGTCGTGGCGGCGAACGTCGGCTATGCGAACGCGGCGATTTTCTCCCGCGTGTTCCGCCGCTGGGTCGGCGTGGCACCGGGCGAGTATCGCGGCCAGGGGCGGTGAGAGATTCGTGCAAGCAGGCGCTTGGCGGTCGATTCGATTGATGCTCTCTTCCACGCCGCATGTCTGAACGCGCCACCGACGAGACCACCCTCTTTCGCCAATCCTGGACCCTCTACGACTCCATCTCGGAGATGAACTACATGTTTCATCGCGAGATTTATGCGCACATCACCGCGCTGTTGAGTCAGCGGCATGCGGGTGGCCCGTATTCGCTGCTCGATCTAGGCTGTGGGAACACGCGTTTTATTGCCCCGTGTCTCAAAACGGCCACACCCAGCCGCTATGCGGGGGTGGATCTCTCGGAAGCTGCTTTGAACGAGGCGCGTGAGTATTTGAGCGGCCTCGAAAATGTGGCGTTGCATCACCAGGACATGCTGCAAGCCGTGCAGGCCGCCGCCGCGCCCTTTGACGTCATTTTCAGCGGCTTTGCCGTGCATCATCTTGATGCGGAGGCGAAGCAGGCGCTTTTCCACGCCTCCGCGGCAAAGCTCGCCCCTGGCGGCCACTTCATCCTGGCGGATGTGGTGCGCGAGGAGGGCCAGACGCGTGAAGAATACCTCGAAGGCTATCTGAATTTCATGCGCACGCAGTGGACGGCGGTGCGCACCGATCATCTCGAAGAAGCCTGCGCTCATGTCGCCGCGTTCGACTTCCCCGAGACGTTCTCGGATCTCAAGCGCATGGCCGCAGAGGCTTCGCTGACGAACGTCCGTTTGGTGGATCGCTTTGCCCAGCATCATGTCCTCGTCTTCAGCGCCTGAAAGAGCCTCCAGCGGCCTCTCGTTTGCGTTCGCACGCATGCGCCTTCTGTTTTCCACGCTCATTCTCGCCACCACGGCCTCCGCTGTGGACATGACGCACTTTGAGCAGCGCATCCGCCCGCTCCTGATCGCGAACTGCATCGACTGTCACGGCCCGGACAAGCAAAAGGGCGGCCTGCGCCTCGATTCCCGCGCCGGCTGGCAAACTGGCGGCGATTCCGGCCCTGCCATCACACCGGGCAAGCTGGATGCCTCGCATCTCTTCCGAGCCATCAGCTACACCGACCGCGATTTGAAGATGCCGCCGAAGCGGAAGCTCAAGGACAGTGAGATCGCCGATCTCAAGCTCTGGATCGAGTCCGGCGCGCCTGATCCGCGCGATGAGGTCGTCAGCACCGGCGGCAAATCGAAGGCGGCTCGTGCCGATGCCAGTTTTTGGTCTTTCCAGACTCCCAAGCTCACAACACCGCCTGATGTTAAAAACACCGCCTGGCCCGCGAACGACATCGACCGCTTCATCCTCGCCAAACTGGAGCAAAACAGCCTCACACCCGCGCCGGAGGCCGATTCACACACGCTGCTGCGTCGTCTGAGTTTTGATCTCACGGGTTTGCCTCCTGATGCCTCGCATTCATCTCAGGCGTCTTATGAGAAGCTCGTCGATGACTTCTTAGCCTCTCCCGCCTTCGCCGAGCGCTTCACCTCTCACTGGCTGGACATCACACGCTTCGCGGAATCCTCCGGCGGCGGGCGTTCGCTGCCGTTCAAGGACGCGTGGCGTTTTCGTGATTACGTCCTCGAATCCATCCGCGACAACGCGCCGGTGAATCGCATGATTTTCGAGCAGATCGCGGGTGATTTGATGCCGTTTGAGAATGCTGAGCAGCGCCGCCGCCAGCTCACCGCCACCGGCTTCCTCGCCCTCGGGCCGACGAACTACGAGGAGCAGGACAAGGGCATGCTGCGCATGGACATCGTGGATGAGCAGCTCGACACCATGGGCCGCGCTTTCCTCGGCATGACGATCGGCTGCGCCCGCTGCCATGATCACAAGTTCGACCCCATCTCCACGCGGGACTACTACGCGCTGGCCGGCATCCTGCGCAGCACCAAGACGCTCAAAAACTACACCGACAACGTCGCGCATTGGATCGACACGCCGCTGCCGCTCGACGGCGCGGCTGAAGCCGCGATGCAGCAGCACGAGAAACAAGCCAGCGCGCTCAAGGACCAAATCGCCGCGCTCAAGGATGATTTGCGCGATGCGGGCAGCGCCGATCTACGGCAGCGTAAAACCATCGCCGTCACCGATCTGCCTGGAGTCGTCGTCGATGACAGTGAGGCGCAAAAAGTCGGGATGTGGAAGAACTCGACCATTTTTGGTCCGTTCATCGGCAGCGGCTACGTCAGCGATCACAATGACGGGAAAGGGGAGAAGACCATCTCCTTTGCGCCAAAGCTGCCGAAGTCCGGACGCTACGAGGTGCGCGTGGCCTTCAACGCCGGTCCCGGCCGTGCCGAGCGAGTGATGGCGAACATCCTGCATGCGGATGGCGAGGAGCTGAAGGACTTCAAGATGGCCACTGAGAAGCTGAAGGGGCTGCAATTTGCCTCTCTGGGCACCTATCGCTTCGAGGCCAACGGCCAGGGCTTCGTGCTCATCACCAACGCGGGTTCCGAAGGCTATGTGACCGTCGATGCGGTGCAGTTCTTGCCAGTGGGAGCGGTGGAGAGTAACACAGTCGCCGCGAAAGAATCGCCCAAGGCCGCCAAGCTCAAGACGCAGCTCTCCGAGCTCGAAAAACAGCTCAAGCTTCTGCAAAAAGACCTTCCCACGCGTCCTGAGGCCATGTCGGTGGCTGAGGACGAGGCACCGGAGGACGCGAAGGTTCACATCCGTGGCAGCATTCGCAATCTAGGCGCTCCGGTGCCGCGCGGTTTCATCCAGGCTGCCATGCGTCCGAACGCGCCTGCCATTCCTGCCGATGCGAGCGGCCGTCTCCAGCTTGCGCAGTGGATGACCTCGCGCGAGCATCCGCTCACCGCCCGCGTGATGGTCAATCGTGTCTGGCACTGGATCTTCGGCGCGGGCATCGTACGCACTACGGACAACTTTGGCTCCACCGGCGAGGCTCCGAGCCATCCTGAGCTGCTGGACTACCTGGCAGTGAAATTCATGGAAGACGGCTGGAATTTGAAGCGCTTGGTGAAGGAGATGGTGATGTCGCGAACTTACCGCATGGCCTCTCTGGGACAGATTCATGTCAAAGACCCGGACAACCGCCTTCTCAGCCGCATGAATCGCAAACGCCTCGACGCTGAGTGCCTGCGCGATGCCATGCTCGTGGCCGCTGGCACGCTGGAGCGCTCGTTTGCCGGTCCAGGCGTGAGCGAGGTGAAGGCCATCGACGCCAATGACCAGAAGATCCAAAACATCGAGTATGGTTACCAGTTCCTCGACACGCGACGCAGTGTTTACACCGCCGCCTTTCGCAACGTGCGTCATCCGTTGTTTGAGGTCTTCGACTTTGCCGACATCAATCAGCCCATCGCCCAGCGCACCACCAGCACAGTGGCCACGCAGGCCTTGTTCCTGATGAACTCGCCCAAAGTCATCGAGCAGGCCCGCTCCGCTGCTGAGGTCGTGCTCAAATCCAGTGACGACACTGCCGCCCGCATTGGGAATGCCTTCCAAATCTCCCTTCAGCGTCCGCCCACGGCCAAAGAGCAGGCGCAGGTTCGTGACTTCCTTGAATCCTCCGTCTCGGGCAATGCCACGGCGGAAGAGGTGCGTGATCTCTGGGCCAGATTCATCCAAACACTCTGGGCCACGCCTGAGTTCCGCTTTTTGGATTGAGGATGAAAGGCCGGTGCGGAGCGCCGTACTGGTTTCATGAGAAAAATCTGCTTCTTGACCCTGCTGCTGGGTGTTTCGGCATCCTTCCTTCACGCTGAATTCAAAGCCGGAGCTGCGGTCATCGACATCACACCGCCCAAGCTGCCGGTGCTGGTCAATGGAGGCATGCTGAGCCGTTATGTGGATAAGATCAACACACGCGTGAACGCCCGCGCCATCGTGGCGACGGACGGGAAGACTCAAATTGCCATCGTGGTGGCGGACAGTTGCATGATGAGCCGCGAGGTGCTGGATGACGCGAAGAAGATGGCCTTGGCGAAGACGGGCATCCCGGCGGACCGCATGCTGATCTCCGCCACGCATGCGCATTCGGCCCCGGCGTCGATGGGATGCCTCGGGACCGATGCTGATCCGGCTTATGTGCCCTTTTTGAAGGAGAAGCTGGTCGAGGCCATCGCGGCGGCGCAGGCGGAGCTGAAGCCTGCACGCATCGGCTTTGCCAAGGCGGACGCGGCGGAGTTCACCGCGTTGCGGCAGTGGATTCGGCGACCGGACAAGCTGGCGGAAGATCCTTTCGGCAATCTGAGTGTGCGAGCCAACATGCATGCTGGGGCGAAATGGGATGATGCGGTGGGTGAATCGGGCCCGGAAGACCCGGACTTGTCGCTAATCTCGATTCAAACCCACGACGGCAAGCCGCTGGCCGTGCTGGCGAATTTTTCGATGCACTACTTCGGCGACAAGGACATCAGCGCCGACTACTTCGGCCTGTTCTCGGAAGGATTGCAGCAGCGCATCGACTCGAAGGGCAAGATGGTGGGCATCATGTCCCACGGTTGCAGCGGGGACATCTACCGCGTGGATTACAAGGTGCCTGCGGAGCAGCGCCCCAAACCCACCATTGACGAATACACACAGGGATTGCTCGACATTGCGATGAAGGCCTATGCGGGCATTCAGTATCGTGACGACGTGGATGTGGCGATGGCGGAAAAGCGCATGACTCTGAAATACCGTGTGCCGGATAAACAGCGCCTCGAATGGGCGCAGCGCATCATGGCCGAGGTGGGCGACCGCCTTCCGAAGACGACGACGGAAGTCTATGCGCGCGAGCAGATCCTCCTGCATGAGAAGCAGCAGACCGAGATCGTGGTGCAGGCTCTGCGCATCGGCGACATCGGCATTGCCACCACGCCGAACGAAACCTATGCGATCACCGGTCTCAAAATCAAAGCTGCCAGCCCGCTGCCTCATAACATGGTCATCGAACTCGCCAATGGCGGAGACGGCTACATCCCGCCGCCGGAGATGCACGCCTGGGGCGGCTACAACACCTGGGCGGCACGTTCCGCCGGTCTGGAGGTCATGGCGGAGCCGAAGATCACGCAGGCGGCCATCGGCTTGCTCGAAACCGTGAGCCAGGCACCGCGCATGCCGTGGGTGCTCGGCGCTGGCCCCGCGACGAAGGCTGTGGCTGATCTGAAGCCGGCATCCTACTGGCGCTTGAACGAGTTCACCGGTCCTGTGGCCGCCGACGAGACGAACAATAACCGAGATGCCGCTTATGAAGGCGGGGTGGCCTACTACCTCGACGGTCCGCATTCGAACAAGTTCTGCGCAGGCGAGGTGAACCGCTCCCCGCACTTCGTCTCAGGCCGCTTGTGCTCTCAAATGAGCGGAATAAGTGAGAACTACTCCGTCTCGATGTGGATCTGGAACGGCATGCCAAACGATGGTCGCGATTTCTGCGGCTGGTTTTACTCCCGTGACCACAACCACGGCGTCAGTGCATACGGCGAGCATCTCGGCGTCGGCGGCAAGAGTGGCAACACCGGCAGGCTGGTCTTTCAGGGCAGCAGCGGCCCCGTTGCTGGCAAGCCAGAGCTTCCTCGCTGGACCTGGCAGCATGTCGTCCTCGTGCGTGAGGCCGACACGGCGCGTGTTTATCTCAACGGCGCCCTGGAAATCGAAATGAAGGCTCCGCGAGTGAGCATTCCGGCCGTCTTCTTTGGCGGACGCAGTGACAACGAAAACAACTGGGAGGGCCGTCTCGATGAGATCGCGGTGTTTGATCGCGCGCTGAGCGCGGAGGAAGTCGCGAAGCTGGGGGTGAAGTGAACTGGCCTTCAATGGCCGAGCGGCATGAGAGGTTGTAGATTCAGTGAGCTGTCCTAGCTGCGCGGGCTGAGATTGTGCTCAGTTTGCTGTTAGACTTCTTCGTCATCAGAACGATCGAGATAGTCCTTCACCCACATGCCAAGGAAGAATAGCAATGAGAGGATGAGAATCACATTGTGATAGTCGCGCAATTCATGGCTAATCAGAGGGGGCAGTACGAGGTTCAGCATAAAAAAGAACATCGCGAACGTGCCCAGTCGTGACATCGGGAACCGATTGCCAAAAAATGTTTTCCAATGCAGCCACCAACCCCAGCGATTCCTCATCCACGGCCAATAGAAACAAACTCCAAAGATCCCAGCGAGGCCGCCAAGCAACATCGCACCCACAATGAAGACTAAAACCGTCTTGCCGTATGTGGAGTCTGAATTTTCCGCGGCGATTGTGACGAAAGACCGGGGCATTTAGGTTATCGAATGAAATTAGCTCTGGCGCGCACGGATGTCGAGAAGCTGCTTCATCACATGGCTGAGCTGGCCGCTCCAGTCGGCGGCGCCGAAGGCATCATGCACGTCGCGATAGAGCGCATAGAGCTCACGATAAACGGCCACGTTCTCGGGAATCGGGTGATACACCTTCTCGCGGATGGCGGTGACTTTGGACTGGAGGTCCTGCCAGGTGCCGGCTCCGGCGGCGGCGGCTCCGAAGATGGCGGCGCCGAGGGCGCAGGTTTGCTCGCTCTGGCTGACTTTCATGGGCTTGCCGATGATGTCGGCGTAGATCTGCATGAGGGTGGCATTCTTGATGGAAAGACCGCCGGTGTTGATGACTTCCTCGATCTTCACGCCGTATTCCTCGACGCGTTTGATGATGGTCAGCGCGCCGAAGGCCGTTGCTTCGATGTAAGCGCGGTAGATCTCGTGCGCCTCGGTGTGGAGCGTCTGGCCGAGCAGCAGGCCCGTCAGACGCACATCGACAAGGATGGTGCGGTTGCCGTTGTTCCAATCGAGCGCGAGCAGGCCCGTCGCGCCTGGTTTCTGGCCCTCCATGGCCTTTTCCATGGCCACAAACTTCTCGCCGGTGGTTTTGCCGTAGCTGTCGGGCACGAGGTGATTCACCAGCCACAGGAAGAGATCGCCCACGGCGCTTTGACCGGCCTCGATGCCGTAGTAGCCGGGCAAAACGCTGCCATTCACGATGCCGCACACGCCGGGAATGTCGGCGAGCGGTTTGCTCGTGGGTGAAATCATCAGATCGCAGGTGCTGGTGCCGAGAATCTTGACCAACGTGCCCTCTTTGATGCCTGCGCCGACCGCACCAGTGTGCGCATCGAAGGCACCGACACACACGGCAGTGCCTTCCTTCAATCCAAGACGCTTTGCCCACTCGGCGCAGACGCCGCCCGCCTTCGTGTCGGTGGTGTGCGCTTCGGAATAGAGGCGATCACGCAGATCGGCGAGTTTCGGGTCGAGCTTGGCCAAAAAATCCTTGTCCGGCAAACCGCCCCATTCGGTGCTGAACATCGCCTTGTGACCCGCGGCGCACACGCTGCGCTTCAAGGTGAGCGGATTCGTGTTTCCGGTCAAAACGGCCGGAATCCAGTCGCAATGCTCCACGAAGCTGAAAGCCGCACTGAAGACCTTTTCGTCCACGCGGCGCAAACGCAGGATTTTGCTCCAGAACCACTCGCTGGAGTAGATGCCGCCGCACTTCGCCATGATCTGCGGGCGGATCTCGTTGCCGAGTTTGGTGATCTCCGCGGCCTCGGCATGGCCGGTGTGATCTTTCCACAGCCACACCATCGCGTTGAGGTTGTTTTTAAACTCCGGCAGCAAACCGAGCGGCGTGCCATCTTGATTCACCGGAATGGGCGTGCTGCCCGTCGTGTCGATGCCGATGCCGACGACCTGCGCGGCATCAAAGCCTGCGATTTTGGCCTTCGCCTGCTCCAACGCGCCCTTCACCACGCTTTCGAGGCCGTCGAGGTAATCCTGCGGATTCTGTCGCGCCACATGCGGGTCCTTCGGATCGAGCAGGATGCCCATTTCGCCGCTCGGGTAGTTGAAGACGGTCGATCCGGCCTCCGCGCCGTTGTCGAGGTCGATGAGGAGGGAGCGGCAGGAGTTCGTGCCGTAGTCGATGCCAAGGGCGTAGCGTTTCATGGTTAGGAAAGTGGGCCGGAGTGTTAGCGGAATCATCCCGCAAGGCGAGCCAAAACCGGACGAGGTTTGTGATCTCAAAGTGTCTGATCTTGATGGCAGACGGAGAAAGACAGTGCCAGTGCTCCCGTTTACCAACGCCCTATGACCAACCGCCTGCTTTCTCTTGCCGCCCTTGTTTCCTTTGCTGCCAACCTTCATGCCGAGGATGCCTTGGTGCCTCTGTTTGATGGCAAAACACTCACAGGTTGGGAGCAGCACAGCGGGACGGCGGAGTATCGCGTGCAAGATGGCGTAATCGTGGGCAAGACGGTGCCGAACACGGGGAACTCGTTCCTTTGCACGGTGAAGAAGTACTCCAATTTCATCCTGGAGGTCGAGTTCAAGGTGGACCCTTCGATGAACTCGGGCATCCAGTTCCGCAGCAACTACTACACGGAGGAGACGGAGGTGGAGATCGCGGGCAAAAAGAAGAAATTCCCGGCTGACCGCGTGCATGGGTACCAGTTTGAGATCGACCCGAGCGCCCGCGCCTACACCGGTGGTGTGTATGACGAGGGTCGTCGTGGCTGGCTGTTTGACCTGAAGAACAACGAGGCGGCGCGGAAGGCCTTCAAGCAGGGCGAGTGGAACCAGGCGCGCATCTAGTGCCGTGGCAGCAGCATCAAGACCTTCATCAATGGCGTCCCGGCGGCGGATTTCACCGATGAGATGACGAAGGAGGGCGTGATCGCGCTCCAGGTGCATGGCATCGGCAAGAAGACCGAGGCGGTGGGCAAAGAGGTGATGTGGAAGAACATCCGCATCCAGGAGATCAAGTAGAACGAACTTCCGAGTTCATCCGGGAAACGAGTTGGAAAACTCGTTCCACGCCGCTTATCATCCGCCAACCATGAAGACCCAACGCGCCCTGCTTTTCATCACCTCCTTGCTTTGTTCTGCCAGCTTGTCGCAGGCGGAGATCAAGGAAACCGTCGTCGAATACCAATCGGGAGGCGTGACCTGCGAGGGACTGCACGTCGTCGATACCGCGAAGACGGGCAAGCTGCCGTCCGTGCTGATCATTCACCAATGGACTGGCCTGAGTGACAACGAGAAGATGCGGGCGCGGATGCTGGCAGAGCTGGGTTACAACGTATTCGCGGCGGATGTGTACGGCAAGGGCATCCGCCCGCAGCCGCCGGAGTCTGGCAAAGAAGCGGGCAAGTACAAGTCCGACCGCAAGCTCTACCGCGAGCGCATGCTCTCGGCGCTGGAGGTGCTGAACAAAGACGCGCAGACTGATCCGGCGAAGGTCGCGGCGATTGGCTACTGCTTCGGCGGTACGGGCGTCATCGAGCTGGCCCGAAGTGGCGCGGTGGTGAAGGGCGTGGTGAGCTTCCACGGCGGTCTCGATTCGCCCACACCGTCGGATGGCAAGAACATTAAGGGCAAGGTGCTGGCGCTGCATGGCGCGGACGATCCCTTTGTGCCGGCGAAAGACATCGCCGCCTTTGAGCAGGAGATGAAGGACGCGAAGGTGGACTACAAGCTGGTGAATTATCCCGGCGCGGTGCATGCCTTCACGCAGAAGGCGGCGGGCAATGACAACAGCAAAGGCGCGGCTTACAACGAGGCCGCAGACAAGGCCTCGTGGGAGGAGATGAAGGCGTTCTTCGAGCGCTTGTTCAAGAAGCAGGGCTGAAACATCCACTTCCACGACCATGAAGCGATTCTTCCTGCTTCCGGCCTTGCTGGCCAGTGCGGCGCTTGCCGCAGCGGAGGAACCGAAGACGAATTTCATCCGTTTCGTGGAGGAAGAGAAGAGCGATAGCCTGCAAACAGCTGTGGTGAGCTACGAATCGCCGCAGAAGGTGAAGGTCGATCTCGTGGGGGCCATCCACATCGCCGACAAGGCTTACTTTGACGGCTTGAACACGCGGTTCAAAGGCTACGACGCCGTGCTGTATGAACTCGTCGGGCCGTCGATGGAAGATCGCGGCAAGGCGGACACCACGAAGGATGCGCAAAACCTTGCGTGGGTGGGGCAGATGCAGGCGATGATGAAGGACGCGCTGAAACTGCACGGCCAGCTCGAAGGCATCGACTACCAGGCCAAAAACTTTGTGCATGCGGACATGAACATGAGGCAGTTCACGCAAACGCAGGAGACGAAGAAGGAGAGCTTCCTCACGCTCTACCTGAAGGCCGTGCAGGCGCAGAAGTCGGCGAACGCGAAGAAGGGGCTGGATTCCGACACGGCCGGGCTGGTGATGCTGCTGAAGGTCTTCACTGCCAAGGACAGCAGCACCGGCCTGAAGCGCATGATGGCCCAGGAGTTCGACAGCGTGGAGGACATCATGGCGGGCGTCGAATCCGGCGACGGCACCGTGCTCGTCGGCGAGCGCAACCGCGTGGCGCTGGAGGTGATGGACAAGCAGATCGCCGCCGGGAAGAAACGCCTCGCGATTTTTTACGGGGCCGCGCATCTGGCCGACATGGAGGAGCGCTTGCTGAAGAAGGGCTTCAAGCGCACGAAAGTGGAGTGGCTAAAGGCTTGGGATTTGCCGCACGAGGAGTGAGCGGCTCGTCTTACGCGCTCACTTGATACCCGGCATCAGCTTGGTGATCGGCTTGGCGAGAAGCAGCAGCACGAGGCCGGAAATGCCCGCCGTGGCGACGACATCCATGAAACGCGCGGGCATTTGAGCCGTGGCATCGCCTGTGACCTCGCCAGCCAGCAGTCCGGCGAGGATGTTGCCTAGGGCGCTGCCAAGGAACCAGATGCCCATCATCTGGCCGGTGAGGCGTGGCGGTGAAAGTTTCGTCACGGCGCTCAAACCGACCGGACTCAGGAACAACTCGCCCAAGGTGTGGATCAAAACGACGGACATGAGCCACGTCGGCCACACGGGGCCGGTGCTGAGCGCCCGCTGCGCCGCCCATGCGGCCACGGCAAAGCCAATCGCCAGCATGAGCAGGGACCAGGAGACTTTCACGGTCAGCGAGGGGGCAAGATTGCGTTTAGCGAGCTTTACCCAAATGACGGCGATCAACGGGGCCAGTCCGATGACCATGAGCGGGTTCAAGGATTGGAACCAGCCCGCTGGAATTTCAAAGCCGAGGAACTGTCGCTGTGTGAAGCGTTCGGCGAAGATGCTGAAGGACGAGCCCACCTGCTCAAAGCCGGCCCAAAACAGCGCCGAGGCCAGAAACAGCACCACGATGACTCCCAGCCGCTTTTTCTCCTCGGTGTTCAGTCCGGCAAAGCCAAAGGCCCAGAGGAAGAACAGGCTGGCGATAGCGACGATGACCGAGGCGGTCCATTTGGAGAGCCACATCACATCCAGGTGAATCACGCCAGCCACGCAGAGCACGGTGAAGACAACCGTGAGCAGCATCGCAGCGCTGAAGACCAGCCATTCACGCCGCACATTCTGACCCGGATGCTCCATACGGTTGCCATACTCCGCGATCTTGTGACGCGTCAGCTTGAACTGCACCAGTCCAAGAAACATACCCGCCGCCGCCGCCATGAAACCCCAGCGCCAGCCGATGGACTCACCAAGGCCGCTGCAAATCATCGGCCCCATGAAGCCGCCGAGATTGATGCCCATGTAAAACAAGGTGAAGCCTGCATCACGTCGTGCGCCGCCTTCGGGATAAAGCTGGCCCACGAGCGCGCTCATATTAGATTTCAGCAGGCCGGAGCCGAGCGCCACGATCAGCAGACCGACATAGAAGGTCTCCACGCGATGGATGCCCAAAACGAGATGTCCGAGGGCAATGACGATGCCGCCATACCATACCGCTGACTTCGCGCCGAGCAGGCGGTCGCCAATCCAGCCGCCTGGCAGCGCCGCCATGTAAACCACGGCGGTGTAGAGTCCGTAGATGGCGGTGGCGGTTTCATCCGTGAGTCCCATGCCGCCTTTCTGCACCTGATCCACCATGAAGAGCACCAGCAGCGCCCGCATGCCGTAGTAGCTCATGCGCTCCCACATTTCCGTGAAGAACAGCGTGTAGATGCCGCGAGGGTGCCCGGTGGGTTCTGGAGTCATGAGGAGCGGCCATCCAAGACGGCAAAGCTCAAAACGCCAGCGCTTCATACGGCCCTTGTCTGTTTTAGCGGGGATGGCCGCGAGTTTTGGCACTTCGCTGCTCGACATCGGGACTGGCTTGCAGTGTAATTCGTTGAAACCAACCTTTCATGCAGCCCTCAACCCGTACTCCGCCGGACATTCGTGATCACGAGACGATCCGTCTCATCGGACGCGGAGCGTTTGGCGAGGTGTGGCTGGCCCGGAGCGCGACCGGCGTGCTGCGGGCGGTGAAGGTGGTGTGGCGGGAGGATTATGACCGGCCGGAGTCGTTTGAGCGCGAGTTCGAGGCGCTGAAGCATTTTGAGCCGATCTCACGCCGTCACGAGGGGCTGGTGCCGATCTTGCAGGTGGGGCGAAGTGATCAGGAGGGCTTCTACTACTATGTGATGGAGCTGGCGGACGACGTGGAGCGTGGGCGAAACATCGACGCGGCGACTTACAAGCCACACACGCTGGGCTTGCAGATGAAACGTGAAAAACGTGTGTCGGCGGAGCAGTGCATCAAACTGGGCGCGTCGATTGCGGAGGGGCTGGATTACCTGCACCGCAACCAGTTGATTCATCGCGACGTGAAGCCGTCGAACCTGATCTTCATCGACGGTGCGTGTCGTCTGGCGGACATCGGGCTCGTGGCGCTGCTGGGGCAGCGGAGTTTTGTGGGCACGGAGGGGTTTGTGGCTCCCGAAGGGCCAGGAACAGCGGCGTCGGACATTTTCTCGCTCGGCATGGTGCTGTATGAGGCCAGCACGGGCAAAGACCGGCTGGATTTCCCGGATCTGCCCTCATGTTCTGAGACTGGAGCGGACTTGGAAGTGTGGCGCAGGCTGCAAGACGCGATCTGCACGGCCTGCGCACCCAAAGCCAAGGGACGCTTCGTCAACGCGCGTGAGATGGCGCTGGCGCTGCGTGGCGAGCCGCTGCCATCCTCGCGCAAGCTGATGTGGTCGTGGATCGCCGCCGGTTCGGTGGCGTTGGTGCTGGCGGTGGGTTTTGGCATGTGGCTGGCGCAGAGCCAGCGCGCCCGGGCGATGGTGGCGATGAACAACAGCGTGCCGCGTTTGAAGATCGTGACGACGCCGCCTGGCGCGGTGGTGTTCGCGGGCGAGGAAAAAATGGGCGAGACGCCGCTGGAATTGAATCCGGCCGAGGGCGTGCCCGTGATTTACCAACTTCGTTTGCCGGGGCACAAGCAGATCGAGATCGAGCACATCGCCTCCGACGCGAAACCGGCGGAGTTTGACCTGAAAATGGAAGCCTCCCGTCTGCCGCAAAAAGGCGAACGCTGGATGAACAGCCTTGGCATGGAGTTCAAACCGGGGCCGGGCGGACATCTCAGCGAGGAACCGGTGGAGATGAAATTTTTCCGCCGATTCCTCGAGGCGACGGGCCGTTCTTTCGAGGGGAAGGTGGTGCGCTACCAGCAGGGCAAGGACGCGCATTCGGCCTACCTCGTGGTGGTGCCGGACAGCGACGCGGAGGCGTTTCGTTACTGGCTGACGGATCGTGATCGCAGCGAGGCGTTTCTCAGCCAGGAGCATCATTACGCGGTGGAGCCGTTTTATTTTGTGGAGAGCGGCCTGCCAGCGGCGGAGGAGATGCCGGACGGGCGTGAGGTGGAGACGGATCCCTCGGAGGAGAAAAACTGGCGCGCTTTTCATCTGCGGGTGGAGCGCCAGACTTACGGCAGCGTGATCGTGCGCAGCCAACCGGAGAAGGTGCGCGTTTATCAGCATGAGCAACTGCTGGGCGAGACACCGCTGGAACTGCCTCGCATTCGCACCGGGCCGGTGGAGTTTGAATTGCGGGAGGAGGGCTTCGCCGACGTGGTGCTGGAGGGTGAGGTGAGGGAAGGGGAGCAGGCGGAGTTGTTTGCGGACATGCAGACGCGTAAGGCGGTGACTTTCGGCCGGCAGTGGAAGGCGAACAGCCTGGGCATGAATTTTGTGCCGCTGGGGGATGTGATGATTTCCGCATGGGAGATCCGGCATCGCGATTTCATCGAGTACAGCAAGGCCGCGCAGGCACGGCGTCCAGGCCGTGTGGAGGACAGCGGCAAAGGCGGCGCTCTGCCTGTGGTGGGGGTGGATCGAAACGAAGCGCGGGCGTTTTGCGCCTGGCTGACCGAGCGTGAGCGTAATGCGGGCTTGATTGGGGTGAAGGATGTGTACCGCCTGCCCACCGATGAAGAATGGAGCCGCGCCGCCGGACTGCCGCCGGAACGCGGAGCCACCCCGGAGGAACGAAACGGTCGCATTCGCGGTGTTTACCCTTGGGGCTATGACTGGCCGCCACCGAACGGTGTGGACAACCTCGCGGACATCAATTCCGCCCGCAAAGCCAGCCTGGACAGCGCCATAGCCGGTTATGAGGACAAGTTTCCGTTCCTTGGCCCCGTGTCAGCTCTGACACCGAATGAGCGCGGCATTTGCGGACTCGCGGGCAATGTTTCCGAGTGGGTGGACACTGATTTCGAGACCACGCCTGCCGCAAAGCCGGGTGAAGTCGCGAAACCATCCCTCGGCACGACCCGTGGCGGCAATTGGCGCACCGCCTCGCCAGAAGAGTTGCTGGCCTCCGCCCGCATGCCGGTGCCTGCGGAGACACGGCGGAACACCATTGGCTTCCGCGTGGTGCTGGTACGCGGGAAGTGAGAGTCACCAAGCGGTCAAGGCTGCGCCCGTTAAGGTGGTCAAGCAGGTCCGTTACGACACTTGACCATTCCTTGACGAATTCTTGACCTTCCCTGCATCTTCCCGACTTTGTGTCCAGAATCACCGCCGCGAAGCGTTTTTATTTTACCCCCATGCAAACCACACTCGAAAAACCAGCCGAGGAAAAAAAGGTCGAGCAGACCGAGGCTGGAAATTATTTTGTCTCCAACTACCCGCCGTTTTCCTTCTGGAAGCCGGATCAGGTTCATCTCGTCGAGGAAGTGCTTCAGCGTCCCACGCCCGCGAACATCCCGCTCGGCGTTTACTTTCACATCCCGTTCTGTCGGAAGCGCTGCCACTTCTGCTATTTCAAGGTGTACACCGATAAGAACGCCCAGGAAGTGAAGGCCTACATCGACGCAGGCATGCGTGAGATGTCGAGTTTTGCCAGCCAGCCATATTTGAAGGGCCGCAAGGCGCACTTCGTGTACTTCGGCGGCGGCACGCCGAGCTATCTGTCCGTGCCACAGCTCAAAGACCTCACCAACCGCATGAAGGATCTCATTTCATGGGATGGCGCGGCGGAGGTGGCCTTCGAGGCCGAGCCTGGCACACTCAACGAGGTCAAACTCACCGGCATCCGCGACATTGGCGTCACGCGACTGAGTCTTGGTGTTGAGAACTTCGACGATCACATCCTTGAAACCAACGGACGTGCTCATCGCAGCGGCGAGATCGGCAAGGCCTACCATTTCGCACGCAGCCTCGGCTTCGAGCACATCAACATCGATCTCATCGCCGGAATGATGAACGAGACCGAGGCGAACTGGAAGGACACCGTGCAGAAGGCGATCGCCATGCAGCCGGACGCCGTCACGATTTATCAAATGGAGGTGCCCTACAACACCACCATGTACCAGCAGATGAAGGCCGAGGGCAAGGTCACCGCTCCCGTGGCCGACTGGCAGACGAAACGCGACTGGGTGAGTCATGCGTTCGATGAATTCCAAAAGGCCGGCTACACCGTCACCAGCGCCTATACCGTGGTGAAGGATCCGAAGCGCATCAAATTCGTCTATCGCGACGCCTTGTGGGAAGGCGCCGATCTGCTGAGCTGCGGTGTGGCTTCCTTCGGCCATCTCGGCGGCGTGCATTACCAAAACCAGGCGGATGTCGGCCCTTACATGCAGGCGATTGATGCCGGCCAGATGCCGATCTATCGTGCTTATCAAACCACGCCTGAAGACCGTTTCGTGCGTGAGTTCATTCTCAAGCTGAAGTTGGGCCGCAGCGAGTATGCCTACTATGTCCAAAAATTCGGCGAGGATCCACGGAAGCATTTCGGTCCGCAGCTCGATTACCTTGCAAAAGAGGGCTTTGCCACGCTCGACGCCGAAGGCGTCACGCTCACGCGTGATGGACTGCTGCAGGTGGACCGCCTCCTGTATGATTTCTTCCTGCCTCAACACCGCCAGTATGCCCGCTACACTTGAAAATGCCGTTGTTCGTGAGGACGAGGACATTCTGGCTCCCCTCATTTTCTTTTACGGAATCGGCAGCACGCGGCCACGGGTCACATTTGTGGAACCTCAGGCGCTCGCAGAGCAGGAACGCAGCCTGCTGGTGCATGAGAAGGACATGACGCCGCGTCTGCGGGAGTTTCATGGCTGCGAGATCGATCTCGATGTGGCTGCCAGGGCGCGCATCGGCAATTACCTCGTGCGGGCTTCGGTGCTGCACCGCCGCAGCGATGGCATGCCGGTGGAATTCGGCGCGATCGGCATTCATCTCGATTTATTGCCCGAAGAGGCGCAAAAACTCGTGTTGGAGGGCCGGGTGCCGTTTGGAGCCATTCTGGAACAATACGCCGTGCCCCATTCGAGTCACCCTCGCGGCTATTTTCGTGTTTCGGTCGATCAACGCCTTGCAGACCTCCTCGGCGCGACGAGTGGGCAGATGCTTTTCGGCCGCTGCAATGAGCTGCGCCACGGTTCCGGCCGAGTTCTGGCTGATGTGGTCGAGGTGCTGCCGCGTTTGGCATGATTGTTGAACGCGGATTGCGCTCCATGAGTCGCACACCGGTCAAACCAGTTGCGACCTAGCCCTTCTGCGGCTTGATTCCTCACGCATCAAACCCGCTACATTATCCATGAATCACCTCGTTTTTTCGTCCGTCTTCGCCGGACTCCTCATCGGAACCCTCAACCTCGCCGCTGCTCCGCAGGGCACGAAAGGCGTGGAGGAGTTCGATCCACTGGCCTTCCCGGGCAAGGTGGTCGGTGATGTGGTCGTGCCGGTGCCGAGCGAGGTGTTCTCCGTGCTCGACAAGCTGGGGGAGCCGAACTGGCGTGCTGAATTGCGCAAAGCCGATCTCCCCGCCTCCAGCGACCGCACGAAGCTCGCGTTGCTGTTTGGCTACACGGTGGCGGAAGGTTTTGTGGCGGTGCAGGCGGAAGACAAGGAAGCCGTGAAGGATCTGGGGCGCGACATCATCGACCTCGCCAAGAGTCTTGGTCTTAGCAAATCGGTGCTGCCGCACGCGCAGAGCATTCTCGACGCCGCCGACAAGTCGAACTGGAGCGCCATCCGCAAGGAATTTGACCAGACACAGAAAACCGTGCGCGACACGATGGAGCAGATGAAGGACATCGACCTTTCGCATTGTGTCAGCCTTGGAGGCTGGCTGCGTGGCACGGCCTCGGTGACTTCGGTGGTGAAAAAGAGCTTTTCCGCCGACCGTGCCGAACTGCTGAACCAGCCGATGCTGGTGGAGCACTTTGTCAGCTCGATCGAAAAAATGCCCTCAAGCACCCGCGATCACGATGTGGTGAAATCCATCCGCAAAGGACTCACCGTCGTGCTGCAGCAGATGGAAGGCGCGGTGGACGGTTTCTCCAAGGACGCCGTGCAGGAGATCAGCAAGACCTGCGACGGCCTGCTGACGGAAATCCTCGCCAAGAAGTAATTCGTGCCCTCCCCCAACATGAAAGCACCTTTTGAAGGACGCCAAATGATGAATTACTCCAGGTCCAGCTTCGTGAAAATCGCCTCTGCCGCCCTGGCGTTGGCCGTGGCCTCGCTCGTTCACGCCACCGTGGACGAGGCCCATGATTTTACGATGGAGGCCGCGATGCCCTTCGTTGAGCAGGGGTTCATCGTCCGTGAAGACTACTGGAACGGCGAGGTCAAGAGCGGTCAGAAGCTCATGATCACGCACCAGCTTTTCAAAGGCAACGAATATGCCTTCTGGCTCGGTACCAGCCAGGAAGGTGTGACGCTGGACATGAAGGTTTTCGATGAGAAGAACCAGCCGGTTCAGATCAAGGCGACCTCGGACAAGTTCTTCATGAGCGTGCGCGTGAATCCGCCGAAAACAGGCACCTACCGCATTGTCTTTGAACTGAAGTCAAAGAGCGAGCCCG
The DNA here is from genome assembly GCF_044232965.1 of Prosthecobacter sp. GTDB lineage: Bacteria > Verrucomicrobiota > Verrucomicrobiia > Verrucomicrobiales > Verrucomicrobiaceae > Prosthecobacter. Next base: position 43,589 of record NZ_JBIIKX010000024.1, read on the forward strand.
GGGTGCTCTGGGCGCTGTCGTATGGTTATCGCTGATGCCCGTCGCCACGCTCACTTACGACACGCCGCAGTTTCTGCACAAGCTGATTGGCAATGACCTCGGCAGCCTGCGCCTAGTGGGGGAGACGTTTGGGGTGAATGTGACCAGCCGCGAGGGCTGGGTGCGTCTCGAGGGCGAGGACGCGCAAATCGCCTCGGCACGCGAGGTGTTCATGCAGCTCGAAAAAGTGCGCCGCCAGGGCGGTGAAATTTCCACCGGCATGGTGCGCCTTGTCACCGAAAGTGTGCAGCGTGAGAGCGGAGACGCGCCTGCGGAGGCGATCATGCACTTGAAACTGCATGGTTCCTCCAAACGCCCACCTGTCCTCGCCAAAACCCGCAGCCAGATCGCCTATGTGCAGGCCATGCGCGAGTGCGAGGTTGTTTTTGGCGTTGGACCGGCTGGCACGGGCAAGACCTACCTCGCGATGGCTCAGGGGCTCCACTGCCTCAAAGAAAAGTCCGTTCAAAGGCTCGTTCTGACGCGTCCCGCTGTCGAGGCGGGCGAGGCTTTGGGCTTTCTGCCTGGGGATTTGAAGGAAAAAATCTTTCCCTACCTGCGTCCGCTTTATGACGCGCTTTACGACATGCTGGAACCGGAAGAGGCGGAGCGCCTCATTGAGCGCGGCAGCATCGAGATCGCACCGCTGGCCTACATGCGGGGTCGCACATTGAAAAACGCCTTTATCATCCTCGACGAGGCGCAGAACACCACGACGGAGCAGATGCTTATGTTCCTGACCCGTCTGGGCGATGGGGCGCGTTGTGTCGTCACGGGGGATCCTTCCCAGGTGGATCTGCGGCGGCATGTGAAGTCAGGTTTGAAGGAAGCGGTCGAACTGCTCCAGGACGTGGAGGGGGTCAAATTTGTGGCCTTTGCCCCGAAGGACATCGTCCGCCTGCCGGTGGTGCAGCGTATCATTGAGGCCTATCAGTCGGGCAGAACCCGTAAAAGTGAGTCACAACGGCTCTCCGAGACGGAAGGACAGGGGAAAGATTCTTGTCCGGCCTCCGATGTATGATAGCTTCGATCCCAGTCTTCCCCCAAAAACATGTTTGAGTCCATTCGTCGTGCCCGCTTGCAACGCGAAGGGCTTTCCTGCGGTAAAACCCGCCGGAAGCACCAGGAGGGTGATCTGTTTGACGAGATGCGCACCCATCCGGCGGGAACGGTGGTGACGTATGTGCTGTTCTTCATCGGTGTTGCGCTGTTGATGCGTCTGGGCACCCATGTCGAAGACGGCCTGCCCGCCCTGACCTGGCTGCACGCGCTTTACGCCGCCGCGATTGGTTTTGCGATGGTCTCGCACGAGCGCGTGGCCCTGCGTGAGCAGATCTGTGACAATGGCGTGCTGCTGCTCGTTTTGGGCACCATCCTGATGCATCTGGCGCTCATCGTCTTCACGTTGGACATGTCCGCCGGTCAGAGCTGGGGAAAAGCGCTCAAAGCCGTCGTGCTGCCGCATGCGTTTGGCCCTCTCGTGCTCTCAGTCATCCTGGGACGTCGCATCGGCCTGTTCGGGGCCATTTATGCCACGCTCTTCGGCGTGCTGGTCTGTGTGTCGGTCTCCGCTCCCACTTTCATGGCCACCTCGGCGCTGATCGGCTTCACTGGTGTGCTGCTGACCAAGCGTGTCCGCCGCCGCAACCGTCTGTTCATGGCCGGGCTTTATGTCGGCCTGGTGGCGATGGCTTTTTCCCTCCTGCTGCATGAGGCGGCGGGGGTGATCATGGAGGAAAAACTCGGTCGCATGGTGGGTCTGCCGCTCGCGGTGGGCATCCTGACCGGCATGGCCATCGGCGGCCTGCTGCCGGTGTTGGAAAGTGTGTTTGGCGTGACCACCGAAGTGTCCTGGCTGGAGTTGGCCGACTTGAACCACCCGTTGATGCGCCGTCTGAGCATCGAGGCGCCCGGCACCTACCATCACAGCCTCGTCGTGGCGAACTTGTCCGAGGCCGCCGCCGAACGCATCGGTGCCAGCGCCAGCATGTGCCGCGTGAGCGCTTATTTCCATGACATCGGGAAGCTCAGCAAGCCGGAGTACTTCATCGAGAACATGGACCCCGAGGCCAATCCGCACGATGACCTCACCCCGCGTATGAGCGCCCTGGTCATCATCGCGCACGTCAAAGACGGCGTTGATCTCGCGATCAAGAACAACCTCAACTCACGCATCATTGATGTGATCGAGCAGCATCACGGCACCTCGCTCGCCTATTACTTTTACCGTCAGGCGCTCGACCAGAGATCGGAAACCGAGCGTCTCGTCAAACTCGGCAAAGCCAAGGAGGACGATGTGCCGCAGGTCAGTGAGGAAACCTTCCGCTATCCCGGCCCGAAGCCGCAGTTCAAGGAGTCCGCTATCATCTCCCTCGCGGACGCCGTCGAAAGCGCCTCTCGCACGCTCGAAAAACCCAACGCGTCGCGCATTGAGACGATGATCGACGAGATCGTGCAGGGCCGCATGATGGACGGTCAGTTGGATGAATGTGATCTGACTATCTCCGAGCTCGCCCGGATCAAGGCCAGCTTCGCCAAGACCCTGCTCAGCATGATGCACGGCCGCATCAAGTATCAGAAGGCCGTGGAAGCCAAGCCCTCGCCAGTGCGGGAAGAGCCCAAGCCGTTTTTGGCAGGTGACGACGAACCTGCCGCTGCCAGCTCCAGGAACATCGTCGAAGCATCATTCACCGGCGCACAGCCTGAGCCGGTGGTCAAAAAGCCTCGTGGGCGCAAACCGTCCGCCGCATGATGCCGCTGCCAAAGCTTCGCATCTACAATCGTCAGAAGGCGCATCCCCTCCCGCTGCCCAGGCTGCGCCGCATTGGCAAAGCCGCGCTTCCCGCCTGTCTTGCGGCCGTCAAATCACCCGACGCACCGCTTATCTCATTGCCAGAGATTGAGATCACAATTGTGAATGACGCCGACATTGCTCGTGTGCATGGCGACTTTCTCGATGATCCCACGCCCACCGACGTCATCACCTTCCACCACGGTGAGATCCTCATCAGCGCCGACACTGCGTTGCGCCAGGGCAGGGAGCATGGCCAGTCACTCGACCACGAAACCGCTCTCTACCTCGTCCATGGCCTGCTGCACCTCGCTGGCTGGGACGATCACGAGGAAGGCGAGGCGCGTGCGATGGCGCAGCTTCAAGAAGGCATCCTGCGCGATGCCAAAGACTCACTTGCCTGAGACGTTCTTTAAGGCCGCGAGCCCCTGCAGCACGCGGACTTTGCCGCTGCGCGCACGTTGGGCGATGTTTTCAAAGTGCTCCAACTGCGGCACCTTCTCCTTGTCCTGGTCCTTGCCGATGAAAATGACGAAGTTGATTTGCGGCTTCGGTTTGCCCTTGGCCTGGTAGTGCAGTCGGATGGCGTTTTTCACCTGGTCCTCGCGTTGTTCGGCGGTGATCTGGATGTCGCCCGGCGGGTTGCGGGGCGGCTGAAGGCCCATGTCGCGCCAGACCTCGCCGATGTTCACGATCACGCGCTGCGGGATGCCCTTGGCCTTGCGGGCGGCGTTTTCCTTGGCCAGCCAGTCCTGGCCTTTTTTGATCGCCGCTTGCCAGGCTTGGGAGTCTTTTTCCGTCCAGCGCATTTTTTTGAGCAGCTCCTCGCGCTCCTCCTTCGTGCGCGGGATCGTCATGCTGCGGTATCCGCTGCAAATAATGAAAACGGCGTCCACATCGGTCTCCAGGGCAAACTGGATCGCTCGAAGATAGCCACTGAGATGCTGCGCCTCCACCGGCTCCACCTCGCTGCTGACTGTTTGCACCGGATAGCCGATCGGGCGGATGCCCAGCTTCTCGAAGTCGCGGTTCACCGGGTAGAGCCAGTCTCTGATCTTGTCCTTGTTGGCCGTCGTGGCGGGCAGCAGCTTGTCCGAGTAAGCGGAGACCGCGTTGCCCTCATACAGGATGACATTGAAGTAGGTCTCCAGGCCGAGTTTGCCGATCATCCCGGCGATCTCGTTCTTCACGATTTCATAAGCGGGATAGCCGCCACGCGGATCAGTCAGCATGTAGCGCTCCACGTCGATCAGGAAGGCCACGCGGCGGCCCTGGGACTTGATGCCGAAGAAATTCACCTGCGACGTGCCCTTGGGCGAAAACGGCATCGCAAAACTCGCGCCCAGGTCGGTCGTGGCGATGTCCATCGCGATGGGGCCGTCGGATTTCGATTCAAAGTCCGGCAGCGAAATCGAGGAGATGCCTGCGGCGGTGATCGCCCGCGATGGCGCGGCGGCCACGGCGGTCGGCGTGGGCATCGCGGTCGGCGTGATCTGCTTGGTCTCTGGCTTCTCTTGTTCGGCCTCCGGGGCCACAATTCCGACCAACTCTGCCACGGGTGGCTCCGGCACGATCACCACCAGCAAGCCCAGCAGCAGGACCAGGATGGCATGGATCACCAGCGCCAAGGTGATCGCGGATGCCTTGTGAATCGTGTGAGCATTGCTCTTGGGCGTGATGATGGGAGGGAGAGCCTCAGCTTCTGCCACAGGCACCGCTTTGGCTTCCTCGGTCTTGGGTTCAAGCACGACGACAGCGACCTGGGCCTCCACGGCCTTGCTGGGGGACGGTTCCGCCTTTCGCGGCTCCACCACCGCCACAGGCTGCAAAACAGACTCTTCAACGGGAACGGCAACCTCAGGTGTGTCCTCTTCGGCGATCATCGCCAGCACGGGCTCCGCTTCCTCTTCCATCACCACCGTTGCGGCTTCTTCTTCCGGCTCTTCCTCAACGGCCACAGGGCTGGCCTCTTCGGGCTCGGCTTCCGCGTGATTAGGCTTTGAGTCTTCAGCATGGGCGTCAATTGCCAGCCCTTCAGCGGCCAGCCAGCTCATGAGCGCTGCTTCACGCGCGCAACGATTCGGATCAAGCGCGGCGGCCACCGTGGCAAAGCGATGCGCCTCCTCCGGCTCATTGCGGTGCTGATGAATGCGCGCCCGCACCAGCGCCGCCTCCACATTGAACTCGTCCTGCGCCAGCGCACGATCCGTGAAACGCATGGCGAGTTTCGGGTCCAGTTTCATCACCAACTGCGCGGCTCGCAGCACCGAATCAACGTCCGGCGGATCTTTTGGCGCGGTGGAGATCAGCACCGCCGCCTGCTGCCCGCTGCCCTCGCGAACCAATGCCTCCGCCAGTTCGAGACGGACACCCCAGTCCGCCGGTGTTCGGCGCAACTGGGCACGAAGCTGGTCGGTGCTGGCTGCCATGAGGAGGATTTCAGCGAAAGGCGGCTCCCAAGGCAAGATTAATCTTTAAAGTGGTCAAGTTGACTTCGTCGTCAGGGTCGCTTCGCAGTCAAGAGGTCAAGGTGGCTCGCTTGACCACCTTGACGACGCTTGACCATTCTTTGCCTCGCTCGCGGGCTACTTCCCGAGCAAGAACGCGATCAGATCGCCCATCTGCTCCTTCGTGATCGCGGCTTCGAGGCCGACGGGCATGAGGGTGCGGTCCAGGCTCTTCATCTCTTTGATGGCGCTGCGTGGCAGAGTCTCCTTCACGCCGCCCATCATGGCGAGAACGACGGTGTCGCTGGTTTCGCTTTGGATGAGACCGCTGAGGCTGCGTCCGTCCTTCGTTTCAATGGCATAGGCGCTCCAGCGGGCTTCAAACATGCGGTTCGGGTCGAGGATGTCGGAGAGCAGTCCTTCCGGGGGCTTGACCTTCACGTCAGAGAGCGGCGGGCCGACATCGACACCCATGGTGCCGTGCTTGTGGCAGGTGATGCAGATGGTGGCGAAGACGGCCTGCCCCTTTTTGGCATCGCCGTGCATGGTGGTGGCGCTCATGTAATCCTTCACCACGGCGGCGCGGTCGCTGCTGGCTTCGCCGAAGAGCTTTTTCGCGAGCTCGGCCATCTCGCCCTTGCCGCGCTGGTAACTCCAGCGTTTTTCGACATCGACCCAGGCGGTGGGGAACTCGCCCTTTTCCATGCGCTTGAAGAGTTCGAGCGCGGTGGTGGCGTTCGCCGTGAGGATGGTTACGAGATCGCGTTTCAGCGCGGGGCCGGCCTTCGGCAGGAGTTCGTAAATGAGCGGCGCAGTGCTGGTCGCGGCGAATTTCTTCAAGAGAGCGACTGAGGCGCTGGTCATCTCGGCGGGCTGATTGCTGGTGAGCAGGTTCTTCATCACCGGCTCGACGGCTGCCCATTTGCGTGAGGAAAGAAGCGGCAGCACAGCGAGACGTTGATCGAGCGGGGCCGTTGAGTCAGCGACGATGGCGTCAATCTTCGATTGGAGCGCGGCGATCTCCTTGGCGGCGTCTTCGTGGCCTTTGGGTAGTCGGGCGAGGCCTTGGAGCAGCGCAGGCTTCCACCAAAGGAGCTGGCCGGGTTCGATCTTCAAGACGCTGAGCAGCTTCTCCACATCTGGAACGTGATTCGCTGCGATGGATGCGCTGGCGAACGAACGAATCGTGTCGTTGCGGTTGGCTGAGTAGATTTTGGAGAATCGTTCATCGGCGAGCAACTGGGCCAAAACGTGGCCTGCGGTGTAGGTGCTGGAGGAAAGAGCTGCCTTTGCCATCCACGGGTCGTCTGGATACTGGCAGATGGCTTCGGTTCGAAGGCTGAGAAGCTGAGCGTCAGGACGGTCATCAGCATCGACTTTGAGCAGGATTTTTTTGAAGATGACGCGTCCAGCGTGATCCTTTGGAACATCGCCCCAGCCCACTTCGGGAATGGCGTGGTATTGCCCCGGCGTCTTGGTGACGAGTTGTTTCGTCCCCTTCGGAACGACGCGCCAGATGCGGCCGTGGTTTTCGCCTTGGCGCATGTCGTGGGTTTTGACGAATTCCTCGGGGAAGAAGCGGGCGTGGTCGATCCAGCGGCGGTAGATGTCGCAGATGTAGATCGCGCCGTCGGGGCCGGTGGTGAAGTTCACGGGGCGGCACCATTCGTCGCTGCTGCGGAAGAATTCCGTGCGGTCGCCGACACGCGTGGCTTTGAGCGAGGCGCCATTCGGCTCGATCTTGTAGCGCGTGACGAGCTGGCCGGTGGGATCGGGCACGAAGACGTTGTTCTTCAGCTCGGGCATGAGCTGGCCGCGATAGACACCCAGGCCGGAACAAGCGGTGTTTGTGCCGGCGTGGGCGTCTGCCGTGGTGTGGGTGATTTGCAGCGGATAGACGCGGGTCTCGGCACCGGGCGTGGCGATGTCTTCATGCACCTGAGTGATGCCGGCGTGCGGATTCCGCAGCATGGCCTCGTAGGGCATGACGGTGAACATGAGCGGGTTGCGGTTGGAGCAATAGAAGTGATGGCCCCAGTCGTCGAACGCGCCGCCGTATTGGCCTTTTCCGCCGGTGGGCGTGATCTCGCCGGTCTTGGGGTTCCATTTGAAATTGGAGCCGGGGACGCCGACGACCTTGGTCGGTGCATCGGCGGGATAGATCTCGCGGGCATCGAGGCCGTTGTTGAAGTGGACGCAGCCATCCGGACCCCAGCGCGGCGCGCTGACCTGGAGCTGGCTGTGCTTGGGATTGAAACCACGGATGAGCGGCTTGATCTCGTCGGCCACGTTGTCGCCGTTGGTGTCTTTGAGGAAGAGGATCTGGCCGCGTGTGGTGGCGATGAGGCCGCCGTTGTAAGGGAGAAGGCCCTGCACGTTGTCCATGTGGTCGGCAAAAGTGACCGCCTTGTCCATGCGGCCGTCGCCGTCTTCGTCGGTGAGGAGTTGGATGCGTGAAAGCCAGGGATCGCCGGGATTCGGTGGGCCGAGCGGGTAATCGCGCATGTCCGCGACGAACATGCGGCCTTTGTCGTCCCAGGTGGCTTCGACGGGATCAAGCACGAGCGGTTCGGCGGCGACGAGCTGCACTTCGTAATCGCCATCGAGCTGGATGCGCTTCATGCTTTCTTCGGGGCTAAGTGGTTTGTCCTGACCATCGCGCACTGCGCCGATGTCGCTGCCGCCGCTGGCCTGGATGGCGCTCCACTTCTCTTTGAACTCGCCGAGCGGATACAGCTCGTAGCGACGCACGATCATCTCCGCGCCCTCGGTCTGGAGGAGGATTTTGCCTTCGCTCGGTTTGCAATCGAAGGCCTCATTCACCATCGCGCCGTTGACGAAGTATTGCAGCGTGTCGCCCTTGGCGATGACTTCGAGGCGGTTCCACTCGCCGCTGGGGCTTTCGACATCGTTTTTGCCGCGGAAGCCCACCGTGTCGCTCCAGTCCTCGTCGCGACCTTTCCAATTGATGCGGCCTTTGGTCACGGTTTGGCGCGGAGAGCCTGCTTTCCAGATTTTCTCCTTATCGCGGTCGAGCGTGAACTCAGCGGAGAGCGACGTCGTGAGCTCCGTGCCGTCCGCGAGCTTCGGCGAGAGCACGAGGATGTCACCCACGCCGCCTTCGATGATCTGCGCCTCGATGCTGGCCATCCAGGTGTCCGCGTAGGCTCCGTGCGGGCCGTAAGAGTGGAGGAGGAGGCCGTTGTCTTTGGCGGCCTTCTCGCGCTTGCCCCAAGTCTTCGTGCCCCACTTGAATTCGAGGACAAGGTGGTAGTCGCGGAAGTTATCCTTCGTGGCGACGTAGCCGTAGCCACGGCCGGAGATGTTGAAGGTGCCGTCTTTGGCAAAGGTCCAGATGTCCTTCGGATCGTCATGGAAATCAGCCTTCGGATTGACGTGATGTTCCACGTTGCCGGATTTGATGACTTCGAGGAGGTCGATCTTTTTTGTCACCGGCTGGGCCGTGACGAGGCATGGGATGGCGACAAGGAACACGAGAGTTGAGCGCATGAAGAGCATACGAAGACAACGACTCTCAGTTTGCCCGGCCAGACACGAATGAAGCCAAACTTGGTGCTTTTGTGATAAGGCTACTGATTCCACGCCTTCAATCCTGTGACGGGCAAAAGCGCGTCTGCCGCCGCACGCCACTCCGGCGTTCCGGCTTTCTTGAAGAGATCGTAAATCAGCTTCTTGCTGTGCGGATCAGCGATCGAGTTCGGCGCATTGCGCCACAATCCCAGCCGCAGCCCGCCTTCATGGGCATGATCAACGTGGCGGTGGTAGATGAAGGCATCGACGGTGGGCAGGGCCTGAATTTTTTCCCAGGCATACGCATAAGCGGCGGCCTGGAGCTTTTCACCATCCGGCGTGAGCAGCGTGTGGAAGCCCTGCTCGCTGAGAATGATACGGCGATGTTTGCCTTGGAAGAGGAGTTCGGGCTTGGCAAGATGCTGGGCGAGAACTTGCAGGTTCTTGAAGGTGACTTTGTTGCTGTTGTCATCGGTGGTGATGGATTTGTCCGCCCAGGCCCGTGGATTGCCCAGGTCTTCGGGGTAGGGATGCCAGGCGACGTTCCAGTCGAAGTCACCGCGTTCGCGCACGAGTCGCGCGAAGGTGTCGAGGAAGTCGCGCCCGGGCGTGGCCTCCTGTGCGCTGACGTTGTGCATGCTGCTGGCCCAGTGATGATCGAACGAGGCATAGGTGCGGGCGTGCTGCGAATGCCTGCGGATCGCAGTGTGGGCGATGCGGTAGGCCTTTTCATACTCGCTGGCGGCCGTTTCGAGTGGGACAAGTCCCATATTATTCCAGAGGAAGTGCGAGTTGACCTCGTTGCCGATGATCCAGCCCCAGACGCGGCCATGCTCGGCATGCGCTCCGCTCCAGCGCTCCGCCAGCAGGCTGATGACGGCATCAAGGAAGCGATTCGTGGTGTTGATGGCACTGACGCTGAACTTGTGGTCCTTCCGGTGTCCCGGATGCAGCACGATGCCATCGCGTGCCGGGTCTTTGGATGGATAGGCGATGAGGATGGTGTAAACGAGCACGCCGCGGTCCGAGAGGGGCTTGATCTGGCGGTCGAGGGACGCGAGGTAGTTTTGATTGAAGACGAACTCGCCCGTTTCGGGCTTCGATTTCATGTCTAGCAATGCCGTGAGGTTGATATTGACCCCGGCGTGATGAATGCCCAGAGCCAGGGCATCATCGACCATCTGCACCTGAAGCCCTTTCTGGTTCGGCGGTGTGGGAAACGGGGCGGTGCTTTGGGCGCTGGCAAAATCAGCGAAAGCGAGGCAAAGAAGCAGAAGATGACGCATGAGTGACCCATCCCATCCACCCACACCCGTTGTGGAGCAACCCGAACCTGCCTGTGAACGCTGCGGCAAGCCGGGTGCGTCCAAATTCGGCGACGAGTTCATCTGCGATGATTGCTATGTCGTCTGCGGCTCGTGTTGTGCGGGTGAGGACGCGGCATAAGGAGTGGCTCTAACGCTCCCCAGGAACGTTCAGGGCTTCCTCAAGACGAAGCTATCCAAGGCGCTGTGGAGGGCAGGGGCTATCGCGTTGCCGCCGTGAGTTTTATGCCCTGGGATGAAGGCGGCACTTGACGTGGTGCGACTCTGTCCGCGAAGGTACCCTCTCAACCTCCGACCGCCCCAACGCGATCATGCCCGCTCCCAGCTCTCAGCCCACTGCAACTCATTCTATTCCTGCCATCCAGGCCGCGCTCGTGGCGGTGGAGGCGCTGCGTGTGGCGGTGAAGGAGTATCCGGGTAAGGCACCGGGTTTGGTACGCGCCTTGCAGACGCTGGCGGACGCACAGCGCGACGCCGGGGATGTGGCGGGGGCCGAGGCGTCTTATCGTGAGGCGCTGGAGGTCGCTGAGAAGCTAGAAGCGCCTCCAGACGCGGTGGCGGATGTGCGCACCAGTCTGGCGACGCTGCTGGACTTCAGCGGGCGGGAGGAGGAGTCGCTTTCGTTCTATGAGGAGGCGATCACGAACCACGAGGCGCTGGGAGGCGAAAACCTGGAGGTGGCGGCTCAATTGCGCAACAATGTGGCGATGACCTATAAGGGCATGGGCAAGCTTGCGCTGGCGGAGCAGCATTACCTGCGCTCCCTGGAGACGCTGGAGAACAAGCGTGGCCGTGAGTCAGAGTCGGTGGCCTGTGTGTACAACAACCTGGGCAGCCTGTATTACGCGGCGGGTTTTCCTGATCAGGCGAAGGAGATGTTTGAAGATGGTCTGAAAATCCGCCTCGCCGTGCTGGGTGAAAGGCATCGCGACGTGGCGCAGTCGTACTGCAATCTGGCCACGGCCTGCCATGAATTGAAGGACAACGAGGGTTCCAAAAAGCATTTTGAGACCTGCCTGGCCATTTTGGAGGCGCAACTGCCAGCCGAGGCGGCGAGCTATGAGGCGGCGGGGCTCGATTACATGGCGATGCTCGACATCATCGGTGAGGAGAGCAAGGCTGCGGCCTTTAAAAAGCGCCTCGAGAAGGCTTTGTCGGCGGTTTGAATCACCCTGCATTTGCCAAACGGCTACTCCGCAATGTAAGGTGGCCCACATGTCCGAATCGCCCTTCACCGTAGAAAGAATCTGGACCGGTGCTCCTGTGTCCGACGGGGTGGCGCATGCGGTGGTGCATGTGTTGAAGGATCACTTCGACGAGCCGGACGAGGACAGCATCACACCGGACATGGTGGCCGGCGAAATGGCGCGGCTGCACGCGGCGCTGGATGTGACCCGCCAGGAGATCGAGGAGCTGCAGCGCGTGATGGATGGCGAGCAGGGCAGCGCGGAGAGCGAGATCTTCGAGACGCATCTGCTGATCCTGCAGGACGCGACCATTTTGAAGCAGACGGAGAAAAAGGTGCGCGAGCAGCATGTGTGCGTGGACTGGGCCTACTACAAGCTGATGTGCAAGCACATGAACGCGCTGCGCGGGCTGGATGACGCCTACTTGCGGGAGCGCTTCCTGGACGTGAAAGATGTGACCCAGCGCGTGATGCGCCATCTGCGCGGCGAACTGCTGCAGCATCCGATGTTTGACGAGCCGGTGATCGTGGTGGCGCATGACCTGACGCCCTCGGACACGGTGCAGCTCGACCGCAGCAAGGTGCTGGGTTTTGCCGTGGAGACGGGCAGCGCCGTCTCACACGCGGCGATCATCGCACGTTCGCTGGCGATTCCCGCCGTGGTGAAGCTGCACGGCATCTGCGATGAACTGCACAGCGGCGACACGGTGCTGCTGGACGGCGAGGGCGGACTGCTGATTCTGAACCCTTCGCCTGAAACGCTGGCACGCTATCGCAGCCGTGAGGAACTGGCGGAGCGGCGAGAAGATGTGTTTCAATTGGAGCGTCACAAGCCTGCACGGACGCTGTGTGGCCGCACGATTTGCGTGGGTGTGAACGCGGAGTTTGTGGAAGAGGCGGAGATCGTGCAGGACAGCGGGGCGGAGGAGGTGGGTCTCTTCCGCACAGAGTTTCTGCACATGGAGAACCCAAACGCCACGGAGGATGAACTGGCGGAGGCCTACTCCCGTGTGGTGCGCTCGCTGGCACCGAAGCGCGTGGTGTTTCGCACCCTGGACCTCGGAGGAGACAAGGTGGACGAGCGTCTGGCCGTGGAGCCGGAGCCCAATCCTTTCCTTGGCTGGCGCGGCATCCGGCTCTCCCTTGGCCTGCGGGATTTGTTCAAGCGCCAGCTTCGGGCACTGCTGCGCGCGGCGGTACATGGACGCGCGGGCATCATGTTTCCGATGGTTTCTGGCGTGCATGAGGTGCTGGAGGCCAAGGCCATTCTCAATGAATGCGCGGACGAGCTCACGGCTGAAGGTGTGGACGTGCCGGATGAGATCGAGGTCGGTGCGATGATCGAAATTCCCAGCGCGGCGCTCTCGGCGGACTTGATCGCGGCGGAGGTCGATTTTCTCAGCCTCGGCACCAATGACCTGATTCAATACACGATCGCGGTGGACCGGCTCAATGACCGTGTGGCGGGATTGTACCAGCCGACGCATCCGGCCGTGCTCCGCCTGATCGGCATGTCCGTGAAGGCAGCGCACGGGGCTGGCATCCGCATCGGCATGTGCGGGGAGATGGCTTCGGATCTCACGCTCACTCCGCTCATGATCGGCCTGGGCTTGAACGAATTGAGCGTGGCTTCCACGCAGGTCGCACGGGTGAAACATGCGGTGCGGCGTTTGTCCGTGGTGGAGTGCGAGGAACTGGCGGCTCTGGCCAGCAAACAAAACAGCCCGGCCGAGATTTTAAGCCTCAGCCGGGCGGTGGCAGAACGACGTTACCCGGAGTTGTTCGAGTAGCGTAGCCTCGGGGGTTAAGAGGGCTCAAGCAGCCAGTTTGCTGCGGGTCTTGCGCACGGGTTTCACCGGTTTGGGAGCCATGGTGGGGCGGAAGGCATCACCAAAGAGATACTGACGGGCGCTGTCCACCTGGCCCATGACTCGACGGTGCCATTTGACGTATTCTTTGCCCAAAAGCTCCTCGGCGTCGCCACTCTGAAGAGCATTGTCCAGGCTCATGTGCTCCGTGCTCAGTTCCAGATGGAAGGTGATTTCTGGAATGTGCAGTTCCACGGCCTCGAACATGTCCATCACGCGCGCGGCGTAGCTGGTGTCCCAGGCTTTGTCATCCTCGTCGTAGCAGCTCGTCACCAGATGGGCGATGAGATACTCGGCATTGTCAGAGAACACCTCCGCCGCCTCGGTCACCGAGTCAAAGCTCTCACGGTCCGCCGTGACCGGCAGTACTACGGAGAGGGCGATCCCCGCTTCCTGGAGGATCTGGTCCATCTCAGTTCCGTGGTAGAACTTGTTAAAAAACTCGCCCAGCCCCGTGCCGACGTCCAAAATCGTCAGCGGTGAGGCATCAACATGAGCGAAGAACTTGTTCGGCGTCAGCGTGCTGGCGTCGAGTGTGATGGAACCTGCGGGGGCAGGGATGTCCTCTTCGGTAAGGGAGAGGAGTTGATGAGAGACACCATACTGCTGGAGGTAGCGGTGGAAGCAGAGAGCCAGAGTGCTCTTGCCGGTGCCGGGATAGTCGTTCTGGATGAGGATGAGCTTCTTCATATTGATTTAATGCGAATTGCACAGTTATTCTGCAAATTATGGAAAATATTGCAAGCGTAAATATTTTATATTTCCATAATTTCAATATGTGGGAGTCCACAACCCAGTTGAGTTACGCAGGGAAACCGGGGTTTGGGACGCTGGGTTGACCGGTGGTCAAAAAAATGCGTTTTGAGGTCAAAACACCGCCTCAGGCAGGCAAATTCCAGCCGAAGCCGCCCTTGCGCAGCCGCATTCAGGCACTACTATCCGCGCTCTTAGCACCTCCTACCCCGTGGTGTAATGGTAACACAGGAGATTTTGATTCTCTCGTTCAAGGTTCGAATCCTTGCGGGGTAACCACTCAGGATGGTTTTCAGCGTTTGGCGGTGTTTGGAACCGCGTTTTGGACGAAGGACTCGTCCGTGAGAGACTTCAAAAATGCCACCAGATCGGCTTTTTCCTCAGCAGTAAGCTGAATTCCTGCCTCGGGATGCTTGGCGAGGTTCGGATCGAGTGTTGCTGACCGGCGCACGTCGCCGCTGTAGTGCTCCACCACCTCCTCCAATGTGCTAAACCGTCCATCGTGCATGTAGGGCGCGGTTAGGGCAATGTTGCGCAGGCTGGGCACCTTGAACTTGCCCCGGTCAGCCTCGTTCTGGGTCACTTTCATCAGTCCCGTGTCCTCGACTGCCAGTTCGAGGCCGTTGTTCGCAAAAGCCTGGCTCACAAACAGCGTCCCACCATGGCAGTGAAAGCAGTCCGCGCCGCGCAGGCCGCGTTTCGGGTCAAACTCGGTCACAAAGAGCTGCAACCCCCGTTTTTCGCTCTCCGTGAGTTCCGCCACTTTTCGAGCCGCCTGGTCAAAGCGCGACTCCTGCGAGATCAGCGTCAGCAAAAACTGCTCCAGCGCCAGCGCGATGCGGTCCGGCGTGATTTTAGGCGATCCAAACGCCTGAGCGAAGGCTTGAACAGATTCCTCATCCTTCCGCAGCTTCGTCACGATGTTTTCGAGCGTCTCATTCATCTCCTGGTGGTCTTGAATCGGCATCAGCACCTGCTGCCGCAATGTCGGGGCGCGTCCGTCCCAGAAGAACGCCTGACTCCAGGCCAGATTGAACAATGGCATCGCGTTGCGGCTGCCGGTTTGTCCTTCCGCCCCTAGGCTGAAGCGGCGTGCATCCGCAAAGGCGCGTGTTTGATCATGACACGAGGCGCAGGACTGCGTGTTGTTGATCGAAAGTCGCGCGTCATGAAACAACCGCCGCCCCAGCGCCACGCCTTCCCGCGTGAGCGGATTGTCCTGCGGAAACTTCACCTGCGGAAAGCGCTGGGTGAGCGCTGGTTTAAATGGATGCGTGCCCGGCGGGGCAGGTGCGGCTGCTTCAGCGAAGGCAGGAGCCTGATACACATCGTAATTCACGCCGCGAACCCGAAACGCCTGCTCAATGTTCCGCTTCAGCTTAGCCGCGAGTGGATCGCCCTCGCGCGAGTGGGTGGAGGTGCCGTCTTTGGCGAAATCCACGCCTTCGAGCACCCGATTTAGGTCAAACTCCACCGCCAGTGTCAGCGGCCTGCCGCCGCTAAACTCCACGGGCAGTTCCACCGTCATCAACTGCGGCGCGTTGGCGACGTGAAACGAGAATCCATCTGCCTTGTCTTTATGCTGCCAACGGCCTTCCAGCGCCAGAAAGATGTAGCCGCCCAGCCAGCCCCAGTGCAGCCCGTTGACCTGCGGATTCAAGGCATGACCGGGTGGAAACGTGCTGGGATCGGCCTTGTTCGTCGCCTCATCCAAACCGATGCGGAAGCGTAGCGCGGTGTACTCGCCCTCCGGCGTCCCCCAGCCCTCCGCCGTCATCGACTTGCCCGGAGCCGCGCTCAGAAAGGCAAACCAGTCCCGCGACTCCGCCCAGGAACCGTCTTTTTTTCGCAACGCGAGTCCCGACAGCAGAAAATCCAGCCGCAACACCTTCACCGCAGGCTTGCCGTGCAAGGGCTGGTTCAGGATGAGCTCCTCGTTTCCGTCCTTGGGCAGAATCTGCAAACGAAACGCCTGTCCATGGGACTCAGTGCCCAGAAGCATGATCGCAAGCCAGACCAGCAGAAGCTCTGGTCTGGGAAAACGGGCAGGCAGGCGGAGAGACATGCAAAAATGTCATGTCCTCTACCGAAAGCGGCAAGTGATTCCATTGTAAGCCGCCTCACTTCTGCACATCCAGAAAGTCACACACCGCCGCCGCCATCGCGGCCACGCCGGTTTTGATGCTCTCCTCGTCACAGTCATACATCGGCGTGTGGCCGCCGTAGGTCATGCCTTTGGCCTCGTTGGCGACTCCCAGGCGGAAATAGAAGCCGGGGACGACTTGCGCGAAGTAGCTGAAGTCCTCGCCGCCCATGCCGGGAATCAGCTCGATGACGTTCTTTTCACCCACGATGCGTCTGAAGGCCGGAAGCGTTGCCTCGACGAGCTTCAGGTTGTTTTGAATGCTCGGATAGGTCTTGCGGTATTCCATCTCGTACGTCGCCCCATGCGCCTCGGTGATGCCTTTGAGGATGCGGTGCATCTGCTCGATGATGCCATCGCGAAAATTCGCGTCGTAAGTGCGCACCGTGCCGCCCAGCTCGACGGTTTCGGCGATGATGTTCTCGCGGTCGCCGCCCTTGATCGTGCCGATGCTAATGACCAGCGGCTGGCGTGTATTCGTCTGGCGGCTTTTGATCATTTGCAGCGCCATGATCGCCTCTGCGGACACAGCGATGGCATCCACGCCTTTGTGCGGTGCGGAACCGTGCGCCATCTTGCCTTGGATGACGATGTGGAAGCGGTCGCTGTTCGCGTTGTCGATGCCCGGCGTGTAACCGATCTGCCCGGCCTTCAAATAATGCACGCCATCATCCGTGGTGCCCGCAGGCTGCACCACCGCCGTCGTGTGCAGGCCGAACACCGCCGCAGGCTTCGGATTCTCCATCACACCCTCAGCGACCATCAGCTTTGCGCCCCAGTCGCCTTTGAATGTGGCAGGCATGGCCTCTTCCGCCGGTTGAAACAGGAACTTCACGCTGCCTTTGACGAGATCGCGATGCTTGGAGAGCAATTCCGCCACGCCCAGGGCGCAAGTCACATGCACGTCATGCCCGCAGGCATGCATCACGCCTGGATTCTGCGAGCGATACGGCACGCTGCGCAGTTCCTTGATCGGCAGTGCGTCCATGTCCGCCCGCACGGCCACGCAGGGGCCATCCTGCCCGCCTTTGAGCAAGGCGACGACGCCATGCTTCGCCACGCCAGTCTTGATGTCCGTGAATCCCAGTTCCTTCAGCCGGTCTGCCACCAGTTTCGCCGTCCGCACCTCCTCATTCGACAGCTCCGGGTGCATGTGGATGTCCCGCCGGATTTCCACCAGCTTCGGAAACATTTTCTCCATGCTCTTTTGGAAAAGGGCGTCGCGTGTTTCAGCGGCCAGCGCTGGGGTGGCAAGAAGCAGTAAGGCCAGGGATTTCAGCAAACGCGGTGAAGGTGTCATCCCACCAGCTACGCCGGTTGCGGAGTTCCCTTGCGTTGAAATCTCCAGGAAGGCATGCGCCGCCAGTTGATTCACGTTCCATTTGAGGCCATGAGCGGGGCATCTCATGTCCGACCCTCACGGCTACGAACTCCTCGACAGCGGCTCTTTCCAGAAGCTGGAACGCTTTGGCAGCGTCGTGCTCTCCCGCCCCTGTGCTCAAGCTGTCTGGCAGCAGACGCTACCCAAGGCCGACTGGCAAAAGGTGACCGCCACGTTCTTCCGCGACGGCGGCAATCAATGGCGTGGTCGCGACAAACTGCCCGAAACCTGGATGATTGACGTCGATGGCACGAAGTTTCAGCTCAGCTCGACCGACTTCGGCCACCTCGGCATCTTTCCCGAGCAGCGCGATCAATGGCGGCGCATTCGTGAAACCTGCGCGGAATACGCCAAGCGCCATGGCAGGCCTGCTCGTGTGCTCAATCTCTTCGCCTACTCCGGCGGCAGCACGCTGGCCGCAGCACTGGCCGGTGCGGAAGTCTGCCATGTGGATGCCTCGAAAGGCATGGTCGATTGGGCGCGCAAGAACGCCGCGCTGAACGGTCTCGAAGAAAAACCGGTGCGCTGGATTGTGGATGACGTGACGAAGTTCCTGGAACGCGAATTGCGTCGCGAACGCCAATACGATCTGCTCATCCTCGATCCGCCGAGTTACGGACGCGGAGCGAAGGGAGAGGTCTTCAAAATCGAGAACGACCTGCCCCCGCTGCTCTCGCTGCTCGGCAAGCTCATGTCGCCGCAGCCGCTCGGCGTCCTGCTTTCCTGCCACACGCCGGAACTCACGCCCATCTCGCTCCATCACATGCTGCTCCAGCAATTCGGCCGCAACGGCGGCAAAGTGGAGCATGGCGAGATGCAGCTTCGTGGTGCCTCGAACGTTCTGCCCGTCCCCAGCGGTAGTTTTGCCTGGTGGCTCGCCTGATTGAGCATTCGACATTCCGCCTTCGTCATTCGACATTTCCTCAATGCTCAGCTTCCTCCTCCGCCGCGCCTTCAGCAGCGTGATCGTGATCTTCTGTGTGATCTCGATCACGTTCGTGCTCGCGCGGATCACCAAGGGCGGCCCGTTTGACAAGGAAAAGGAGCCGCCGCCGCACATTAAAGAAGCGCTGCTCACGCGCTACAAGCTCAACGGCAGCGTGTGGGAGCAATACACCGCCTACGTTGGCTCCCTCGTTCGCTTCGACCTCGGCCTGTCCACGCGCTATCGCGACTGGCGTGTCTCCGAGTTGCTGCGGCAAAAGATGCCGAACTCCTTCGCGCTCGGTTCGCTGGCCTTTGTGATAGCGAGCTGTGCTGGAGTCTTCCTCGGCAGTCTCGCCGCAATGAAGAAGGACACCTGGATCGACCGCTCGGCCATGTTTGGTGCGCTGCTGTCCATTTCGATTCCATCCTTCATCAGCGGCCCGTTTTTGATCGCTGTGGTCGCGCTCTGGCTCGGTTGGCTGCCCGTCGGTGGCTGGGGCACGTTTCAGCAGATGATCCTGCCCGCGATCTGCCTCGCCGCGCCTTACATCGCCTACGTCGCTCGTTTGATGCGCAACAGCCTGCTGGATGTCCTCAAAAGCGACTTCCTGCGCACCGCGCGTGCTAAAGGACTCACCGAAACACAGGCCGTGGCCAAGCATGCGGTGAAAGTGGCGATCCTGCCTGTCGTGACCTTCCTTGGGCCTCTCGCCGCGCATCTGCTCACCGGCTCGATGATCGTCGAGAGTGTCTTCAACATCTCCGGGGCCGGCATGATCTTCGTGAACTCGATTCAGAATCGTGATGTCTTCCTGCTCGGCGGTGCCGTCATCGTTTACTGCGCGCTGCTCGTGCTGTTCAACATGTTCGTGGACGTGCTTTACACGCTGCTGGACAAACGCATCAAACTCTATGCCTGATGCCGCCGCTCCAGCACGCATCGCCCGGCCCGATGGCTGGCAGATCCTGAAGCGCAACCGCGCGGCGATCATCGCGCTCGGTTTTCTCGCCGGATTATCGCTCATCGCCATCGTCGTGCCGATGCTGCTGCCCGAGTCGTTGAAGGTCACTAGCAGCGCCTCATTCGTGCCGCCCTCATCGCATCACTTCTTGGGCACGGATGTGAACGGTCAGGACATGCTCTACCGACTCTTGTCAGGTGCACGTGTTTCGCTTGGCGTCGGTCTGGTGGGTGCGTTGATCAGTCTCGTCATCGGCACACTTTACGGCATGATCAGCGGCTATGCGGGTGGCCGGGTCGATGCGCTCATGATGCGCACGGTCGAAGTGCTGCAATCCGTGCCGCGCATCCTGTTCATCATGATCCTCATCGCCGCACTCGATGACTACGTGAAGGAATGGATCGACGGCTGGCGTCTGCTGGCTCAGAAGAATCATTGGAACGGCATCGCTGAAAATGTGAGCGCCTTGAAGGCTTACTCGAAGGTGCTCGTGATGATCGTGTCGCTCGGCCTCGTCGAATGGCTCACCATGGCGCGCATCGTGCGCGGCCAAGTGCTCGTGTTACGCGAGATGACCTTCGTCACCGCGTCGAAAGCGATGGGGCAGGGGAGTTGGGGCGTCCTGCGGCGGCATCTGCTGCCAAACCTGAGCACCATCATCCTCACCTACCTCACGCTCACCATTCCAGCCGTCATTCTCGACGAATCCTTCCTCAGCTTCCTCGGCCTCGGCATCGAAGATCCCGCCGCAAGCTGGGGTTCGCTGCTCAAAGACGGCGCGCAGGTCATCAACCCGCTCGAAAGCAAGTGGTGGCTCCTCGTGTTCCCCGCCCTCCTCATGTCCGCCAGCCTCCTCGCCCTCAACTTCCTCGGCGACGGCCTGCGCGATGCCTTTGATCCGAAGAGCGGAGAGTGATTATCCTGTCATACAGTGAAAACGCTCTTCTGCGCTTGCACCTTCGCGCAGCACCGGCTTCATGGGGCGCATGATCGCCTTTCTGCGTGGAATCTTGGCCGAAGCCCTGCCTCATCGTGTGACTCTCGACGTTCACGGCGTCGGCTACGTCGCGCTCATTCCGTTGACGACCTTCGACAAGCTGCCGCAAATCGGCGCGGAGGTGCAATTGCTCACGCATTACCACGTCACGGACCGGGATCACACGTTGTTCGGCTTCATCACCTCGGATGAGCGGGATTTGTTCCGCCTGCTGATGGATCGTGTGTCCGGCATTGGGCCGAAAATGGCGCTCAGCGTTCTCAGTGGCCTGCCGGTGGCTGCCTTTAAAGATGCCGTGATCGCGGGTGATGTGAAGGCGCTCTCACGCATCAAAGGCGTCGGCGGCAAGACCGCCGAACGCATTGTTTTGGAGCTGAAGGACAAGGTCGGCGTCGTGACTGCCTGGCAGGCCGCACAAACCGCCAAAGGCACGCACGATCCGAAGCAGGAGGCGCAAAGCGATGCTGTGCTCGGTTTGATTGCCCTCGGCTACAAGCAGAGCGAGGCCATCAAAGCCGTGAACGAGCTGACGAAGCAGCCCGAACTCGACACCGCCGACAAGCTCATTCGCGAGGCGCTCAGGAGCATGAACTGAGGTCGCGCTCCGTTACTTCAAGCTCTTGATATACAAAATCAGGCTCTCGATCTGCGATTCGTTGAGGATGCCCGCGTAGATCGGCATGCCAGTGTCGAACTTCTCGAAGCCTTTCACGACCTTGGCGCTTGGACTCGTGATGGACTCGCGCAGGTAGGCTTCATCGGCCTTGAACTTGCCCTTCTGACCTTTGGCGATGTCACGTTCGCTGCCGAACAGACCCTTCCAACTGGGTCCCACCTTGCCGACGAGCGTGCCGTCGGTGCTGTGGCAGGCCATGCAGCCGAACATCTGATACATGCGCTCGCCTTCCGCCGCCGTCGGCTTTGTCTGCGTGGTTGCCAGCGCTTGGCGCGGGGTGAGATCGACCTTCAGGCCGGCCTCAAAGCCTTCCTTGGCCGCATCGAACTTCATGAGTTCCCAGGGCGTGAAGTAGGCGGTGTTTTGTGCGGGCTGGCCGTCGCTGCTTTTCAATCCCCAGCCGATGCGCATCTGATGGCAGGTCTTCATGTCGGGAAAAGCGACCAGCACGCTCATGCCGTCCGTGCTGAGGTAAGCGCTGCTGGCGGTCATGAATTCCTGCCCGGTGCTGCCGTCCAGCTTCAAATGTGGGGAGCCGTAGTCGAAGGTGCGCTTGTAGTTCCAGCGCTCGGCGCTGTAGCTGCTCGGGTCGGTCGCCAGTTTGGCATCCAGCTTCGCGTTGAAGCGCAGCAGCAGGCCCATGTCTGTTGGCGTGACTTCCTTGAGCAGCACGCGCGGTTTGTCGGTGTAGCGCACTCGCGCCAGGCCGCTGATCTTCTTCACCACGGTGCCCCAGACTTGGAATCCGGTGACGTAAAGCTGTCCGTCCGCCGGATTCACCGTCGCGTTGAGCGTGGGGAAGTCGAAGTCGCGCGAGAAGCTCACCACCGCCGCCTGTGGCCTCGCAAAACGCGAGTTCATGAGCACGCGGAAGAGTTCAGGCCGGTTGTAGCCGATGTGGATGAGTTCGTCATTCACCGGACCCATCTTGGCACCGACGAGCCAGGTCTGCGTCACGCCGCTGGGATTCACCGGATGCGGCAGCCACGTCAGCGGCTCGGTGATTGTCTCGGGATACTGCTCCTTCGGCGCAATCGTCGGCAGATGACCGTAGAAATGATGATCCGAGATGATGTGCAGCGGCGTGGACGGCACATAGTTGCCCTGCTGATCGCTCGCCGTGACGAGTCCTGTTTGTGGATGCACGCCGATGAACGGCTGTCTTAACCCATAACCAATCACTTCAATCTTCTTCCCGTCCGCCGCCACCTTGATCACGGTGCCGTTGTGCTTGCCACGCGTCGTGCCCTCCTGGCCGCCTTTGGAAATGTACAGCTCGCCCTTCGGCCCCAGCTTCATCGAGTTCGGAAACTCCCGCGTCTCCGCCGTCTGCGCGAAGAGGTTGCAGAGCATCTCATAGCGGTCGCACTCACGGTCGTTGTTCGTGTCCACCAGCTTCCAGATGCCATTGCGGTCAAAGACGAGGATTTCAGGTAGTCTGCGAGTCCTCTCGCGGTCCGGCGTCTGGGGTGGTTCGCCGCGAGCGGACTCGCGGACTACGATGCTCATCGGCTCATGCAGTCCGCTCGCGAAACGCTTCCACGTCACCTTCTCCAAATCGCCCTTCAGTCCCGAGATCAGCCACACATCGCCATCGAAGGTCACACCCGCCGCATCGCCCTGGTCATTGAGAAAAGCGATGTCCGCGAGCCGCACATTGCGCTTCCAGGGATTCTCGAAGGGCAGAGGAATGTCGTCGATGACGTAGGCGTCGGGCTTGGTGGAGAGTGTCGCCTGGGCAGTGAGGGTTCTGGGCCAATGATTTTTTTCCAATTGCGGACTAAAAGGCGTGTTGTCGGCAACAGCACCGGGCTTCAACGAATAGTGAACATCAATCCAAACAGTCTTATCCGATGCCGGAATCCAGATCGTCTCAATATTGTTTACCCTGGAAGTCGAAATCGTGCTTCTCGTCGTTTCAGAACGTCCTATCTCCATTGCGAACACTTCTGCTTCTTTCCCCAGTGAGCCCAGCACCATCTGAAGGTGGGATTTGTGAGGAGAAATGATGATCCTGCGTTGGATGGAGATTGTGACCGGTTGGTTGGCTGCACCAAATGTAATGACTCCCCATGTTTCAGCCACAGGTGTCTCTGAGATGGAGTATTGGAGTTGCCAGTGCCTTGGTGCCGGGACGAATGGGTGCGTTTTACTTGGTTCTACCAGTTCAACCATTCCGCGAAATGAGGCATTTGAAAGCGGTCCCCGTCCCACCTCCTCCGCACTCGGCGCAGGCTCACGTGGATCGGTGAAGCTCGGCTTGTCACCGACTTGCCATCCGGGATAGATGCCATTGGCGAGCCACACCTTGCCAACCGGCTTCGGCAGAAAGTCCTGTCCATCCTTGGTCTTCTGTCCAGCCACATGATAAGAGCCAGGGGCAAGGGCTTCAGCACTGACGGGTGGTTTGCCTTCTTCGCCTTCCCAGATGCAGGCGATGCGGAGGAGGTCGGTGTCGAAGCAGGCCCAGAGGTTGTGGCCGAGATTCAGGATGAGGCCGCGCGGTGTGAGATTGTCCTTCGGGAAACCTTCACCGACATCGCGGGCATCGAGCACACTGCTGAAGAACGGAAAGTCTTTCTCGACAAAGTCACCCCACGGCGAGGGCGTGGCGGGTTTGTCAGCCTTTTGAGCGGCGAGTGAGGTGGCGAGGGCGAAGAACGCGAGAAGCGCACGAAATTTCATGACGAGACAGAACAGGCGAGAGGGGTGTGATCTGTCAAGGAGCGCGGATTTGCAATCCGCAGCAGCCACGCAAGCACGACCAGCCAACAAGTCGGCCAGGAGCGTTTTTTTCCTTCGGCGGAGTGCTGCGGATTGAAAATCCGCGCTCCATTAAACGGCGACGCAATGCACCTTGCTGATGCCCTGAATCTTCTCCAGTTCAGCGAGGACTTCAGCGCTAGGCGTGGAGTCCAGGGTCAGCAGCGTGAGAGCTTTGCCGGACTCTTTGTCGCGGCTGAGGCTCATGTCGGCGATATTGACTTGGTTTTTGCCGAGCGTGGTGCTGTAGGCGGCGATCATGCCGGGGCGGTCGATGTTTTCGATGAAGAGCAGCGTGCCTTCGGGGCGGGCCTCGATGCGGTGGCTGTTGACCTTCACGATGCGCGGATCGCCGGCGAAGAAGGTGCCGGCAATGCTGGCGGCTTCGCCGTTGTCATTCTTGGCGACGACCTCAATGAGGTCGGTGAACTCGCTCGGCTCGGCCAGACGGCTTTCGGTGAAGCGGATGCCGAGGTTTTCAGCGACACCGTTGGCGTTGATGTAATTGACCTGCTCAGCGCCGACGGGGCGCTCCAGGAAGCCTTTCAACACAGCGCGGGAGATGAGCGTGGTGTCGCCGCCGCCGACCTTGCCGCTGTAGTTGATGCGGACGACGTTGGAGCGCGTAGGAGCGAACTGGGAGACAAGGCGGCCGAGCAGTTCGCCGAATTTGAGGAAGGGACCGATCTCGGCGAGCACCTTCGGATCGACGTTCGGCATGTTCACCGCGTTTACGACGGTGCCTTGCAGCAGATGCGCTTTGATGACCTCGGCGATCTCGATGCCGACGTTTTCCTGCGCCTCTTCGGTCGAAGCACCGAGATGCGGGGTGAAGACGGTGTTCGGGGCCTTGAGCAGTGGGTAATCGGCAGGTGGCGGCTCGACTTCGAAGACGTCAAGTGCAGCACCGGCGATGGTGCCGTCGCTGAGGGCCTGGGCGAGGGCGTTGTCGTCGATGAGACCGCCACGGGCGCAGTTGATGATGCGGCAGCTCGGCTTCAGCGAGGCGAGGCGCTTCGCGTTGATCATGTGCTTCGTCTCTGGCGTGAGCGGCATGTGCATCGTGATGTAGTCGGCCTGCACGATGGCGGCGTCGAGGTCTTCGCACAGCGTGACACCGAGGCTTTCCGCACGGTTTTTGCTCAAGTATGGGTCATAGGCCACGACGCTCATGCCGAAGGCCTTCGCGCGCTTGGCGAACTCCGCACCGATGCGGCCCATGCCGAGCACGACGAGCGTTTTGCCATAGACTTCGGTGCCCTGGAAGCTTTTGCGGTCCCACTTGCCGCTCACGATGGTGGCGTGCGCCTGCGGGGTCTTGCGGGAGAGGGCCATCATTAAAGTGAAGGCCTGCTCGGCGGTGGAAATGGTGTTGCCGCCGGGAGTGTTCATCACCACGACGCCACGCTTGCTGGCCACGGGCACGTCGATGTTGTCCACACCGACACCGGCGCGGCCGATGACTTTGAGGTTCGGCGCGGCTTCGAGCACCTTGGCGGTCACTTTGGCACCGGAGCGGACGATGATGGCGTGCGCGTCACGGGAGGCCTCGATCATCTTGTCCTCGGCTTTCAGATCCATGTTCACCGTGACGGAAAAGGACGGCTCCGCTTTGAGCAGGTCGATGCCTTTGCTCGAAATGGGGTCGTTGTTGCCGGCGATGAGGATGTTGAACTTGGACATGGTGGGTTGGGGGAAAAGGGGGCGCAGACTAGCCGCCTTTCCTCCGCGCTCAAGGAGCAATGCGTGCTGGACAGAACAGAGGCGGCGGAGCATGAATGCGCATGCTCGTTGGAACCAAGTTCGCCCCTCTACTGCTTGCCATGGCCGCTCCCTTTTCCATGGAAGGAGCCGCTGTTACCGGAGCCGCCATCGTACTGCCCGCGCTGATTGTCTGGCTCGTGATGCGCGGAAAAATGCAGCGTTTGCAGGCAGAGACAGCCGCCGCCGCAGAAAAACAACGCACCGAGGCCGAGGCGGCATTGAAAGCCGAGCAGAGCCGCGCTGCCGCCCAGTTGGCGGAGGTCAGAAAGACGCTGACCGAGACCTCGGCCAAGCTCGCCGACACCGAGCAGCGCTTCGCCACGCATCGCGAGGTGGCGGACCGCCGCCAGACGGACGCCTCCCAGCAGATCACGCGTTTGGAGGCTGATCTGGCCGCCGCACGCGAGATCGCGGCGCAGTTGGTGCCCACGCAGTCACGCATCAAGGATCTCGAGATCGCCCTGGCCGCCGAGCAGGGCCGTGTGAAGGCGCAGGACCAGGCCATCGAGGCCACGAACGCCCGTGCGACCGACTTCGAAAAGCGCCTGGCCGAGGCGCAAGACCTGGTGATAAAACACAAGGCCGAAATGCTGGAGGCGGCGACCGAAGTGAAAAAAGTCCGCGATGAGCAGGCTGCCTATCTGGCCGCAGGCGGGCCGGAGGCCGAGCTGGCGAAGGCGCGTGAGGCGAATCAGCAGGCCGAGGGCAAGATCGCCAACCTGCAACGCGCTTTGAAGGCCGCCGAGGCCCGCATCGAGATGGTGCAGAAGGAATTCATGAACGCCGTCGGTGTGGCCTCTGCTCCCATGCCGGGTGCCGCGCCTGCCACTGACAAAAAAGTGCGCGATCTGGAGGAGAAACTCGCCCATTTGGAGGCCGAATCCCGCAAACGTGCGCGTGAGGACGGCTACAAGATCGCCGAGCTCGAATATCGGCTCAGCGAGGCAGTGGAGATCGCCACGAAGGCCACACCACCCGCCATCGTGCCGCCCAAAGTCGAAACGGCTGTGGTGGAAGTGCCGAAGGCCGAAGAGTCAGCGATGGAGTTGCCTAAGGTCGAGTCTCCCGCGTCTGCTGAATTGCCAGTCGTGGCGGCAGCCCAGGTTGAGCCTGTGACCGAAACCATCTCCAGTCCGCCACATGAATCACCACCGGTGGCAGATCCCGTCGTCGCGACGGTGCAGGCGGAACTTCCACTGCCCGCCCCCGCTTCTGCCGCCTGATCGTTGCCAAACTTCAGGAAGGCCGCGCGGTCCTGGCAATTTTCACCCCTCACACGCGTTTTACTCGCCCGCATGAAATTCACCCTTGCCCTTGTCACACTTCTTTCCGTCTCCGCTTTCGCCGCCAATGACTGGTCACGCTTCCGTGGCCCGAACGGCAGTGGTGTCGTCGAAACCACCGGTTTGCCGTCCATTGTGGATGACAGCACCACGCTGTGGAAAGCGCCGCTGGGCAAAGGCTGGTCCTCACCGGTGCTATGGGGTGACATGGTCGTCGTCACCGCCGAAACCGCCGCCAACAAGCGCGCGGTGATCGCGCTTTCGGCCAAAGACGGCAAGGAGCTGTGGCGGCATGAGGAGGAGTTCGTGCCGCACAACATCCACAAGACCTACAACACCTTCGCCAGCAGCTCCGCCTTCATCGACGCCGGGCGCATTTACATCAACTGGAGCACCGGCACGAACATCCAGGCGCTTGCGCTCGACCACGGCGGCAAACTCGTGTGGAAAAACGATCATGTGACCGATTACATCCACGAGCACGGCACTGGCATCTCGCCCGTCGTGGCGGACGGCGTCATGATCGTGCGCAGCGAGTTCGACTGGCAGCGTGACGGCAAGGTGTACACCGAAGATCCTGAGCAGCAGAAGTGGAAGGCTTGTTTCGTCGGCCTGGATGCCGCCACCGGCAAGCAGGTCTGGAAGCTCGACATCCCTAACTGCCTGAACACTTTCTCCACGCCCGTGGTGCATGAGTTGAAGAACGGCAAAAAGGAATTCATCTGCGCGAACAACGCCAGCGGTGTCATGGGCATCGACGTGACTTCCGGCAAGATCAACTGGCAGCACAACCCCGGCTACAAGCAGCGCAGCCTTGGCTCCGGCGTGCTCAGCGACGACTTCTACTTCTGCACCTTCGGCACCGGCGGCGGTGTGAAGGAAATCGCCGCGCTCGATCTGAAGAGCGGCAAACCCGCGCCCGTGACCTTCGACATCCCCAAAGGCCTGCCCTATGTGCCATCACCGCTCGTGATTGGCGAGCACATGTATCTTCTTGGCGATGGCGGCATCCTGCGCTGCGTTGAGTTCAAGACTGGCAAGGTGCTCTACGAGGAGCGCGTCGAAGGCACCGCCGGCAGCGCGAAGTTCTTCAGCAGCCCCGTGGCCGCCGATGGCAAAATTTTCTGCGCCAGCCAGCAGGGCGATCTCATCGTCATCAAAGCCGGGCCGAAGTTCGAAAAACTCGCCGCCAGCAAGCTCGACGGCCCCGTGAACTCCGTCCCCGCCATCGGCGACAAGCGCCTCTACGTCCGCACCGCTAATTCGCTCTATAGCATCGGTGCCAAGGGGCAGCCGGTGCCGTGAGTGATGTGTCAGGGAACAGCGTCTTCGCGTTCGACTGACACAGAGCCATCGTTGCGGGCGACGATCTTTTTCTTGGTTCGATCAGCCTTACGGCTGATGAGGATGATGAGATTGCCGGGGTCCGTGTCTGTATGGCCTGCGCCCAGATATTCCCAACCCTGGTCGGGGACATTCAACTGCGAAGGGAACTCGAGGAGTCTGCGATCAGTCAGAATCTGTTCTTCAAACAGAGGTTCGAGAGTCGCCGGGTATTTGCCCTCGTGATCCGCCGCATACTGCTTCATGCCAAGCACGATTTGTTTGGCATTGTTCACGGCCTTCATTTGGTTTCCTTGGATCTGAACTTGGTTGAAGGCAGGAATCGCAAGAGCCGCGAGGATGGCGATCAACGGAATGGCGGCGATCATGAGGTATCCAGTCACCAGGCCCGTGATCGCCATGCCACGTCCTCCCAACGCCCCGGCGGACTTTTTGATCGCCGACAGGCTGAGGTGTCCAAGGATGACCGCCGGGATGCATGGCAGCCAAAGCAGCAGGCCCAGGATGCCGCAGATCATGCTGGCGAGCGCCATACCTGAGCTGCCTGCTGGCACGATCGGCGCAGCCCCAGGTGTCGTCGTCGGCCCGAAAATAGGCAGCGCAGCAGGATTCGGTATCGGCGGCGGGATCAGCTTCGACAACGGTTCCCAGTCGGCCAGCCCCTCATGCCAGCCGAGGTCAGAACCCTTCAGCTCACCCGCGACGAGGCGGCGCAGCACTTCTTCCCGCTCAAACGGGCCGGTTTTCTCTCCATTTTGGGCGACGTGGAATTGCATGGGCTGTTGGTAGGGGGGCAGAATTTCGGGGCTAGAATGAGAAATACCCCGGTTTGGCTTCACCGCACAATCACGAAATCCATCAATCCCGCTCATGCCAGCCATGAGGAAAATCCCCTTTGCCAAAGCGGGGGTGGGGGGTATGTCTGCCGCCCCAAATTATGAGCAAAAAAAGTGACTTCGGATTGATCGGCCTCGCTGTGATGGGCCAAAACCTTGTTCTCAACGTGGAGAGCCGCGGCTTCCAGGTGAGCGTCTATAACCGCACCACCAGCGTGACGGATGAGTTTCTCGCCAAACATCCCGGCAAAGCCCTCGTCGGTGCCAAAACGCTTGAAGAATTCGTCCAGAGCCTCGCCACGCCGCGCAAGATTCACATCATGGTGAAATCCACCGCCGTGAAGGACACCGACCGCGACGCCGTGGACGCCGTGATCGAGCAGCTTATTCCGTTGCTCGATAAAGACGACATCGTCATCGACGGCGGTAACAGCTTCTACCAGACCACCGAGCGCCGCGACGCCTACCTCGCTGAGAAAGGTCTCCGCTTCATCGGCGCTGGCGTCTCCGGCGGTGAAGAAGGCGCGCGCAAAGGCCCGAGCATCATGCCTGGCGGCCCTGCTTCCACTTGGGAAGTCATGAAGCCCATCTTTGAATCCATCGCCGCGAAGGTCGATGGCGAGCCCTGCGTCATCCACATCGGCCCCGGCGGCGCCGGTCATTATGTGAAGATGATCCACAACGGCATCGAATACGGCGACATGCAGCTCATCTGCGAAGCCTACAACATCTTCAAGCACGCCGGCTTCACCACCGATGAGATGGCCGCCATCTTCAACGAATGGAACGAGGGCGACATGCAGAGCTACCTCATCCAGATCTCCGGCAAGGCGCTCGAACAAAAAGATCCCGAAACCGGCAAGCCCGTCGTCGAACTCATCGTGGACAAGGCCGGCCAGAAAGGCACCGGCCAGTGGACCCTGCTCAACGCCGCCGAAAACGCCGTCGTCATCAGCACCATCAACGCCGCCGTCGAAGCCCGCATCTTGTCGAGCCAGAAGAAGCAGCGCGTCGCCGCCAGCACCCAGCTCACCGGCCCGAAGGTGAACATCACCACTGCCAAGGCCGAACTCGTGAAGAAAGTCCACGACGCTCTCTACGCCTCCAAGATCATCAGCTACGCGCAGGGTCTCGACCTCATCAAAACGATGGGCGAGAAGAAGAAGTGGGGACTCGACCTCGGTCGCATCGCCAGCATCTGGCGTGGCGGTTGCATCATCCGCGCCCGCTTCCTCAATCGCATCACCGACGCCTACCGCACCAACGCCAGCCTCGCCAACCTCATGCTCGATCCGTTCTTCAAGGACGTGCTCAGCAACACCCAGCAAAACTGGCGTGAAGTGGTCAGCATCGCCACCCTCAACGGCATCCCCGTCCCCGCCTTCAGCGCCTCCCTCGGCTACTACGACAGCTACCGCGCCGAACGCCTTCCTGCGAACCTGCTGCAAGCCCAGCGCGACTTCTTCGGTGCCCACACCTACGAGCGCACCGACAAGCCCGAAGGCCAGATGTTCCACACGGAGTGGCCGGAGGTGATCGGCTAAAGAGTGGTGGGCCCCCTCCCCCGGGGGGGGCGCCGCACCCCGCCAA
>NZ_JBIIKX010000025.1:0-74132 GCF_044232965.1 Prosthecobacter sp.
TGGACACGCTTGAGAGCGCCACAAGGTTCCATCATGCGAATCGGCCACCAACAGCACCCAGGCCGCGAAGAAGACTGGCCCCCAAGTTTTGGCCTTTTTAACCCCTCTTTTTCAACAGGCTGCTAAACGACAGCAGCCCTGTTTTCTGGCAGCAAGACACATTTCACAGGAGCATTGCCGCATCAGACACTCCCCTGTTCATGCGTTGTGAAATTGCATGGCTGCTGAATCTCTTTCTGGCCACCGACACCGGCGCGAAAGGTGACGCCGGAGCACCGACGTACTTCTTGAACTGACGAAGCATTCATGCGATGCACGTCTTCGTGCAGAAGCTTTGAAAATTCTTCCCGGATTCTCTCATGAATATCCAGCCTGTGACCAGCACTCCAAGCCGCCGCGACTTCCTCAAACAGATCTCCGCCGCCGCTGCCGGCACGCAGTTCCTCGGCATGGTGACGCAAAGCGCCAATGCCGGTCAACTTCCCGGCCAAAAAAACATTTTGCTGCTGATGACCGATCAGGAACGTCCGCCGATCTGGTTTCCCGCCGGCTGGGAAGCGGCCAATTTTCCCACGCTGACCCGACTGAAAAGCAAGGGGCTGACGTTTGATCGTGCCTTTTGCTGCACGTCCATGTGCAGCCCGTCACGCAATTCCCTTTTCACCGGCCTTTTTCCCGCGCAGCACGGTGCGACGGACTGCCTGACGAGTTACGTGCCGCAGTGCTAAATCGAGCCACAACTGGACCCGACGCTGCCGAATCTGGCCACCTGTTTGAAGGAAGCCGGATACGACGTTATCTACAAAGGCAAATGGCACATGAGCACGCCCGTGATCAGCGCTGACGGCACTGAAATCCATGATGATATTTCGCGTTACGGATTTGATCAGTGGGATTCGCCGGCCAAGGACACGACGCCGGATGATTTCGGCGGCGGCACTGCCAACCTCGACCAGGGATTCGTCAACGACACCATCTCTTTTTTGCAGAACCAGATTTCCAATCCGTCGTCCAAACCGTTTTGCCTCGTCGTTTCACTGATCAACCCGCACGATGTGCTGACTTATCCGGTCAATTATCAGGAAGGCGGTTATACCGACAATCCCTGGCTCTTGCCCACGACGCCGCCGATTGATTTGCCGCCAACGGTCACGGAGAATCTCGCACTGAACAAGAAGCCAACTGCGCAAATTCAGGTCCTCGCGGCCATGGCGGCTGGATTGGGACCTTTGCCCACCGATCTGAAGAAAAAGGAGTATCTTAACTTCTACGCCAATTTGATCAGGGCCACTGACGCCCAGTTCGCGCAAATCATGTCCGTCTTTGACGACAACGGCAGCGTAGGACAGCAATTGCTCGCCGATACTTTAATCATCCGCACGTCCGACCACGGCGAAAACGGTTTGGTCCACGGCGGACTCCGGCAAAAGACCTTTGTCACCTACGATGAAACATTGCGCGTGCCGCTCGTCTGGTCCAACCCGGAATTGTTTCCCACCGCGCGCACGACCACCGCGATGGTCTCGCATGTGGATTTTTTGCCGACGCTCTGTGCGCTGACCGGCGTGCCGAACTGGCAGGCCAAGGGATTCAAAGGCGTTGATTACAGCAGCATCATTCTCGATGCCGCCGCGCCGCCGGTGCAGGATTATGTGCTGTTCACTTACGATGACATTTACGCTGGCCAGGACCGGACGACAGCCCCGAACGGCGTCGCCACTCCGCCCAATCGCATCCAGATGATCCGCACGGCTGATTTCAAATACTCACGTTACTACGACGCGGCCGGGGTGGAACTTGACCAGGAGGAGTTCTACGACTTGCGGACGAACGGTGGCGATTTCGATTCCACTTGGCAGCAACCGCTGGAGTTGAAGAATTTATCGCAATGGGCCGTTGATAATTTCCCAAACCCGCCGCTGCTGACCAGCGAGCAATCTGCGGCACGGACCCAATTGATGAACAATCTGGCCGCCGCCGTCGCCAGCCGCCTGCAACCGCGTCCGCCGAACGCGCCGTTTGGGCCGGAGAATTTGAAAATCGAAATCGTGCGCTGGAGCGATGTCAGCGGCTCACATGTGCAAACCCAGCTCACTTTTCTATCGCGATCCGGCGAAACGTATCAATTCCAGCAATCGTCCGACCTCCTGACGTGGTCGAATCTGGATGAAGCCATTCCGGGAAATAACGGCATGGTTCTGCGCCATTACGATCTTCCTGGTCCGCGGGTATTTTATCGCATCCAGTGGACAGCGGCGACATGACCTCGGCACCGGACAATTTTCACGTCATGGCCAAGCCTTCGGGCGCCATCTGTAATCTGAATTGCACCTACTGCTTTTATCTCGAGAAAGAATTGCTCTTTGACCGCACTTCCCGTTTTCGGATGAGCGACGAAGTCCTTGAGGCCTACGTCCGGCAACAGATTGAGGGACAGCGCGGGAGCGAAGCGTCATTCGCTTGGCAGGGCGGCGAACCAACCTTGATGGGACTCGACTTCTTCAAAAAAGCCGTCGCTCTGCAACACCGTTACGCCAATGGCCGCGCCATACACAACGCCTTCCAAACCAACGGCGTGCTGCTCGACGATGCCTGGGGCGAGTTCCTGCATCGCGAACGGTTCCTCGTCGGCCTCAGCATCGATGGTCCGCAGGAGCTGCATGACCTTTACCGCGTGGACAAAGGCGGCAAGCCCACCTTCGACAAAGTCATGCGCGGGATCGAGGTGCTGCAGCGCCACCGCGTGGACTTCAACACCCTCTCCGTCGTACACCGCGAAAGCGCCCGCAGGCCGCTGGAGGTGTATGAGTTTCTCAAGAGCATCGGCTCCACCCACATGCAGTTCATCCCGCTGGTGGATCGCATTGGCGTGACCGACCAAGTCGCCGCCTGGAGCGTCATCGCCGAGGACTACGGCACCTTTCTCAGCACGATCTGGGACACCTGGGTGCGCCGCGATGTCGGCAGGATTTTCGTCCAGCTTTTCGATGTCATGCTCGGCGTCTGGATGGGGCAGCCCGCAGGGTTGTGTCTCTTCCGCGAGACCTGCGGCGACGCCGTCGTCCTCGAACACAACGGCGATGTCTATTCCTGCGATCACTTCGTCACCCCGCGCCACCGCCTCGGCAATCTGCTCGATCAAAGCCTCGGCGACATCGTGCGCGATGTCCCGCAGCGTCAATTCGGCCAGGCCAAGGCGGACACTCTCCCGCAATATTGCCGCGACTGCGAAGTGCGCTTCGCCTGCCATGGGGAGTGCCCGAAAAACCGCTTCATCAACACCCCCGCTGGCGAGCCCGGCCTGAACTACCTCTGTGCCGGCTACAAGCATTTCTTCAAGCATGCGAACCCGCGCCTGCGTGGCATGGCCTGGCTTGCCATGCATCATGAGCCGCCGGCGAAGATCATGGATATCATCGAGTGACCCCGCCGTCGCATGCTTCGGAGGAGATGTTTATCTCGACCGAAAAACGACGGCGTGTAACTCATGCATGCACTGGGTGCCCGCAAACAATCCGTCTCACTTCACCTTGATCAGCTCCACGTCGAAAATCAGCGCCTCGTTCGGGCCGATGTCGCGTCCGGCGCCGCGTGAGCCGTAGGCGAGCTTGGAGGGGATGAAGAAGCGGTATTTCGCGCCTTCCTGCATGAGCTGCACGCCTTCCGTCCACCCGGCGATGACGCGGTTGAGCGGGAACTCGATGGATTCCTTGCGCTTGTACGAGCTGTCAAAAACGGTGCCGTTGATCAGCGTGCCCTCGTAGTGGACTTCGACGGTGTCCGTGGCCTTCGGGCTTTTGCCGGTGCCGGGGGTGATGACCTTGTATTGCAGGCCGCTCGCGGTGACGGTCACGCCGTCTTTTTTAGCGTTGTCTTCGAGAAATTTTTCACCTTTGGCGAGAGCGATGTCGGACATGGGATGCGGGGGTGGGTTGGAGTTGGAGAGCGGAGGCTAGCAAGAGGTCGAAAAATGTCGAATGACGAATGCAGAATGACGCTACACTCGCGCCATGAACCGCGAACGCCTCGTCTCACAGCTCACGTCTCAAAGCGGCCCGTTTGACATCGCGATCATCGGGGGCGGGGCGACGGGGCTCGGCGCGGCGGTGGATGCGGCCTCACGGGGGCACTCGGTGGTGCTGGTGGAGCAATCAGACTTTGCGAAAGGCACCTCCAGCCGCAGCACCAAGCTGGTACATGGCGGCGTGCGTTATT
This sequence comes from Prosthecobacter sp., assembly GCF_044232965.1. Lineage (GTDB taxonomy): Bacteria > Verrucomicrobiota > Verrucomicrobiia > Verrucomicrobiales > Verrucomicrobiaceae > Prosthecobacter. The sequence goes on from NZ_JBIIKX010000025.1 coordinate 4,216, forward strand.
TGAAGCAGGGCAATGTCTCGCTGGTGCTGGAGGCGTTGCGTGAGCGTGGTCTGCTCTGCAAAAACGCGCCGCATCTCGTCCACAGCCTGCCGTTTGTCATTCCGAGCTACCACTGGTGGGAGGGGCCGTTTTACGGCATCGGTTTGAAGGTGTATGACGCGCTGGCCGGGCAGCTTGGGCTGGAGCCCTCGCGTTATCTCACGCGGGAGGAAATCATCCAGCAACTGCCCACGCTTGAGACGGAGGGACTGGATGGTGGCGTGGTTTACCATGACGGGCAGTTTGATGACGCGCGTCTCGCCATCCACCTCGCCCGCACGGCGGTGAACCATGGCGGCGTCTTGCTGAATCACACGCGCTGCCGGGGTTTGATGAAGGAAAACGGCCACGTCATCGGCCTGAAGGCCGAATGCGTTGAAACAGGCAGGCAGCACGAGATTCGCGCCCGCTGCGTGATCAACGCGACCGGTGTCTTCGTCGATGACGTGCGGCGCATGGACGATCAAAAAGCCGAAAACATCGTCGCGCTAAGCCAGGGCGTGCATCTGGTGCTGTCGCGCGAGTTTCTGCCAGGCAACCAGGCCATCATGATCCCGAAAACGGACGACGGGCGCGTGTTGTTCGCCGTGCCCTGGCATGGGCGCGTCATCATCGGCACCACGGACACGCCGGTGGAGCAGGCCAGTGTCGAACCCCGCGCTCTGCCGGAGGAAATCGACTTTCTCATGACCCATGCCGCACGCTATCTCACGCGTGATCCGCGTCCGCGTGACGTGCGGAGCATCTACGCCGGCCTCCGTCCGCTCGTGGCGATGAAGAACACCGAATCCACCGCCGCGCTGTCCCGCGATCACACGGTCCTCGTCTCCGACTCCGGCCTCATCACCATCACCGGCGGCAAATGGACGACGTACCGCCGCATGGCCGAGGATGTCATCGACCACGCCGAGATGATCGGCGGCATTGGCGTGAAACGCTGTGTCACCCACGATCTCATGATTCACGGCTCCGCCAGCGTGCTGCCAAAGGACGACCCGCTCGCCGTCTATGGCAGCGACGCGGCTGAGATTCGCGATTTGATGCGTGAAAAGCCCGCGCTGGCCGAAAAAGTCCACCCCAAGCTCGAACTCACCGCCGCCGAGGTTGTCTTCCACACTCGCCACGAGATGGCCCGCACGCCTGGGGATGTCCTGGCCCGCCGCAGCCGCAGCCTGCTCTTTGACGCACAGGCCAGCATGTCCGCCGCGCCATGTGTGGCGGCGATCATGGCCGTTGAACTCAACTGGGATGCCGAGACAACGGCGCATCAGGTGGAGCGCTTCCAGAAGCTGGCGTGTGGATACATTTTGGAAGGCTGATCAGAGTGGTCCGCGCTTTGCGAGGTGCGGACCACTTTCGCTCGCTCAATTCGTTCCTTGTTCTGTTTCATCATCTCGCAATAGCTCTCTCACCATGACACCACTCCATCAGCTTCGCGCAGGCATCATCGGCACCGGCTTCATCGGTCCCGTTCACATCGAGGCGTTGAAACGGCTCGGCGTCACCGTGAACGGCATTTGCGGCTCCACCAAGAGCGCACGGCACGTCGGTGAGCTGTGGGGCATCCCGGAAATCTACGGCGACTACGATCATGAGGCGATGTATGCCTCGCCGAACATTGATGTCGTCCATATCACCTCGCCGAACCGGGTTCACGTCGAGCAATGCCTGGGTGCGCTCGCCATGGGCAAGCACGTCATTTGCGAGAAGCCTTTGGGCATGACGGCGGCTGACACGGCGAAGGTGGTGGAAGCGGTGAAGAAAGGCGGCAAAAAGGGGCCGGTCTTCGCGGTGAACTACATGTGCCGCTTCTTCCCCGCCATCCTGCAAATGCGCGCGATGGTGGCGCGTGGCGACCTCGGCAAGATCATGCATGTCCAGGGCCATTTCTTCCAGGACTGGCTCATGTATGAGACCGACTACAACTGGCGCATTCTCTCCAGCGAGGGTGGCAAACTGCGCGCGGTAGGCGATGTCGGCACGCATTGGATCGATGCAGTCAGCTTTGTGCTTGGGTCAAAGCCAAACAGCGTCTTTGCCCACATCGAAACCTTCCACAAAACCCGCAAGCGTCCGAAGGGCGAGGTGCAGACCTTTGCGAAGGTCGATCCGAAAAAGATGATCGACTACAAGGTCGATACCGAAGACTTCGGCAGCGTGCTGCTGAAGTTCGGCAAGGCCAAGCACGGTTTCGCCGACGGCGTGCATGCGAACGCGGCGATCTCACAAGTGGCCGCCGGCTGGAAATGCAGCCTCAGCTTCGGCATCTACGGCACCAAGGGCAGCGTGCGCTGGGATTTGCAGCAGCCGAATGAAATCCAGGTCGGTCATCGCGATGAACCGAATCAAATCCTCCAGCGCGGCACGCCCGGCTTCCTCGAAGACGTCGCCAACTTTACCGACTATCCGCCGGGTCACGCCGAAGGTTTCAGCGACGGCCACAAGATGCACTACCGCGCCATTTACGAGCACATCGCCAGTGGCAAGAAAACACCCGCCCTCTTCGCCACCGCCGAAGACGGCCACCACGAGGTCAAACTCTGCGAGGCCATTTTGCAGAGCAGCCAAGCCAAAAGTTGGGTCAAAGTGTGAAAATGCGAGTTTGAGGAATTTAAACTGGCAGTTTAGATTCCTCAAATGAAGGCGGTCACTCGAAACATCCAAAAACACCTGCTCACGGCGGCGAAAAATTTTCCTGCGGTGGTCATCACCGGGCCGCGACGCTCGGGGAAAACCTTTCTGCTGCGCAAGCTGATGCCGAAGGCGGAATACTATCTGTTTGAGGATCCGGACATCATCTCCCGCTTCCGCAACGACCCGCAGGGTTTTCTCGATGGCGTGAAGCTGCCGGTAATTCTCGACGAGATTCAGCACCTGCCGGAAGTCTTCAACTACGTGCGAAGCCGCATCGACGCGAACCCGCGCAAGATGGGTCAATGGTTCCTCACGGGATCGCAGGAGTCCGGCCTGATGCGCAACGTGACTGAATCCATGGCGGGTCGTGCCGCCGTGATGCAGCTCATGCCGCTGGCGGTGAGCGAAGCGCCCAAGGTCGGCATGCTGAACGGCGGCTACCCGGAGGTGGTGGCACGTCCGAAGGCCGCGCGGCTGTGGTTCAGCTCGTATTTGCAAACGTACATCGAGCGTGATGTGCGCTCGGTCTCGGCCATTCAAGACCTGGGCGCGTTTCGACGCTTCCTCTCGCTGCTGGCGACACGCCATGGTCAGATCTTGAACAAGACCGATCTCTCCGCGCCGCTGAGCATGAGCGTGCCGGGCATCGGCAAGTGGCTCGACATCCTGGAGATGACGGCGCAGATCATCGTGGTGCCGCCGTTCTTTGAAAGCATCGGCAAGCGCATCATCCGCTCGCCGAAAATCTTCATCGCTGATCCTGGACTCGCCTGTCACTTGCTCGGCATTGAGACGGAAGCCGAATTGGAGCGCTCGCCGTTTCTTGGCAGCATCTTTGAAGGACTGGTGGCGGCTGAAATCGTCAAGGCGCAGGTGAACGCGGGCAAGCGCCGCGAGATTTACTACTTCCGCGACCAGCAGGGGCTGGAGGTCGATTTCGTGGTGCCTGGGAAGAACGGCTCCATGCACCTGATCGAGGCCAAGGCATCGCACACAGCCAAACCGGACATGGTGATCCCGATGCGCCGCCTCAGCGAGGCCTGGAAGAAGCACTTTGGCCCGAAGCGCGAGGTGAGCTGCACGCTGGTGCATCGTCCGGCGCGCGCGGCCAGCCCGTCACGCGCCATCGCGGAGGGCATGCAGGTTGTTTCCTTCAAACAACTGGGTGAAATGGTCGAAAAGCTGTGATTTTCCCGCATTGGACGTTTGAGTAATTTAAACTGACAGTTTAGATTCCTCAAAGTCAGGCGATGCCCAAATCACGCCGGATTGCGAGCGCGTCTTTGAGCGCCTGGTCAATTGTGTCACCGAGGACGGTGAAGTGGCCCATTTTGCGGCGGGCGCGGGCTTCGCGTTTGGCGTAGAGGTGGAGTTTGGCACGCGGATGATTCAACACGGGCGACCAGTCGGGATGGGTGAGCGGGGCGGGCCAGATGTCGCCGAGGAGGTTGATCATGACGGCGGGGGTGTGCTGCGAGGCATCGCCAAGCGGGAGGCCGCAGACGGCGCGCTGCTGCTGCTGAAACTGGTTCGTGCGGCAGGCGTCGATGGTGTAGTGGCCGCTGTTGTGAGGACGCGGGGCGATCTCGTTGACGATGACCTTGCCCTCGCTGGTGACGAACATCTCAACGGCCATCGTGCCGACGTAATCGAGTCCTTCGGCGACGGCTTTCCAGAGTTCGACGGCCTGCGCGATGATTTTTGGTTCCACGCGGGCGGGAGCGATGGTGACATCGAGGATGTGATGCGTGTGCTGGTTCTCGACGCAGCCGTGCGTGGCCATGCTGCCGTCGATGCCGCGTGCGCCGACGACGGAGACTTCGCAAACGAAGCTGACCCATTCCTCAACCACGGCACGCTGGCCGACAAAGCCGCTCCAGGCTTCAGCGAGGTTCGTTTCGCCGGTGACTTTGCACTGGCCTTTGCCGTCGTAGCCGAAAGCGGCGGTTTTGATGACGCAGGGGCGGCCAACCTCGGCCACGGCGGCTTCGAGGCCGCTCAAATCATCGACGACGCGAAACGGGGCGCAGGCGATGCCTTGATCGCGCAGGAAGTTTTTCTCGCGCTCGCGGTGCTGCGTGGTGAAAAGCGCTTTGGAGCCGGGGCGCAGTGGTTTGATTGCCTCGACGGCTGCCAAACACGTTGCGGGGATGTTTTCGAACTCGGCAGTGACGACATCGACCTGCTGCAAAAAGCGGCTTAGCGCCGCAGTGTCGTCGTAAGCGGCGTTGATCTCGATGTCGGCGAATTGTCCGGCGGGGCAGCCCTGCGGTTCATCGGTGAAGATGGCAATGCGATGACCGGCGCGGCGTGCTTCCAAGGCGAGCATGCGCCCGAGCTGACCGCCGCCGAGAACTCCGATCGTCGAAGGAGGCGGGAACATCATGCTTTCGGTTCGGCTTCGAGTTCCTTCTGGCTTTCGAGCACCTTTTGCGTCTGCCGTTCGCGGAAGGTCTTCAATTTGGCGGCGAGATCGGGATTCTCGTTCGCCAGCATGGAGACGGCGAAGAGTCCGGCGTTCAGAGCGCCCGCGTTGCCGATGGCAAAGGTGGCGACAGGAACGCCGCCAGGCATTTGCACGATGGAGTAGAGGCTGTCCATGCCGCTAAGGGCGCGACTTTGCACCGGCACACCGAGAACAGGGATGGTGGTCATGCTGGCGGTCATGCCGGGCAGATGGGCGGCTCCGCCGGCACCGGCGATGATGCACTTCAGGCCGCGTTTCGAGGCGGTGGTGGCGTAATCGTACAGAAGCTGCGGCGTGCGGTGCGCGCTGACGACTTTCTTTTCAAAGGGCACGCCGAAGTCTTTCAGCACCTGGGCGGCGTTTTGCATGGTGGGCCAGTCGGAACTGGAGCCCATGATGATGCCCACAAGGGGCTGGATGGCTGCTTCTTTGCTCATCGGGAAGGCGGGCAGGATGGCGGGCGCGGCGGGCGGCACAATTTTTTTCTGGATCAGATTCACCGCTTCGGCCTAGCATGCGGCGCATGATTTCTGAGTTCAATCGCAGCCAGATCGTTTTTGGGGTGCTCAGCCTTTTGGGCGGCCTGTTTTGTTATGCACTGGCATGGCTGTTCTTCCGCTATGGAGCGGCGATTGTTTTGCACGCGGTCGGATTTCCCACGACGACAGCGCCTTGGGTTGCGGCGGTGGCGCTGGCTGGCATCACGTTCAGTGGTTGGCGCACTTGGCAAAACGGGCAGGACTTCCAAACATACATGGAGTCGGCGTTATATCACGACCTGGGCGGAGCGGCTGACACGGCGGGTGCGCATGTCGTGGATCACTACATGGGCAAGGTCACGGGTCCGGCCCATGTGCTGAGCCAGTTGTTTCTTGGCGGGCCGCTCTTGTTGCTTCGTGGCCTGCATCGTTTCCGCAGACTTGTCCCGAACGAGGATGGCCTGGATCAAAAACTTACGCGCTTGCTCGCCGTTCTGCATGCTGCGAATAAATGGCAGGGACTCTCTGATTATCCCGGGCAGAAGCGCGAGGTGCTGTTGCTTGCCCATATGAAGAAGATCGATTTCAGCGCCCATAAGGGCCAAGCTCGTTTCAAAGCCGGATCCTCCGATGGAATTTAACTTTGAATGGCGGCGTCTTTTGCTCCTCGCAGCCTTGCTGGGAGGATTCGCTTATTTTGGCGGTTTCTCCGCGCCCCAGACCGATGAGGATCACTCGCCTGCGCGGGCAGGGAAGGCGTGGTTCTACTGTGTGGTGCTGTTTGTGACTGGAGCGACGTCCGCAAGCCTGGTGGACCATTACGCAGGCACGATGAGCTACTCGAATTTGCGTCCGGCTTATGTGCTGCTCGGAGTGCTTTTGATGGCGACGGGCTTGTTTTGGCAGCGTTTCTTGAAAAAAGGGGTTGGTAAACCGCCAGTGGCCGTTGTGACGGTCGTTGGTCAAGTTTGTTGCCCGCTGCCACAGGTTGTGCCAATCACACGCGCATGACTTTTCTCGACAAGCTGAATCAACGCATCACCCAAACCGGCTCGAACCTCTGCGTGGGGCTCGATGTGCGGGCCGAAAACGCGGAAGAATCGACGAAGCGGTGGATTCTCGACGTGATCGCGCAAACCGCGCCGTTTGCGGCGGCGTTCAAGCCGAACTCGGCCTACTTCGAGGCGCTGGGTTGGCGCGGCGTGAAGATGCTGGAGGAGATTTTGCAGGAGATTCCGAAAGAGATCCCGATCGTGCTGGATGTGAAGCGCGGCGACATCGGCGAGACGCAGGGTTACTATGCGAAAGCCTGTTTTGACGTGATGAATGTGGATGCGGTGACGCTGAACGCCTACATGGGCCGTGACACGCTGGAGCCGTTTCTCAAATACACGGACAAGGGGCTGTACCTGCTGGGGGTGACCTCGAATCCGGGCGCGAAGGACATTGAGCTGCAAAAGACCGGTGACCGGCAGGTCTATGAACTCGTGGCAGAAATGACGAAAGGGCATCCGCAGGCCGGACTGGTGGTCGGATTGACGAATGCGGCTCCCGATGTGCTGGATCACATCCCTGACGTGCCGCTGCTGATTCCGGGACTCGGAGCGCAGGGCGGAGATCTGGCGGCGCTGAAGGGCAGCGGGCGCAAGGCGCCGCTTCTGGTGAATGTTTCACGTGGGGTGCTGTATCAAAATGACGATAAGACCTTTGCGCAGCGGGCGGAGCACTGGATGCGTCAAATTCAAAACGCGCTCGGCTGATTTTTCATTTTTAAGAATGGCGAAATCGAAACGCGGAAGCTGCTTGATCGAAGCGTATTCGAGAGGATGGATGGCGAAGGTCATTCCCCCAACCCTCTGACCGCTTTCATGGTCTTCGATCTCAGCGAGCACCTCAAAACCCCTTTTCAGCGCCGGATTTACCGTCTGCTCGGACCTGCCGTGGAAAACGCGCTGGGCCTGCGTGGCTTCGATGAGGTGTATCAAGAGTCAGCGCGGCTGTTCCGCTCTCATCCGCAGCATCCGAAGGTGTTCGCGTGGTTTGATTCGGTGGCGCACGCGTTCAAGCTGCAAGAGGATGTGGACCTTCCTGCGGAGTTTGAGTTTCCGAAGCAAGGACCGCTGATCATCGTAGCGAACCATCCGTTTGGCATCATTGATCCCATCATGCTCGCGCGCTGGGCGGCGCAGTTCCGGCCGGATTTGAAGGTGATGACGAACTCGCTGATGCTGGCGATGAAGGAGTTGAAGGACCATGTGATCCCAGTCGATCCCTTTGGGGGTGACGGGGCGGCGAAACGCAACATGGCTCCGATGAAGGAGGCGCTCCGTCTGCTGCGCGGCGGCGGAACGCTGGTGATTTTTCCCGCAGGTGAAGTGGCCTCGTATAAGCCGGGGCGCGGCGTTGATGAGCCGGCCTGGAGCAATCACGTCGGCTCGCTGGTGCGGCGCACGCAGGCGACGGTGCTGCCAGTTTACTTCCCCGGCTCAAACAGCGCCCTGTTTCATGCCGCCGGGCTGATCCACCCGCGCCTGCGCACCAGCCTGCTGCTGCGAGAGTTTTGCAACCGGGCGAACACGCCGGTGCCGATGCGAGTGGGGCATCCCATCCCGTTTTCACGGCTGAAAAAATTTGAGGATGATGAATCCCTCACGCGCTACCTGCGCATTCACACCTTTGTGCTGCATCAACGCGGCAAGGAGAAAGCGGTCAAGCTGACCGTCGCGGGAGAAAACATCACCAGCACGCCTCCCTCTGAAAGTTTGAACGAGCGGATGGTGGAGGAGATCGACCGCATTCGCGCTCGTGGCGGACGGCTTGTCGGCCAGGGAAATTTGTCTGTCTATCAGGCCCATTCGCATGAAATTCCCACGTTGCTGCCGGAGATCGGGCGCTTGCGTGAGATCACGTTTCGCGAGGTCGGCGAGGGCACGGGCAATGACATCGACCTCGATAAATACGACCGCTATTACGAGCACCTGATCCTGTGGGATGAGGTGAACGAGCAGGTTGCCGGCGCCTACAGGCTGGGCCGTGCGGATGTGATTTTGCGTGAGTACGGGCCGAAGGGCTTGTACACGAACACGCTGTTTAAATTCGAGAAGCCGTTCCTCGCCAATCTGGAGCATGCGGTGGAAATGGGGCGGAGCTTCATCATCAAGGCCTATCAGCGGCATCTGGCCTCGCTGCCTCTACTGTGGAAGGGGATCGCGCACTGGATCGCGCGCAACCCGCGCTACAAGAAGCTGTTTGGCCCGGTGAGCATCAGCAAGGACTACAGCAGCCTGTCACGAAAGATGATCGTGGAGTTTTTGCAGGACAATCGCATGCACCCGCATCTGGCCAGCTTTGTGAAGCCGCGCAATCCCTTCCGCTATCTGCGCACCCGCCGCATGATGCGTGAGTTCATCAGCGCGGATTTGCAGAACGTGGACGACTGCTCGGCGCTGATCTCCAGCCTGGAGACGGACGGCAAGGGCATCCCGACGCTGCTGAAGCATTACCTTAAACTGAACGCGACACTGCTGAGCTTCAATGTGGACAAGGATTTCTCTTCCGTGGTCGATGGGCTGATCATGGTGGACTTCACGGAGACAGACGCCCGCCTGCTGGCGAAATACATGGGCGAGGAGAACTGCCGGGCCTACCTGGCCAGCCACTCCAAAGAAAAAGCGGCCTGAAACCAGGCCGCTTCGTGATTCATTGGCTCGCCGGAGTGGGAACTACTTGGCCGCTCCGTTGGTGCTGAACTCAGGCTCGATGAGACCGTAGTCGCCGTCCTTGCGGCGGAAGAGGATGGCGAGACGGTGGGTCTGCTGATTGTGGAAGAGGACAAAGGGCTTGTCACTGATCTCCAGGTCCATCATGGCCTCGTCGGCAAACAGCGGACGCAGCTTGTAGGACTCCTTGTGAACGTAGGAAGGTTCGATGTGCTCTTCCTCGGTGTGCAGGACTTCCTGGTGGAAGACGTGCTCCTCGAGATGGCGGATGGAGCCGTCCTTGCGCGGGCGGTGGCTCTTGAGCAGGCGCGTCTTGTACTTGCGCATGCGGCGGGCGATCTTGGCGGTGCTCTCGTCGATGGAGGCGTAGATGTCCTCGGTGATGGACTTCACCTCAATGACGATGTGGTCGGCGCAAAAAAGCACGATTTCGGCGATGTGCCGGTGGTGGTTCTGCACGTCGAGGATCACCTTGGCCTCAATGATTCGCGGGTAGTCCAGATGCAGGCCCTCGATTTTTTTGTGCGCGTATTCGCGGATCGCCTCGGTGACGTCCATGTGACGTGCGGTGACGATGATGGGAAGGTTGACGTTGTGTTTTTGCATGGTGGTTGTCCTTTTTTACGGGGTTGGTTTGAGAATCACATGGTGAAGCCCTCGCCCAGGTAGAGGCGGCGGGCTTCCTCATCGTTGACGAGGAAATCTTTGCTACCGTGGCGGCGCACCTGGCCTTCAAAGATCAGGTAGGCTCGGTCCACGATGTTGAGGGTCTCACGGACGTTGTGGTCGGTGATGAGAATGGCCAGGCCGGCACGGCGGAGCATGCGGATGATGTCCTGAATCTCGCTCACGGCGATGGGATCGACGCCGCTGAAGGGCTCGTCGAGCATGAGCAGCTTCGGCGAGGTGACGAGCGAGCGGGCGATGGTGAGACGGCGTTTTTCGCCACCGCTGAGGGTGATGGCGAGGTTTTCAGAAACATGGTCGATGCCGAATTTTTCCATCAGCGACTGAGTCTGCTCGGCACGCTCCTTTTTGGAGTAAGGCTGGGTCTCCATGACGGCCATGATGTTCTCCCGCACGGTGAGACGGCGAAAGATGGACTCCTCCTGGGGCAGGTAGCCCATGCCCAGCCTCGCGCGCATGAACATCGGCTGCTGGGTGACTTCCTTGCCATCAAACATGACCTTGCCGCCGTTGGGCTGCACCAGGCCGACGATCATGTAGAAGGTCGTCGTCTTGCCGGCGCCGTTCGGACCGAGGAGTCCGACGATCTCGCCGGTCTTGACCTCAATATCGACCCCGTTGACGACCGCGCGGCCGTCGTAGATTTTTTTGAGCCCCTCGGTGTGCAGGAGGGTGACGCCATCAGGCGTGTTCACATCATCCTGCCTCGAAGCAGGGGAGGAAGACGCGGGCACGGAATCATCCCAGCAGAACGAACTCTCCTGGTTGGATGACTTGGTCGATTTTTTTTTGCGGGCGGCCATGATTACTGCTGTGCGGGGGGCATGCCGCCGCGGCTCTTGGGTGTGGCGTCCTCACCTTGAAGGATGATGGTCTGATGACCGCCGGTGGTGGTGAGCAGGCCTTTTTGGTCAATGACCATGACACAGCCGGGCTCGGTGGCCTTGTGGAGCTTGTTGCCGGCCTGCACCTGCGGCCATTCCAGCAGCGTGCTGTTGCCGGTTTTGCCGTCATAGATGAGGTGCTTGCAATGGCCGACCTGCAACTCGCCTTCGGGCGTCATCTTTTCGATGAGAACCATCGGGCCGCGGGCGTCCGCTTTGTCGATGGAACTGCCTTCGTTGCCGGATTTTTTGGCCGCGGGGGCGAGGATGTCCGAATCCTTGGCGGCGGGCGCGGTCGGAGCGGGTTTGGGTTTGGATTCGCCAAGAGCGCCGCCTTCCTGCTTGGCCATGTAAAGCTCCAGCTCCTCGCACTCGATGTACATCTGCGGGTGGCGTGCTCTCACATCGCCCACATACATGCCATAGCCGCGGTTGGCGTCGAAGAAGGCGCTTTTGCGCGCGGTGATGACGATCTGTCCTTTGGTGGTCTGCGGAGCTTCGTCCAGGTTGAGGGGCTGAAGCGGCTGGGGCTTGGGTCCGGCGGGTGGCGGGGGGGCTTCGACCACACGCATGGCGGGAGTGGCTAGCGCCGCCTGCGTGGGAGCCGCTGAGTTGCCTTGGATGACTGCCTGGGCGGCTTGAAGCGCCTTGGCACGCATCTCCGCCGTCTCAGGCGCGGTAAGCATCTCCTTGGTCTTGTCCTTCACCTCGTCCGGGATGGCCTGAATGATGGTCTTGGCTGCATCGACGGCCTTGGTCTTCGTGCTCTCATCCACCTTCTTCTTGCGGAAATCGAGCAGAGGCCGCTGGCTGCCGGGGCCTTGCGCCAGGAGGGCTGTGCCGGTCGCGAGCAGGGCGAGGCTGAGAATGAGCGGCGTTTTCATGTCACTTGGCAGGTTGGGATTCCGGGGTGGGGCTTACCTCGCCGCTGAGAGCGCGGCTGTCAAAGATGACCATGCGGATGTCTCCGGTCATGCGGCCCTGGTTTTTGGCGGTGTCGAAGACAAGGTTGTCCCCCTCGATCTGAAAATCCGCGCGGCTCACACGGCTGCGTTCACGGCTGCGCAGCACGCCGCCGGTCATGTGGTAAAAGGCTGTTTTGAGGTCCATGCGGAGGTTGTTGGCCGGATTGGCGTTGAACATCTGCACGACCAGACCCTCGGCGTACAAACGCTCATCGTCGAGACGGCGGATGACATCCGCCGTGATGAGCGAGGTGCGCCTGCCGCCCGCATCGAACGAGGGAATCACCGCACCTTTGCTCTCAGCCCCCAGCGGCACCATTTTCATGAAGGCGCTGACGCCGGAGTCTGCCGGCGCGGGCTGCTGTCCGGTGGCGAACATAACGAGCCCCGCCACCACGCCGAGCACGGTGGAAAACGCCAGGGCGCGTCGTCGCGCCGGCTCAAGCAATGTCACGAACGATGCCATGAATCTTTCTCAAGGTTTCCACCACGCCCGCGATCTCGGCGAGCGGTATTTGATTGGGCCCGTCTGAAAATGCCTTGGCCGGATCGGGGTGCGTTTCCATGAACACGCCGTCGCAGCCGGTCGCCACGGCGGCGCGGGCCAGCACGGGGGCCAGTTTGCCATCGCCACCCGTCGCGGTGCCGAGGCCGCCGGGACGCTGCACGCTGTGCGTGGCATCCATCACCACTCGGTAGCCCAGCTCGCGCATCCAGTAGAGCGAGCGCATGTCGGCCACGAGGTTGTTGTAGCCGAAGGTCGTGCCGCGCTCGGTGAACATGAAATTCTGGCAGCCGACGCTGACGAGCTTGTCCGCAATGTTTTTCACATCCCAGGGGGCGAGAAACTGGCCTTTCTTCACATTGACCGTACGTCCCGTCTCACCGGCTGCGACGATCAAATCGGTCTGGCGGCAGAGAAAAGCGGGGATTTGCAGCAGGTCGATGTGCTCGGCGGCCTGTTTGGCCTCCTCGGCGGTGTGGATGTCCGTTGTCACCGGCACGCCGAGCTTCGCGCCGATCTGCGCGAGCAATTTGCAGCCTGCCTCGCAACCAAGCCCCCGATACGAGGAAATCGCGCTGCGGTTGGCCTTGTCATAGGACGCCTTAAAAATCCAGCGCCAGCCATGCTGCTGCGCCATCGCGCCGAGTTTTTCGGCCACGCTCCAGATGAAGTCTTCACTCTCGATCACACACGGACCGAGAATCAACACCGGCTCCGTGCCATCCATCGACACCGACCCTATTTGCACCACCGGAAGAGAAAACGTCCCCATAAAAAACTCAATTTTTGATCCTTTGAGCCTGGCTCAGGATCGGTTTTCAAGTCTCCAACCCCTGTGCGCGGCCCGCTGACTCAAAGTGTAGCGGGAGGGGCGGGGAAGACAACGGGAGATTCTGGCGAAAGGCTCACCCGTCCATGCGCCGGACTTCGAGGGCCACCTGGAGCGCGGAGGTGGCTCCCGGCGGGCCGTCAAAATAGCCGGTGATGGGGGCGGCATCGTGGTAATCACGACCGGTGGCGATCTTGATGTGCCGTTCGTCGGCGAGGACGTCGTTGGTGGGGTCGAGACCGAACCAGCCCTTGCCTGGAATGTGAACCTCACACCAGGCGTGGGAGGCCTGGGCACCGCGCAGGTGGGACTCCGGACCGTTGTAAAGATAACCGCTCACATAGCGCGTCGGGATGCCCAGCGAGCGGCAGACGCCGATCATGACGTGGGCGAAGTCCTGGCACACGCCGCGTCGGGTTTCCATGACCTCGTTCATGTGGGTGGAGGCGTTGGTGGTGTTCGGCGCGTAGGTCCACTCACGGAAAATGTGGCGCATGACGGACTCTGCGACTTCGAAGACGTCATCCCGCCCGTCGCGAATGTCGATGCCGAGACGCCAGACCTCGGGGCTGACTTCCACATACTTGCTCCCGTTGAGAAAGATCCGCACCACGTCATCCTGCTCCGTTTTGAGCGCCGCAAAGTTCACTCCGAGCGGTTTGCCGTCCTGGTAGGGGCTGGTGGTGTTGATCGTCGATTGTGACTCGATGGTGAGGCTGGTGTGCGGCTCTGGCAACTCGAAGAAATGCACATAGTTGAACCAGTTGTCCCGGAAGTGCTGAAGCCGGGCAGGAGGATCTGTTTTCAGCAGAAAAAACTCCAGGCGCGACTTGTCATCCGTCGCCGGGCGCAGGCGCAGCTCGTTGTAACTGTCACGCACGGGCGCACGGTAAACGTATCGCGTACGGTGGAAGACTCGGAAACGCATGGCGGGCGGCGGTGGCCGGAAGGATCACTGCTGCTGTTGCTGCTGAATCTGCATGTTGTCGTCCACCGCGCTGTGCCAGGCTCCGGGGGAGAGAACGGCCAGGTGGGACGAGTCGCCGACCACCGGGGCGCTGTCTCCGTAGAGAACGAAGGTCTGCAAAATGGAGGCACCGATGTCATTGAGCTTGGTTTGCAGGCGGTCGATGAACTCGTGCAGGCCTTCTTTGAGCACCTCTTCCATCGTGATGTAAGCGATGTCGGCACGCAGGCGGCCCAGCAGACGGACGGGCGCCTTCATGTCTTCGAGACGACCATTGCCACAGAGGGCGATGAGCGCGGTGTGCATTTCCTCAATGCACCAGGCAAAGGATCGCGGAAAGGCGTCGTTGAGCAGAAGGTACTCGAGGATGTCAACGGGGTTGAGTTTGTTGCTGCTGTAGGCCTGGAAAGCATGCCAGGCGGAGCTGGAGCGCAGCAGTGCGGCCCAGCGCAGCGGACGTGCCAGCGGGTTCGGCGGCATGTCGAGCGAGATGGCGGAGCAGGTGTCGATCAGGCGCGTGGTTTTGTCCGCACGTTCGAGGCAGAGCCCCAGACGCAGGAAATGCCAGCTCTCGTCACGCGGCGTGGTGGAGGAGGCGATGCCCTGGAACTGATACGAGGCGACGAGCACCTTCTCATAAAACGAGGCGCGTTGATTTTGATGCAGAGCCGTCGCTTCGGGCGATTCGAGGAAGAGTCGCAGGCCGTTGATGCACTCCCACAGCTCGTCGGAGATCTGGTCACGCACGGTGCGGGCATTTTCACGCGCGGCGCGGACGCAGTTGAGGATGGAGTTGGGGTTGTCGGCGCGGAGGGCGAGGAAATCGGCCACCAGTTCACCCTCGATGGTGGCATGGATCTTGTCGTAGCGTTCCTCATCCCCGGTGGTCATCAAAATGGGGCCCCAGAACTGTGATTCATCAGAGGCTTCCTCACCGGCATCCAGCAGCAGGTCTTGCGTGGAAAGGAGCAGGCGTGAGAGGTTTTCGGCACGCTCCATGTAGCGTGCCATCCAATAAATGCTGTCGGCGACTCGGCTTAGCATGACTTTGAAAGTGAGAAGGGCGTGAAAGGGAGGGAGGGATTCATGGGGCTTTGATCATTCATCGTCCCAAAGCACCCAGGTGTCCTTGCTGCCGCCGCCCTGGCTGGAATTGACGACGAGCGAGCCTTTTTTCAGCGCCACGCGTGTGAGGCCGCCGGGGACGACGTGAATGCGGTCGCCGTAGAGCACATAGGGCCGCAAGTCGATGTGACGTCCTTCAAAGTGATCTCCCTGGAACACCGGATGCCGCGAGAGATTGAGAACCGGCTGGGCGATGTAGTTGCGCGGATTGGCGCGGATGCGCTCGGCAAACTTCTCCTGCTCCTCCTTGGTGGAATGCGGGCCCATCAGCATGCCGTAGCCACCAGACTCGTTCACGGCTTTCACGACGAGGTTCGGCAGGTTGGCGAGGATGTACTCGCACTCCTTGGGATCGACGCCGAGGTAGGTGGGCACGTTCGGCAGGATGGGGTCCTGGTCGAGGTAGTACTTGATCATCTTCGGCACGAGGGCGTACACCGCCTTGTCATCCGCCACACCGGTGCCGATTGAGTTCGCCAGCGCCACATGGCCGTTCTGGTAGGCATTCACCAAGCCTGGAACGCCGAGCAGCGAGTCTTTGCGGAAGACCAGCGGATCGAGGAAGTCGTCGTCGATACGGCGGTAGATCACATGCACCTGCTGGAGCCCCTTGGTGGTGCGCATGAAGATGCGGTCGTTCTTCAGGATCAAATCGCGGCCCTCGACGATGGGCACGCCCATTTGTTTGGCGAGGTAGCAGTGCTCGAAGTAGGCGCTGTTGAACACCCCGGGCGTGAGCACCACGATGTTTGGGTCGATGACGCTCGGCGGGGCGAGATGCGCCAAAGTCTCGCGCAGCATCGAGCCGTAGGCATCCACGGGACGCACGGGGAGTGATTGCAGCAGGCCGGGGAAGGTGCGCTTCATCGCGTTCCGGTTCTCCAGCATGTAGGAGGCGCCGGAAGGGCAGCGGCCGTTGTCTTCGAGCACGAAGTACTCGCCCTTGCCATCGCGCACGAGGTCCGTGCCGCAGATGTGGATGTAGATGCCGTGCGGGACTTTCACGCCCCTGAATTCCGGCCGGAAGTGCGAGGCGGACTCGACGAGCTCACGCGGCACGATGCCGTCGTTGATGATTTTCTGGCCGTGATAGACGTCGTTGAGGAAGAGGTTCAGCGCAGTGATGCGCTGGATCAGGCCGGACTCAACCCGCTCCCATTCCTTGTGGGGAATGATGCGCGGCATTAGATCGAACGGAAAGATTCGCTCGGTGCCCTGGTCATCACCATAGACGGTGAAGGTCACGCCTTGCCGGAGGAAGACCATGTCGGCGGTGCGCTGTCGGGCGGCGTATTCAGCGGGCGTCAGCGTGCCAATGCTGCCCATGATTCCGGAATAATGATCCCGGGCGGCGTCTGGCGCGGAAAACATCTCATCAAAAAAGCTACCTGGTTGGTAGTCGTTAAACAGGGACGACATGGTTGTTACTTTAGCAGGGCTTGTGCCAGAGTTTGCACGGCATTGAAAACAGCACCCCATTTCAGCGCCGGAACGCATAGGATTCCAGGGCGATTATTTTTTATTCTCCAGCCTGCCCGGCGCTGTTTTGAGGGCTTGATTCACGCCATCGGTTTCGCCTAGGCTGCCCGCGCATGAAAAAAATCCTTCCCATCGCGCTGTTCGCCATCACCACCGTCTCGCAGGCGCAGACCCCGAGTTTCAAAGAGCAGCAGATCGACGGCGAAGTCGGGATCGGCTACGGACTGGCCGTGGCGGATGTGAACGGTGACCGGCAGACGGACATCCTGCTCGCCGACAGCAACGTGATCGTCTGGTACGAAAATCCGACGTGGAAAAAGCACGTCATCGCCGAAAAGCTGACCGAGAAAGACCATGTGTGCATCGCGGCGCGTGACATCGACGGCGACGGCAAGTGCGAGATCGCCGTGGGCGCGGAATGGAATCCGGGCGACACCACGGGCAGCGGTGCGGTGTTCTATTTGATCCCCCCGGCGGATCGCACGCAGAAGTGGGAGCCGGTGAAGCTCGCGCATGAGCCGGTGACGCATCGCATGAAATGGGTGCGCAACCGGGCCGGGCGCTTCGATCTCGTCGTGGTGCCGCTGCATGGCCGTGGCAATGACAAGAATGCCGAGGGTGCTGGAGTGCGCGTGCTGGCCTACCACATGCCGGAAGATCCGCGGAAGGAATGGAACACCACGCTGGTGCAGGGCACGATGCACAAGACGCACAATCTCGACATCATCCCGGCTCCCGGCACGGAGGCGGAGAGCCTGCTGCTCTGTGGGCGCGAAGGCGTGGTGCGGCTGGATCAAACCGACAACGGCTGGAAGGAGCAGTGGATCGCGCAGCATCCGAAGGATTCCACCGAACTGCAAGGCGCAGGCGAGGTGCGTTACGGAGCCTTTGCAGGCGGCCAGCCCTATGTGACGACGATCGAGCCGATGCATGGCAACCAGCTCGTGATCTACACGCCGCCGCCGGACGGCCCGAAAAACGGCACTTGGCAGCGCCGGGTGCTCACGAGCGACCTGGTGGACGGCCACGCCATCGCCACACATGATTTGCTCGGTCTGAACAACCGCCAGATCGTCGTCGGCTGGCGTGCGCAGCAGAAAATCGGCAAGGTGGCCGTGAAGCTCTTCTGGACGACGAAGGAAGACGGCAATGGCTGGCAAAACGCCTTCATTGACGACGGCGGCATGGCCTGTGAAGACGCCGTGTGCGCGGATTTGGACGGGGATCGCGACCTGGAGGTCATCGGTGCCGGTCGTCGTAGCAAGAACGTCAAGATTTACTGGAATCAGCGAAACCAGTGAAACGAATTTCCTGAGTCTGCCTCGAGAGGAGGGTTTGCATGGGCGCGGATCGTGCTTCTACAATCCTATCAGTCATGAAAGCCGTCCGTCTCATTACCTCCATCGCTGGCGTTCTTGCTTTGAGCCAGTGCTCGTTGCCTGATTTTCCACTGCTGGGTTCTCGCTCCGAAATCGTGCGTCGTCCGCTGATGGTGATGCCCTCGTCCGCCTCACAATCGCCGCTTTATGTCTGGCATGGTGGCGGCCAGCCCGGCCCGCTGAGTCTGAACATCGACCTCAGCGAGCAGAAAGCGTATCTTTTCAAAAACGGCGAAAGCGTTGGCTGGACTTATGTGGCCTCCGGTCGCAGCGAGTTCCCCACGCCGACGGGTTCCTTCCGCATCCTGGAAAAAATCATCAGCAAGCGCTCCAATCGTTACGGCGTCATCGCGGACAGCAGTGGCAAGATCGTGAATGGCCACGCCACGGCGGGCGTCTCTCGCATTCCTCCCGGCGGGAGCTTCATCGGCTCCCGGATGCCTTACTGGATGCGCCTCACCGGCAATGGCGTGGGTTTGCATGCCGGGCCGATCCCCAGACCGGGATCTCCGGCCTCCCATGGCTGCATCCGTCTGCCGCGTGACATGGCGGAGACGATCTACCAGCATGCCAGCGTCGGCACGCGGGTGACGATCATGCATTGAGCATCGCTCCCGCAAGAATCTCCTCAAACCGCCGCAGCCAGGCCTGCGGGTCCGCCTCACGCAACAGCCACTGTCTTCCGGCCCGGCCCATGACGAGACGTGCGGTGCCGGGCGTGGCCTCCATCTCCAGCACATCGTGCACGAGGGCGCTTACGTCCCCCGGTTCATGCTGAAGGCCCGTGACGCCATGCTGCACGATCTCGGTGAGCCCGCCCGATTTGGCGGCGAGCACCGGCTTGCCATAATCATACGCCTCATACACCACGAGACCGAGCGGCTCCCACCACGTCGAGGGCACGATCACCGCCCGGCAGCGCCGCAGCGCCTCGCGCTTCGTCTCACCGCCGGTCTGGCCGAGAAAGCCGATGTACGGGTTCGTGCGCATGCGGAGCTGCACCGCCTGCTCCAGCGGCCCCTCACCCGCGATGTGCAGCAGCGGCGTGCGGTCGCCCAGCTTGGCTCGCAGCACGTCCCACGCGTCCAGCAGGGCGGTGATGCCCTTCGTCTCGGCCAGTCGGCCGAGAAACAAGTAATAGCCCGCGTCCTCTGTCTCAGGCGCGCGCGGCATGGCGTGCCAGGCATGCCGCAGTGTGTGGATGCGTGAAGCCGGTAGCGCCCCGGCCGCCACGATTTTCTGCCGCATGAAATCCGACACCGCGATCCACGCCTTCACGCTCTTCAACCACCCGCTCTGATGCAGCAGCTTCAGCATCAGGGCGAACAGGGCGCTTTTCACCACCGAGTCCTGCCACGCCCCGGCGCAAATCTCCCGCCAGTAATGGCCGTACAGCGCGTCCGGCAGCAAACGGCCCTTCACTTGCAACGTACCGCCCACGGAAAACGGCCTGTAGTTGTGCAGAAACTGGACGACCGGCAGTCCGCGTTGCAGCGCCGCATGATAGAGCGCGGCCGAGCCGACCGGATGAATGTTGTGAAACACCGCCGCCGCCGCGCCGCTCGCATCCAGCGCCGTCTCAAACCGGCCGCGTGCCTCGCGGTTGTAAAACAGCCGCGCCGCCTGCCGCATCTTCGAGGGCGCGTCCGGGCCGGTCCATTCCGCGCTCTCAAATCCGCACCACGTCATCGGATGCACGGTGCCGAGGTCGCGGTGGATCTGCTCCACGATCATTTCCTCCCCTCCGCGGAAGAGGTAGCGGTTGAACACATGCAGCAGGGCGTGTGGTGGATGCGGGAGGGCAGGGGCCATTGGATGAGGCGGGCGGACGCGTAAAAGACGCCGTCATCGGCGGTTTGCCAAGCAGAACACGAGCCACATGCAGTCGGGGCGCGCTTGCAGAGCCGACTTGCCTAAGTTCCGCCTTCATGATATTCCCGTGCAATCATGAGGATTTTTTCCCGCCGCAGCTTCATCGCTTTCCTTGCCGTCGTGGCGGTTGCGTCTGCGCAGGAGGCCGCCCTGCGTCCGTGGAAGGACACCATGGGGCGTATCATCCAGGCCACTTTCGTCAGCGCCACGCCGGAAAACGTCACCGTGCGCATGGCGGACGGCAAAGAGCATCAAATTCCCCTCACACGCCTCTGCGCCGAGGACCAGGCCTTTGTGAAAAGCCAGTCTGCCACCACGCAGCCTGCGACGGCGGTGCTCGCGTCACCAGAGCCCGCCCCAGGCCGCACGCCCGTCGAAAAGCGCATCTGGCCGCAGAATGTCATCGTGCCGTCCGGCTCCATCGAAATCCAGCCGGTGGAGGAGTCCGCCCCGGCGCGCAAGTTTGTCTATCGCTCCGAAGCTTTCGAGTTTACCTCCCAGGCTAAGCTGGCCGGCAGCGTGATGAAGGAAGTCGCCCGCACCTTCGAGTCCACGCGGAAACTCATCACCGACTTGCCCTGGGGCGTCGTCTGCCGTCCGCCGGAAGGCATGGAGCGCTACCTCGCCGCGCTTTATGAGACGCGGAACGACTACATCGCAGCCGGCGGCCCGCCAAACTCCGGTGGCGTGTACATGACCGGAGACAAAATCTTCAAGGTGCCCTTCCCCAGCATCGGCCTCAAGCTCCTCGGCAAGACCTACGCCAAGGACGCCGACTACGACGGCGGCACCCTCATCCACGAGATCACGCACCAGTTGATGCATGATTACCTGCCCTTCCTCCCGGTCTGGGTCATCGAGGGCACCGCCGAGTACACCGAGATGATCCCTTACAACGCCGGCACCTTCCGTGCGGACTCTCACAAGTCCGGCCTGCGTGATCACATCCAGGAGATGCTCAAACGCGGCTACAGCACCAGCATTGGCAACTTGGAGGCTCACATGACCATGAACCGAGGCCAGTGGTCCGGCATCGCCGACTCCTCGAACCGCACCATGGGCGAGCTCTACTTCCGCTCCGTGCTCATTGTCTATTTCTTTTGCCACCTCGACGGCCAGAACGCCGCGAAAAAACCGCCGCAGGGCCTGCGCTTCATGAAGTTCCTCGACGCCGTGCATGCCGAGACCGAGGCGCTGCGCACCTTTTTCAAAGATCCCCGCGTCAAACGCGGCACGGACGGCAGCTTCACCTATCCCACCAGCTTTCCACCGCCGGACATGAAGCCCGAGACCGGCCCCTTCAAGCACCTCAAGCTCCTCCTCGACGACCGCAGCTACTCGCAGATCGCGCAGGAAATCGTCGAGGGATACAAAAGCATCGGCCTCAAGGTTTCCGCGAACTGAGCGCGGCCGCTTGAGCGCACTTTTTGGTATGATCCTGCGGCCAATGGGCGAATCCGAGCGCGAGGGGCGTGGTTGGCATGATGGCTCCGGCTTTTCCCGCCAAATCGGCCTCAAAGCAACCTTTGGATCAACCACGGAACACACTGAAGACACGGAATTCTGAGGGCTTGGAATTTTTCCGTGTCTTCAGTGTGTTCCGTGGTCGTCACCCTCTCTGGCGAAACGAATCTCACCACCATTTGACGCACCCTCCCGACTGTGCAAGATGCCGCGCTTTCCGGCCCGCCAACTGCGGCGAATCTCCCCGATTCTTCTCCCCGGCTCCCGAAAGCGCCCAAATCATACGCTTTCCCTCAAAACCAACCCCATTCGTCATTCCGCATTCGGATTTCGTCATTTCTTCTCCACGCTTCCATCATGCCCAAAGATACTTCGATTAAGACCATCCTCGTCATCGGCTCCGGCCCCATCGTCATCGGCCAGGGCTGTGAGTTCGACTACTCCGGCGTCCAGGCCTGCAAGGCCCTGCGTGAGGAAGGCTACCAGGTGGTGCTCATCAATTCCAATCCGGCCACGATCATGACGGACCCGGAGTTCGCGTTCCGGACCTACATCGAGCCGATCAATCCGGAGATGGTGGAAAAGATCATCATGATCGAGAAGCCGGATGCGCTGCTGCCCACACTCGGCGGCCAGACGGCGCTGAATTGCGCCATGTCGCTCTGGAATGCCGGCACGCTGACGAAGCACGGCGTCCGCATGATCGGCGCAAATGCGGAGGCCATCGAGAAGGGTGAGGACCGGCTCAAGTTCAAGAACGCCATGCTCAAGATCGGCCTCGACCTGCCGCAGTCTGGCGTGGCGCACACGATTGAGGAAGCACGTCTCATCGCCGAGCAGATCGGCACCATGCCGCTTATCATCCGCCCGGCCTACACGCTTGGCGGCACCGGCGGCGGCATCGCTTACAACAAAGAAGAGTTTGAAACCATCACGGCCAGCGGACTCGATCTCTCACCGGTCACCGAAGTGCTCATCGAGGAATCGCTGCTCGGCTGGAAGGAGTTCGAAATGGAGGTCATCCGCGACTGCGCGGACAACTGCGTCATCATCTGCTCCATCGAGAACCTCGACCCCATGGGCGTGCACACCGGCGACTCCATCACCGTGGCGCCGATCCAGACGCTCACGGATCGCGAATACCAAATCATGCGCGACTTCTCCTTCGCCTGCATCCGCGAGATCGGCGTGGAGACGGGCGGATCAAACATCCAGTTCGCCGTGCATCCCGACACGGGCCGCATGATCGTCATCGAGATGAATCCTCGCGTCAGCCGCAGCTCCGCGCTCGCGTCGAAGGCCACCGGCTTCCCCATCGCGAAGATCGCCGCGAAGCTCGCGGTCGGTTATACGCTCGATGAACTGAAAAACGACATCACGCGCCACACACCCGCCGCGTTCGAGCCCACCATCGACTACGTCGTCACCAAGATCCCGCGTTTCACCTTCGAGAAATTCCCCGGTGCCAACGAAACGCTCACCACGCAGATGAAATCCGTCGGCGAGGCCATGGCCATCGGCCGCACCTTCAAAGAGAGCCTGCAAAAGGCCCTGCGCAGCCTGGAGATCAAACGCTTCGGCCTCATCGGCGATGGTGCCGACAAGGAAGTCGATGACGAGACCCTCACCACCAAGCTCACCGTGCCGAACGCCGAGCGCATTTTCTTCCTCGGCCAAGCCTTCGCGAAGGGCTGGGACGTTGAGAAGGTGTTTTCGCTCACCAAGATTGATCGGTGGTTCTTGAGGCAGATTGAGGAGATTGTCGTCGAGTCAAATAAGGTCAAAGATTCACTCGAAGGTCGAATGGACGATGTCATCGAAGGTCTCAATGGCGAGTGGCCATTCGAAACGAAGGCGATCGAGGGTGATGCTGCCAAATTGCTGCGTCGCTGGAAGAAGCTCGGCTTTTCTGACCGCCAGTTGGCAAAGCTGCAAAATTTTGGCGACCACCAGATTCGTGCCGCACGCAAAGCCCTCGGCATCGTCCCCACCTACCGCCTCGTGGACACCTGCGCGGCCGAGTTCGAGGCCTTCACGCCCTACTACTACTCCACCTACGGCATCGAGGACGAGGTGCGCGACAACGACCGCAAAAAAGTCATGATCCTCGGTGGCGGCCCGAACCGCATCGGCCAGGGCATCGAGTTCGACTACTGCTGCGTCCATGCCAGCTTCGCCCTGCGCGAGCTCGGCTACGAGACCATCATGGTGAACTCCAACCCCGAGACCGTCTCCACCGACTACGACACCAGCGACAAGCTCTACTTTGAGCCCCTCACCCTCGAAGACGTGCTCAACATCTACGAGCGCGAAAACGTCAACGACCAGGTGCTCGGCGTCATCGTCCAGTTCGGCGGCCAGACGCCGCTGAACCTCGCCAAAGGCCTCGAAGAAAACGGCGTCCGCATCATCGGCACCTCGCCGAAGAACATCGAACTCGCCGAAGACCGCAAGATGTTCGCCAAGCTGCTCGACGATCTCGGTTTGCACCAGGCCCCCAGCGGCACCGCCACCTCGCTGGAGGAGGCCTTGGCCATCACCGCGAAGATCGGCTACCCCAGCCTCGTGCGCCCCAGCTTCGTGCTCGGCGGCCGCGCCATGCAGATCGTCTATAGCGACGCCGAACTCACCCACTACATGAAGAACGCCGTCGAGGCCACGCCCGACCGCCCCGTGCTCGTGGACCGTTTCCTCGAAGACGCCACCGAGGTCGATGTCGATTGCATCAGCGACGGCGAAACGACCGTCATCGGCGCCATCATGGAGCACATCGAAGAAGCCGGCATCCACTCCGGCGACAGCGCCTGCGTCATCCCGCCCTTCAGCCTCACGCCAGCGATGCAGGACCGCATCCGCGACGCCGCCAAAAAGCTCGCCAAAGCCCTCAACGTCCGCGGCTTGATGAACATGCAGCTCGCCGTCAAAGGCGACGACTTGTATGTCATCGAGGTCAATCCCCGCGCCTCCCGCACAGCGCCCTTCGTCAGCAAAGCCATCGGCGTCCCATTACCAAAACTCGCCGCCAAGATCATGGCCGGCAAGACCTTGAAGGAACTCGGCTTCACCGAAGAAGTCATTCCGAAGCATCACAGCGTCAAAGAAGCCGTCTTCCCCTTCAGCAAGTTCACCGGCGTGGACATCATCCTCGGCCCCGAGATGAAGAGCACCGGCGAAGTCATGGGCATCGACTACGACCTCGGCATGGCCTTCGCCAAGAGCCAGATGGCCGCCGGCGGCAACCTGCCCACCAAGGGCAACGTCTTCATCAGCGTCAAAGAAACCGACCGCCCCAACGTCGTCCGCATCGCCAAAGGCTACGCCGACCTCGGCTTCACCCTCTACGCCACCAGCGGCACCGGCAGCGTCATCACTGAGGCCGGCATCCCCGTGAACATCCTCCCCAAACTCGCCAGCGGCCAGCGCCCCAACGTCATCGACCTGATGAAGAACAAGGACATGGCCCTCGTGATCAACACCCCCAGCGGCAAAAATCCGCGTGAGGATGAGGTGAAGATCCGCACCGCCGCCATGCAGAACCGCATTCCGATCATGACAACGCTCCGTGGTGCTGATGCGGCCCTGCGAGCGATCAAGTCACTGCAAGGGAGTGAAGTGCAGGTAAGGGCGCTGCAGGAGTATCATAAGTAGGCCGAGCGTATCGAGAGGAGCGCGGACACTCCTGTCCGCCTCTTCTCTACGCGGCTTTGCCGCCACTTCAAAAAGCAGGCAAGAGTGCCCGCGCTCCCTTCAAGCATTTGACCGTTTCAAAGTATGATTCCTCAGGTGACAGGACTGTCCGCCGATCAGATTGCTGGGTGCGAGTATGTTTTCGACTCTGCATGGCGTGTTCACATGTGTTTGTCATGGCTTGACTATGCAAAGCGGAGCGGTCGTCCGCAGTGTTTGCAATATTCCGCGATCGAGCTGC
This sequence comes from Prosthecobacter sp., assembly GCF_044232965.1. Taxonomy (GTDB): domain Bacteria; phylum Verrucomicrobiota; class Verrucomicrobiia; order Verrucomicrobiales; family Verrucomicrobiaceae; genus Prosthecobacter. Next base: position 29,638 of record NZ_JBIIKX010000025.1, read on the forward strand.
GAACGTCAGTCGAGATGCTTTGGTTCGAAATATTCGTTGTAACCATGGGAGGCTCAATTCCCGCAGCCGAGTATGCAAGGTGCAGCAAGGAAGCCACTAAAATGTATAAGCTCATAGATCGGGCCGCTCCCGACTATCGAAAGCTCATGCAATTCATGGACATCTTGCTAAATCTTGAGCATGCGGGGCCTCAAATCGTTGTTTGGGATATTGACCGACTGAAGCGAATTCACGGGCAAGCCTCCGAACATCTGCATTTTCAAGGAGCACCTTTTGACACGCACGAGAATCCTTTGTGGCTCGGAAATGGCATTTCGAAGCTCGAATCCATGGCCAACTATATCTGGGGTGAATTCACGAGTGGTAAGCAGACTGGCAACATGCCTTTGGACAAAATGGAGCCGGAGACGAAGGCTGTGTGGGAGCAATTCAGGGATGACAAACTGGACAAGGTCGGAGTGAGGACCCAATTGTTGATTGCTCAACCGGTCTTGACTGCACGTCGAGGTATCGGCCGCAAGTAGCGCTTCTCTTCGCGGCTTCGCCGCCACTTCAAAAAGCGGGCAAGAGTGCCCGCGCTCCCCTCGATTAGCTGAGGCATGAAGTTCTTCGATCCGCGAGGGGACATCGAAAAGACGGCCCACAAGCTGCCGCATTGGCAGCAGGGCGAGGTGGCGATCTTCGTCACCTTTCGCCTCGCCGATTCGCTGCCGCGTGAACTCCTCGATGACTGGCTTCTCGCTCGTCCTTCGCTGAAGCTTCGGAGATCAAGCCCGCGACGCCTTCCTCGCCGCGAATCCGCCGCCTTGGGATGAAATCACCGAAGCCTGCTACCACGGCGAGTTCTCCGACAAGCTCGACGAACACCTCGACGCCGCGCACGGCTCCTGCGCCTTGCGTGATCCACGCCTCGCCCAAATCGTCGCCGACCGCCTGCAGCACTTCGACGGCCAGCGCTACGACCTCTGGAGCTACGTCATCATGCCGAATCACGTCCACGTCCTCTTCACCCTCCGCGACGGCGAATCCCTCCCCGACACGCTCCAAGGCTGGAAAGGCGTTTCGAGCCGTCTCATCCACAAAACCGGCCGTCGTGAGCTTGCACCCTGCTTAAAGCGGCAGATCCTGATAAAGCTTCGGAAAGTAGGATTCGAGCACATTGGCATCGAAGACCACACGCAGCGCTCCTTTGGGCGATGGAGTGCTGAGAAGACCCGCTTCGAGGGCTTTGCGGATCAGCTTGGTGCCCGTGGCAGAGCTGACTCCGGCGACGCGGGTGGCGGTGGTGCGGTCGATCTCACCGTCGATCAAGGCGGCCTTCAGGATGCGGCCGGTTTGTTCACGTTCCTTCAAGCTCCAGAGAGGATAAGTGACGTGCAGATGGTTCTCCATCCTGGCTGCGAGCGTTTTGAGATCGAGCAACGACGCCATGAAGTCGATTTGATCCAGCATGGATCGCATGAAGAACAGGCAAAACTCGGCCAAGCCTTTGTCAGAGAGATTACCGCGTCCATCGAAGTCATTCAGCCTGCTGTGATCTGCAGCGCTGAGATGGGCGTAGTATTCGCTTTTCTGCCGCGCCAGGCCTCGTGAGATGGTCCAGAGGCCCGCACCGTCTGCCTTGCAGCGGATCAGCCATGCCTGGGAGTGCAGTCGAGCCACGCGCCCATTGCCATCGCCGAAGGGATGGATCCAAGCCAAGCGATGATGGGCTGCTGCGACGGCGATCAACTGGTTGGTGGCCAGAATGCGTCCACTGCCATAGAACTCATCAAACCTCTGCATGAAATCCGGTAAAGAACCATGATGAGGCGGTTGGTGGCGTCCAACATCCACCTCGAAATCGCGCAGCTTGCCGATGTCGATTTTGTATTTCGAGCCGTCATGCCGTTCCCCATACTGAAGCTCTTCCGGCAGGCGGCTGTAGAACTCGTGATGAAGCCAGCAGATGAAATCGGCACTTTGAATGCGGAGGTTCGGCTCTTGTTCCAGCCGTGCGCGCATCAACTGCTCCACAGCGATGTGTGCTTTGGCCAGATGCTGGTTGGCGCGATCCTCTGTTTGGTGAGAAAAGTCATCTCGCAGCGCCCGCTCAATCTCTCGTGGGAAGGTTTTGTGCCCCTCGATCAAATTGGAGTAGTAGCTGTTCATCTCATGCACCAGCGCTGCAATGCGCTGACGTGAAATGGGGGAAGGAATCATTTGGGTGAGCGCTTGAGAACGCCCGATGATGTCCATGGTTAAATCTGCCAATTCAGACCGCGAGGTGCCCGGTAAAAGGGGCTCCATTGAGGTAGTTTGGGTGTATAATTCAGCCTCGTTCAAAGCAGTTTTAACAATAATATTATTGATGTGTTATCAGCTCCATTATCACTCATACCCACTGTCTGGCGACGCCAGACAGTGGGTATGAGTGATAATGGAGCGTGTCAAGATGCATAATTACATCAATAAAATAGCTTGGTATATGCGAGGGAACAAGCCCAATACAGGCGGAACGAAAGATTGCCGCCTGTGAGCTGATTTGGCGGAGAACGGCATCCGAGATGAGGAAATCCAATAAAGGACAACCTCGTGGTTCGCTGCCTCAAGGTTATGTCTCACTGTGGCGCCCCCCCCCTCACGCCAGCGCCTCTTGGCAATACTGCACGCATTTCGCGACTTCCTTCACGGCATCGGAGCCTTCGGGGATCTTGTATTCGAGCTCGATCTCGGCGGGGAAGATCCATTTCTCTTTCTTCATCAACTGCAGCACTTCCTTGATCGGAGTCTGGCCTTGGCCCCAGGCCACGTTGCCGCCGTCGGCGGTGCGGTCCTTCAGGTGCAGGTTCGTGATGCGCGCGTGATACTTCTCCAGCACGGGGATCGGTGATTTGCCCTTCGAGCCGGCGACGTAGTGGCCGATGTCGAGGTTGAAGCCGATGTATTGGCCGAGATCCAGGATGGAGTCGAACGTGTCCATCTCCGGCAGGTTGTTGGTGTGATTGTGAAAGCCGACCCAGATTTGATGCTTGTCCGCAAACGGCGCGACACGCGCGGCGAGCACGGCATTGCGCTCCGTGGTCACGGCCGTGCAGCCGAGCGCCTTGGCCACGAGGAAGTTGAACTCGATCTCCTCATTCGACTGCCCGAAGCCCATCTTGTGGATGTGAATGTTCACGCCCGCGTCGTTGAACATCTTCCGCATCTCCACGCACTTGGCGATCTGCTGCTCACGCTCCGCATCAGTGATCTTTCCACCCTTGATGCCTGCGAAAAGCTGGGTCGGCCCGCCCATGAGCTCGGTTTCGCTGATGCCGCAATCCACCAGCGCCTTCAGCGTCTCCTCCGCCGTCTTCGCCATGCTGCGATAGCTATACGTGATGCACCCCACACGCACGCCACCGAAGACCGAGTTCGGCTTCTCCGCCGCCGAAGCGAACCGTGGAAGCGAAAAGCCAGTGGCAGCAGCGACAGCGGTGCCGAGGAAATGGCGGCGGGAGAGCGAGTGAGTGGTCATGAGATGGTTGGATGGCTGTTCGCGGTTATTTGGGCGTGGAACTGGCGAGAATCAAGAAAGTGAAGGCAAGGGAAGTGGCAGCGGAGAGGTGACGCGCAGTCTTTGAGGCTTCTATTGGGCGGAGTAGCCGCCGTCCACCATCCACACGGCGCCGTTGACAAAGGAGGCTTCGTCCGATGCGAGGAAAGCGATGACATTGGCCACTTCGTCCGCCGTTCCCATGCGGCCGGCTGGGTGAAGGCTGTTGAGCGTGTTCAGAATCTCGGGATCGCGGGTGACGTTCGCCGTGAGGGAGGTGTGGACAAAACCGGGGGCCACAGCGTTGACGCGAATGCCTTCACCGGCCAGACGAACTCCCATGTCGCGGGTGAGCTGGCTGATCGCGCCCTTGCTGCTCGGGTAGGGATTGAAACCGTCGGAAAACTTGAGTGCCGTCGGGTATCCGGTGACGCCCATCACTGAGCTCAGGTTGATGATGGCACCTCCGCCTGACTGTCGCATGATCGGTGCGACCGCGTGAGCCATGAGCATGGAGCCTTTCACGTTCACGGCCATCACCTTGTCCCAGCGTTCCTCCAGGCTCGCGTCCGCTGCGAGATTGCGGGCGGTGATACCCGCTGAATTCACCAGCACATCCAGCCTGCCCCACTTGGCCATCGTCGCCGCCACGATTGCCTCGACTTCGTCGGGCCGGCTCACATCGCCGGGCCGCGTGGCGACGGCTGGGAATTCGCGGACCAGGGATTCGAGGGCCGCTTTGTTGACATCCGTGGCGAAGACCTGCGCCCCCTCCGCCAAAAACTTGCGAACAGTCGCGAATCCGATTCCTGATCCGGCGCCTGTGACGATCGCGGTCTTGCCTTGCAGTCTCATGCGACCAGATAGCCGAAGATGGCATTCCTTCACAACTCCGTTCTTTCCTGAATCCGCCGGGGCGGTGCCGCTCTTTTCGGAGTTGAAAGGCATGCCCTGAGCGACACGCTGCCTTTCCGAACCCGTCGACCCATGCCATGGCCACCTACGTTTACGAAACCATCCCCGCGAACCCGGAAGAGCAGCCGCGCCGTTTCGAAGTGCAGCAGAAGATGAGTGATCCGGCGCTGAAGACCGATCCCCAGACGGGCGAGCCAGTCCGCCGCATCATCACCGGTGGCTGTGGACTTGTCACACATGGGGCGAGCATTTTATCGATGAAGACGCGAGGACGCTGATGCGGCTCTTTTCAGCGTGATCTCTCGACAGACGCCTGTCCTGCGATCACAGAGTCCTTGTTTCGAAATGAACGACCATCCTCTGCCCAAGCTCCGCAACCAGCTCCTCAGCCTGCACAAGATCCTCATGGTCGCGGAGCGAGCGATGTATGAGAAGGAGGGCAACGTCATCCAGTCGCCGAATCACTTTCTGCAACTGCTGATGTCTGATGAGCGGTTCGCGTGGCTGCGTGAGCTGTCCCAGCTCATTGTAATGATTGATGAAGCGATGGAGGAAAAGCCGCCGATCACCCGCGAGCGGGCAGATGCGCTGGTGGATGAAGCGAAGCTGCTGCTGACAGGGAACAACCAAGCGGGGACCTTCTCCAAGCGTTATGCAGTGTTGGTTCAACGTGTGCCATCCATCGCCGCAGCAAATGCGGAGATCGAGAAGCACTTCGGGCCTCCCGTGGTGCCGTAAGGGTGCAGGCTCGATGCTCGCAACAGATGGAGATTGATCGGCGGCGGTCTCAAGGTAACGGACACGTATGACTCTCACGCTTCCCAAGTGGTTCGATCTTCACACGCACTTCCGCCAAGGCCCGGCGATGGCTTCCTATGTCAAAGCACATCTCGACATGGGCTGCGCAGGCGCTTTGGCCATGCCGAACACGCAGCCGCCGGTGTCGCGGGTCTCGGGCGCGGCGCAAAGCGATGGCTGGAGCATCGAGAGCTACTCGGCGGAGCTGCGAGCGTCCGGGGCGGATGCCTTTGAGCAGCTCATCGTGCCGCTTTACCTCACGCGCCAGACCACGGCAGCGATGATTCGTGAAGGAGCGGCCTCCGGTCTGCTGCGGGCCTGCAAATACTATCCGCCGCATGGCACGACGAACGCGGAGCATGGCATGCCGATGGACGATCTGATCGGCGGCGAGGTGCTGCGGGCGATGGAGGACTGCGGCGTGGTGCTCTGCATCCACGGTGAGCAGCATGCGCTGAGCGGGCCGGATTATATTGATGCGCAGCAGAATGCGGAGACACGTTTCTACACCGAGCGCATGCCGCGACTCATCGCCACGCATCCGAAGCTGCGCATCGTGTGCGAGCACATCACGACGCGCACGGCGGCGGAGTTTGTGGCCGGTGCGCCAGAGCATGTCGGGGCGACGATCACGCCGCAGCATCTGCTTTACACGCTGGGGCATTTGATTCAGGGGCTGAAGTATCACCTCTACTGTCTGCCCATCGTGAAGTTTCAGGATGATCGCGCCGCGCTGCGAGATGCAGTGACGAAAGCAGGCCAGACCAAGTTCTTCGCGGGCACGGACAGCGCCCCGCACACCACGAAGGCGACGGCCTGCGGTTGCGCGGCGGGTTGTTTCACCGGTGGTTGTGCGCCGCAGCTCTATGCGATGGCTTTTGAAGACGCGGGTATCGATCTGGCTTCGGAGCAGGGGAGAGAATTGTTCGCACGCTTCCTCAGCCTCAACGGCCCCGCCTTCTACGGCTTACCGGCCTCCACGCAGCGATTCCAGATGGAGAAAGCGCCCTCACAAACGCCGATCCTCGAAACGCTCGCCGGTCCTGTGACGCCGCTGCCGCTCGGCATGGGCATCGAACTGACGTGGAGGATCATCGGGTGAGAAGCGTGCGTCGAAGCGGCGAAGAATCCTGATGCGGACAGGAGTGTCCGCGCTCCCTTTCCAGCCCATGCCATCCCTGAACGTCATCGCCACGCTGCGCACTTGTTACACCGACAAATTCGGCGTGCCGCGTCAGTCCGGGCTGGTGCCGGCCGCGTGGGGCGTGATCGAGTTTGAGCCGGCGTATCGACGGGTCGAAGCGGTGCGCGGCATTGAGGAGTTCAGCCACCTGTGGCTCATCACGCAGTTTCATCTGGTAGGTGAGGAGCCGACTTCACTCACGGTGCGACCGCCGAAACTCGGTGGGAACGAGAAACGCGGCGTGTTTGCCACACGCTCGCCGTTTCGGCCGAATCGGTTGACCTTGAGCGTGGTGAAGTTGGATCGTGTGGAACTGGAAGGCGACCTGGTACCGCGATTATTCGTGTCCGGCGTCGATCTGGTCGATGGAACGCCTATTTTCGACATCAAACCGTATGTGCGTTATGCGGATTCGATTCCCGAGGCCCACAGTGGCTTCGCGGACACTCCACCGCCGCAGGTTCCCGTGATCTGGGAGTGTGAAAGCCGCGTGCCTGCCGACGTGCGAGTGATCATCGATCAATCGCTCGCCCAACAGCCGCAACCAGCTTACCACGATGACTCAGATCGCGAGTATGCGACGGAGATCGCGGCCTGGCGGGTGAAGTGGGCTGCGACCACCGGCGGGGCGAGAGTGAAGTCGTGCGAATTCGTTGGGTGAACGAGCAAGAAGAACCATTCGCTGCATGCTTTCGACCGACCTCCCCATCCGAGCCGCCACTGAGGCCGCCATCGCCCACGGCATCACACCGGACCGCTGCGACATTCTGCAAAACAGCAGCACGCTCGTTTTGCGGCTCACAGAGACACTGGTGGCCCGGGTGGTGCAGGATCGTGACGGGCCACGTCAGGGGACGGAGTGGTTTGCACGGGAGAATTCCATCGCTCAGCATCTCACGCGGCATGGAGCGCCCACGATCCCGTTGCATCCCGATCTACCTCCGGGGCCGCACGAGCATCTGGGCTATCCGATCAACTTCTGGAAGTTTGTCACGCGAATCGATGCGGAACCTGATCCCGCCGAGATCGGACGCACGCTGCGCCAGTGCCATGACATCATGCGCAGCTTTCCCGAACCGTTGCCCAAGCTCGCAATCCTGACGGAGAGCCTCGCCATTCTCGATGAACGGGAGCTTTTCACCAAATCGACGCAGCAGATGCTGTGGGATCATCTCTCGACTTCCATCGACGTGCTAAGCGCCCACCCTCATCAGCCCCTTCATGGCGATGCACACATGGGCAATCTCATGAACACGACACGCGGTCTGCTGTGGACGGACTGGGAGGACACCTTCGCAGGTCCGGTCGAATGGGACGTGGCTTCGATCATCTGGAACGCGCAGATTTTGGAGGAAGATCACGCCACGGTTCAGGCGATCCTTGATTCGTATGGTCCTGTGAATAATGAAGCGCTGAACCAAAGTCTCATCGGACGCGCGGCGGTGATGACGGCGTGGTATCCCATCCTGTATCCGAATCCGAACGAAGAACGGCAGCGGAAGCTGCGCAGCCGGATCGAATGGTTGGAGAAGGCATGATCAAGAGGCGATCAAAGGATGCGTCCGCTTCACGAGCGGAAAATCCACCCGCTGGCCGGTGATGCCGGATTGAAACACTCCATGCGCCATTTCGATGGCTTTCATGGCACGTTCGCCGGAAGCGAGTGGTTCACGCTTTTCATCAATGGCTATCAACCAGTCGCGCACGACACGGCGATGCGAGGCGTCGTAACCGGTGAGGCCTTCAAACGTCGCCTCGCTGGCCGGATCGACACCACCCGTCCAATCCTGCCAGTTCTCAACACGAGTGGTGGCCGAGCGATTGGGCTCCTTGAGCAACGAGATGCCTGGCGCGAAGCCGGAACTAAGTCGCACAATCCCATGTGTGCCGATGATCTCCATGCCGAAGGGTCCGGCTGCTTTCTCCAGGCCCACGCGGCTGCGGAAAGTGACGTTCACGCCGGAATCCATCGCGAAACTCGCGAAGATGTCGTCACCGACGACTGGCCCGACTTTGTCGGAAGGCGATTCTTTGGCATTGGCAATCGTTGCCACTTTTCCCTGATGCCGAATGCGCGCCTGACACCATTGCACCTCGCCACCGAACAACCTCGCGAGATCGAAGACATGCAATCCGAGCACCATCATGTCCTGACCGCCCGCGCGTGAACCCATCTTGCCCACGGTGTGAATCTCCAGCAACTCGCCGATGAGACCTTCACGCAATGCTTTCTCCAGTCGTAGCACTGTCGGGGCCATCCGTGTGACGTGCGCCACGGCGACACGACGTTGTTTGGTTTTCGCGAGGCGCAGGATGTTATCCGCCTCAGCCAGCGTGATGGTGAAAGGCTTTTCCAAATACAAATGAGCATCGGCTTCCAGCGCTGCCATCGACATGGCGTGGTGTTCCGTGGCCCAGCGCGGTCCAATGGCGACGAGGTCGGGCTTTTCCTGGTCCAGCATCGCGTGGTAGTCGGCGTAGTCTCGCGCCGCGCCACAGGCAGCTTTTGATTTCGCTCGACCGGCATCGTTCGGATCAGCGACGGCGACGACACTCACATTCGGCAGTCCTGCAAAGATGCGCTCAATACCATGGCCGTAATCACCCGCGCCCGTGTGGCCGATGATGGCCGCTTTAAATTTCGGGGCATCGGCGGCACGCAAGGCATGTGTTGCAGCCCAAGCAGTGCTGCCTAGAAGAAGATTGCGTCGAGTGGTGGTTGTCATGGTGAAGGGAATACGAGCCGAGAGGCGTTGGTTTGACATCGCATGAAAATGACCGCGCACCTCTTCACCTGCTTCGCCCTTCTCAGTCTGTCTGCCGCCGCCACAGCCCAGGAAAAAGTCTTCAGAGCGGGTGCGGCCACCAGCAACATCACGCCGCCGCTGGGCTTGGAGATCGTGGGAAACTTCGCCCCGCGCCCCATCGCGAGTCATGTGCATGATGAGCTGCATGTGCGTTGCCTTGTGCTCGATGATGGCACCACGAAGCTCGCCTTTGCCGTGGCGGACACGATCTCGCTCGGGCGTGATGTGTGGGACGAGACCAAGAAAAAGGTCGAGGCCGCCACAGGTATCCCGGTGTCGAACATGATGTTCTCCGGCACGCACACGCACTCCAGTGTCTCGGCGATCACGAACAAAGATTCGTCGCTGGACTACCGCAGCTTCATCATCTCACGCGTGGTCGATGGTGTGCGCCGCGCGTTGAACAATCTAGAGCCCGCCCGCATTGCCTGGGGTTCGGGAAAGGTGCCGCAGCATGTTTTTAATCGCCGCTGGCTGCTGAAGGAAGGCGTCACGAATGACAACCCGTTTGGTGGCAAAGATCGCGCGGTGATGAATCCCAGCAGCCTCCTGCGACCACGACTCGCCGGACCTGCTGGGCCGACGAATCCCGAGGTCTATTGCCTCTCCGTGCAGGCCATCGACGGACGCCAGATTGCGCTCATGGCAAACTACTGGCTGCACTACGTCGGCGGCGTGAACAAAGAAGACCTGTCGGCGGATTACTTCGGCGAGTTCTGCCGCCGCATCGAAGAAAAGGTCGGCGCACCCTGCGTCGGCATTTTGGCGAATGGTCCCTGTGGCGACGTGAACAACAACGACTACAGCGGCAAAACGCCCGCCGTGAAACGCGAGCCCTATGAGAAGATCAAACTCGTCGCAGGTGACCTCGCACAGGAAGTGCTTCGTGTTCGCGAGACGCTGAAACATCAAGACTGGGTGCCGCTGAAAGCCGCCGCGAGCGATCTGGAGCTCGCGGTGCGTCGTCCCACGCCGGAGATGATCGCGTGGGCGGAAGGCGTGCTCGCCAAGCCGAAAGACGCCACGCCCACGCACCGCCTGGAGCAGCCCTACGCCGAGCGCACGCTCGCCGCACGCGATGCGAAACCCGACACCATTCAGGCCGTCATCCAGGCCTTCCGCATCGGCGATCTCGGCATCGCCTCGATCCCGTTTGAGGTCTTTACGGAGATCGGTCTCGAAATCAAAGCCAGCAGCCCCTTTAAAGACACTTTCACCATCGAACTCGCCAACGGCAGCAACGGCTACCTGCCCACGCCAAAGCATCACGACCTCGGCGGCTACGAAACGTGGCTCGGCACGAATCGCGTCGAGCGAGAGGCCTCCGTGAAGATCACCGCGAGAGCGCTGGAGATGCTGGAAAAGGTGAAGTGAGGCTTTTCACACCCGCCTTAATGGTTGGGAGAAGATCATGTCCACGATGGGAGTCGGCGTGCGAAGCGCGGGGTCGGTGCTGGCAAAGGCGGGACCTCGCAGGGCTTTCTGATCGTGAATCAGCGAGATGTCGTGGACGGTCATGGCACGCAGTTTCTCGGCGGTGAGGGGTTCGCCTCGCAGATGCGTGTTGGGATAGGCAAAGGCTTCGATGCGAACGAATTGAGCCACGAGTCGGCCGCTGGCGTCACGTTTCAGCGGGAACTCAGCCTCCGCGCCATCCACGATGCCGGCGATGCCTTGATCGGTGACGAAGCGAATCTGCACCTTGGGCCGTTTGGCGGGATCGTTGCCGGAGACGGCGACCTGGAGTTTGTCGTTTTGCACGACTATGCGGCTGAAGCGGAAGTCGCTGCGATCATACGGCGAGACGACTTCGGCATTCTCACTCGCTGCGAGCGAGGCGACGGAGCCGAAGAAGGCTCCTTGGCGATACGCGCGCAACGCGGTGGCCTCGCGTTCGGAGGCGGGAAGGCCTTCGAGCTTTGGTACGAGCAACACGTTGCGTCCACGACCGAAGGTGTTGTGATCTTTGACGAAAAAGCCCCAGCATCGGCGGCCGGTGCGCAGGATGTCATCCCAGAGCTGGTAGAAATGAAGGTTCGGCTCACCGCTGTGATCATAGAAGCCGCGACTGGAGCCGAAGCCGGAGGTGAGCTGATTCCACACCTCGATGCCGAGCACGCGCGGGTCGAAGTCGAGCATCGGCTCATAGTCTGCCAGCTTGCCTGTGGGATGATTCAGCGTGAGGCCGCCGCCATTTGGGTGCAGCAGCTTATCCAGCGCCTCACGGAAGACATCGCGCCACGGGCGGTTGGCCCCTTGCATCAAACGATACTGGGTGACGCTGAGCGCGGATGTGTCGAACTCGAGTTTGGTCTCGATGCTCGCTGCGGTGGTGCGCAGGTAGAGCGTGTGATTGCCTGGCGGCAGTTCACGATCGTGGATGGGGCCTTTGTCGCTGAATCCTTCGCGGAATCCGCACTCATTGGCACCTTCGACTGTCAGCCGGGCGGTGGGTTTTCCCTCGGAGGCGGAGAGCCGCACATCCAGCCGATACACACCGAGCCAGGGTCGTTCGGTGTTAAAGACTTCGAGCTTTTCGAAGCGATGCACGATGGGTGAAATCGCGCATTCCTTGGCGCTGACACTGCTGCCGTAACCGGTGGCCAGCAGGCTGCCGAGCGCGTTGAAATGCAGCCCGGCATCGGTGAACGAGTGATGCTCCGCATTTGGCGCGGCGATTACGTCGGGATGTTTGGCCAGATAGTCGGCGGGCAGCGGGTAGGTGGGGGCCGAGGGGTAATAGTTGCTGAAGGCGAGATGCCGGTAGCCCATCTCCAAAAAGCCATCCCGTGAAGCATCGGTCTGCCCCTGGTGCTGATGGGACATCGAATGCAGGCATTCCCAGGTGTCCCAGCCCACCTCGGCATACGGATTCGCAAGATCACGTCCGCCCGACGTGCACCACGATGATGTGGCAGGCAGGCCGGCTAGGGTGACGAGCAGGTTTCTTCGTTTCATCCATGGCAGTCGGCGCCTTGATGCTCATCCTTTCAGCCGATGATGGAGCCGAAGTTATCGTCAATGCCAGCAAGGCATTCTCTTGCGTCGCCGTATCGCTCTCATGCGCTTCCTCCTGCTCTTATCGTGTCTTGCTGTTCAGGGTTCTGTCTTCGCCGCCGATCTCGCCAAACTCGACTTTGGCACCGTGCGCGAGGAGCACATCATGATCCCGATGCGGGATGGCAAGCGCCTGTCGGCCTATGTCTTCTTTCCGAAGGGCGAAGGCAAGTGGCCTGCGATTTTCGAGCAGCGCTACGCGGACATTTCGAGTGCTGGATCACGCAAGGCGGCGGCCAAGTTTGCCGAGGGCGGCTTTGTCATCGCGCTGGTGAATTATCGGGGCACGCATGAGAGCGAAGGCGTGTATCGCGGCTATCGCGGTCTTCAGTGGGGCGAGTTGCGCGATGGTTATGACGTGTGCGAATGGCTCGCCGCGCAGCCCTGGTGCACGGGCAAGATCGGCACCTATGGCGGATCGCAGGCAGGCTACGCGCAGAATTATCTCGCGGTGACGCAGCCTCCTCATCTCGTCGCGCAATACATGACGGACACCGGCTTGAGCCTGTACCATGAAGGCTATCGCATCGGCGGCGCGACGAAACCGCAGCGCTTCATCAAGGGCGGTGCGGTGGCTCGCGACATCAAGGACAACGAAGCGATGCTGCGTGAGTGGGACCAGCATCCCGACTATGATGACTTCTGGAAGGACGAAGACGCTTCGTTGCATTTCGACAAGATGAACTACCCCTGCTTCACCATCGGCAGTTGGTTTGACTTCATGTGCCAGGGCAGCGTGGCTAGCTTCATTGGGCGCAATGAGAAAGGCGGCCCCAATTCACGCAGCCAGCAGCAGCTCATCATCGGACCTTGGCTGCACGGCGGCTATCCGAAGTCGAACAAGATTGGCGAGCTGGTGTTCCCGGAGAATGCCTTCTTCGACGTGTATGCGCACATGACGAAGTGGTTCAATCATTACCTCAAAGGCGAGGACAACGGCATCGAGAAAGACGAGCCCGTGAAATACTATGTCATGGGCGCGTGTGGTGAAGCGGGTGCTCCTGGCAACATCTGGCGCGAGGCCAAAGACTTCCCGCCAGCGAGCACAGCGGCGGATTGGTTCCTGCAACCTGATGGCAAGCTGGCCCCCAAGAAGCCCTCCGTGCCGAGCTCCAGCACTTCGTATGCGAGCGATCCGGCACACCCGATGATCCTCAACACCGTTGGTTTCCCAGGAGCCAGAGATGCGCGTGCTTTTGAAGAGCAGGCCGAAGTCCGCACCTGGACCAGCGATGTGCTCATGGAACCGCTCGAAGTCACCGGTCGCATCAAGGCCGAGGTCTTCGTTTCCTCGACCGCGAAGGACACCGACTTCGTCCTGCGCGTGACCGACGTCTATCCCGATGGCCGCTCCATCCTGCTGGTCGATTACCCGCTGCGTGCGCGGTATCACGAAGGCTTCGATCATCAGAAGTTGCTCGTACCTGGCCAGGTGACGAAGCTCGCCTGGGACATCGGCTGGGTGAGCATCATCTTCAACAAGGGGCACCAAGTGCGCATCACCATCGCCAGCACCGGCGCGCCGTATTTCGAGCCAAACACGCAGACCGGCAGCCCGATCACCCACTTCGTCACCGAGCCCGGCATCGCCGCGATCAACACGATTTGGCACGATGCCAAACACGCCTCACGTGTGATCCTGCCGACGGTGAAGTAGTCAGGGCTTGGTGCTGCTCGAAGGGGCGGGCACCAGCTTCGGATCATACTTCGCGCCCTTGGACACCTGGATCAGCGTCATGCGCACCTTCGTCGGGAAGAACTTCTCGGGATCAGGACGCTTGTGGGCGTGGAGGTTTTTGTCATCCTTGAGCACGAGATGCATCTCCTTGATGCCCTGGCTCCAGATGATGTCGTTGTTCTGCCAAAAGGTGGTCATCGAGAGATCCTTCTCGATCGCGCCCGTCTTTGAGTAAGCGCCTGTGCCGATGCAGCCATAGCCGTGGTTTTGGCCCTTGTAGGGGATGTAGCACACGCTCCACGACGTGGGCTGATCGCCAACCGGCTTTTCAAGCACTTCGAGTCGCAGATGCACCGTGCCATTGCGATAATCGACTGGCGTCGTCCAGTCCTTCGGGCGCTCGGGATTCAAGCGATCGCTTTTCACATAGTAGTGCGACTGGCTGGGCTTCGAGTTCAGCGCGTCCTCTTGCGTGAACGTAAAAGTCACATCGAAGAGCACAAATTGATCAGCGTGGCTGAATGTGATGGCCGCGAGGAGCAGCAGGAGGGCCAGGTGAATGGGGCGATGGGTGGTCATGGTGTGGGAGTCGATGTCGTGGGACGGCGTTCTTTTCAACCGGAAGGTCTTCCTCCGCCTGCGCCGTCCACTTTTAGAAGCCGGGTTTGACCCCATGTCGGATGCGCCGTGTGCCTCCTAAGGTGCAGTCCGGCCGAGGACAGCAAAAACAACACCCTCGGTCGTCAACCCACCACCCCAACCCCATGAAAAACAAGCTCCACATCCTCGCATTCGCGCTCATCGCCACCTCCGCAGCCATCGCTGAGGAGAAGACCACCAAGACCACCACCGTCAACGCGGACGGCTCCACCGACACCACCATCAAGACCACGACCGGAACCGGTACCATCACGGAATACATTCCTGGCACCACCTTCATCGTGAAGGAAGTCACCGGCCCGGTGACCTATCTCTACGGCAAGACGGTGGCCTACGTCACGAAGAGTGGAAAGGTGATCACCGAAGAGGCGCTGAAGACCCGCATCCGCGTGGGCAGCCCGGTGAGCGTGCAGTATGTCACGGACGGCAACAACCGTGTGATCAGCCGCGTCGTCGTTGACGATTGATCGCGCTAATGCAGCGCTTCCGCAGCCTGCCAGCAGGTTTTGCGGTTGAACGTCGGCACCTCATCATGAGGTGCCGATTTGCGTAGGTGAGAAGGCCGCTCAGGCTCCCAACGGCTCCACATCGACTCCCACGCCCACCGTGTGATGCCCACCGCCGGTGATGATGCCACGCACGGGGCTGACATCGGAGAAATCACGGCCGTAGGCCACGGTGATGTGATCGAGCGAGGTGAAGCAGTCGTTGGTGGGATCGAAATCCACCCAGCCAAAGCGGGGGACAAAGCAGGAGACCCAGGCATGCGAGGCATCGACGCCGACCAGCCGTGGCTTGCCCGCCGGCGGGTGCGTGCGGAGGTAACCGCTGATGTAGCGGGCGGGAAGCCCCATGGACCGCAGGCTGGCGATGGCGAGATGGGCGAAGTCCTGGCAGACGCCGCGCTTCTTTTCCAGGACCTCGGCCAGCGGCGTGCTGATGGTGGTCGCCTTCGGATCAAACACGAACTCGCGGTGAATGCGGGCGCAGAGATCGGCGGCGGCGGCAAGGATGGGCCGGCCGGGCTTGAAACTGGGCAGCGCAAAGTCACGCAGCGGCATCTCATGCACCAGGAGGGGGCTGCGGAAGACGAACTGGCAGGGGTCGAGCAGGTCGATCGGCACTGGGTCACGAAACAGCGCGGCCACTTCCTCCCAGGCAGGAGTTTGCGCCGGATCAGGCTGCAACACGGGCGACATGGTCACAAGGCTGCGTGAGATGACCTCAAACCGCGCGTGGCGCTTTTGAATCGAAAAGCAGGAGACCTGGTTGCCGAAGGAGTCCTGGTGCTCGGTGAACAGATCAGGCTCAGGATCGAAGCTGAGGGTGAATTCTTTGCAACGCTGTGTTTCCGTGTCACGCGGGCGCAGGCGTGCCGCGTGGTGCGAGACCGCCACCGAGGCGCTGTAGGAATAGGTGGTGCGATGCGTGATGCGGTAGTTCATCGCGTCGGAGGTGTCGGTTCGGCGGCAGAATCAGAATCGCTGCTGCTGATGGTGGAATGAGCGAAGTAGGCCGCGGTGAGCGCGTCGTTGAGCGCGGGCATGGCATCAATGAGTTGTCTGAGCAGCCTGGCGACCTGCGTTAGCGACCACAGGCCCGGCTCGACACGGGCGAGCTCGGTGGGATCGCACAATTGCAGGTTGGTGCTGTTTTCCAGCAGCACGCGCATCGCCGGAGTGAGCAGCGCGGAGCTTTGCTCACGCGGCAGGTGCTTGAACTGCTGCTCGATGCGCTCAAACTGGAAACGCAGGCCGCGCGGGTTGAGCTCGTCGAGCATGAGCAGGTCATACACGGCGGCGAGCTGAGGCAGCAGGCTGTAGCGGTTGCGGTAGGTGATCGTGCTGTCGCCGACTTCGAGGATGGCTTCGAGCAGGCTCGGATTTTCGGCGTCGGCGCTGCGCAGTCCGGCCAGCAGAAGCTCGCAGATGTAAACGGTACGCTCGATACGGTGCCCCATGTCGAGAAACATCCAACCTTGGGCGCGGGTCATGTTTTCCTTCGCCAGACCGTGGAAGGAGGCGAGCTCGAGGATGATGCGCGTGAGGACGTTCAGCGCGTCGGACATCGGTGTGACGCTTGGCGCGTTGTCATAGGCGTCCAGAGCATCACTGAGCTGGCTGATGACGCGCCAGGTATCGACGGAGATGCGATCCCGCAGCAGGATGCCAATGCGCTGGATGTGCGAGACGCTGGAGCGGATGCTGGCCGGATGATCCGCGTCAAAAATGGCCTCCAGCAAGCGGGCCTCGATCTGCTCCTGCTGCGCGGCCAGAACGGCGACATCCGGCAGGTCTTCGAGCACGCCGAGGTTTTTCAGCGCCTCCAGCAGAGGCATCAGCAGCGGCGTTTCGCTCATCCCGCTTTCAGGGGAGCAGCGCAGCAGGGTGGAGCGCAGCAGGCGGGCGCTGGATTCCGCGCGCTCGGCATAGCGGCCCAGCCAGTACAGATGATTCGCCACGCGGCTGCCGAGATTGTGACCCACGCGGCGCAATTCGACCGGCGTGCGGGTGCTTGAGAGCAGCGTGACATTTTCCACCGGGCCTTCGCTGAGCACCCAGGTGTCCTTGCTGCTGCCACCTTTCTGCATCGAGACCAGCGGTGAGTTCAAACTGGCCGCGACGCGCGTCAAAGCGCCCGGCATGACCATGTAGCCGTCATTCGTGGCGACGAGATACACACGCACGCTGATGGGCTTCTGCACGAGGCGTCCGTCCTCCCATGTGGGGGCGGTGGAGAAGGTCATCTTTTCCTGGACGGCCCAGCGGTCCGGCGCGAAACGCATGCGTTCAATGAAGACAGCACGTTCAGTGGCGGAGAGATTCTCGCCGAAGTGAACCTCGCGGCCGCGCACGCGGAAGGCGCTCTTGATGACGAGCTGGTCGATTCGTTGCTCCACCTGCCGTCGGGGCGTCTCCTGGCCGCACCACCACGTCGCCACGGAGGGCATGAGCAGGTTTTCCCCGAGCAGTTTGCGGCACAGGCCAGGCAGGAAGGCCATCATCGCCGGTGCTTCGGCCAGGCCGGAGCCCAGCGCGTTCGCCATCGCGACATTGCCAGCGCGCACTGCGCGCACGAGGCCGGGCACGCCGAGCATGGAGTCGTTGCGTAGCTCCAGCGGGTCGCAAAAATCGTCATCCACACGGCGCAGGATGACATCCACCGGCTCCAGGCCGCTGAGTGTCTTCAGATAGACGCGGTCGTCGCGCACGGTGAGGTCTTCGCCCTCCACGAGCGTGTAACCGAGATAACGGGCCAGATAGGCCTGCTCAAAATAGGTCTCATTGTACGGTCCCGGTGTCAGCAGCACGACGCGCGGCTCACCGGCCGGGCGTGGGGCCAAAGCAGCAAGGGAGAGCTGCATCTGGCGGAAAAACCCGGCCAGACGCCGCACCCGCGCGTCACGAAACACCTCCGGCAGCAGGCGTGAGGTGATGAGGCGGTTCTCCAGCGCATAACCCGCGCCCGTGGGGATTTGTGTGCGGTCGGCGATGACCCACCAGCGGCCGTCTTTGGCACGGGCGATGTCCGCTCCATACACCTGCAGCGGTTTCGCATTCGGCGACTTGATGCCATGGCAGGGGCGCAGATAGGCCGGCTGCGCGAGCACCATGGCCGCTGGCATGTCGCCTTTGCGGATCAGCATCTGCGGGCCGTAGCTGTCGGTGAGGATCATGTTGAGCAGTGTGGCGCGTTGAATGAGCGCCTTTTCGATGCCCGCCCACTCGCCCGCCGAAATCACAAACGGCACCGGGTCCATGTGCCAGGGCGTGTCCAGGCCCTTGGCATCGTAGATGTTGAAGGTCACGCCGCGCTCGGCCAGCAGGCGGCGGCTGGTGTCTGACAGGCGCTTCACCCCTGCCGAGTCACGGCGCTGCAGATCCGCGATGACCTGGTCATAATGCGGCCGCACCTTGCCTGCGGCGTCACGCAGTTCGTCGTAATGACCGGCGGCTTCAGGAACGTCCGCACGCGAACCCACCACCCGTGGAGCGGCGGTGGCGAGGGAGGAGGAGCTTTGGGATTGGAAAATCAAATCGCGGGGGCTGGAGGAAACGGGCAGGGGAAAGCGGACAGTAGAAACCGTTTCGCCTCACGCATCCCCTTTCTTGCCTGAGTGCGCAAAGTGTGTGCCAGAAAATCTCGATCCAAGATGAAACCCGTTCACGACTTGGCACGGAACTACGCACCGGTGTCCGCTTTGCTCTGCATTTTTGGCCAAGGCTGCACAGGGTCGTTTTGCGGTTCATCCGGGAAGTGAGTGCATTCGTGGCACGCAGGGAGCGATGAACTTCCCCTCACCTAACCTCTCCCCGCAACAGATGGCAGGGCAAGCGCATGCACTACGCGGGGAGAGGGATTAACAAGCACGCCTTCTGGCCTGAGCGCCCGCTTTTCAGTCCCGCTCCCCGCTGTGGATAACCCCATGACCTGAAGCATGATGCGGGGAGAGGTTAGGTGAGGGGCGCTGACGCTGCTCCATCTCGCCCGGCAGGAATCACTCTGGATGCACTTCTGTCCCGCTCCATTGAAGCTTCGTGGGACCGCCATTGTCATCAGGGATGAGCTTGAAGGTGACGGTGGCGTCGAACCAGGCACCGTCCTGGTCGCTCTTGGGGATCTGCCCGCTCACTTCCACGAGCACGACGGTCGTCGCGCCGCGCTGGGCGATGTTCACATCATGCAGAGTGATGGTGAAGGAATCCTTGTCGAACTTCTTGAAGAAACCGCCGCCATCCAGGTGCTCAAACACGGCTTTTTTGGAGGGTTCGAGCAGATCCAAGGCCTTTGAAAGCCCGGTGCGGTCGGGATTCAACTCGTACAAGTTGGCATCGAAGGTTGCCCACTTGCCGTTGCACACCTGGGCGACGTACGTTTCGGCCGCGGACCATGCGACCTCGTTGGTGTAGTGATTGTAGGTGTGCTTGTCTCCGAAGTGAGAACCCTTGGTCTTTCCGAGCAGGGCACCGGTGCGCAGATTGATGATGTAATTGGTGAGGCCTTCGGTTTCCGGCTCCACAGACAAGGCTCCGTCCTCGTCGGCCTCAGCATCAGGCGCGGACTGGCCTTTGAGACCCCAGGCCAGGGCAAACTGACCATCGCGGGAAGTGGAACCCTGGATCAAGCGCCAGCCATCGCCTGAAGTCGCCGGGCCGGAAGCTGGCTGAGAGGCATCGGCGGGGGCGTCCTCCATCGAGATCTGATTGATTTTGGCGATGATGTTTTGAGATTCGCGGTCGTGCTCACTGAAAAGTTCGCCCGCTCCTTGGACCTCATCGAGTGGAAGATCCTTGTTCTTGAGAGTCGCGGTGTCCGTGGCCTTGCCTGCGGAGAATTTGCCTTCTTTCGCGAGCATGCGGATGAGGGCGCCCTCGGCGAAGTAGAGGCGCTTTTCCACGACCGAGGTGACGGCCTTCGGCTGCATCGGCGTCATCTCCGTGCGGTCGAGCACGAAGAGCAGCTCGTTGCCCTGGATGAAGTACTGCTTCTTCGCCTGGCCGTGATCGTCAAAGGACAGCGATTCGACGCGGTAAAGCGGCGGCTCGTCATTGCTCTGCCAGAGATGATGCTCAAAGGCGTAACCGCCCTCAAGATTTTCGCCTGTGATGCTGTGGTGCGGCCAGTACTCGAAGTTTTTCTCGATGGCTTCAAAGACGCCCGAGATGCGTTTGAGCGCGGCTTTGTCCTGGGCGAGGACTGAGGTGCCCAAGCAGAGCAGGGCAAGGAGCGGGAAGATGGCTTTCATGGTCGTGTTGAAGGAGGCAAATCACTGAAAAAGCACCCAGGGGGCCTCAGGGTGGTTTTCGCGGGCTTCATCTTGGAGGCCGACGTCTCCGGCAAAGCCCTGATGCATGACCTCCCAGGCTCCATCGTCGTTCTTTTTCAGCAACGAGAAGAAATCGAGCTCCATCAAGTCGGAGAAGTCCGCGTTCTTTGGCTTTTTTCCGTCAGCGGTCTTCACATCGCCTTGGAATCGCGCCCATGCGCCGCTCACACGCACGTTGCCCGTGAAAAGGACGGGCGAGCCTGCTTGTTTGACCATCGGGCCGCGCATCGCGTCCATGATGGCCTTGCGCTCAGGTGTGCCAGCCTTCGGCTCGGTGACGGGGATTTTTTTGAGCGCTTTTTTGAAGGCGACCTTGTTGGGTTCCTGCAGGTTCAGTCGGCTGCTGTTTTTGGGGTCTTCTTTCAACTGGCCCTCGCCGATGAAAAGCTTGTCGCCTTCCAGCTTGAGCACTTGTTCCTCGGACTGCTCGGAGCCTTCGATGGTGTATTCAAAGAGAACCTGCATGAGGCCGCCGCCGCTGTGGATGCCGCTGATCGTGCCGTGAGCGCCGTGCCCGTCCGGCTGCTTCGGCAGCCATTCCTGTGTGCCGCTGACTTGATCATCTTCAATGGTGAGGGAGATGCGCGTGGAGTCTTTGGCGGTCTCTTTGGCAAAGAAGAGCGTTTGCGTCTCCGCCAAGCCCTCCTGGATGGAAAGCAGCAGTGAGAGGGCGAGGAGAGCGTGCTTGATCATGATAGTGGCCGAAGGATAGGACAGGATTGCCGAGGAAGAGATGGATTTGCTTGAGGCCGGGTCACTTGTTCTTCACCTTGATGGACTTGAGCATGGCCTCCAGGGCCACGGCATGATCCTCAGGTAGCGGCAGCGGATGCTGGCAGATGAGCATGAAAAATTTGTCGCTGCCTTCACGGACGTACTGGGCGAAGTTCACCGAGTATTCCTTGCCCTCGTCCTTGGCGACGCCGTGCTCAAAGGTGGCGGTCAGGGCGGTTGCCTCGTCGGTGTTGACCGAGGGTTTGTCCCACTTGATGCTGCCGAACTTGCCACCGACGGACTCCTTCAGCTTGCCCAGAGCCACGTCTTTCTCGCCCGCGTCGATCAGCAGCACGTTGACGTTCACAAACTTGTCCGCCGAGAGCGCCTGGCAGCTTTCCGCCTCGGCATCCATGATCCAGCCGGCCGGGAAATCGACGGTGAAGACCGGCTCCTTTTTGTTCGGGTAGGCAAAGGTCTGCGTGCTGGCGTGGGCCTTGACGGAGAGCATGAGCTGCTTGCCAGCCTCCGCGTGTTTCTCAAAGCCATCCGGCGAGGCGATAATCTGGAGCAGCAGCAGGCTCTTGCCCTTGGGCTGGTTGATGATGAGGTTGAAAATGTTGGCTTTGCCGTCGCTGTCGGTGCCGTTGGCCTGGAGCAGCAGGCTGGCGACGCCCTCGCCCTCGATTTTTTGCAGTTCCTCATACGTCACGTTCTCGAAATCGCCTTCAATAAGCTCCTTCACCTCCGCCACGGCCTCCTCGATCTGCTCGTTGGTGGACTCCAGCGGTGCGACGGACACAAAGAAGCTCTGATCGTCCTTCGGGTTCGCAAACAGCGCGTCCTCATGCTTGATCTCCCAGCCATCCGGGAAGGTCAGGTCGATCAGCGGGTTCTTCTTGGGATAAGAGGCGGTTTGATCGGCATTTGCCAGAGGAGCCAGGGTCAGAGTGGCCAGAAAAAGGAGCCAAGTGGATTTCATGTTCAGTGGTGCGTTGAAGTGTGCTGCGTCCGCCGTTGTGGCATCCGGCGCGACGAAGAATCCTTGAGGCATCCTAAGTCAATCTGTATTCAGCAAACATTAGGCCACTCCACGCAGCAAGGATGATGCCCCAAGCTCAAAGCGGCCACTCGATCTCCGTCTCGCCGTGCATGATTTCGCCGAGCACGGGCACGTCGAGGAAATGCTCCAGCACCATGCGGTTGCTGATGCTGGCGGCGTCTCGTTCGTCTTGGACGTAATTTAGAATGATCCCGGCGCAGGTGAGGCCGCGGGTCTGGATGTTGCGCACGGTGAGGATCGTGTGATTGAGGCAGCCGAGCTTGTTGTTCACGACGACGATGACGGGCAGCGCTAGACGCTGCGCGAAGTCGGCCATCGTGGAAAATTCGTTGAGCGGCACTTCCCAGCCGCCCGCGCCTTCGATGAGCACATGTTCGTACTTTTGCGCAAGCTCGTGAAACCTGGCGATGACTTCGTTCAGCTCAAAGCGGCGGTTTTCCATCAAGGCGGCGGCGTAGGGAGCGGCGGGCACTTTGAACCAGACGGGATTGACCTCCTCGACGGTCAATCCTTCGCTGCTGGCGTTGGCGAGATGGATGGCGTCATCGCGTGAGCCGCAGACGAAGGGCTTGAAGCCGGCGACGCGTTTGCCGCTGCGTTTCAACGCCTCCAGCAGCAGGCAGGTGACATAGGTCTTGCCTGCGTCTGTATCGGTGCCGGTAATGAAGTAATGGCTCACGCGCTTTCTACCAAATTTTCCAAACAATTAATACGAAACCCAATCCAATCATCACACTGGTTACCCCCGCCCAAATTGGTATTTTATCTACTGCGACCAAAGCTGGTCCAAAGAATATCGGACAGAGAGCGAAACCTAAGAGGCTACATTTCTGTTTATAATTCATCATGGCGGTTATCCGATCTGCGCGAGGATGGCGGAGGCGATTTTGTCGGCCTGAGCTTCGAGGTATTCGACATCGCGGCCCTCCACGAGCAGGCGGATGAGTGATTCGGTGCCGGAGTAGCGCAGGAGCACGCGGCCGTAGTCGCCGAGCTTCTTTTCGGTCTCCTTCATGATTTTCTGCGCCTCGATGAGTTCTTCGATGGGCGGCTTGGTGCGCACGCGGAGGTTGCGGGAGCACTGCGGGAATTTTTTCAGGCACTTGCGGAGCTGGCTGAGCGGCTCGCCGGTTTCCTTCATGATGCGCAGCACTTGCAGGCCGGCGATGAGGCCGTCGCCAGTGGTGGCCCAGTCACCGAAGATGATGTGGCCGCTCTGCTCGCCACCGAGGTTCAATCCGCGTGAGCGCATTTCTTCGAGCACATAGCGGTCGCCAACGCCGGTGCGGATGACGCGCCCGCCTAGGCGGGAGACGAGATCGTCGAGGCCGTAGTTGCTCATCACGGTGACGGCCATTGTGTTCTGCTTGAGCGTGCCTTTGCGCAGCATGGACTCGGCGGCGATGGCCATGAGCTCGTCACCATCGAGAGCGATGGCTTCTTCATCGCAGAGGGCGATGCGGTCGGCGTCGCCGTCATGCGCGATGCCGGCCTGTGCCTGGGACTGGCGAACGATGCGCTCGATTTCCTTGGCATGGGTGCAGCCGCATTCCTCGTTGATGTTGAAACCGTCCGGCTCGGAATGAAAGACCTGCACATCGGCTCCGAGCTGCTCCAGGGCCAGGGCGCTGGTGTAGGAGGAGGCGCCATGCGCGTTGTCGAGCGCGACACGCATGCCATCAAGGCGCACGCCTCCCATGGAGGCGACGGCATGCGCGACGTAGCGCTCCACACCATCCGCCAGCTTCGTGATGCGGCCGATGCCGCGCCCTTCGGGACGTGGCGTGTCCTCATTGCCGAGCACGAGGCGCTCAATGGCGGCCTCGGTCTTGTCATTGAGCTTGTGGCCGTCGCCGTGGACGAATTTGACGCCGTTGTCTTTGAACGGGTTGTGTGAGGCCGAGATGATGACGCCAAAGCTCGCGCCAAGCTGCGCGCTGAGCATGGCGACGGCGGGTGTGGGAAGCTGGCCGACGAGAATGACATCGGCTCCGGCGGAGTTGAGGCCTGCGGCGAGCGCGCACTCCAGCATCTCGCCCGAGGCGCGGGTGTCGCGGCCCAGGACGACCTTGGGGCGCTCCCCGCCCTCCGGTTTGCCGCCGAGCACGACGGCGGCGGCCTGCGCGAGGCGCATGACGAACTCAGGGGTCATGGGGTGACGGTTGGCCACGGCACGAACGCCGTCGGTGCCGAAGAATTGGCGCTTTTCAGACATAGGAGGCGCGTTCTAACGCAGGACACCGCAGGTGTCAAAGCCGGGCGGCAGGCGCCACCGGCACGGGGGGCGGACTGAAGTAAGGCGGCGTGTGGCGGACGTCCTGCGCCTTGATCATGAACCAGAACAAAAAGGCCAGCAGGAGCGAGATGAGCTTCTCCCGCCAGTTGCGGGTGATGAGTTCTTTAAATCGATGACCCCAGTTCATGTCCGCCCTCCTTTTCGGGTTCCGCCGCCGCCTTGTCAGCGGAGCCTTCGTTCAGGATTTCATTGATGCGCTGCCGCAGCTCCGCCGGCTCCAGGTCATGCTCCAGTTTTCCCTGAAAGCAGAGCGAGAGCGCGCCGGTCTCCTCGGAGACCACGAGCGCGATGGCGTCCGTCTCCTCGGAAATGCCCATGCCGGCACGATGGCGCAGGCCGATGGCGCGGTCCTGGATGTCACGCTGACTCACGGGAAACACGCAGCCTGCGGCGGAAATGCGCCCCTGGTCGATGATCGCCCCGCCGTCATGCAGGGAGGTCTTGGGTTGAAAAATGGTGGTGATCAGCTCAGGCGTGATGACCGCGTCCAGCTCCACGCCGGACTCGGAGTAAGGCTTCAGGTCGATGCCGCGCTTCAACGCGAACAGCGCGCCGCAGCGGTGGGAGGAAAGCTGCTGCATGGCCTCCATCAGCACATCCAGCGCCTCGGGGTCCGGCCGGTTGAAGGAAAAAATGCGGCTGCTGCCCAGTTCAGCCAGAACACGACGCAATTCCGGCTGGAAGATGATGACGAGAGCGATGGCGAGGAAGACCGAGAAGCGCTGCAGCAGGCTGCTGATGACCGAAAGCTCCAGCAGCAGCGAGATAAGCGCGAGGCTCAGCAGCAGGATCAGCAGGCCGGTCAAAATGCGCGCCCCACGCGTGGCGCGGAAAAACAAATAACCATGATACGCCAGCGCGGCGAGGATGATGATTTCCACGCCGTCGCGCCAGTGCTCTGTCAAAAAGTCCCACATGCCTTCGCTCCGTGCTGCTGCGTGGGAACGATGGCACGGGCGGATTCGTTTCTCAAAAGAAGAATCATTTGGGCGGAGGATTCGCGGCGGCTAGGATGCAAAGCATGCCATCCGTCTCCCAACCAGCGCGTCCGACGCCCAAACAGAACGATCTGTTTGGCGTGGCTGAGGTTATGGACACTTCTCGGGCCGGAACACGCGTGGCACGGGTGCAGCTCGAAGGCGCGGCGGCGATGGAGCTGGATTACGCCATTCCTGAAGAAATGGCGGCGAAAGTGGTCGTGGGATCGCGCCTGATGGTCCCGTTGCAAAACCGTCGCGTGAACGCGGTGGTCATCGAGCTGCTGAATGAGTCGCCGCATCGTGGAAAACTGAAGGAAATCGCCTCCATCATCGGCCAGCGGCCGATGTTCACTCCCGGACTGCTCAAACTGGCGCGCTGGATCGCGGATTATTACCTGGTGTCACCGCATCAGGTGCTGCGCACGATGCTGCCACAGGCGGTGCGGGACAAACCGGGCAGTTTCGTGATGGACAGCCATTTGAAGCTCGTGAAGGAGCCTGCGCCGGCGGAACTTGAAAAGCTGCGCAGCAAAGCGCCGATGCAGGCGCGGGTGCTGGACATCCTGCGCAGTTACAAAGGCGAGGCGACTCTGAGCCAGATCCGCCAGGATGTGCCGCGTGTGGCCACGATCCTCAAGCCGCTGCTCAAAGCAGGCTGGATCACCCGCAGCGAGGTGCGCGTGGAGCGTGATCCGTTTCATGATGAGCAGTTTTTGCCGAGCCAACCGCTGACGCTCACAGAGGAGCAGCAGGCGGCGTATGATCGCATTTTGAAGGTGATTGAATCGCCGGAGCAGGCGAAACCGATCCTGCTGCACGGCATCACAGGCAGCGGCAAGACGGAGGTGTATTTGCAGGCGATCGCCCGCGTGATCGAGCGTGGTGGCACGGCGCTGGTGCTGGTGCCAGAGATCGCGCTGACGCCGCAGACGATTGAGCGCTTCAAGGCACGGTTTTCATCGCTAAAGGAGCGCATCGCCGTGCTGCACAGCAACTTGAGCGATGGGGAGCGCCACGACGAGTGGTTCAAGATTCACGAAGATCGCGCGGACATCGTCATCGGAGCACGGAGCGCGATTTTCGCGCCGCTGGAGCGGCTGGGCATCATCATCGTCGATGAGGAGCACGAACCGTCGTTCAAGCAGGACGAAACGCCGCGCTATCATGCGCGGGATGTGGCCGTGGTGCGCGGCAGCCTGGAAAAATGTGTCGTTTTGCTCGGCAGCGCGACGCCGAGCCTGGAATCCTTCGAAAACGCCGCCAGCGGCAAGTACGAGGTGCTGCATCTCACGAAACGCACCGATGGCCGCACGCTGCCACTGATCCGCATCGTCGATATGCGCATGGAGCGGCGCAAAGGCACCGGAACGAGCGTGGCAAACGCCGGAATCCTCTCCGAGAAGCTGCGGGCGGCGATCACGGCACGTTTGGAGAAAAAAGAGCAGACGATCCTTTTTTTGAACCGGCGCGGCTTCAACACCTCGCTGACCTGCCTGGGCTGCGGTGAAACAGTGCAGTGCCAGGATTGCAGCATCCCGATGACGCTGCACAAGCACGAAAACCGGCTCGTCTGCCACGTTTGCGGCTCGCGACGGCTGCCGCCGTCGAAATGCCCTTCGTGCAATGAACCGGGCCTCAAATTCACCGGATTCGGGACGGAACGCGTTGAAGCAGTGGTGCGCGAGGTGTTCCCGCAGGCCCGTATCGCCCGCGTGGACACGGACACGATTCAACGCAAAAACCAGCTCCGCGACCTGCTGCGTGAGTTTCGCGCGCAGAAGATCGACATCATGATCGGGACGCAGATGATCGCGAAAGGCCTCGATTTTCCGAATGTGACGCTGGTGGGTGTGCTGAATGCCGATTTGGCCCTCAACCTGCCGGATTTCCGAGCGGCGGAGCGCACGCTGCAACTTTTGGTGCAGGTGGCGGGCCGTGCGGGCCGCGGCGAGGTCAAAGGCGAGGTCGTGGTGCAGACTTACGCACCGCACAGCCCGGCGGTGCAATTTTCCCGCCACAATGACTTCGAAGGCTTCGCGCAGCAGGAACTGGAGCAGCGCCGGGCGTTTCATTACCCGCCTTTCACCCATGTCGTCATCCTTGCCAGCAGGGGCAAGCATCAGGCGCGTGCGGAGTTCGCGCTGCAAACGTTGCACCGCCGTCTCGTCGTCGATTTGCCCGAAGACGTCATCATGGGCGAGCCAGCGCCGTGTGCTCTGGCGAAGTCTCACGGGCAGTTCCGGCACCAATTGCTGCTGCGTACAGCGAAAATTCGCCCGTTATGCCGCCATCTGCGTAAGGTGATCGAGTCCACGACCTTGCCGGAGGACGTGATTGTGACTTGGGACGTTGACCCTGTCTCACTTTTGTGAATTTTGACCGGAGTGTGTGAAGAATCGAAGGGGACGTTGACATCATGCGTCCTGATTCAATATTCAGACCTTCATGACGAACGTAACGCGCACCTCCCGCTTTTGCCTCGGATGCCTCGCCATCCTGGCGTTTTCCCTCTCCGCATGTTCAAGCGCCGTGAACGGGCCGGGAGGCCGCATCAGCAAGGTGAAGTACTACCACCTGATGCCAGGCTACTATCCGATCACGCAGGCGCCTGAGATTCTTTTCGAGTACCAGCATCATCTCCACGGCGCTGTGACGATGGCCGATCATGTTGAAAAATTCGGTCATTACTACGCCGTGTTGTGGAAGGTGACAGACCGTGATGCCGGGCCCGTGACAGTTCGATTTGAGTACCAGCAGGCGCTCTCCGGCCTTAAAAAGCGCACGCAGGAGCAGTTCGTTGATGACATTCGCCGCAACAATGTTTCCAAGTTTCAGGTCACCGGCGAGGAATATACAAAAAGCGGCCGGGTGACGGCATGGCGTGTCAGCGTGCTGCGTGGCAAAGAGGAGCTGGTCAGCCAGCAATCCGCTCTCTGGAACTAACTCCCGCACCGCATGACGCCCCCCACTCACATTCTTGTTGGAACTATCGGACGCGTTTTCTGGATGAGGGTGGACGGACGAGGCACGTTTCAAAACAGCCTGCAGGCCAAGAAGGCTTTGCAGCGAGTGATGAGCCAGGGTGTGAAGGATTTGGTCGTCGATCTTGAGCGCTGTCCCATGATGGACTCGACCTTTCTGGGCATGCTTACCGGAGCGGCATTGAACCTTCGTGAGATAGGCGGCGGGGGCACGTTGAGCGTGCTGAACGCCAACCAGCGCAATCTCCAACTGCTCACCAGCC
The DNA here is from genome assembly GCF_044232965.1 of Prosthecobacter sp. Taxonomy (GTDB): domain Bacteria; phylum Verrucomicrobiota; class Verrucomicrobiia; order Verrucomicrobiales; family Verrucomicrobiaceae; genus Prosthecobacter. The sequence goes on from NZ_JBIIKX010000025.1 coordinate 58,377, forward strand.
TGGGGCTGGATCACATTCTGGACCTGGACCAGGATGGACATCTTTGGGCGGAAGAACGCAGGCAGGCATGCCAGGCGCTTCAGAACTGCGCTGAGACCAACGCCGAGTGCAAGGAGGCCCAGACCGAGCATGTCCTGGCCGCTCATCTGGCTTTGGCCGGTGTCAGTGACGCAAACGAATGCCGTTTTCACGATGTGATTGAGTTTCTGGAAAAAGAGCTGGAGGAGCACGCCTCTGTCCAAGCCTGAGACGCCGCCTGGATGAGCCGGGAGCGTTGTTTGACATCATGACCACTTTCCTTCTTGTCCTGCTGGTGCTGTTGATGACGGCAGGACTTTTCTTGCTGGCCAAAGTCGCCCGCCAGCAGAAGGCCGCGCTGGCGGCCCTGCGCGCCGAGGAGGAGGCCATCGTGGCCGAGGAGCGGCGCATGTTCAATTACTTGCACGAGCTGGGCGAGGCGATCTGGCGTGACGACCAGCAGGCTTCGATGCACAGGCTCATCGTCGAGGGCGCGGTCCGCGTGACCCAGAGCACGGGCGGGGCTCTTTATCTGCTCGATGAGGCCACTCAGCGGCTGGTGCCCCGGCATTACTCGGATTTCTGCGCGCCGCTCATCGCCGTCCCTGAGCGTGTGCGGCAGCAGATGAATGACAATCCCTTCGCGCTGCTGAGCACGCTGCGCATGCATGCCGTCGCGGTGGACGAGGGGTTGCTTGGCGACATTTTCGACAAGCAAAAGACCGAGCTGGTGCCGGACCTCGGCCTGGATGCGCGCCTGGGTTCCAAGCTGGTGCCTGCGCAGGAAGGCGTCATCGCCATGATCGGCCCGCTGAGCTTTGGCACACGTCGGCTGGGCGTGCTGGCCGTCACCTCGCCCAAAGTCGGTCGTAGTTACAACGCCAATGACTTCGAGGTCTTCAACTCGCTCATCGAGCAGTCCGCCTTCGCCCTGGCCAACGCGGTCGCGCACAAGGAGGCCGCGAAAAACCGCATGGACCAGCAGGAGCTGCTCAACGCCAGCCAGATCCAGCAGGTGCTTCTGCCGGATCGTGACCCTGAGGTGCCCGGCTTCGTCATCGCGGGAAAAAACATCCCGGCGCGCACGCTCAGCGGGGATTACTTCGATTATTTGAAGCTGCCGGACGGTCGGTCCGGCATCGTGATCGCCGACGTTTCCGGCAAGGGCATCGGCGCCGCCATGATCACCGTCATGTGCCGCACGCTCATGCGTGCGAAAGCGCCGAACGCCGCCACACCGAGCGCCGCGCTGGCCGCCGTGAACCGCCAGATCGCCCCGGACATCCGGGAGGACATGTTCATCACCATGTCCTACATCGTGGCGGAAAAAGACGGCTCGAAGCTCACCTTTGCCCGCGCTGGGCACAACGCCGCCCTGGTCTGGCGCAAGGCCGACGGCCGGGTCGAATCCCTCCATCCGCCCGGCCTCGGCGTCGGCATCGACAAAGGGGATGTGTTTGAGCGTGTCACCAAGGATCTCGAGTTTTCGATGCAGCCCGGTGACTGCCTGCTGCTCTACACCGATGGCGTGAACGAGGCCATGGACCCCAAAGGCATCGAGTTCGGCGAGGAGCGGGTGCAGGACAAACTGGCCAAATACGCCCCGCTCGGCCCCAGGGCGGTCATCGGCGGCATCATCGCTGATCTGGAGCACTTTCTCAAAGGCCGGCGCTCGCACGATGACATCACCTTGATTGCCATGCAGAAGACGGCATAGTCGCGGCCCCCCAAACCCCCGCGAATCATCCTATGACCGAGCCGAGTCCCGAAACGACCCAGCAACCACTGTCCGAAGAAATCCCCAACGCCGAAGCTGCTGCTCCGGTGGAAGAAGCACTGCCGCTTGATCCCATCACGGCGCTGACCCAGGAAGTCTATCGCTGGAAAGATCTCGCCTACCGCAGCCAGGCGGAGCTGGACAACTTCCGCAAACGCTCCGCCCGCGAGGCGCAGGAAACCCGCGCCTATGCCAATGCTGAGCTGCTGCGCGCCCTCTTCCCCATCCTCGACAATTTCGACATGGGGCTCGAAGCCGCCCGCGCCGAATCCGAGAAGTCCATGATTTTCATGGGCATGAGCATGGTCGGCCGCCAGTTGCAGGATTTCCTGCGTGAAAGCGGTGTGCAGGAGATCGAGGCGCAGGGCAAAGCCTTCGACCCGAACATCCACGAGGCCGTCTCGCAGGAAGCCAGCGCCGAGATCGCCGAAGGCACCATCCTGCGTGTCACGCGTCGTGGTTACAAACTCAAGGACCGCATGCTTCGGGCCGCCAGTGTCATTGTTTCCAGTGGTCCCGCTACCACCCCTGAGGCGTAACCCTCTTTTCACACCCTCATGGCAGACAAACGCGATTATTACGAAGTGCTCGGCGTCCCCCGCGACGTTTCCGCCGAGGATTTGAAAAAGGCCTACCGCAAGCTCGCGGTGAAATTTCACCCGGACAAAAACCCGGATGACAAGAGCGCCGAAGGCAAGTTCAAGGAAGTCGGCGAGGCCTATGACGTGCTCAGCGACGAGCAAAAACGCGCCGCTTACGACCGCTATGGCCACGCTGCCTTCGCTGGTGGCATGGGCGGCCCCTCCGCCGGTGGCGGTGGCTTTCACGATCCTTTCGATGTGTTCCGCGAGGTCTTCGGTGGCGGCGGCGGTGGCATCTTCGAGCAATTTTTCGGTGGTGGCGGAGGAGGTGGTGGCGGTCGTCGTCGCGACGGTCCGCAGCGTGGCAACGATCTGCGCTACGGCATGGAGATCACACTCGAAGACGCCGCGCACGGCGTGGAGCGCGAGATCGAGTACGAGCGCAGCGCCTCATGCAAGACCTGCTCTGGCTCCGGCTCCGCCAGCGGCGGTGGCAAAAAAGGCTGCCGCACCTGCGGCGGTGTCGGCCAGGTCATCAGCTCGCGCGGCTTTTTCCAGATCCAGCAGACTTGTCCCGACTGCAACGGCAGCGGCGAGATGATCAGCGATCCCTGCCGCGTTTGCAGCGGCACCGGGCGCTCCAAAGAACGCACCAAGGTGCGTGTCAAGGTGCCTGCGGGCATTGAGGACGGCTCCCGCCTGCGCTCCACCGGCAACGGCGATCTCGGCGTCAAAAACGGCCCTCCGGGAGATCTCTACATCGTCATCCAGGTCAAGGCGCACGAGATTTTCGAGCGCGAGGGCGACGACCTGCACTGCGACATGCCGCTCTCCTTTGCCACCGCCGCGCTCGGCGGTGAGATCACCGTGCCCACGATGGAGGCCAAGGCCGCCGTCAAAATCCCCGCTGGCACGCAAAACGGCACCACCTTCCGCCTGCGTGGCAAAGGCATGAAAGTCCTCGGCGAAGACCGCCACGGCGACCTCTACGTCCACGTCCAGATCGCCGTGCCGACGAAGCTCAGCACCGAGCAGCGCGAGAAACTCGACGCCTTCGCCCAGTCCCTCGGCGAGCAGACCTCGCCGATGGAAGAAAGCTTTTTTGAGAAGGCGAAAAAGTTCTTCCGCTGATCAAAGTTTTATTTGCCTGACGACTTGGCGGCACGCTCGCGAGGTTCCTTCATGATGGATTCGAAATACTTGCCAATCTCAAAGTTGGGAGGGTTAAGCGGATCCCATTGTGCGTCAGGCTGGAGTTTGGCATCTGTCGTGAACAGCGGCTTTAACTGTAGCATTGCTGCGTTGTAGGCCACGGAACCAATCAAATCTAACATGGACTTGTTGGGGGGCTTGATCGGAACGGTCTCCTTCAAATGGTTGGCAATCTCCAGAGCCCGATGAGCATCGATCAAGGCATGAACCGTGATGTCATTGATAGCACCGTTGACAAGCTTCGGTTTGTTCTCAAGCAGTGCCTCCTGCATGCTATGTATTTGTGACAGTTGCATGGGGGCCGCCCATCTCAAATAGCCCGTGGCGTAATAAGAATCGAGCCAGGACTGCCGTCTCGCATACTTGAACCCCGCGACTCCTCCTAGGAATGTGAACAAAATGACAATGGAGATGTGCTTGATGAGGTTCATGACGTCTGACTGGAGTCTCGGTTGATTCAATTTGGGTTCAACATCTGTCATAGCTCACACATCGAGCAAAAGTTCTTCGGATGAGACATCGCCGACCTCACTCCGCGTGGCGCAGGAAGGCCTTTCTGCGCTGCGTGAACTGTGACAGCTCCTCGTTCCAGTTTTCGATCACCTTCTTCCTTGGCTCGCCCGCGCGGATGGCTTTCACGCTTTTGTCGCGGTTAAGCAGCGTGTTGACCTTCTCCAGCGCGAAGGACTTCGGATAGAGCCGTTGCAGCACCGTGGCGATGGCGACGCCCGTTTGCACAGGCTGCAACTCATCACGATCCGTGATCGCGATGCGCACGCCACCGCATGCCTCGCCTTTGAACACGCTCGTCGTCGGCGTGAAGCGCACCGGAGTGAACTGCACGCCCGGCAGACCGAGTTTGTTTAACTCATGCGCCAGCCGCAGATCATTCACATAGGGCGCTCCGAGCACTTCAAAGGGCGAATCGGTGCCACGGCCGACGCTGATGCTGAATTCGAGCAATCCGATGCCTGGATAAAGCTGCGCGGCATTCAACGAGCGCATGTTCGGTGACGGATTGATCCAGGGCAGCCCTGTTTGATCGAACAACATGCCGCGCCGCCAGCCTTCGACCGGAATCACCTTCAAATCGCAGCCCAGGGCGCGTTCCGCGTTCATCATCGCCGCCAACTCGCCTGCGGTCATGCCGTGGCGCAGCGGAATGGCATGCGTCGCGGTTGGTTTTTCCTCATCCACCACCGACGGGCCTTCCACGGCGAGTCCGCCGATGGGATTCACACGGTCGAGCACATAAAACGTCTTCTTCGCCTTCGCCGCCGCCTCCATGCACAACCGCATGGTGCCGATGTAAGTGTAAAAGCGGCAGCCGATGTCCTGGATGTCAAAAACGAGCGCGTCGAGGTCCGCGAGCTGTTCTTCTGAAGGTGCGCGACGCTCACCGTAGAGGCTTAGCACCGGCAGGCCGGTCTTCTTGTCCGTCGTGTCGCCGATCTTCTCCTGATCCAGCTCCCCACGGATGCCGTGCTCCGGGCTGAAGAGTTTTTTGAGCTTCACCTCGGGCGCGGCGGCCAGCAGATCAATTGTGCTGCGCCGCTGCGCGTCGATGCCGGTCTGGTTCGTGATCAAACCGATCCGCAGTCCCTTCAAATCGGCAAACTTGCGCCGCACGAGCACGTCGATGCCGTTCAACACCGTCGGCACCTCTTTTTCATCGCGCGGCCAGGGCGGTCCGGCTGCCGTGAAGCTCATTCCTTGCGCCACCGTCGTGCCGATCTCCTCATACAAGTCGCGCACACTGCCCTGGCCGTCGGGATGCAACCGTGAGCTCATGAAAATGACGAATGTCTTCGTCTGCGGCTCGATCCACAGGCTCGTGCCCGTGAAACCGGTGTGGCCGAACGATCCAATCGGAAACAGCTTCCCACGCGGCCGGCTGAAGGTCGAATCGATGTCCCAGCCGAGGCCGCGCCGCTCAAACACCGTCGCGAGGGTGTGTGGCGTCGTCATGAGCCTCACCGTCTCCGCTTTCAGCACGCCTTCGCCGTTGTTCAGGATCATGCGCGCATACTTCGCCAGATCGCCCGCCGTTGTGAACAGGCCCGCATGCCCGGTGACGCCGCCCATCTTGCGAGAGGTTGGATCATGCACCACGCCGCGCAGCATCACGCCGTCTTGATCCTTCTCCGTCGGTGCGATGCGCGGCTTCCAGTCCTCCGGCGGCAAAAAACGCGTGGAATCCATCTTCAGCGGCCCAAACACATGTTTCGCCGCGAACTCGTTCAAAGCCGTCCCGCTCACGCGCCGCACGATTTCGCCGAGCAGGATGAAATTGATGTCCGAGTAGCGAAAAAACCGGTCCGGCGGCCCTTCCGGCTCCAATTCGACCGCACGCCGAATTCCCACGTCATAACCCGTCCACTCCGGCTCCTTCGGAATGCCCGGCTTGAGGCCCGAGGTGTGTGTCAGCAGATGCCGCACCGTGATTCCTCCGCGAAACTCCGGGAGGTAGCGCCGAACCTCGGCCTCCAGCTCGATCTTGCCCTGCTCCATCAGGATCAAAACACTCGGCAACGTCGCCACCACCTTCGTCAGCGATGCCGCGTCAAACACCGTGTCCTCCGTCATCGCTTCCTTCGCCGGTGACAGCGCCCGCTGGCCCTCGACCAGCGTCATCGACTTCTCACCTCTTTCCACAAGCAGCACCGCCCCCGGCGGATTGCCCTTCGCCACGGCTTTGCGCACGACATCACGAACGGGATCAAACTCGTCCGCTTGAACGAGGGAAAGAAGGAATAGGAAGGAAACCAGGCGCAGCATGACCGTCATCCTGCCAGCTACGTTGCCGGGATGGCTACTTCTTTTTCTTCTTCTGCGCAGGCTTGCCGGCTTTCGGACTTTCAAAGGTCGGCGCGATGGTGCCCTTCTCCCATTCGGCGATGGCGGTGGTGAGTTCCTTCACGACCTCAGGTTTCTCAGCAGCCAGATTCTTCGTTTCTCCGACATCGGCGGCCAGATCGTAAAGTTCGGGCGCTGCCTGGCCGAGCCGCACGAGCTTCATGCTGCCACGGCGCACCGCGTTGTTGCCGCCAGGGCCGCCGGAGCGCCAGAACAGTGTCTCATGCGGTGCCCCGCTCTTTTCGCCGGTCAGAAACGGCAGCAGATTCACGCCATCGAGGTTTTTGGGGGTAAGATCAGCCGATTCCGCCGCCGCGAGTGAGGTGGGCAGGAAATCGAGCGCGATCAACGGCTGATCATAAACGCCCGGCTTGATCTTCGCGGGCCAGCTCACGAGGAACGGCACGCGCATGCCGCCCTCATAGACCGCGCCCTTCGCGCCGCGCAGCGGTGAGTTGTCGGTGAAGTTCGTGCCGCTTTTGGCTTCGAGGTTTGGCCCGCCGTTGTCGCTGACGAAGTAGATCAAAGTGTTCCCGCGTTGCTTCGTTTCGTCCAGCTTTGCCATCACCTCGCCGATAGCTGCGTCCAGCGCACAAACCATCGCCGCGTAAGTGCGCCGACTTGCGTTTTCGATGTGCTTAAGCTTCTCCAGCCACTCTTGCGGTGCTGCGAGCGGTGTGTGGGGAGCGTTGAAGGCCAGATACAGCATCCAAGGCTTCCCGCCTGCGTGCCGCCCGACAAACGCCGCCGCTTCGTCGCCAAACTGTTCGGTGAGGTATTTCGTCTGCGCCTCGTCCTTGCCGTTGCGGTTCAGCGGGATCTGATATTCCGGGCCGCCTTTGTCATCGGGGAAATACACATGGCCGCCACCGAGCGCGCCGAAGTATTCGTCAAAGCCGCGCTTCATCGGATGAAACTGCGGATGTGCGCCGAGATGCCACTTACCGACCGCGCCCGTGGCGTAACCCGCCTGCTTCATGAGCGCCGGAAAGGTCGTTTCACCCAGAGAAAGGCCCGCTGAGGTGCTCTCCGGCAGCCACGCGGGATTGTTTTCATGTCCGAAGCGATGCTGGTAGCGACCGGTCATCAAACCCGCCCGTGTCGGGCTGCAAAAGGGATGCGAGACGTAGCCGTTTGTGCAGCGCAGGCTTTGGGCGGCCAGCTTGTCGAGGTGAGGCGTTGGAATTTCCTTGGAACCCTGGAATCCGACGTCGTTGTAGCCGAGATCGTCGGCCACGATGACGAGCACGTTGGGTTTGGCAGCCCAAACGGGCGCGGTAATCAGCAGGGAGGCGAAAAGAAGGAGGATGCGCATGACGAGGCGCAGGAACGCTGAATCCATCGGCATGTTTCAGCGCTGTGGCCTCGGCTGCGTTCAGGTCCAATGTTTCATCCGAGCCGCAGATCCAGCGTGAAGGGGAACTCGGGATTCGGTTTGGCTGGTGCGACCTTCATCTTCCCCGGCGTGTGGCCGTGGCGGAAAAAGCGGGAGTAGCGGCGGCTTTCGGCTTCGTAGGCGTTCACCGGGAAGGTTTCGTGGCTGAGACCGCCGGGATGCGCGACGTGATACTTGCAGCCGCCGAGCGAGCGTTGGTTCCACTGATCGACGAGGTCAATCGTGAGCGGTGAATGGACGCCGACGGTGGGATGCAGGCAGTTGGGAGGCTGCCAGGCGCGGTAGCGCACTCCGGCGACGTACTCGCCGTTCGTTCCGGTCGAATGCATCGGCACGGTGCGGCCGTTGCAGGTGATGGCGTAGCGCCCTTCGATGAGGCCCTGCGCTTTGATTTGGATGCGTTCGAGCGAGGAATCGACGTAACGCACCGCGCCACCGGCACCACTGTCTTCACCGAGCACATGCCACGGCTCCAGCGCCTGGCGGATTTCAATGTTCACGTTGCGCGCGGACAAGTCGCCGCTGAGCGGGTAGCGGAACTCGTAATGCGGCAAGAACCACTCGGGCTTCAATTCGTAACCGGCCTGCTTCGTGTCGTGGCAGACGTCCTCAATGTCGCTCCAGGCAAAGTGCGGCAGCATCCAGCGGTCATGGATGTCGGTGCCCCAGCGCACGAGCGGCGCCTCATACGGCTCCTTCCAGAACCGGGCGATGAGGGTGCGCAGCATCAGCGCCTGTGCGAGGCTCATGTGAGGATGCGGTGGCATCTCAAAGCCGCGCATTTCCAGGAGCCCGAGGCGGCCCGTGCTGCTGTCTGGCGAGTAGAGTTTGTCGATGCAGAACTCGGCGCGGTGCGTGTTGCCGCTGGAGTCGATGAACAGATTGCGATAGAGCCGGTCCACGATCCAGGGTGGGATCTCGCCTGTGCTGGAAGCGGCGGCAGACGCAGCTTTGAAGGCCACTTCGAGCTCGTAGAGCGAATCGTTGCGGGCTTCGTCGATGCGCGGGCTCTGGCTCGTGGGGCCGATGAACATGCCGGCGAACATGAACGAGAGGGAAGGATGATTCTGCCAGTAGCTCGTGAGGCTGCGCAGCAGATCAGGGCGGCGCAGGAAGGGGCTGTCCTTGGGCGTTTCCGCGCCCATGACGATGTGATTGCCGCCGCCGGTGCCAGTGTGGCGGCCATCGACCATGAACTTCTCCGTGCCGAGGCGGGTGAGACGCGCCTCTTCATAGAGCGACTCGGTGATGTTCACCATTTCATCCCAGCTCTTGGCGGGATGCACGTTCACCTCGATCACGCCTGGATCAGGGGTGACTTTGAGCACATGCAGGCGCGGGTCAAAGGGCGGCGGATAGCCTTCGATGACGACGGGTTGATCCAGCGCGAGCGCCACATCCTCCACGGCGCCGAGCGCGGAAAGGTATTCCTCCAGCGTCTTCGTCGGCGGCATGAAGATGAACAGCTTGCCGTCTCGCGGTTGCACGCAGAGCGCGGTGCGCACGATCGCGTCGGCGGATTGTCCAAATGCAGGCGGCTGCGCGGCAGGATCAATTTCCTGCTGCGGTTGGTCTTCCCCGGTCAGATCCTCCAAGCCGCCTGGGCCACGACGTTGCGCGAGTTTTTTCCAAAACGACGCAGGTACTCCACCGATGCCGCGCACAAACTGCTGTCGCGAGGGCAGGGGATCGCGGTCCTCCATCGGATCCTGCTCGTGGTGATACGGATAGTCAGTGGTCTTCACCCACGGTTGCGAATCAAGCGGCAGACGCAGTCCGATCGGCGAGTCACCCGGCACGAGGTAGCAGCGCTCGGCGCGCAGGAACCACGGGCCGGTGTCCCAGCCGTTTTCCACCGGCTTGAGCGGCAGCACATGGCCGATCACTTTGTCGAGTCCTTCTTCGAAGACTTTGGCCAGCCGCGTGCGCTCCTCCTTGTCTTTGAGGTTCGATTTATGCGGATCGACGTTCACCGGCAGCTTGCGCTCGCGCCAGAGGTAGTAGAACGCGTCCTCATACGTCGGCATGATCCACTTCCCACCGCAGCCGAGGCGCTCGGCCAGCGCGTGGATGAAGCGCGCGGAGTGGTTCTCGTTCACGCCGTAATCTTGCTGCATGTCGGCATACAAGTGCGGATGCGCCCACAACGGCTGCCCGTCTTTGCGCCAATGGCAGCCGTAGGACCAACGCGGGAGCTGCTCGCCGGGATACCATTTGCCCTGGCCGTAATGCAGGAAGGCGCCGGGGGCAAAGCGGTCTCGCAGGCGTTTGAGCAGCACATCGGACAGCCGGGCCTTCATCGGCCCCACGGCGGCGGTGTTCCACTCGGCCCCCTCGGCATCGTCGATGGAGACGAAGGTCGGCTCCCCGCCCATGGTGAGGCGCACGTCGTTAGCCGCGAGATCCTTGTCCAAGGCGTGGCCCAGTGCCGCGATCTCCGCCCATTGCTCTTCGGTGTAAGGTTTCGTGACACGCGGTGATTCATAGATGCGATCAATCTTCATCTCGAACTCGAACTCCGTTTTGCACGGTTCCGCCATGCCACTGATCGGCGCGGCGCTGCCCGGATCAGGCGTCGCCGCCAGCGGGATGTGCCCCTCGCCTGCAAACAGACCCGAGGTCGGGTCCAGTCCGACCCAGCCTGCGCCGGGCAGATAGACCTCGCACCACGCATGCAGGTCGGTGAAATCGACCTCCGTGCCACTCGGGCCGTCGAGCGATTTCACGTCCGGCTTCAACTGGATCAGATAGCCGCTGACGAAACGTGCGGCGATGCCCAGGCGGCGCATGAGCTGCACCATGAGCCATGACGTGTCACGGCACGAGCCGGTGCGCTTCATCAATGTCTCCTCAGGCGTCTGCACGCCCGGCTCCATGCGCACGGTGTAGCCGATGTCCTTCCACAGGCGCTGATTGATCGCCACCAGCGCGTCAATGGTGCGCGGCGGCCAGGGTTTCATCGCGAGCAGCTCGCCCTCCGTCTGGGTGAAGTATTCCGCGAACTTCGGTGTGAGTTCGCCGCACTTCAGAAAGGGGGCCAACTCATGGTCCAGCGTCGCGTCGTAGTCGAAGGGGAAATTTTCGCCCTCAGGCTCCAGAAAGAAGTCGAAGGGATTGAACACCGCCATCTCCACCACCACATCGACCTCGATGCTGAGTTCCTTGGTTTTCTCCGGGAACACCAGCCGGGCGAGGTAGTTCGACTGCGGATCCTGCTGCCAGTTCAGGAAATGCTTCTCCGGGGTGACCTTCAGCGAGTAGCTCAGGATGCGTGACCGGGAATGCGGCGCAGGCCGCAGGCGGATGATCTGCGGCCCGAGCTCGATGGGGCGTTCGTATCGGTAGCTGGTGCGGTGGTGAAGGGCGACGTGGATGGACATGCGGGGGCTGGCGCGGGCGGGAACTCAATGCCTGCTGGACTATAATTAGCAAGTTCACGGCCAATCTTGGATTTCGGCGTGGAAAAACGGCTCTCCCACCTTGCCACCCCTCGATTTCGCGAGACTATGCGCCCGCATTTCCCAACCCCAGCCATGTCCCAGAAATCCGCCACCCCATCCACGATCCGCCCCATCAAAAAACTGATGGTCGCGAACCGCTCTGAAATCGCCATCCGCGTCATGCGCGCGGCCACGGAGCTGGGGCTGAAAACGGTGGGCATTTACGCCCAGGAGGACCGTTTTTGCCCGCATCGCTTCAAAGCGGATGAGGCTTACGAACTGAACAAGGACAAGGGGCCGCTCGGTGCCTATCTCGATTACGAAGGCATCGTCGCGCTGGCCAAGGAAAAAGGCGTGGACGCGATCCATCCCGGTTACGGTTTCCTCAGTGAGAATCCCAAGTTCGCGCAGGCTTGCGCGGACGCGGGGATCATCTTCGTCGGACCTGAGGCGAAGATCCTCGACATGATGGGCGACAAAACGGCCGCACGCGAAGTCGCGCGCCGAATCAAGGTGCCGATTCTCGAAGGCACGGATGAGCCGGTGAGTGATCGCAAGGAAGCCATCGCCGCGGCGAAGAAGATCGGCTTTCCGCTGATCATCAAGGCGGCCTTCGGTGGTGGTGGTCGTGGCATGCGCATCGTGCGTGAGGCCAAAGACCTCGAAAAACTGCTCGATGAGGCTCAAACTGAGGCAGAACGCGCTTTCGGCAATGGAGCGGTGTTTCTCGAAAAATTCGTCGGGAAGGCCAAACACATCGAAGTGCAGATTTTGGCCGATAAACACGGTACCGTTTTGCATCTGCACGAGCGCGACTGCTCCGTGCAGCGCCGTCACCAGAAGGTGATCGAGCAGGCGCCGAGCTATGGCGTGAAGCAGGAGATCATCGACGGTCTTTGCGAAGCGGCGGTGAAACTGGCGCGGGAAGTGAACTACACGCATGCGGGCACCGTCGAGTTCCTCGTCGATCACGAGTCGGGCGAGTGGTACTTCATCGAGATGAATCCACGCATCCAGGTGGAGCACACGGTGACGGAGGAGATCACCGGCATCGACATCGTGCGCAGCCAGATTTTGATCGCTCAAGGCCATGCGATGCACGCGGAGCCGCTCGCGCTGCCGGTGCAGGAGAAGATCGAGAAAAGCGGCTTCGCCATCCAGTGCCGCATCACCACGGAAGATCCGGAGAACGGCTTCACGCCGGACTTTGGCAAAATTTTGACTTACCGCAGCCCCGGCGGCTTCGGTGTGCGGCTCGACGGAGCGATGGGCGCGACCAACTCGGTCATCACGCCCTACTATGACTCGATGCTGGTGAAGATGACCGTCTTTGCCCGCACTTACCAGCAGGCGCTCGACCGCATGGACCGCGGCCTGCGTGAGTTCCGCATCCGTGGCGTGAAGACGAACATCCCGTTCCTCATGAACGTGGTGCATCACGAGGAGTTCAAGACCGGTCAGGCCACCACGCGCTTCATCGACAACAATCCTGATTTGCTGAAGTTCGTCGCCCGCAAGGACCGTGCGTCGAAGCTGTTGAATTACCTCGCCGACACCATCGTGAACGGCAATCCGCACGCGAAGGGCCACAAGCTCGGCAAGGCCTTCACCGCACCGCCGATTCCGCAGTTTGATCACCGCATCGAGCCTGCGAAGGGCACGAAGCAGCTCCTCACCGAGATGGGACCGGAGAAGTTTTGCAAAGACTGGATCGCCAAGCAGAAGCGCCTGCTGCTCACCGACACCACGATGCGCGACGCGCATCAATCGCTCCTCGCCACGCGCATGCGTACCTTCGACATGCTCGCCGTGGCGGATGCCGTGGCACGCCGCACACCGAACCTGTTCAGCCTCGAAATGTGGGGTGGCGCGACCTTTGACGTGACCATGCGCTTCCTGCGTGAAGACCCCTGGGCACGCCTGCGCGACATCCGCGCCAAGGTGCCGAACATTTTGCTCCAGATGCTCTTCCGTGGCTCGAACGCGGTCGGCTACACGAACTACCCGGACAATGTCGTGAAGGGCTTCATCAAACATGCCGCGACGAACGGCATGGACATCTTCCGCATCTTTGATTCGCTCAACTACCTGCCAAACCTCACCGCCGCGATGGACGCGGTGCGCGAGGACACGACTTCGATCTGCGAAGGCACGCTGTGCTACACCGGCGACATCATGGACCCGAAGCGCGACAAGTACGACCTCAAGTACTACGTCCGCCTCGCCAAGGAGCTCGAAAAGATGGGCGCGCACATGCTCTGCATCAAAGACATGGCCGGACTCGTCCGTCCGTTCGCCGCCAAGAAGCTCGTCAAAGCACTCAAAGACGAGGTCGGCATTCCGATTCACTTCCACACGCATGACACCAGCGGCCTGAACGCCGCCAGCATCATCGAGGCCGCCACAGCGGGCGTTGATGTGTGCGACGCGGCCATCGCATCCATGTCCGGCGGCACTTCGCAGCCGAACTTGAACTCCATCGTCGCCGCGATGCAAAACACGCCGCGCGACACCGGACTCGATGTCGAGGCGCTGCAAGAGTTCAGCGACTACTGGGCCGCTGTGCGCAGCTTTTACAAGCCGTTCGACACCTCCGAGCCCTACGGCACCGCCGAAGTCTATCTCCACGAGATGCCCGGCGGCCAATACACCAATCTGAAGGAGCAGGCCATCGGCATGGGCCTCGGCCCGCGCTGGCCCGAGATCGCCCACGCTTACGCGGAGGTGAACCAGCTCTGCGGCGACATCGTCAAAGTCACGCCATCGAGCAAAGTCGTCGGCGACCTCGCCATCGAATGCGTCGCGCGCGGTGTGAAGCCCGCCGACATCATCAACCTGCAAGGCACCAAGTGGAGCAAGGACGTCACCAGCATGTTTGAAGGCTGGCTTGGCGAACCGTTCTACGGCATGGAGTCCGAAAAGGCCGCTGATTCACGGAAGAAGTGGAACAAGCTCGCCGACGCTATCGTCGGCAAAGGCGGCAAGCGCATCAAAGGCCGCCCCGGCACCCACGCCGCCAAGATCAAGCTCGACGACGTGCGCGCCGAGCTGAAAGGCAAGCTCAAGAAGGAACCCACCGAGGACGACGTGTGGAGCTACCTCATGTATCCCGATGTGTTCCTGAAGTTCGCCGACTTCCGCAAGACCTACGGCGACGTCGCCGCGCTGCCCACGCCCGCGTATTACTACGGCCTGCAGGACAAGGAGGAGATCCACATCAGCCTTGAGGAAGGCAAGACTCTCTTCGTCCGCCTCCTCAACATGACCGAGGCCGACGCCATCGGCCAGCAGACCGCCATCTTCGAACTCAACGGCTACCCGCGCCACACGACGGTGACCAACAAGGCCCTAGCGAAGAACGCTGTCACCAAAACCAAGGCCGATCCCGCCGATCCGACCCAAGTCGGCGCCCCCATGCCCGGCATGGTCGCCAGCATCGCCGTCAGCGTCGGTCAGAAGGTCAAAGAAGGCGACACCATCGCCACCCTCGAAGCCATGAAGATGTTCGCCGCCGTCGCCTCACCCGGCGCCGGCACCGTCAGCGAAATCTGCGTCAAGATCGGCGAAAGCGTCGAGAGCAAGGACTTGCTGGTGAGGCTGGTGAAGTGAGCCAGTCTTCTTTTTCGTTATGAACCAGCCAGATACGCCCCCACCTCACAGCGGATGGGGGAGTCGGCATCACATGGATCGATGGGTTGCAATTGTGCTTTTTCTCGGCGGTGTCTATATCAGCTTGGACCTGCCTTTGGGATTGTCTTCTAATCACCAACTTTGGAAATTACCGCTGATCCGAAACTTCATCTACCCTGTTGGATTGCTTGTGGTTGTCTTTTGGGGACTACGTTGTGTGAATTTTGGATCTCCACAATCTTGGAGAATAGGATGGTGGCTTTCCATCCTCTGGCATTTTTGCTGGATTGCATGGCTCGTTACTAGCCTTCTCGGACTTGTTGTCATGATGCAAGCTATGCCCATTCTCCTTGTGTGGCTGTTTGTCGGTCTCGGTGGGAGCGTCCTTGCCTTGTTAGAAAACCGATGGCGAATCAGCGAAGAAAAGGATTCTGCAGGACCAAGCTAAATAATTGCTTGTTCTTGCCGTGGCCCAACGGGCTTTCGTCATGCAGCTCAGGAGTGCCGAGCGATGCGAGTGCTCTCCTGGGAACCGCAGCACCCACGATTCCCGCCGGATCATGAACCTCAACGAGGTTCCGTCACCCGAATGTCCCTGCGGCAGCGCATCGCCCGTGACGGGACCGCGTTGCGGTCCGGGAACGTGATGGGGGCGGTGTGGCACGCGATTCCCAAGGGAGCACTTGCCCAAGGCTCGGCACCCTTGGGCTGCATGGCGGAAGCCCGTTGGCCTTGCTTGGGTTTCTGATCCATGCGTAAACCTGCGTGTTTTCTTCGTTGTCTGCAAAGGGAATCGCGGGTGCATGCGCATGGTTTCGCAAGTTGATGAGCTTGAGTTGTCATGTT
>NZ_JBIIKX010000132.1:0-6933 GCF_044232965.1 Prosthecobacter sp.
GCCAACATCGGCACGAAGCTCAGCGCAAACCTCGAAAACCGCTTCTTCATCACCTGGGTGGACAGCAAATCGCAGCTCCCCGGCTCGCTGACGAAGGCGCAGTTTGAGGCCAGCCCACAGCAGGCCAACGCCGCCAGTCTCGCAGGCAGGCAGCGTCGTGATTACCAGCTCCTCCGCCTTGCGAACAAGCTGACCTACTCTGATGGCGACAACACGCTGGCCTTCTCCCTGTTCTGGTCCTGGAAAGACCTGGATCACCCGATTTTCCAGGTGATCGACCAGCTCAGCAACGACGTCGGCTTTGATCTGCGTTACGACGGCCGCAATCATCTGCTCGGCCTCGACAACGACGTGACGGTGGGCCTCGGCTTCATGTATGGCAACGCCGAGGACGACCGCTACCTCAACGTCGGCGGCAATCGCGGCGCGCTCGTGGCGCAGAACCGGGTGCAGTCGATGAACCTGAACTTCTACTTCCAGGACCAGCTTCATCTCACGGACACGCTGTCCTTCATTGTCGGTTCCTCCGTCACCTATGCGAATCGTGATCTGAATGAGCAGACGCTGTTTGGCCTGAACAACTCCGACCGGCAGGAATTCTGGGGCTTCAGCCCGAAACTGGGCCTGCTGTGGGAAGTGACGCCGAAGTCGCAGGTGTACTTCAATGCCAGCCGCAGCTTTGAGCCGCCGTCCTTCGGCGAGCTGACCGCCATCGGCGCCGGTGTGCCCGCGCTTGTCGCTTTGAAGCCGCAAACGGCCACGACGCTTGAAATCGGCACGCGCGGCGAGGCCGGCCGCGTCGCCTGGGACTTTAGCTATTACTACGCGTGGCTGGATGACGAGATGCTCACGCTCGGTGTTCCTGGCAATGCCACGCTCACCACCAACGCGGGCCGCACCATTCATCAAGGCATCGAGTTCGCGCTGAACGCCGACCTGCTGCGCAACCTGACCACCTCGGGAGACAGCGACTACGACCGCGTCGTGCTGCGCCAGAACTTCCTGTGGAATGACTTCCGCTTTGCCAAGGACGCCGCCTTTGGCGACCGCATGCTGCCGGGCGTCCCGCCGTTCTACTACCGTGCCGAGATGCTCTATGAGCATCCCTGCGGCTTCTACTGCGGTCCAAACGTCGAATGGTCGCCCAACAAATACGCCGTGGATCTCGCGCGCACGACGTTTGCCGATCCTTATGCGCTTCTCGGTCTGAAGTTCGGCTATCGCACCAAGAAGGGCACTTCCTTCTTCGTCGAGGCCCGCAACCTCACCGACAAAAACTACTCCCCCACCACCGGCGTCGTCCAAAACGCCACCGTTCCCGCCCAAAGCGCTGTCTTCCTCCCAGGTGACGGCCGCGCGTTCTACGCGGGTGTGGAATTCAAGTGGTAGGCGCTACGCTTCTGCAAGGGGCATGGGGCTTGGAGCCTGGAATGACGGGCCCGCTCGGCCCTTGACTCATTCCATGCCCCTTGCCCCAAGCTCCAAGCCATTCCACCTCTCACCACTCATGTCCTCCCGCCTCATCCGCAAACTCCACCGCTGGCTCGGTCTCGCCTTCAGCCTCTCTGTTCTCATCGCCTCCGGCAGCGGTGTCATTCACAACGTCATGACGCGCACGCAGGCGCCGCCGCCCTCCGCGCGGCCTTCCGGCGGCGGCATGGATGTGAATGCGATCAAGCTCACCGTGGCCGAGGCCGTCGCCAAGCTCAGCGAACCCAATCCCGAGGTTCAGGCCGTGAATCTGCGCGGTATTGGCGGCCAGCCCTGGTATCAGATTTACACGAAGGCCTCACGCGGGCCGCAGTACGTCAGCGCGGTCGATGGCAAGGCCGATCCTGCCCAGGATGAGGCCTACGCCGCCGAGATCGCCAAAAATTTCCTCGCCGGAGCCGAGGTGAAGAAGACGGACTTCCTCACCGCCTTCAACACGGAATACATCAACATCTTCCGCATCCTGCCGGTGCATCGTTTCGACACCGGCGACGCGTTGGACACGCGCGTCTATGTCTCCACCACCACCGGCAGCGTCACCCGCCACACCGACAAGCAGCGCCAGTTCGAGGCCACCATCTTCACCAACTTCCACAAGCTCGGCTTCATCCCGAACAAGGATCTGCGCGATCTCGTGCTCACCGTGATGACCTTCGGCACCTTCCTCGTCGCCTGCCTCGGCATCGCGCTGTTCTTTGCCACCCGGCCGAAGCAACGGTGATTTTTCTGTGCCACGACGGCTTGGCCTTTACGTTTGCGGCCGGATGCGCTAAAGCTCGCTCCTCATCCGCAGATTGCGGTCCACACCCATGAAAAAGCTCATCACCCTTGCCACCCTCGTCCTGACCCTTGCCACCGCGCACGCGGAGCTGGCCGCCTCTCATCGTGCGACGATTGAGAAACTCATCACCGTCATGCAGGTGCAGAAGCAGTTTGAAGCCTCCCTCGTGGCCGGCTTTGAATCCGGCCTGGGCACCAGTTCAGACCAGATCAAGGCGCTGCCGCAGGAGCAGCAGGACAAGTTTCACAAAGCCATCAAAAAGGTGAAGGACACCCTGCTTGAGATGATGAGCTGGGAAAAGATGAAGCCGGACCTCATCGAGGCCTATGGCAAAAATTTCTCCGAAAAGGAAGCCACGGACATCATCGCCCACATGGAAACGCCCACCGGCCAGATGCTCGTCTCGAAGCAGGCGGGCATGGTGGGGGACGTGATGGCGATGACCCAGGAGAAGATGAAAGTCATCATGCCCAAGATCATGCAGATCATGCAGGAGGAGATGACGAAGTAAAAAGCCAAGCACGCCGCGTATGTTCACCGCTGTCATGATTCCACGCCTGTTTTCCATCGTTCTCGGCTCCCTTGGGCTCCTCACCGGCCTGCTGCACGCGCAGGCACCCAAGGCGGAGCTGGTTTCCGTGGAAAAGATCTGGGACCAGGCCGGTCACAACGCCTTCACGGACCTCACGCGGTTCCAAAACTTGTTTTACTGCTGTTTCCGTGAGGCCAGCTCGACCACTGGCGAGGGAGTTATCCGCATCCTGCTTTCCTCCACCGGCAAGGTTTGGATCGACCAGGGCACCTTAGCCGAGGCCGGTACCGATCTGCGTGATCCCAAACTCATCATCACACCCGACAACAAGAGGCTGTACCTGCTCTGCGCCGGCCATTCCGCCACGCAGGGCCGACAGTCACGTTACGCCACCACGCAGGATGGCAAGGTGTGGACGCCGCTGCAAAAACTCCTCGCCAAAGGCGACACACTCTGGCGCACGACGGTCAATCCGGCGGACAAACGCTTCTACGCGGCCAGCTTCAACATCCACCCGAACTCCGGCGGCCCCGCGCCCGAGCCGGAGTGGTCGCTCAAAACTTACGCCAGCACCGACGGCTCCGTCTGGCAGCTTTCCTCCATCATGCAGGTGCCGGGCCAGCCTGCGGAAACCACGCTGCGCTTCCTCAAAGACGGCAGCGCCCTTGCCTTGGTGACCAGGCAGGGCGGCGACCGCAAAGGAGCCATCGGCATGGCGAAGGCGCCTTACCGCGAGTGGACCTGGGCCTCCGCCGGAGTGCCGCTCGGCGGGCCGAATTTCATCGAGCTGCCAGATGGCCGGCTCATCGCCGGATCACGCGGCTTTGGCGCCACGCCGGGAGCGCACATGGTGCTCTTCACCATGACTCCGAACAGCCTCACCCCGCTCCTCGAATTGCCCAGCGGCGGCGATTGCAGCTACCCCGGCCTCTACTGGCACGATGACGTGCTGCATGTGACGTATTATTCCAGCCACGAAGGCAACAAAGCCGCGATTTACCACGCGCAGGTGCGGATCAAGTAGGGCGCGGCCTAACGATGAGCGCAGGCACCCCTACCAGCAGGGGCGGGCATCGATCTCTGGGTTAGGTTGAAATCAGGGTAATCATCGAAACAGGGCGGCTGGCAGGGTTGCTCTGGCGCGGCTTGTTAGCCTTCTTAGGTGACTCTTAGGTAGGTGCGGCCACTCAGCAAGTTCTTCACTTGGGTCTCGTTGAGTGCTCCGATCTTGATTGTGATTTCTGGGATGGACTCTCCCATTGAGTGGCGGTGTCTCGCCTCCCTGATTTGCTCAAGGCTTAAAGTATTATTGCGGGCATTTATAACTCTCCAATAGAATGCATCGTCAGACCAAAGATCTGCCAAATATTGATGAGAGTCCGGGTCCCGCTCGCAGAAATTCGCTATCGCTCGTTCCCGATCTTCAAAACTCAGATCTCGGCTACCGATTACGCGGAGTTTGTGAAGGTAGGCCAACCCCTTCTTCCCACCTGGTATCATATTAAGTCCTTTAGGATGAAGAGTGTATTCATCGACAAACCACTCCTCCCACTTCATCGCCTCTTCTTCGGGAAGATTCAGGTCCAGGAGTTCCGAGCCGTAGGCAACCTGATCTAGGTCTAAACTGCCTCTCCACTGTTCGTGAAAGAGCTTTCTGCTCCCACTACGGACTTCCCCGAGGTGTTCGCTCAGGCGCTGAAGCCAATTTCTTCGAGTGATGCCTGCATAGGACAGTTCTCCGTCTGGTAGACCGATTGTGTGCAGGTAGCACATGTAGCCTTCCCCGGCGTCACCCCAATGCTTCAGCAGAACTTGCAAAGGAACCTTGTAACCCCATCTGGTGCCATCAGCATAGGTTGTCCAAAATTGGGCTACTACCCTCCGATCAGGCTCTGGTCTCCAGAGATCATGGTGCTTGTAATAGGGCTTCACCTGAAACTCCAAACGATCACTCCTCGCGTCGTATTCTAGCCCAATGTCTGCGTCATACTTCAGTAGCCTCTCCCCGAGCCCACCCTTATGGCTCTGACTCATCCGCATCAAACGAGTGATTAAGCCCTGCTCTTCACTGCTTGAATTGACTCTGCCAAGAAAGCGGTCGAACTCCCCAAGTCTCCTGGAGATGATTTCGTCGGGAGGTAGGATGCTCCGGCAGTTACGCAGACTCAGGAACTCGAGGTTCATTTCATTGGGCTAATGTCTAGCTCATCCACGGCGGGGATGGAAGCCCGAATTCAAAGAGAGACGTTGCCTGCCGTTGGACGGAGCGTCTTGTTCGCCGTTGGTGATCTCATAGCACTGGACTCCAATCAACGGGTGACTTGGGAAGACTCCTGCGTCCATCTTTAGATACTAGCTGTAGCTTAGCGTTCATTCGATGGTATGCAGCCCATTTGGTGCTCAGAGATTCGTCATGGAACGTGGCTACAGTGCCGCACGAATCCACATCAACGGTCAACGGTCTGATCCCGCTTACTTGAGTAAAACGAAAGAGGAGCGACTCGAAAGTATCGGGAGGTGGATAGTGAACATCGCAGTTGCCTCTCTCCAATATGAGGTTGTTGATTGGACACGACGGAGCCGATGAAAGGGCTGCATCCCTGAACTCTCTAACCTGCTCCTGCACTGCCGTCCTTGCCGCAGCCTTGTAGTCCTGAAGCCTTTGCGGAGTCAAAGAGGAGGTTTGTGTTGTCGGGATAAGTTTGATCGCATGTGGAAAGCTTATGTCGATCTGACTGCCATCAGTGCGATTGAGCAGAAATCCGCGGGTTCCATGCTCCGTGGTTTGTGTCGAAATAGACGAGACTCCGGGATAGGACTTCTCATGCCATTCATCGTGGTATCTGAACAAGTGGATCAAGAAATTAAATCCCTCCGCCGGAACAGTGGCTCCGTCTGGGGTGTTGTCACGAATCTCTTGGCATCGCTTTTCGATGAGCTTTTTCGTGGCGAACGATTCTGAACCGAGGGTATAAGGCATGGCGGTTTGGGCGGACGTTGTTTATCCACACTTAATTGGCGACTTCACGAATCAATAGGAAGGTGTCTATGAGTCAGCTGATGGAAGGGAGTTGAGGATCAACAGACAGGCTGCATAGACGCGAAGCGGATGATTGTCGTGCCAGCCAAGAGGCTCTAGACGAGATCGGCCCGCGTGAACGCGGCGACGACCGGGTAACCCTTGCTTTCGATGGCCTCGCGACCGCCTTCAGAGCGGTCCACCAGGATGAGGGCGAAGGCGATCTTACCGCCTTCTTCCTCAATGGCCTCGATCGCCTTCAAAGTTGATCCACCGGTGGTGATCACGTCATCCACGACGACGACGGGCTGCGTGGTGATGAAATTGCCTTCGATGCGCTTGCCCCGGCCGTGGCCTTTCGGCTCCTTGCGTACCACAAACGCCTGAACTGGTGTCGCATCGCCCGCGAGGCTGGAACTCATCGCCACGGCGAGCGTGATCGGGTCCGCGCCCATCGTCAGACCGCCGAGGGAGCCGATGCTCAGGCCGCGCTTCGCCTCTTCCTGACGCAGCAGGTCGTGTAGCACGCGTCCCACGAGCACCGCGCCGCGTGAGTCGAGCGTGGTCACGCGGCAATCGACGTAGAGGTCGCTCTCCTTGCCGGAGGCGAGGGTGAATTTGCCGGTCTTGACGGACTTGGCCTTGAGGATTTGACGGAGTTCTTCGCGGTCTTGCTGGAGGGACATGCCCGTGATTTAGCGATGAAGGCGGCCAAAAACAAGAACGGGATTGCCGCAAAATCAGCAGCTCACTTCCTGAACGACTTCAGGAAATGGAAGATCAGCCAAATTTGCGCGAAACCGACGGTGATGAGCAGGACGCCCAGTTCGATGGCATTGTCCTCCTCTGGGACAGCCAGCCGCAGGATGAACGCCAGCAGGATGATGCCGATGAAGGAAAGCACCGCGCCAATCGCCGGATTTCCACTCGGTGCCGAATCCGGGATGGGAATATGTGTCGGCAGTCCCTCCTTCCGTGGATCGTCGGGTGGTTCGCTCATGAGACTGTGCGACGGTTGGGTGGGGAAAATGGAGGCGAGGGCGGGAATTGAACCCGCGCATACCGGTTTTGCAGACCAGTGCATTACCACTTTGCTACCTCGCCATGCTC
>NZ_JBIIKX010000087.1:0-22941 GCF_044232965.1 Prosthecobacter sp.
GCGGAAGCTGGCCAAAAGCTTGGGATTGGCGTGGCCTCACAACGCGCTGCGGCACTCCTACATCAGCTACCGCATCGCGGTGGTTCAGAGCGCTGCGCAGGTGGCATTGGAGGCGGGCAATTCTCCGACGATCATCTTCAAGCACTACCGCGAACTGGTGACGAAGGACGACGCGGACAAGTGGTTTGGCATCATGCCGGAGAACCCTCGTTGACATGCGAATCTCTGCATGAACGAAACACTTCCGTCCCCGATTCCGCTGCTGAAAAAGAAGCCACTCGCCCTGCTGCTGGGGGTGAGCAGCCGCACCATCGACAATTGGGTGGCGCAACGGGCCATCCCGTATATCGCAGCGAGTCCACGAATGCATTTGTTTGAACCGGAGGCGGTCAAGCGGGCGCTGAAAACCAAGTTTGGAGTTGAGGCTATAATGCCACGGCCTCAGTGCTGATCGTCATCTTCGTTGCGCAACGAAGACTCTGTTTCAGCACTTCTTCTTCGCGCCGGCCTTCGAGGCTGTCACTGGTTCGATGAGTCGGATCAATGCCACGACCGCATACCCACGTGGCGTGGCTCTTTCCTGCTCCCAGTTCTCCAAGGTGCGCTTGCTGATTCCCAGGAACTCTGCCGCATCCCGCTGGCTGAAACTCCTGTGCGCACGCCACGCCTGGAGGGCACGGGCGAATTTGCGGGGCGTGACCCCTTTGGGCAGCTTCATTGGCATGGGTAGCCACTACGCTGCGAGCAGACTCTGGTCAATGCCGCACAGGCACCCCACGGCACCCTCCATTTCATGCGACTCCCCTCAACCTGCGTAGCAACATGGTGAACCAATCGGATGGATTCCCTCAGTCACGGTGACGAGGCTCCATTCATGGACCTGCCCACTCTCTTCCCCAACGATCCGATGCAACTGCGAACCCAGCGTGGCTACAACTTCAGCGAGGTGTCTTCTGCGATGCAGAAGGCGATCCGCCGGAGCGATGCTGCCCTCGCTGGCTATTGGGCGCTGGAACTTTGGCAGAGCGGCTTCCTGCAGTAGTGCGCTCACCAGTCGTGTGAAGCCCGCCTCCTTGCGCATGTCCTCGGCGTTGCCCGTGGAGCCGTGAAACACCATCACTGGCGCCGCCCCGCGTTGCCAATGATCCGGCAAATCGAGCAGGAACGCGCGCATGAGGCCATCCAAGGCGATCTCGTTCACACCTTGCTTCCATGGCACATCGGTGGCGGTAATCGGCGGTGCGGCGGGCTCAGCGATGGCGAACCATGCGAACAGGAGGGCGGTGATTCGAGTGAGCGAGGGTCTCATGGAAATCGGAGAGAACTTCATCAGTCTCTGTGAGACTGGAACTTACCGCGCCATAGCCCCACTCAGCGATCCGGCTCGCTTGGCTCCTATGAGATCAGTGTCGAGGAGGTATTTCGAGTCCGCGTGGTCAAAGGGAGCTTCGACAGTTAGCGTGGCATCATGTTTCTCGCCGTCCCAGCTCAGGCTGACGAAGTCCTCCAAACCGCGACCGCGTGTGGTGCCTTGCTTCGGAGCATCGCCGAGGACGATGTTGCCGGTGATGGTCACGCCCTCTTTTCCCTTCGGGAAGTTCATCGCGCTTTTGTCACGGGAGTAGAGGATGTTGTTGGCGAGGATCATGCCCTCACGGGCATTCCATGAGCTGCCTTTGAAGGCATCACCGGTGTTGATGATGGTGTTGTGGATGACTTGCAGGTTCAGCGACTTGCCCTGGTGATCCAGGCTGGCGAAACCGGAGCCCTTGCCGCCGATGAGAACATTGTTGCGCACGATGGCCTCGCCCTGCACCTGCATGGCGCTGTCGTCGCTGCGACGGCAGAGATTGCGCTCGATGATGTTCACCGGCTTCCCGGCGGTGCCATACACGGTGATGCAGGGATACTGCGTGTCGTGGATGTCGTTCTCCGCGATGAGATTGCCCCACGAGCCTTGTTTCACCTCGATGCCATCGCCTTGCTCGCCTTTGCAATTATGGATGTGGTTCAGCGCTATCACGCTCTCGCTCATGATGAACTCTCCGTAGTTCGCGCCGAGATACATGCCCTCGCCGTGGCCGCCGCCGTGATGGAGGTGATTCCGCGTGAGGAAAAGGCGGCTCGTGTTTGCGCTGTTCGCAGTCAGGCAAACCGCGCCCGTGTGATGAATGTGGCATTGGTCAATCCACACCTCGCTGCACTGGCCGAGGCGCAATCCGTGGCTGCCCCCAGTGATTTCCAAACCACGCAGGCAAAGATGATGCACCGGCGACTTCTGGCCGATGTTGACCACGTTTTGCTTGTCGTCCGGGCGAGTGAGAACCACCCGAGCGCCTTCCTCCGCCACAATCCAGATCGGTGCCTCGGCTGTGCCACTGACCTCAACGTGCCATGTGCGCTCCACGCTGTAAGTCCCTGTGGCTATCACAAGCTGGTCGCCTGGTTGTAAACCGGCCACGGCATTGGCCAGCGTGTCATTCCGCGTGTTTGAGTGCTTAATGACACGCTTCGGAGCGATGCTGGCCCATGCCGGAGCGTATCTGGTTTCGGAGGCGTGTAGTGCCGTGAGCGATGCGAGAAGGAGGGCGGCGAAGAGAAATCGATACAACATAGCGAGACTACCTCTACGCTTGTTACTGGTCAGCTTTTGCCATCGCATCCACCTCGCTCATCTTGAATCGCACGCTCACGATGGAGCAGCCCACCTGTTCCTTTCCGTAGTTTACATACGTCGTGGCGACGATGGTGCCGTAGGGCAGAAAATACAGGCCGGGGGAGAAGCCGTCTTTGAAGGTCTTGAGCAGGCTGACGCGATACCGGCCAGGTTTGTCATCAAGCGTGGATTTTTCAGGAAGCTGCGCTGATCACTAACCGTGGGCCACGCACGCCGCCGAGCGCATCTTCTACCCGGCCGATTGGGTTGCGAGCGCGGCGCAGGCTTTGCGGATCATCCAGTCGTTCTCTTCAAGAGCGAGGAGCGAGGCCGCGGGCTCCGCGCCCGAGAGCTCCTGCACGATGCGCACCGCCCGATCACGAAGTTTGATGTTCGAGGGGTTGAGATCGATCATCAGGTTGCTCATCACCTTGCCCGAGCGCGCCAGCGCGAGCGTGGTGATGATGTTCAGCACGAGCTTCGTGGCCGAGCCGGCCTTCAGTCGGGTCGAACCCGTGAGCACCTCGGGGCCTGTGTCCGGCAAAATGGCCCGGTCGAGCAGCGGATGATCGCGGTAGGCAGGGTTGCAGCACACGAGCACGGTTTTCGCGCCACGCCTGCGCGCCTCCGCGAGACAGCCCCACACAAACGGGGCGTGACCGCTCGCGGTGATGCCGATGACGACATCGCGCGCCGTCACGGAGCGGCCCTCGATCGCGCTGCGGCCGGATTCGGAATCGTCTTCCGCACCTTCGACAGCGCTCCACAGCGCCCTGCGGCCGCCCGCGATGATGCCCTGCACCTGCCATCCCGGAGTTCGGAAGGTCGGGGGGCATTCGCTCGCATCGAGCACGCCGAGCCGTCCGCTGGTCCCGGCGCCACAGTAGATCAGGCGCCCGCCCTCGGCGAATGCCCGCTCGACCTCGCGCACCGCCCATTCGATGTGCTCGCTTTCGCGAAGGATCTTGCCCGGAATGGCGGTGTCTTCGTCCAGCATGAGCTGGATGGCTTCCGCTGGCGGCATTTCCGCAAAACCAACGGACCGCGGGTTCCGTCCTTCGGTCGGCGCTGCGGCGACGGGACGCCAGCTCGTGAGTTTTGCACCTGCGTCGTCGTGCGTGGATGGCTGCGTCGTCTGGCCTGACCGGGCTCCGCCACTGATGCCCCGGGCCATCTCGACGGCCCCCCACACCCCCGGTCGCGACAGCAGCGCGACCTCACTGCCAGGGCGGGCGGCGTGGATTTTCTGCATCACGCCGTCGGCGAATGACGCGTTCTTCAAGAGCGTCGAGCCATTCAGAATGAACTGCACTTTCTCTCCCGGCGCGGCGATGCGTGCCGCGCAATGCACCGCGTCCTTGCTCAGTCGCTCAGCGGCGCGCCGGAGAATGGCGACGGCGATTTCATCCTGACGGGTCGCCGCAGCCGCGAAGACGACATGGGCCAGCGATGCGATCTCGGCCTTGCTGGCCGACATGGACCACTCGATGAGCGCCTCGGGGTCGTTCATCTGGAGGAACGCGAGCATGTCCGAGCCGAGTTGAGGCCAGTTGGCGTGAATGTCGGAAAGGGTCACCGTCGAGCGCAGTGCATGCACAGCGATGTCGCACGAACTGCCGCGGTCGCCAATGACGTGACCGCGGCCGCCGATTTTCACCGTGGCACCGTTACGATTCCGGCCCAGGCAGCACGAACCAGTGCCGCTGAGAAGAAGCACCTGCGAGGCACAATCATCGCGCCATTGGTCCGCCTCGAGCGCGAGGAGCAGGTCATCGCCGACAACCGAGCACACGTCCGGCCAGGTGCGTGCGACCGCCCGCCGCAGCCGGTCGCGGTCGCCCGCGCTGCGCACTCCGGCAAGCCCGATGCCGATGCTGTCCGGCATCGCCGGCAGCCGCTCCCGAATACCTTCGAGAAGCGAGGAGAGTTCATCGTCACTCAAGAGTGCCAGATTCCCAGGTCCGGCGGAGATCGACGCCAGCACCGAGTCGTCAGTTTCACTGATAAGCAGTGCTGATGTCCGGGTGCCGCCGCCTTCGATTCCAAGTAGATTCATGCCGCGAGATTGCCTAGCGGCGGGCGCAACGCGAGTGGATTTTGCCGCCTCATCACCGCGGCCTTCACCTTGGCCTCGTCCACGCCTTCGGGCAGCGGCGTCGCGGGCAGACGATCCCCCATCGGCCAATCCTGTGAGTCGGCGGGTGGCAGGTTCGGCTTGATCGTCTCGGGCGTGAAGTTGAGCTTGTCGCTGCCTTCCTCATAGGTGATGCAGCCCTGGCTGCCGGTGTAAACCGCCGTGCGCACCGTGCCGTTTGGCAGCGAGACGCTTACCGTCTTCTTCACCATGTCCACGACGGGCTTGCCCATCTTGGCGCGCGCTTCATAAGGCGCGGTGAAGTAGCCCACGTGCTCAGCGGCGAAGGCGATGTCGTAGCCGGTGATGAACACGGCCGAGCACATCGTCTTGGCAAAGCCCGACGCATGGTGCGAGAGCGGGTCGCCGGGCACCAGTTCGTGCGTGGTGGGCAGCTCGAGCGACTTGCCACGGGCAATCAGCTTCTCGCGGGCGGCGTCCACGGGGGCCGCCGCGGCAGGAGCGGGTGCGGGCTCCTGCGCCGCCATGCTTGCGGCCCCGAGGGCCGCGACCAGAGTGGCGAGTGGGGTCAGCCGCAGGGCTGCGACAAGGGTGATGGTGTGTTTCATGGTGAGCGGGAAAATGGCTATGGGTTGATCCGCTCCACATCGACATACAGCGCTCGCAGATTCGGCGCGTCGTGGATGTAGAGGAGGCGGCCCGGGCTCACTTCGCGCAACGCGGTGTAGTTGAAACCGCCGGAGTCGGTGATGACCGTGTGATGGGTCCAGGTCTTGCCCTGATCGGTGCTGAACATCAGGTTCGAGCCGGGGCGGCCGTAGCTGCATGCGACCACGCCATTGCTCATGACCACCATGTCAGGCGAAACGCTGCCTTCCTCGAGCGTGATGAGCGGGGTCCATGTCTTGCCGCCGTCGTGCGACCACGTTTGCCGCAGCGGAAGAAAAGAGCTGGTGCGCTGCACGGACATCATTTCACTGGCTGAGAAACGGACCAGGGACGGCTCCTGACCATCGCCGAAGGTGGAGAAATGGTTCCAAGTCGCACCGGAGTCGGTGGATTTCATGAGGTAGCAGGCTCCGACGCCCTTCTTGATCGTGGCGTAAACCACCGCCATAACTTCATGGTTCCCACCATCGAAAATATCTCGGTCGAAGACGGCGGTCTGCCCGGTTTCCACGGGCAAATGGATAAGGTTCTCGAAGGGAGTGAAGGTCTCCGCCTTTGAGTCAAACCGGTAGCTCATGCCGATATAGGTGCCGGCCTCATACCTCACATTCCACCGCGACACCCCGAGGATGTGACCGTCCGCCAGTCGCACGTGTGGCTGGGGCGCGAAGGTTTTGAACTGCAGGTCTTTCACCGGCTGCCAAGTCTTGCCAGCATCCGTGGAACGCAGCACGCCATACGGCTCAAATGCGGCGTCCGGTCCCTGACCGACGCTCAGCAGGAGCACGCCCTGGCCCACATCGTAAAGATAAGGGCGGGTCGGCGGAAGTGGCCTGCCCTCCTTTGTGTCTGGCACAGCCATGCCGGTCGCGGGATCGTATGCTCGCACCTGATGACCGCCGTGTCGCGGCTGGTCCCATCCCGGAGTGGGTGGGATCTCCCATGGCTCGCCGACGGTGATCCGCAGTTGCGGTTTGGTTGGCTCACCGGCTCGCTTGCGAAGCCCCAGCTGCACCGATTGCCAATGCGCAGCGCCCATCCATCCTGGGGACGTCGAGCCAAACTGCACGAAGGCTTCCGCATTCTCCGCCTTCTTCCAAAAGGCACCTTCACCGCGAATCTTGATCACGCCATCCACCGCGATGCTCATGTCGCGATCGCGAATGACTAGTTGGTAGGTGTGAAACTGGGTCTTCGCATCGAATAGCGCCACTCTATCATGAAACGTCGCGATCTTTTCCGGCACGAGGAGGAGCCCTTCCTGATGCTTCCCGTCGCTGACGATCAAACCCACCGGCACACCCTGCTGCGCGGGCCACATGGCCGAGCGGCCTTTTCGGGCCGCTACAGACTCCACACGCACCGTGGCTTCGACGACAATCTCAGTGCCCGGCTGTGGCTTCCATGCCGCGCGAAAAGCACCATCAGCCGTCGCTGAATCATCCACGAGATGCAGCGCTCCATTCGCCAGCGCAGCCTTCGCCGCAAGCTCACCGACGGCTTTCCATCCCTGCTCCTGCGGCAGTGATTTCGCTTCGTAGTGAACGAGCCAGGTGATGGGTTCATCGGCGGCCATGACTTGGCCGAAAGAGAGGAGAAGCGATGAAAGAATGAGGCGCGGGTGTTTCATAGGATGGCTATTTTTGTTTGGTGTAGTCTTGGAATCTCGCCTCCAGCACCTCGGGCTTTGGCTGGCCTTTGGCGAAGTAGAAGCGGTAGCGCAGGGTGAGGCTGTCACCTTTCTTGATGGTGTGGTCGCCAGCGCCTGTGGGCTTGTCAGGCTCGAAGTCGTGCAGGCCGAAGGGATTCACGGCGAAGAGTCCGTAATCACGAGCGTGCCAGGTCGTGGGAGAGCGGAGGTTGCTGGGATGACTGAAGATGACGACACCGACCGGATTCCCTTTTGGATCGGGGCCGTAGTAGCAGACCCAGTTCGCGTGCTTACCCCAGATGTCGCGATCGCGGACGCCGTTGCTGTTAAAGGCATGTCCGGTGGAGGGCCCCGTGTTCACACCGCTCTTGCTGCTGTTCATGCTGAGCGATGGGCAGAGGCGTAGGGCCATGGTGCCTTCTTTGGTATCACCGATGATGACATCGCCCTCACTGGCCTTCAGCGTGATGTCAAAATCGAGCGTTTTCTCACCTTCCGGCAGCGCAGTGATGGTGATGCGGCGCTCGTCGGTCATCACGGCCTTGTTGTCGGGCCCAATCCATTGCGTCGAGGCCGTGAAGTGTCCTTGATTGCCCGTGGCCTGCACATCCGCGAAACCTGAGTGAGCTTGCTTGCCGAACACCTGATACTCCGCCCAGAAATTGATCTCATTGATCCGCGAATGCCCAAACCACAGCGAGCGATGATGCGGATGATCCACAAACATCGCCTCGCCCGGCACATCCTTTTTCATCGGAAACTCCCGCGATACATTCACACCCGCCGCACCGATGAGCGGATACATGTAAGGCCGCGCCACCTCCTTGGTGATGTATTCCGTGAAAAGCTGTCCATCGATCTCGACGCGCATCCCGACATCGCTGGGTTTGAGTGTGACGACCTGAGCGTGGGCGAGCAAAGGGATCGTGAGGAGTGTGGTGAGGCTAAGTATCCGATGCATGAGGAGGTTCGAAGTCAGTATTATATTCGGGAGTTGCAGATGAATCATTTGTCCACGGAGGCAGGCTTTGTTTCGCCAGGGGTCAATTGAGGCTTCAGGAACACCTCGGGCGGGGAGTTGGTCGTGGCGATGGAAGGGGAGGTGCTGTTCTTTTGGATAAAGATCGTGAAATCCGCATCACTTCGATAGAACGTGGATTGCTCGGGCCTGTCGAGCCAGCCCGCCTTGCGGAGATGCCAGTGCAGCAGCACGAGATTGTCGCCGAACATTTGCAGGCGTTTGCGTTGCGCCTCTGTCTGAGTCTTCGACATGGCGTCGAGGTAGATGGCTTCCATCCGGGGGAAGAGTGGCAAGTGGATGGCCTTCACCTGCGCAGGCACGGCGTCGTATTCGAAGTCCTTCGGGTTCGCTCGCTTGTAGGTGGCGAGCTTCTCATCGAGCAACTCATAGATCTGGCCGATGAGCGGTCCGCCGGGGCCGTAAGCGCGCGCCAGCCAGTCTTTGCTGAGGGCATCCACGTCGGCATCGGCGTGCCACATGAGTTTGGCCACGAGGTAGTTGTGGAGGCTTCCCCAGCCATGGGTGGTGCCCACCGTGGAGCCCCAATACACGGACTGCCAGTCGTGCTTTTTGATCGCTGGAAAGAGCATCTTCAGGATGGATTTGCCCGGTGGATAAGGCGTGCCCATCGGCGTGTCCATGCCGACATAGGTGGAGTAATCAACCCAGCCCATGCGTCCCTTCATGAGTGTATCCCATGCGGCGATGACTTGGGGCACTTCTCTCATGAAGTCCTCGCGATACAGCGTGAATCCATAGTAGGCCCGCACCGCCAGGGTGAGATAGAGATTCGACTCCACGGTCATCGGCTTGGCCGGCGGATAGGTGTAGGCGGCATAGACGTAACCGCCGAGCAGCTTCGTCGGCTGCTTTGTTTTGACGCGTTTCGCGATCTCATTGTAAAAAGTCAGCACGCGCGGTGTCTTCGACTTTTTGCCATACATCCGATTCCCAATCCAATCACACGGCTGGTCTAGCGCCGTGCATTTTTCACACTCGCACCAGCCACCGCCGTCCGAGGGGGCGATGGGCCACATCTCCTGCGCGGGCTCCTTCACCATCGCTTCGAGGATCGCATCCGCATACAGATCGAGCAACCCGGGGTTGGTGGTGCAGAATTTCATCTCCTGCATCTCTTTTCGCCAGTCTTCGACGATGCGGGTTCGTTTGCCGTTCACCAACGCCATGTAGTCGGGGTACCCTTTGAGACGCTCCGGCATGTCATAGCTATGCCAGGCATGATTGAAGCCACTGCGGTTGATCGGCTGACGGCTCACGGTGTTGCGCAGGTGACGGAGCCACTTGTTGCTGATGACTCCGAACCTCATGGTCATGCTGCGACTGGGGAAATCGGGTTGATCAAGCATTGCGATCTCCGGCAATGTCAGGGTCGAGCGCGATGGCACATCCTCGCCCCACTCGCCGGGCATCAGCCAGTGCACTCCAACGTAGCGCTCCAAAAACTCCATCACGCCGTAGTAGGTGCCATCCGTGACGCCACCTGCGGCATTCACCACGCCATCCTTCGTGTCGCGCCCCGCGATGAACACCTGCTTGCCTTGGGTTTTGATCTCAAAGCCTTCATCAGCAAGCCTGACGATGTCGATCCCGGCTCGACTCGTCTCTGGCGCGTCACCCAGAACGATCATGAACTCTGAAGGCTCCTGAACGATCGGCAGTTGTGCCTGCGTGGCGATCTCCAGCACCCGCTGCAACTCCCTGGCCCCTTCCTTGACGGAAGCCGGCGCGTCCTTGGCATGGTAGATGACATAGGCTGACCGACCGTCCTTGACGAGGAGGGTATCGCCTGCGTTCAGCGCGGTGAGTGGCGCGAGAAGAAGGACGGTGATGAGCGTGAGTATGGTTTTCATTTTTCAAGTCCGATGCGGGCCAGATAAATGGCGGTCGGGAGTTCTACACGAGGGTTGGGCGGCGGATTGCCGTGCTCAACGCGATGTCGGCACCATAGAGCGCGTGAGGGAGAAGCAGCGCGGCGGTGACGATGAAGAACCGACAAAAAGATGGGCGGCAAAAAGATGGGATTGGTGTCTTCATGTTTTTGCTGGTGATCTTTTGGTGGTGAGGAGAGGTTGGTTACATGGGTTTCGGCTAGCCTCAATCCGGCGCGCGGCGAGTTGCTTCGCTGGAACGGGTGGCCGGCGGCTTCCTGACGAAGATGATCTGGTCGCAGAGTACCGAATAGGGGGCGTTGGTGTCGAGGCTCCGGCGGTCGTTCGCCGCGATCTCGGCCGGCGTGGGCGGGATCGGCGGGTTGAATTTCAGGGAGACGTGGACCTCGTAGCGGTTGTCGTTGTCCGGGCTCGGCGGACGGTACAGGCGTTCGCCGAGTTCGAGCTTGGTTTCCCAACTTCCGGATAACCAGATGCGACAGTTCGGGGTCACCGTGATCTCGCCCAGGGGATACAGCCGATATTCACCCCTCGGCACGTCGGATGCGTCAACGGCGCGTTTGGCGCCGTGCGTCCGGGTATCGTCCTGGTAGAAGCCGAACGTGAGCGGCCGGTCGGGCAGGTTCACGACAGCGCCGTAGCCGAAGGCCGCATCGGGATCGAGCACCATCTTGGGATTGCCCTGGCCGCGCACAGGGACGAAGCGCTGCACCAGCGCGCTATCCATGGCGTCGAAGGGGGGCGGCAACGGCTTCTCGATCCCGGCCGTCTTGATCGCCAGTTCCCAGTCGGCGAGTTGCTGGACCATAAAAATCGGTGGCGCGCCCAGACGCTTCTGGACCTGGAGGTAATCCTTGAAATATGCCGGGCGGGCTTTGGCCAGAGTGTTCCACTCAGCCAGAGTCCGGTAATCCAGCCCACGCCGGAGTCGTCGTACGTTCTGATGCACACGCGTGTTATCGGCCGCCAGTGTCTCCATCCGGTCGAAGGCGTCCTGCCAGCGACACATGGTTTCGGGAGGCACACCGGTCAGTCGCCGGCCAATCCCCCGGCCAGCGCTCAAGGACCTGTTCGTGCTCGACGCGAGCCAGGCCGCTTCCATCTCCCGCAGATAGGTGCGAGCCCCTTCCGCCGCTGGCCCGTACTGGTAATCCGTGAATTCCCGAACCAGCGCCGGCACGTCGGCGTCCACGTCTTGCAGGAGCTTGTTGTAAACGAAGATCTGCAGCTCGCTGAAATCGATCGCGGAATTATAGGTCCAGCCGGTAAACTCCACGAACACCCCCTCCACGCCCGCGGCCTTCATCAGCCGGATGTCCTTCACCATCCGGTCCAGCATGCCAGTAGTGTAATACCAGCTCCACAGGTGCCGCGTCAGCTTGCCCCAAGCCAGCAGGTCCTGATAGCTGGTCTGATTCAGCGGATGCGTCCAGTCCACATCGACGTTGTCCTCGACATTGGCGTACTGGACCACGAGATTTTCGGGAAAGACCATGCCGGCCGGTATCACGGGCGGCTTCTGGGACTGGCTCAGCCGATAGGCCAGGGTGTGTAGCAACGTGTCTGGATGCCGGTCCTTCACCAAAGCGCACAACTCGAACAGGTAATCGTACAAAGGGCCGCCTGGGGAGTGGTACTTTTCCTTCAACGCCTGGCAACCGGGACAGAAGCAGAATTCGGAAGGGTCGTCGTTCGCGCTGACGTCGATCATAAGCCGCTCCTGCCCGTCCGCCTTGAGCCGCCGGATGTGTTCCAGGACGTTCCGGGTGAGTTCCTGGCGCAGTTCGGGATTGCTGAAGCACAGTTGTTGGTGGAGCGCCACCCGCCGACCGGCCTTGGTCATGCTGAAGTATTCCGGATGGGTGGCAAAGTAGTCCTTCTTCGCCACCCAATCGAAAACCTTGGGCCACGCTTGCAGGGCCGGCGTCGGCGGGATGTAGCCAAACAGCGTATGGCAGTTCACCGGCATGACATGGCGCGAAAAAACGTTCGGCTGTAACCCAGGATTGGAGAACAGGTTCATCCCGTTCTGCAGGTGGAAGTCGAACATCCAGTCGTAGCTCGGTATGCGATAGGCGAACGAGAATCCGCCGGTGCGGGAAAACGGCTTGACGACCAGGTCGCGCGCGACGGCGAACACCGGTGTCCCCACGGTGTGATGCCAGATCGGCGTCTCCGTGATCAGGCGTCCCGAATACCAACGGCGCCCGAGCGTATGCTCCATGAAATCGACCACAGCGTACAGGTTGCCGTGCATGCCCTTGCCATAGAGAAAAATATCGCCGCCTTTGCTCCGGGAAACATGTTCCTGGTCCTTCAACTCCTTCAACGGCTCAGCGCCCAACTTTTCACTCACTGCCGCACTGACGCCGACGTAAAGACAAGGGCTGTCACCAGTAGCCTTGTCCGCATCCATCACCGGGAACTCCGCGCCAGTGATCTGCCTGAGGTATTCCGACAGCTTGGTCACCGCGTAGTCATCCACTGGCGAAGGATTCGCCGGCTTGACGATGCAGAACTCGGTCTTGCCTGCCGTGGACAGCGGGAGGTCAGCAGCATGGAGCGCAGCCAGTGGGGTCAGCAGCAGGGTGGCGAAGAGTGTGAGTGTGTGTTTCATTTTTCAAATCGGATGCGGGTCAGATAAATGGCGGTCGGGAGTTCTACGTGACGGTTGGGTGGTGGATTGCCGTCTTTGTCTTCGTGGTTGGAATAGTAGCTGACCCACAGTTCATCGTTGTGCCAGACCATGCCGGGATAGCCCGTGTCGCTGCCGCCACTGGGGAGAATCAGCGAGATGTCGTAGTGCTCGCGGTCCATGCTGGCGATGACGGTGGAGTAAGGCTGCCGAAAACTGCGGCCACTCGCGATGAGCGAGTTGTCGGGCAGCACGATGAAGTTCGGCCCGCCAAAACGGTGCTCCGTCTCATGCCATGTCCACTCGCGGTAGGGTGGCTTGCTGCTGCCGATCCAGCCAAAGTAGTTGCCGCGTTCCCGCCGCACCATCGCGATCATTTCACCATCCGGGCGGATGCGCACGGTGGCTTCGTTGGGACGGCCCGGCACGTCGAGGTGCGTCACCGTCTCCCACTTCATGCCGTCCGTGCTGGTCACCAGCTTCACCTTCCACGGATAAGGGCCGGGCGGCACAGGGCCGTTCGTTTCCGCCGCTTCCGCCACCTTGGGATCGGGGTGCTCGGCACGCTTGTAGGGATAGCTGATGCCATAAGCTTTGCCCTCATGCCAATCGACGCGCCAGAGCCACTGGCCCTCTTCGAGAACTTTGGCCGGCTTGGTCCAGGTGAGGCCGTCGGTGGAGAACATCACACGCGGTTGCTTCGTCTTCACCGGCGCGGGTTTGCTCGACATGTCGTAAGTCAAACCTCCCGCGATGATCATCAACTGCCCATCCGGCTTGATCGAAAACTTCGGGTCGCGCAAATCAATGCCGTCCTCCTCGATGAGCGCCGCCGAGGTCCACGCAACGCCATCGGGCGAACGCAGGACGCGCACCTTCCCGATGTCGGCCGTGTGATCGATCCCTTCGCGGAAGCAGCAGAACCACTGGTCCCGAAAGCGAGTGAGATCAGTGAAGGAATTGTATTGGGCCTTGTCCCAAATACGCTTCGACTCGACGAGGACGGGCTTGCGATCCTCAGCGGAGATTGAGGACACGAGGCAGAGGAGTGCCGCGCTGAGTGTGAGGGTGTGCTTCATGATTACGTTGGCGAATACACCCACAGCACCCGCATTTGCGCGAGGGATTCGTGGCCAACAAAGTAAAGTCATTTACGCTCAGGCTAAAACCGCCCCATGAAAACCGACCGTCGCTTCTTCAAAGAACTCCGCTTCCGCCGAGTCCGTGCTTCAGGGCGGCAAGACCTGTTGAGCGGCCTGATAGCAGGGAAAACAGTGGCTCCCGTCGCACGGGTGGGGTTGATGGGGTGTTTCAGCGCGATGTCTCAGCGTGTTGAGACACCACTGCGATGGCGCGGCTATCGATGGAGGCGGATTTGCCGCGCCATGACAATTTCTTGACCCAACAAAAAAACTGTGACTCTTGCGCGAAACAAAGAACACCGAACACCTTGAACATACCTCTCGATTCCTCTCCCGCCCGCCTTGCGTTCGAGACCGCGCTCCGTGAGAGCGAGCCGGGTTTCGAGACCTTCTTTCTGGCGCGGTTTTACGGCTTGGAGTTCTCGTATCTCGACGCGGCCTGCATCGTTCGGTTCCCGGTGCATGAGTTCATGTTCAACCCGCAGGGCTGTCTGCATGGCGGTGTGACTGCGTTCGTGCTCGACGTGAGCATGGGGCACTTGCTCCGGCATACCTTGGGCGTGCCGGGCTCTACGATTGAAATGAAGACCCAGTATTTCGCGCCCATCCGCGGCCCCCTGGCTCGGTGCGAGGCGCGTTTCCTGCACCAGGGGCAGCGCACCCATTTCCTGGAGGCGAAGATGTATGATGCTGACGATACGCTGGCCGCAGCCGCTACCTCCACGTGGAGTGTGCGGAAGCCCACGGCGGCGACCGAATCCTAACCAGCGCGTGACGCAGACGAGCAAAGAACCACTAACATGAAGCCAACCATCCTATCCTGTGCCGTGACCGGGTCGTTTACGACGCGCGAGCAAAATCCCGCGCTCCCGGTCACACCTGCTGAAATCGCCGAGGCGTGCATTGGAGCGGCGAAAGCCGGGGCTGCGATCTGTCATATCCATGTGCGCGATCCGGAAACGGGACGCCCGAGCATGAACCTCGAATACTATCGCGAGGTGGTGAAGCAGATCCGCGCCAGCGACACCGATCTCATCATCAATCTGACCACGGGTCCGGGCGGACGATACCTTCCGAGCGACGATCAACCGGACGTCGCGGCTCCAGGGACATTGTTCAAGACGCCGGAAATCCGCACAGAGCACATCGTCGAGCTGCAGCCGGAGATCTGCACCCTCGATCTTAATACGATGTGGTTCGGCGGTGGGGCGGTCATCAATAGCCCGCGCAACGTGAGACTCATGGCAGAGCGCATGTATGCTGCGGGTGTGAAGCCCGAGTTGGAAGTATTCGACACCGGGGATCTGGTGCTGGCGCAGGACTTGGTGGCGGATGGAACGTTGAAGGTGCCGGCGCTTTTCCAGATCGTCACTGGCGTCAAATACGGCATGCCGTCCACGCCCGAGATGATGTTGCTCGCCAAATCACAGTTACCGAAAAACTGCGAGTGGGCGGCCTTCGGTGCCGGTCGTCACGCGTTTCCCATGCTCGCGCAGGCCTTCATCCTCGGTGGTCACTGTCGGATCGGCATGGAGGACACCGTCTATCTGGCCAAGGGGGAACTCGCGCCAAGCAACGCAGCGCTGGTTGAGAAAGCCGTGCGGATCATCCGCGAACTCGGAGGCAAACTCGCGACGGTCGCGGAAGCTCGCGAACTGCTCGGGCTCAAGACACCTGCGGCGCGTCAATAGTCCCGGCCATTGTTTCAGATCTAGCCAAGCGAATAACCTGCACAAATTCCTCCAATGTCTTACCAGTTTGAACCCGCGGAATTGTATCGGATGCCAACTCATTTCGGCCCGGCGACCGGTCCGCGCCGGGGCCCCGATGGCCAGCGCTTTGCCTGCAAGGACACGCCGAAGACCACGGCCATCTCGGTGAGTTTCTTGAGCCGCCAAGAGCAATTGAGCGCTCTGTTGCCGCCGGGGTTTTCGCTCGGGGCTGAGCCGGTGGTGACGGTCACGGCTACTTACATGAAGGAAATCGAGTGGCTGGCGGGTCGCGGCTACAACATGCTCGGTGTCACGATTCCGGCCATTTATCATGGCAAGGCTGGTCTGGTCGCGGGCAGCTTCCTGCTGGTGCTCTGGGAGAACTTGACGGAGCCAATCATCACCGGACGGGAAGAGCTGGGTTACTCGAAGATCTTCGCCGACCTGCCCGAACCCGTGACACGCAACGATGAACTGCACTGCGCGGCGAATTGGGATGGATTCCGATTCATGGACCTTTCGGTGGGCCAACTTCAACCGCTCAGCGCTGAGCAAATCGCCGGGAATGCCACCGCCACCAAGAGTGCAGGCACGCTCCACTACAAGTATATGCCGCGGACCAGCGAGCCGGGGCGAGCGGATGTGCGATACGCGGTGTTAACGCCAATCGCGGTGCCGAACCGTGTCGTCACATCGATGTCGCGCGGGCAGGGAAAGCTGCAGTTTCATCGAGCGCGGTGGGAGGATATGCCGACGCAATACATGATCGTGAACGCGCTGCACGCTCTGGACGTGCTCGAGTATCGCGGTGCCACTGTCTCCCACACCGTGGGCGGCAAGGATCTCAGCGACATGCAGATCCTCCTCGCGCCGGAGGGACCAGCGACGAGCCTTTAAACATCATGACAACAACTCTCGAACCCTGTCCAAACTTCATCGCCGGCGATTGGACCCCAACCAACGGCGGCGGCACACCCGTCTTCAATCCATCCACTGGCGAAACCATTGCGGAATGTCCCGTCGGTTCCACCACCGACGCAAACGCTGCTGTCGAAGCCGCGCACGCCGCCTTTCCAGCGTGGATGGAAACGCCGCCAGTCGAGCGCGCACGGATTCTCGGACGATTCAGAGTCTTGGTTGAAGATCATTTCGAAGACATTGCCCGCTGCAACACGCGCGAGCACGGCAAGACACTGGTCGAATCGCGTGGCGATGTGAAGCGCGGCATGGAGGTCATCGAGTTCGCGCTCGGCGTGCCATCGTTGCTCATGGGCGATGTGCTGGAGAACATCGCGCGCGGCATTGATTGCGAAGCCATCCGCCAGCCACTGGGCGTGTGTGTCGGCATCACGCCCTTCAATTTTCCCGCGATGGTGCCGCTGTGGATGTATCCCATCGCCATCGCTTGCGGCAACACGTTCGTCCTCAAGCCGAGCGAAAAAGTTCCGCTCACCGCCATCAAGATCGCCAAGCTGCTCGAACAAGCCGGACTGCCAAAAGGTGTGCTGAATATCGTGCACGGCGGGCGCGAGGTCGTGGATGCGCTGCTCACGCATCCGAAGGTCAAAGCGATCTCATTCGTCGGCTCCACGCCGATTGCCCGCTACATTTATGAAACCGGCACGAAGCACGGCAAGCGCGTGCAGGCCAATGGCGGCGCGAAGAACTACGTCATCCTCATGCCCGATGCCGACGTGGAAAATTCCACCCGCGGCGTCATCGAAGCCGCGTTTGGGTGTGCGGGCGAACGTTGCATGGCAGGCTCGACGGCGGTCGTTGTGGGCGGCGCGGAGAAGACCATTTTGCCCACCCTCATCGAAGCTGCCAAGCGCATTAAGGTCGGCCCAACCGACCGCGAGACGCAGCCCGACATGGGCGCAGTCATTACGAAGCAGCATCGTGACCGTGTGTTGGAATTGATTGAAGTGAGCGTGAAGGAAGGCGCAAAGATACCCGCCGACGGTCGCGGCGTGAAAGTCACTGAAGCGCCCAATGGGTTCTACGTCGGCGCGACGATTCTCGACCACGTCCAGACCGGCATGACGGTGGCAAAGGAGGAGATTTTCGGCCCGGTGCTGAACGTGATGCACACGGAGGATTTGGACCAAGCCATTGAGCTGGCGAACCGCTCATTCTACGGCAACGGCGCGGCCATCTTCACCCGCAGCGGCAAGGCGGCGCGTGAGTTTAAGCATCGCGTGAACTGCGGCATGGTCGGCATCAACATCGGTGTGCCCGCTTCGATGGCGTGGTTCCCTTTCAACGGTTGGAACGATTCGTTCTTCGGCGATCTCCACATGCAAGGCCGCGAAGGCGTGCAGTTCTTCACGCAGCAAAAAGTCACGACGAGCCGCTGGTTCAGTTACGGCGAAGGGGACATCTGGCATACCGAAGCGCAGAAATAGAAGCGGTTGGCTGACCCCACTTCCGATATCCCACGGATTCAGGACGACCACGGATTGTTGATGTGATCAGATTTCCCCAATCCGTGGTCGCCCTGAATCCGTGGCAAGGTGGATCACTGCTGTGCGGACCACCCTGTCAGTGCATCTGGCCGCCGCCGGCGACGCTGATCGCGAGGCCAGTGAGATAGTCGGATTCGGACGAAGCGAGGAACGCGGCCAGTGCGGACACGTCGTTGACTTCGGCCATGCGCCCGATCGGCGAAAGCCCTGCGGCCCGTGTGATCATAGCGGCTCGTTGTTCCTCAGGTGTCAGGGTCGAGGGCGCGAGGGCAGTGGCGATGTCGTCGATCCGCTCGGTAACGATAAGGCTCGGGCAGATGGCGTTCACATTGATGCCATGCGGGGCCAACTCCTGCGCCAGGCTTTGCGTGAAACCCACCACCGCGAACTTTGAGGCGCAATACGCGGCGTATCGCGCCGAGCCGTTCTTGCCAGCGGTCGAGGCGATATTGATGATCCTGCCTCCGCGAGATGAGTGCGGGCCAGCGAGCATGGCGCGGGCCGCTGCCTGGCTGCAAAGGAAGGTGCCCTTGGCATTGATACGCTGCACGCGATCCCAATCCGCCTCGTCCAGTTCCACCACCGGCACGCGGTCGCGGCCAGCCCGGGCTCCGGCGTTGTTAATCAGGATGTCGATGCGGCCGAAGGTTGCGACGACTTGGTCGATCATCGCCTGCACCTGGGCCGCATCACCGATATCGGCCACGATCCCGACCGAGCGCTGCCCCAGGGCTTCGATCTCGCCAACCACCTGCGCCATGCCGCCCCAACTGCTGCCCGGTGCTGAGGCTGCGTGGATGTCGTTGATCGCCACGTCCGCCCCTTCTTGGGCGAGGCGCAGCGCGATGGCGCGGCCGATGCCACGCTCGCCACCGGCACCGGTGACTAATGCTATTTTGCCTTTGAGATTATACATAGAATGGGCTCGAACTGCGATCAATGCGGCACCGTGGCGCTCAGTCCGCCGTCCACCACGAGTTCCGTTCCCGTGATATAACTGGCCCGATCTGAAGCAAGGAAAACTGCGGCCTCGGCGACATCCCAAGCCGTTCCCATGCGGCCCAAGGGCACCACCTTGTGCCGCCGTTCCTTCATCTCATCCAGCGAGCATCCGGCGTAGGCTCCGCGCAGGACGACTTCGATCCGTGGTGTATCGATCAATCCCGCGACGATGGTATTGGCGCGGATCCCATAGGAGGCGTAGTCGATCGCGAGGGTCCGCGTGAAAGCAATCGCCGCAGCCTTCGTGGCCGCATAGGCCAGCGATGAATAACCCAGATGACGGAGGGCGGCGATGGAGGAGGTCGTGAGGATGACGCCGCGGCGGCGATCCATCATCCCGGGCAATACGGCCTGCGTTGCCACATGGAGAGAGGTGACATTGGCATCCTGAATGCGCCGCCAGTCGGCCGCACTGGTATCGCGTGCATTGCCGCTTTTCGACAACCCGACATTGTTGTGCAGCACGTCGATGGGCCCCAGTCGCTCAGTGACCTCGCGCACCAGTGACTCGAGCGAGGTGTCATCGAGGACATCGACTTGGAATGCCTCCGCCGTGCCGCCTTCACTGCGGATGATCTCCACGGTTTCCACAGCGGACGGCAAGTTGAAATCGGCGACGGCGACTCGTGCACCTGCTCTCGCGTAGGCGACCGAAATGGCACGTCCGATGCCCCACCCAGGGGCGATCGAACCGCCCCCGAGCACAAGGCAGAGGCGTTCAGTCAGAATATTCTCTCGCGAATGGATACCGTTCATCCGCGCAGCCTAGGACGCAGCTCGGAGCTTCGCAATATCGAATGAGAATCATGCTGGAGGTTGCCATTCATCTTGCCTGCAACTGGAATCCCAGGCAGCTATGTCGATCCCGCGAAATGTCCGAGAACAAATCCAACCCCACTGAGCCGCCCTACCCGCCCGCGTCCTATGCTTGGTATGTGGTTGGGGTGCTGACGTTCGTCTATATTTTCTCGTTCATTGATCGCACCATCTTGAACCTGCTGGTCGGGCCGATTCGCCGTGATCTGGATATCAATGACACGCAGATGAGCGTGCTCATGGGCTCGGCTTTCGCGTTGGCCTATACCTTCTTCGGCATTCCCCTCGGCCGCATGGCGGATACCAAGAACCGGCGTGGATTGATCGCGGTGGGTTTTGTCGTCTGGAGCTTGTTCACTGCCGGCTGCGGAGTGGCAAAGAACTTCTGGCAGATGTTGCTCATGCGGGTCGGCGTGGGCTTGGGAGAGGCATCGCTCTCACCAGCGGCCTACTCCTTGATCTATGATTACTTTCCACCGCATCGCCGCGCGACCGCACTGAGTGTTTACGGCACCGGGATCTATCTGGGCGGAGGCCTCGCGCTGCTACTGGGTGGCGTGGTGATCAAGCTGGCCTCGGGGCAGGAATCGTGGGCCTTGCCAATCATTGGAGAAACCAGGCCGTGGCAGATTATTTTCCTGCTGGTGGGATTGCCCGGCATTGTCTTTTCACTCCTGCTTTTCACCGTTCGGGAGCCCATCCGCCGGGGCATGCGGCAGGTGCGCGATGCCGCTGGTGCCTTGCAACAAGTCGAGACTCCACTGCGGGAAGTCATCGCCTATATCAAAGCGAATAAGGTCACCTTTCTCTGCCATAATCTGGGGATTTCACTGTTCGCCGTTTCAACCTATGGCTCGAAGGCGTGGATACCAACGTTCTTTGTCCGGACGCATCATTGGACGTCTGCAGACATTGGCATTCAGTTCGGCATCATCCTCGCGGTGTGTGGCACGATCGGCATCATCAGCGGGGGGCGACTGGCAGACTACCTAGCGTCGCGCGGTCATCGCGAGGCTAACCTGCGCATCATGTCGCTAGCCCCGATCTGCGCTGCTCCGATCAGTCTAGCCTTTCCGCTGGTGGAAAGCCCGACGCTGGCGCTCGCGCTGCTGGTGCCCTTGATGTTTCTCATGTCAGCACCCTATGGCTGCGCACCCGCTGCCATCACGCAGATCA
Source organism: Prosthecobacter sp. (assembly GCF_044232965.1). Classification (GTDB taxonomy): domain Bacteria; phylum Verrucomicrobiota; class Verrucomicrobiia; order Verrucomicrobiales; family Verrucomicrobiaceae; genus Prosthecobacter. The sequence continues at coordinate 20,951 of NZ_JBIIKX010000087.1, forward strand.
TGCCTGCTCCCATGCGCGGACAGGCAGGGGCGCTCTACCTTTTTGTCAATGTGTTGGTCGGGCTCGGCTGCGGACCCACTGCGATCGCGGTCGTGACCGACTACTTCTTTCACGATGACGCCATGCTGCGGTATTCCCTGGCCATCGTGACTGCCACCGCGCAGGTGGCGTCAGCGATCATCCTCTGGTTTGGGCTGAAACCCTTTGTCCGCAGTCTTGACCGGCTCAAGGAATGGAACACCGCGCATGCCCCTGAGTGATCTCCAAACCAGCCATTGCGATGCCGTGACTTTTTTGCCCCGACCACCCTTTTTCCCATGAGCAAAGTATTCTCCAACGCCAAGGCGGCCCTTGATGGGTTGCTCCACGATAACATGACGATCGCTGCCGGAGGTTTCGGTCTCTGCGGCATTCCAGAGAACTTAATCGCCGAGCTGCGCGACCGTGGCGTGAAAGGGCTGACCATCATCGGCAACAATGCTGGCGTGGACGACTTTGGCATGGGCATCTTGCTCAAGACCCGGCAGGTGAAAAAAGTCCTGGCCTCCTATGTGGGTGAGAACAAGGAGTTCGAGCGTCAGGTGCTCGCCGGCGAACTCGAACTCGAGCTGGTGCCCCAGGGCACTCTCGCCGAGCGGCTGCGCGCTGGCGGTGCGGGCATTCCCGGCTTCTACACGCGCACCGGATTTGGCACCACTCTGACCGAGGGCAAGGAGACGAAGATATTCGACGGCAAGACCTATGTGCTCGAACCCAGCATCACGACAGACCTCTCCATCATCAAAGCGTGGAAGGGCGACCGCTCCGGCAATCTTGTTTTCCGGAAGACCGCGCGGAACTTCAATCCGATGATCGCGACCTGCGGCCAGGTCTGCGTAGCGGAGGTCGAGGAACTCGTCGAAGTCGGCGACCTCGACCCCGACCAAATTCACACACCGGGGATCTACGTGGACCGCATCATCGAGGGCTCGAACTATGAGAAGCGCATCGAGTTCCGCACGGTGCAGGGTAACGCCACGGCGAAAAAGGAATCCCCCGTTCGGGAACTGATGGCGAGACGCGCTGCGCAGGAATTGCGCGACGGCTACTACGTCAACCTCGGCATCGGCATCCCGACGCTCGTGGCCAACTTCATCCCCCAAGGCGTCAACGTCACCCTCCAGTCTGAGAACGGCTTGCTCGGCATCGGCCCATTCCCATCCGACGACCAAGTCGATCCCGACCTGATCAACGCTGGCAAGCAGACGATCTCGACGATTCCCGGCTCAGCCTTTTTCTCCGGCTCCGACTCGTTTGCCATGATCCGCGGTGGCCACATTGACCTGTCGATTCTAGGCGCGCTCGAAGTGGCCGCCAATGGCGACATCGCGAACTGGATGGTGCCAGGAAAAATGGTGAAGGGACCCGGCGGAGCGATGGACCTCGTCGCTGGCGTCCGGCGCGTGGTCGTGGTCATGGAGCACTGCGCCAAGGACGGCAGCCCAAAGATCCTACCGCAGTGCACACTACCCATCACCGGCAAAGGCGTGGTCAGTCTGATCATCACCGACCTCTGCGTGTTTGAGGTGAAGCCAGGCGGAGGCCTCGTGCTGACGGAACTGCATCCCGGCGTGAGTCTCGACGACGTCCGCGCCAAGACCGGAGCACCATTCGAGGTGGCGTGATGATGTCCGCCTTGGATCAGCGTGGCACCCGTTTGAGATGGATGGAGTGAATCAGTGGGGTTTGACGCGGTCCCATTCGTCTCGATTTCAGTTCACTGAAATGCGGCACAGCTATTTCGCCGCCGCGTCCAGCTTGTAAATGCGCCTGGCGTTGCCGTTGTAGAACTTCTCCAAGACGCTGCGCGGGAGGTGCAGGGCTTCGACTCTGCGCTCTGCTTCATGATGTTGTCCCGCGCGGCAATGAGGTCCGCATGACTGGGAACACCTGGCTTCCCATAAAAATGCCATTCCGGCCGCTTTGAATAGTAACGAACATCATCGTATTGT
>NZ_JBIIKX010000133.1:0-6880 GCF_044232965.1 Prosthecobacter sp.
ACCGGCACGCTCGTCAAGCTGCTGCGCGGCGAAGTTTCTGAGGCATGGCCGGTGAGGCTCGAGCGCCGATAAAGTAGGACGACTGTGGCGACAGCCCGGTCGTCTTCCTGGGAGGACGTTACCTGTGCGAACACACAACAAGACGGGCGGTCTGTCGCCACACCCGTCACGACAGATCCGACGCCAGCACCGAATTCGCGGCGCGCAGGGCCAGTTCTTTCGCCTGGGCGATCACGCGCACGGGCGTGTTGTCGAACATGTAGGCATGGCAGCTAGGGCAGGTGACGGCACGAGTCACCACGATAGAGCCGCAGCCTTCGCAGACTTTGTACTGCTCGGGATGGGTGGCGATTTTCTCCGCCTGCTTCAGACGTGAGTCTGGTTTGTGCTCGTGCGCGCTCATGAGACCGCGCATGCTACGGCGCGCTCCGCTGCGTGCAACCTTGGTGATGTCAAACTTGCGCTGAATTTTGCCGTTGCTTTGCGGATGTTAAGCAGTCGCGCACAACGCACGCTTCTACCGTAGCGGTTGGCGTCAGCCTACCGCCGAACGTCCCTACGCCACTCAGCCCAAACCTTCCACACTCCACCCATCGCGATACTTCCGCGTGAGCTGGGCGTTCAGTTCCGGCTTGTTGGTCACTTTGCCCGCCGCGGCATCCCATTCGATCCAGTCGCCCGGGTTGCGCTCCGAGAGCACGCCGAGGAGCACCGCTTCGGTCACGGGGCAGCCGTAGGTGGGCAGATCGGTGGCGGCTTTCTCGCCTTTCATGCACGCATCGACCCAGTCGGTGTAATGATTGGCGATGCGGGTCTTCGGATAAGTGAAGCCAGTAAATTTTTTCTCCGGCACGAGCCACGGACGTTGGCTGTGCGGCTTGAAGATGCCGCCGTTCTCGCCGATGAAGAAAATGCCGCTCGGTGTGTCTTTGGTTAGCACGCTGGGCTTGATGACGCGACTGTCATACGGATAACCGCCGTCGCTCCAGGTCATCTTGATCGTGTCGCCCGCCGTGAGCGGCGTGCCGGGGAATTCGAGCTCCAGATGGCGCTTCTGCGCATACAGATCGCCCTTGCTGCCCTCGTCGAGGCAGCGCACGCGCTTTGGTGCAGCGAGACCGAGACAGGCGAAGACGACATCGAAGTAATGGCAGCCCATGTCGCCCATCATGCCGACGCCGAAATCCACCCACGAACGCCACATCGACGGATGATACGCACCTTCGAGAAACGGCACCTCGTTCGCGACACCGAGCCACAGGTTCCAGTCGATGTGCTCCGGCACCGGATCGGCCTGCGCTTTGCGTTCCGTGACTTTCGGCCACCAACTAGCCTTCTTGTTCTCCCAGCAGATGACTTCCCTCACCTTGCCGATGGCCCCGCTCTTGATGAGATCGACCGTGAGCGACGTTTCGATGCTCGAATGCCCCTGCGTGCCCATCTGCGTCGTCACCCCGGCCTTCGCCGCCTCGGCGCTGAGAATCCGCGCCTCGTGGATGTGATGTGTGAGCGGCTTCTGCAAATAAACATGCTTCTTCGCCCGCAAGGCCGTCACCGCCATCGCTGCGTGCATGTGGTCCGGCGTGCCGATCGTGACCGCATCGATGCTGTCACCAAGTTTGGAAAGCATCTCGCGATAATCACGGAACGTCGCCGCATCGCCGAGACGTTCCTTCGCCGCAGGATCTTGATGCTCCTTCCGCCGTGACGACATGCCCTTCGTGGCCAGTTCCAGCGTCTTCGCGTCCACATCGCACATGCCGACCATGCGCACCTTCGGATGCTGCAGCACGCTCATCATCGTATTTCCGCCCATGCCGCCCACACCGATCGACGCTACCTGAAACATCGAGTTCGGCGACCTCGCGCGCACGATAGCGGGCGCGGAAACGTAAGCGGAGGCGGAGGCGGAGGCGGCAAGAGATTGCTGGAGAAAGCGGCGGCGGTTCATAGGCCACATGGAACGTGTTAGTTGGCAGGCATCTCTCGCGAGTTGCGCGAGCAAAGTGGTGCGCCCCCGGCACGGTGGGGAACGAGCGTTCACCAGTCTCCAAACCCGCACAGAGGACTGTGCGGACCACTTTTATTTCACCGCCACACCCGCCGACTTTCGGATCTTCATCAAGATCGGGAAGCTCGTCTGCAAACCAGCACTGTCGTGTTCGTTGCGGGCGGAGCTGAGGGCGGCGTGGATGAGGGTGTCCTGGTTCTGGACCCAGTTGGCGGCGCGGAAGAAGATGGGGCGCTCGTTTTCTTTTTCGCGGATCTGCACGCCGTTGAGGCCGATGTCATCCACGATGACGCCATGCGGCAGGCCATGCACGTCGAGGTTGATGAGCCCGTCGTTGCCTTGGCGGACGGCGCGAATCCATGCCTTCACGGTCTGGCCGGGGACGAGGGTGATTTCGAGGGGCTTGGTCTCGTCTTTGACCTCGCGCATGACGGCTTTGCCGCCGACATCGGGCTCCATGACGATGATGAACTTCGGCGCGGCACCGAGCGTGACTTTTCCGAAATTTCCAGCGTCGTGCGTGATCGCTTTGCTCTTGGCGGTGATCTTGAGCTTGCTCCAATCGGCATCCGCTTTGGCATCGGGTGCGGCGCGGAGTGAACCGCTGATCAAATCGTGCCCGGCTTCGATAATGAGCGGCGACGAGGCGAAATAACCTGTGGGCAGGCCAGTGATGTCGATCTGGATGGGATCGTCGAAATTATCGATTCGATCCGCGCGGAAGGAGAAGCCGATGGAGGCTCCAGGCATGACGGTGGGGTTCGCGCCGGCGAGTTTGACGCTGAAGTCGGGCTTCGGCTCACGGATGGTGAGGGCGTAAACAAAACGCTCGCCGCTCCAGCCGCGTGTGTCGGTGACTTTGACGAGGTAACGGCCATCGGCAGGCGCGGTGAAGGTGAGGCGCGAGTCACTGCCGAGCTTGCGGTCGCCGCTGTCGTCGTTGGCGTAGTTCAGCGTGAAGACGGGCAGGCCGTTCGGCACGATCTGGCTGCCGATGGGCCGTGGTTCGACGACGTAGCAGGGTTCGTCGAGCGAGTGAGAGGTGGCACTGGTATCGAAGTAGGCGCGGCGTTTGCCGCCGTTGATGTAGAAGAAGCAGCCGCCATCCGGCCCGCGCGGCATGCGCACGATCTTCATCACGTCGCCGTTGAAATAGACGAACTCGTTCAGCTCCATCTCCTCCCAGTTTTGCAGGCGGATGTCCGGGTTGTTGGCATCGACGCTGCGGAAGTTGTTGTAGCTGTCGCGCACGGCCTGAAGCATCACACGCGGCACGGGTTTGCCATCAGCGTGGAGGATGTCGAGCTTCGTGTCGGCAGGAGAACCGACTTGGGCAGCGAGCGTCTCAATGATCCACGTCTGGCCTTTTTTGGCGGTGACGTAAAACGAGTTTTCCAACTCGTTCTCCGAAGCTCCAGAACGAGTTGGAAAACTCGTTTTACGTCCAAGCACGCCATTCACCGTCACGGGAGCGGTCACTTCATGCGTGGTCGTGCCATCGACATGCGGTCGGGCACTCACACGCAACACGGGCATGGAGCGGAAGCGCAGCGTCTTCGCATCCAGCGGCACGTTCATCAGGCCTTCTTTGTCGGCTCTCATCGTCACGTTCGCCTTATCGCCGAGGTGATGGCCAATGAGCGTGACTTTCGTGTCCTGACCGACCTGCGCGGCGAGCGGCGACCAGGCGGTGACATACGGCAGAGCGCCGATAGTGAGGCAGTAAGCATGATCGGCGCTGCCATCCATCGTGGTGTTGCTCACGAGTACCATGTAATCGCCAGCCGCAGGCGCTTTCCAGGCGAGGAAAGGATCGCTACCGCTGTCTAGGCCGCGATTCACGGCGAGAACGGTGCGGTTCGTGTCCATGATCTCCAGCGTCGGTGATTTCGCCGTGCTGCTGACCTGCGCGATGCCCAGATCGAGCACGAGTTCCTCGCCCGCCTTCGCGGTGAAACGATACGCATCGTGCTGCCCGATCTCCGTGAGCGTGCCCCACAGACTCGCGGGCAATTTGGCGACAACGACCGGTGCTTCTTTGAAATCCGCCGCCTTCGTGACGATGGGCGCGATGTCGTCAGCATACACTTTCAGCTTCGCCGTTTCGCCGCCGGAGCTTTTGAGCCACACATCATAAGCACCGCGCGGCACGTCGGCGCTGGCGGTTAGCTTCAACCGCGCGCTCGTCGCTTTGATCGAGCTTTTGACGAGGTGCGCTTTGATTCCTGGATGAGAAACCATCGCAGTCGTATCTTCGGTGAAGTTCTTGCCAGCCAGCGACACCAGCAGCTCTCCACCGATGTGCGCGGCGCGTGGGGTGAGGCGCGTGAGTTCGGGTTTAATCGCTTTGGCGACCATCGCGGGCTTGGCAGGCGCGGGTGCCATCACGGTCTTCCCGGTGGTCGATTCATAGACGCTGAGGCTGCCGTCGATGCGACCGGCGATGAGCTGCGCTTTGTCGGTGAAGGCGAGCGCGGAGGACCAGTCAGGTTGTTTTTCGAGCGGGAGTTTTTCGGTGAGATCGGCGGTGCTCCAGAGCTTGAGCGATTTGTCGGTCGAGGTGGAGGCGAGCAGTTTGCCGTCGAGGGACAGCGCGAGCCGCAGGATGCCGCCTTCGTGCGCAAAGCGGCTGGTGACGATCTTGTTCGTGCCTTCTTTGGCATCAGCGCTGATGTTCCAGAGACGGATGCGATTGTCGGAACCGGCGGCAAAGAGCTGTTTGCCATCAGCGCTGAAGACAACGCTCGTCTGCTCCTTCGTCGGCTGCGAGAGTGTTTCGAGCCGCTGGCCGGTCGGAATGGCCCACAACTTCACTGTGCGGTCCGCGCTGGCGCTGGCGAGCACCTTGCCATCGGGACGGAACGAGAGACCGTTCACCGCGCCGTTGTGGCCTTTGAGCAACGCGACTTCCTTGCCCGTCGCCGTGTCCCAAAGACGAATTTTTTGATCGTAGGCTCCGGTGGCGATCAGTTTGCCATCGGGTGAAACAGCGAGCGCATACGCGGCATCGAGATGACCTTCAAACGACTGCTGCAAGGTGCCGTCGCTCGTATTCCAGCGCTTCACTTCGCCGACGATGCCAGCCTCGCCGCCTGCGGCATACACGGCGTCGCCATCCGGCGAAAACGCAACCGCGTTGGCCTTGCCCTTGATGCCGGTGAGCTTGCGAATCACCGCCCGCGTGACCGGATTGAGCAGTTCGACCTCTCCGTAGCGTCCCACCGCGATGAGCTGTACCTTCGGCGAAAACGCCACCGCTTGGATCGAGCGCTTCGGTGCCACCGTCGGAATGATTTTCGGCGTGATGACCTCTTTCGGCATCGGTTTCGCGTCCGCGACGAGCGGGCCCTTCGCGCCCGCATCGATCCACGCCTTGATCAGTGCGATCTCCTCCGGCTTGAGCCTCTCACGCTTGCCCGGCGGCATGAATTCGTTCTTCCCGCCGCGTCCTGAGCGGCCTTCGAGGAATTTAACCAGCATGCTCTCGCTGCTTTTGCCCGCAACGATGGCGGCACCTTCCTTCCCGCCCTTCATCAGCGCTGTGAAGGTGTCCAAGACGAACTCGCCATCCGCATCATCGGCGCTGTGGCAGTCGATGCAGTAGGTGTCCCAAAGCGGAGCGATCTGCTTCGTGTAGTCCACGCCTTGGGCTTGGGTGGCCACTGTGAGCAATGCGAAAAGAATGGGAGTGATGAGACGCATGGGAAGGATGAGGTGAGTGCTGCGTGCTCTGCGTTAGTGATTAAACAAAAACTCCTTCGATCCCATCAGGCTCCAGAAGATGTCTTCGAGCGTGGTGCGGCGGTCTTCGGGTTTGGCGATGGCGAGAAGCTGGGTGGCTTTGGTGAGTTCTCGTTCGGTGGGTTCGCGGGTCAGTGTCACAAGATAGGCTTCTTCGATGATCTTGGCGTCGGGCTGCTTGCTGGCGAGCAGAGCATCAAGGCGGTTGTCTTTTTGCGAAAGCTTGAGGTTCAGGGTCTCGCCATTCGCGATGTGGAGGGCCTGGGCCATGCTGGGTTCGTTGGTGCGCTCGCATTCGCAGGTGGCGACGCGGTCGGCGCGGCCGAAGCTTTTGAGAAAGTAGCTGGCGATGTTGCTGTCGGGCAATTGCAACGCGCGGAAGCCCATGGGGTAGCTTTCGCTGGTGCCTTTGTTGGCGTTGCGTTTGTCGATCTTGAACGTCGTGGGCGCGGCGGTGACCTGCGAGATGGTGTCGAGCAGGATTTCGGCCTTAAGACGACGCGGGACGTAGTGCGATCCGTAGCGGAGGTCGGTGATGTTTTCGGGCAGGGTGATGCTGCTGCGCTGATAGGTCTCGCTTTGCAAAATGGTGCGCATGAGGGCCTTCAAATCGAATTTGTGCTGCACGAGATGCGCGCAGGCAGTGGCGAACAGTTCTTCGTTGCTGGCGGCGTTGGTGACGCGGAGGTCATCGACGGCCTCGACGAGGCCTGCGCCGAAGAAATTGGCCCAGACGCGATTCACGATGGCTCGTTGGAAGAGTTTGTTATCGGCACCCGTGAGCCAGTTGGCGAGCACGATGCGGCGGTCCTCGGTGGAGGTCATCGAGATGGGCGTGGTGACATCGAGCGGGCGTGGCGGCGGCGGTTTGCCGGTGAGCGGCGCGACAAGATCGCCCTGTGTATCGGAGAACAGCACGCGCTCATCGGCCTGCGTGCCGTTCTTGGTGCGGACGCGGGCGAACAAATTGGCGAAGCCGTAGTACTGCTCGTTGGTCCATTTCTCCATCGGGTGGTTGTGGCACTTCGCACAGCCGATGGAGGTGCCGAGGAAGGCGATGCTGACGGTCTCTGCGCACTTGGTGGGTTCGTCATTCAGGACGAAGAAATTCACGCCGCCATGCTCGAG
>NZ_JBIIKX010000026.1:0-73205 GCF_044232965.1 Prosthecobacter sp.
GCGAAGGGTGGTGGCCGGGCCTCGATTTGGCGGAAGATCGCGTCCATCCAGGGGCGCTTTTTCTGAGGCAGCGAGAGCTTGAGCACCCGTTTGCGTGCGTGCTGGCTGATCCACCCGCCTATTGCAAAGCAATAGGACCTTAGCGTCGCCAAGGTGGCTTGGTTGTGGCTGTTGAGCCCAAAATGCCGAAACAGGCTCATCAGGTTGTAAGCTACCATGATGAAGCGGAAGGACGCCTCCGTGGCCCAAAAGTCTTGCAGACAGAACGCGTCGAGCCCGAAGTCCTGCTTTAGTTCCTTGATCCTGTTCTCGCAGTCCGCTCGGCTGTTGTAGATGTTCCAAATTTGATCCAGAGGCAGGTTGAGGTTGGTCACATACAGGCTGAAGCGGTAGTCGGGCAGATCCTCGAAGAGCAGCTTGCCTCCGGCCTGCGGGCGTCGGCTGATCTGCTTGCGCACGACGATGTGCCGACGCGCTTTGGCCTTGGGATCGGCGGGCTGATGCCGCCACTCTTTGACCGCGATACCGGGACAGATTTTCACCCAGTCCTTCATGCCGTGGATCTCGTTCTTGAGATTGGAGTAGGCCCGCGCGGCGATGATGTAGTTGAGGCTGCGCTCTTCCAAAGCGCTCAGGATTTCGTCGGTGTAAAAACCGCTGTCGCCACGCACCAGGCCCACTTTCACACCTGACATCGCCTCGTCGAAAGTCTCGCGCATGAACTCCACGCAGTTGGAGCACGCCGCCGTGTTGCCAGGGCGCAGCCATGCGTTGGCCACCATGCGTGTCTGGCTGATGAAGGCCATGAGCGGATGGTGCGAGTTGCGCCCTTTGCGGTTGGGGTTGTAACCTTTGGCCGAGCCTTCCTGACTGCCATCGCGCGTGATGACCGTGCTATCGAAGTCCACCGTCACTGCGCCCACGTTGATCTGCGAGAAGAACCACCTCTGCAATGGCGGGAACACGGCGGTGTTGCGTGCCTGCGAGAACTTGCCAAAGAACCGGCTGTAGGTGCTTTGGCTCGGCAGGCTCTCATAGCCAAAAATGGCCGCTAGCGTTTGATCCTGGCGCAACCAGTCGCAGTGGATGTAACGGCTGGCTCCCGTCCAGATCCCGAGCCAGAAGCTTTCGATGATCTGCACCGCATCGTAGGCTCGATTCGACCCGCCTTGAGGCAGATCCAACGTGGCCAGATGCTCCCGGATGCCGGTCTGGTCGATAAAGCGCTTCATCAGCGCCATGCCGCCAAAAGGCGTCACCGGCTTGTCAGAGTATTCAATCGGCAGGTTCACCATTCCGGTGATTCTTGCATACTCGTCAACTCCCTGCCTTGAAGGGCTCTCCGGTTCTTTGCTACTGTTCTATTGCATGATCCGGGATGAAGGCCTCGCCGGGCTTCAGCTCGATGCCGTCACGATGGTGAGCCAACGAGCGTCCGGTGTGGCTGATCTCCAACGAGGCGAAGCGCGCGTGCGCACGGCCTTTTCCTCGATGAACTGGTCCAGTGAAATGCTGTTACGTTCGCCTTGCCCCACCTTCGCGCCCGTGAGCCAGATGCTCTGGCCGAAATGATGAGCCCAGGCCCTGTGGATGATGTAGGCCCGGGATGGGCGTGATGTTCGCACGATGACGTTCCAGTGGCTTCAGTCCTTTGCTGAACGTGTAATTCGCTCCCGACTACAGAATCTGATAACCGAGCGTGTTCACCCCGTTCGGCAGGTGCATGTGACGGTGGCTGATGAGCCAGTTTTGTTTGGGAACATTCATGAAGAGAAACGGACCAACAGATAACGCTCCCCGCCCTTTGTGCAGTGCAGGTTCCCCCGAGATTTGGGGGCGCAACTTCGATTGGCAGCCGAGATGAAGTTGAGGAAAGAAGCGAAGACAATGAAGCCAGCAAAGGAGAGGGCCTCAACGTCCCCGTTGCGTCGTCCGGTCCACCAGGTTCTCATAGATCTTGCGACGTTCGTCCAGGCCGAGGCCCTGGTTGCGCAGGCCGAACATTTGTTTGTTGATGTCCTCGCGCTGCGAGACGCTGAGACGCGAGAGTTTGGCCACCATCTCCGGCGGCGGCTGGCGGGGGTAGCCGTCCGCGTTGAAGCCTTCCTTGTAGTTCACGGCGGCATTTTTCGCCTCGTCCATCTGGGCCGAGCTCAAAGGCGGGGTGTTACCACCCGAACCGCCGCTGGAACCACCACCGCCTGTGGTTGCCCGAACGATTTTTTTTGGCGGCTGTTGGTAGCGGACGGTGATGACCTGCCCTCCTGTGACCTGTATTTTTGCCGACCATGTCCGCATCTCGGCTGGATAGCCTTCAACACCGACCAACTGCCATCCCTGAAAATTGGCCGTTTTGGAGACCACATGAGACTCCATGGTCTTGGTGTCGAGTAGGGTGGCAAGGACGTCGTTCTCGGTGCGCGCGACACCCGTGAGGATGATCGAATCGAAAACGCCCAAGGAACGCGTGAAAGGCGAGTTTGTGAGGAGTTCTTCAAAGTGCCCGTCTTTCACGGATTGTGGAATCGCTCCATCGTCGTCCGGCGGCGGAGTTTGCGGCATGGCATCGGCTCCACGCAACGTCGCGATGCCGCACAAGCCTGCGAGAAGAATGCCTCGCCACAAGCCCAAGGTCTCCCTCTCAACGAAATGTGGCAGCCGACTCATGGGAGCCAAGTACGGCGGCAGCCCGTCAAAACCATCACCGCAGCGTCTGAAACTCCGACCAGCCTTCCCAGGCGATGCGCTGAAGGTCGGCACGGTCTTGGTCGGAGAACTGGCGAGTGATGGGGTTGCCATCGCGATCCTTCGTCTTGTCATTCCTTTCGCCTTCGAGGTGGCGGATGTCGGTGACAGCGTCAATGGGCAGACCGACGGGGCTTTTCTCAAACAACGCGGCATAAAGCGTGCAGGCCGTGAGGTAGGCCATGGTTTGGTTGAGATGCGCGTCATTGACGAAGCGCAGCGTCAGATCCGGCCGCTGGGTCTGGCAGCGATGCGCCACGAGCGCCATCGGAGCGACGCCAGCGTCGATCTTTTTCGCCAGCGCGGCGATGGCGCGTTCCTTGGCCAGGATCGGTGCGGAATCGGGCGCGGCGGTGAGAGGTTTGTCGTTCTGGGTCAAAGGTGTGGTCTCATACAAGATCACGCGGGCACCCTGTGCCTTCGCCAGCTCGGCAAACTTCGGCGCATACTCGGCATAGAGCGTGGGATCGCCTTCGATGTCATCGCGGTAAGACTGGAGCACCACGACATCCCAGCGCTGTCGGCTGCTTTCGATCTTTGGCAGCAGCACCCGATGCCGTGCAAGGGCGCTCGGGGCGTACTTGTCCTTCGGATCGTCCGCAGCGGCCTTCTCCAGCGCAGCAATCGTGGCTTTCTCCTCGGCCTCGGTGAGCGTCGCTTGCTTCACGATGTTCTGCGTGCCCAGCCGCCAGTGATCCTTCAGCGTGCGGCCACCATAGATGACGTCCGTGCGGTTGAATGTGAGCCCCGGCTGCCCCGCCTCGGCCATCGCCTTGACCACGGTGGAGAGGTTGTGCCGGGCCGTGAAGCTGTTGCCGATGAAGAGCACGTTCAGCGATCTCTTTTCACCCTCGGCACCAGCCGCCATGGAAAGCGAAACGAGAGCAAACGCGATGAATGAGATTCGAGAGAAGAGGCGGGTCATGGGGTGGATGGGTTTGAAATGGAGAGGCGGAAGAGTGCTTCGCCCGTGAACGAATGTGTTCCAGGGCGTCTCTCAGCGATTCACCCGAACCTGCCGACGCACAAAAGTCACGACAGAATACCCGTGGAGCGTCTTCACCCATGTTGCTCCACCGCGTAGATGAGTGACTCGGGCGGCTCGCTTTCGAGCGCTTCAATTGTCGAGTCGAGCCAGTCCACGAGTTCTTCGGCATCCCACCAATACTGAGGCCAACGCGAGTCGCTCGTCCATTGCTGCCCATGCTGGACGGCGAGACCGCGCAAGCGTCTCAAGCAGGCGACAGCCTCGGCAGGTGAATGCATGGAAGGTTCGCCGTCGAAGCTGTATTCGATCACATAACCAGGGTGTCGAATGAAGTTGAGCCACTCAGGCTCCGCCCCTTCAAGCTCCTCCACGAATTCGCAAAGCAACGCGATGGGCGCCCCGAAAGTCTCCACCAGGATGCCTCTCTGGTCGCATATCATGAAGGTGATTTTCACAGGCGAGGAAGTCTTATGCGCTCGTACCAGCAAACAGAGTATCCGTCCCTTTGCACTTCGATCAAGTCCACTGACATGCCGTACGGGCCAAAGACCCGCCGTCAGGCAGCGCCTGGAACGAGCGTTTTTAAATAAACTCGACATCCCATGGCCCGGTATGATCTCATTGCTTCATGAAAAAGACCCAAAAAGCAGCCAATGCGAGTCGTCGTCATTTTGTGAAGAGCGCGGTTGTCTCCGGCCCGGCCGCCGTGGGAGCCGCTTTAGTAGGCCAGCCTGCCACGGATGCGGGCGCGGCACTGTCCTCGGCCCAGGAGCAGCTCAAGGCGGTCTGGGAGGAGCATATGAAGTCCGAGTTTGCGACCAAGAATGTGGATGACACGATGGCGACGATGATCGAGGGCGGGCATGTCAATCATGTGCCAACGATGACCGGCGGGCGCGGGTTGAAGGAGATCCGGGACTTCTATTCCCGCTTTTTCATTCCGCAGATGCCGCCGGACACGAAGACCACGCAGGTCTCACGCACCATCGGCGACACGCAGATCGTGGACGAAATGATCTTTGAGTTCACTCACACAGTCCCGATGGACTGGATGCTGCCTGGCATTCCTCCCACAGGGAAAAAGGTCGAGGTGGCCCTGGTGGCAATCATCGGATTCCGTGAAGGCAAGGTGTCGCATGAGCACATCTACTGGGACCAGGCCTCCGTGCTGCTCCAACTGGGCTTGCTGGATGGCAGCAAGCTGCCGGTGGCCGGCAGTGAGAGCGCCGCGAAAGTGCGTGATCCCAGCCTGCCGGCGAACACGCTGATCCAGCGCGCAGCCGGTCTCTAAACTAGAGACTCGCACGCCAGACTCCTCTGGGAAGGCCCGGACAAGCGGCTATCAGCCGGAGGAGCGAATCTTTTGGGGCCTTGAGCGCCCGTTTGCCAGTTCAGGGCGTATCGCTACTCTCGTCGTCCCCCCATGTCTCGTGTTCCGAAAAAAACTGCCTGCCGCCCCATTTCTGACGACGTCATCCGCATTCGCGGGGCGCGGCAGAACAATCTGAAGGGAATCGATCTCGATCTACCGCTGGGGAAGCTGAATGTGATTACGGGGCCGAGCGGCTCGGGGAAGTCGTCGTTGGCATTCGACACGATCTATGCGGAAGGGCAGCGGCGCTATGTGGAGACGTTTTCGCCTTACACGCGGCAGTTCTTCGAGCGCATGGACAAGCCGCAGGTGGATTCGATCGAGGGCATCCCGCCGGCCATCGCGATCGAGCAGGTGAACAACATGCGCAGCACGCGCTCGACGGTCGGTACGATCACAGAGATCAATGATTACCTCAAGATGCTGTTCCCGCGCATCGCCTCGGCGACGTGTCCGTCATGCAAGCAGCCCGTGAAGCCGGAAACGACGGAGAGCATCCTGCACACGCTCCTGCATGGTCACACGGTGAAGCAGGCGCTGATTCTGTTTCCCGTTCCGGTGCCGAAGGACACGGCTTCGTCCGATTTTGCGGCCTTCTTGCAGGCGCAGGGCTTTGTCCGCATCTGGTTGTATGGAAAGATCGTGCGCCTCGATGAAATCACCGAGCGCAAACTGCCCGCGCAGGTGATGGTGGTGCAGGATCGCGTCACGCTCGACTCAAAACAACGCGCTCGCATCAGCGAGGCGGTGGAAGCGGCGATACGATTCGGCAAAGGCAAGGTCGCGACAAACATCGACGATGAGATTCGGCATTTCTCGACCGATTGGAGCTGTGCGGACTGTGGCATAACGCTTCCAGCGCCGACGCCGGGCTTGTTCAGCTTCAATTCACCCATCGGCGCGTGTCCGACGTGCCGCGGCTTTGGCCGCACGCTCGGTCTCGACATGGGCAAGGCGATTCCGGATGAATCGCTGAGCATCAATCAAGGTCTGGTCCGTCCGTTTCAAGGCAGCACCTACGGCGAGTCGCAGCTCGACCTCGAACGCGCTGCGCGGAAGCGCGGTGTCGATATTCACAAGCCGTTTGAAGATTACAGCGATGCGGATCGCAAATGGCTCATCGAAGGCACGCGGGATGATCCCGAGGAGGCTTACAACCACGGCGAGTGGTATGGCGTGCGCGGGTTCTTCAAGTGGCAGGAATCACGCAGTTACAAGATGCATGTCCGCGTGTTCCTGAGCCGCTACCGCGCCTACACCGAGTGCATGGACTGCGGCGGCGGGCGTTTGAAGAAGGAAGCGCACAACTTCCGCATCGGCAAGCACACGCTGGCGGATCTCTGGCGTCTGCCGGTGAGCGATCTGCATCCGCTCGTGCAATCCTGGCAGCTCAAAGACGGCGATCACGCCGCCGCGATGCTACGTGATGAAATCGCCAGTCGCATCAGCTACATGGATCGTGCGGGCCTCGGTTATTTGAATTTGGATCGCCAAACACGCACCTTGAGCGGCGGCGAGTTGCAACGCGTGAATTTGACGACCTGTCTCGGCGCTTCGCTGGTGAACACGCTTTTTGTTCTCGATGAACCGAGCATCGGCCTGCACCCGCGTGACATCGGTCGCCTCATTGGAGTCATGGAAGGCCTGCGCGACAAAGGCAACACGCTGCTCGTCGTCGAACATGAAGAAGCCGTGATGCGCAGCGCGGACAACGTCATCGACATCGGTCCCGGGCGTGGTGACAAAGGTGGCGAGCTGGTGTTCAGCGGACCGCTGTCGAAGTTGAGCGCGAAGGTGGGTTCGCTGACGGGAGATTACTTGTTTGGAAGAAAGTCGGTGCCCGTTCCCACCCAACGCCGTTCCGTAGTCCCGCCTTCAGGCGGAATCAGTTCGAAGCCGCCTAAAGGAGGGGCTACAAAACTGCTGAAGATCCTCGGTGCACGCCAAAACAACCTCAAGAAGCTCGATGTGGACATCCCGCTCGGCGTGTTCTGCTGCGTCACGGGTGTCAGCGGCTCCGGCAAATCGACACTGGTACATGACGTGCTCTACCGGAACCTACAAAAGCTGCGTGGGGAGGTTTGTGAAGAAGAACCGGGCCGCGTGAGCAAGATCACGGGATATGAAGACTTGCGCGAGGTGGTGATGGTGGATCAATCGCCGCTGGCACGCACACCGCGATCCACACCGGCGGTATTTCTTGGTGCGTTTGATCACATTCGCACGCTGTTCTCTGAAACGGAGGATGCGAAGGCTCAGGGCATCATGCCGGGCTTCTTCAGCTTCAATTCCGGCGAAGGCCGTTGCGAGCGCTGCGCGGGGAATGGCTACGAGAAGATCGAGATGCAGTTCCTCAGCGATCTCTATGTGATGTGCCCCGAATGCGAAGGCCGCCGTTACCAGCCGCATGCGTTGAAAATCTTGCTGCATGGCAAAAGCATTCACGAAGTGCTCGGTTTGACCGCCGAGGAGTCGGTGGCGTGGTTCAGCAGCACGTTGTTTGAGTCGTCAAAGAAAGCCGCGCAGATCGTGACGCAGCTTCAGATGCTCAACGAGGCCGGACTCGGCTACTTGAAGCTCGGGCAGCCGCTCAACACGCTTTCCGGCGGTGAGGCGCAGCGTTTGAAGCTCATCGGGCACCTCATCGAGAACCCTACCGATCCCAAAGCGAAGCAAGGCTCCGGCAGCCTGCTCCTGCTCGACGAACCAACCACCGGCTTGCACTTCGATGACATCGCGCTGCTGGTGAAACTGCTGCAACGCCTCGTCAACGAAGGCCACAGCCTGCTGGTGATCGAGCACAACCTCGAAGTCATCAAATGCGCCGACTGGGTCATTGATTTGGGGCCGGAAGGCGGCGCTGCGGGCGGTGCGCTGGTGATTGCGGGAACGCCGGAGGAGGTGGCGAAGTGTGAGGCCTCGCATACGGGGCGTTATCTCCGTGAGTTGGTTTCAAGTTCCAAGTCTCAAGTTGCAAGCCGCGTTGACGAATCGGCTGCTAGCTACCGCACGCGCCAACTTGAAACTTTAAACCTGAAACCTGAAACGAAGAACGTCATTAGCATCCGAGGCGCACGTGAGCACAATTTAAAGAACATCAGCCTCGACATCCCACGTGATGAATTCGTCGTCGTCACCGGCCTCAGCGGCTCGGGCAAGTCATCGCTGGCGTTTGATTTGATCTTTGCGGAAGGGCAGCGGCGCTTCCTGGACAGCATGTCGGTGTATGCGCGGACGTTTGTGGAGCAGATGGAGAAGCCGGAGGTCGATTTGATCACGGGTGTGCCGCCGACGGTGGCCATCGAGCAGCGCATCTCGCGTGGTGGTGGTAAATCAACCGTGGCGACGGTAACGGAGTCGTATCACTTCCTGCGCCTGCTGTTTGCAAAGCTGGGCACGCAGTATTGCCCGAAGTGCGCCGTGCCGGTGAAGAAGCAGAGCGTGCAGTCCATTTTGACTGCGGTGATGAAGCAGGCGACCAAAGGGCCGCTGCATCTGCTGGCACCGCTGATCAAGGCGCGCAAAGGATTCCACAACGAGGTGGCGGATCATGCGCAGCGGCATGGCATCGAGAAGTTGCTCGTCGATGGCGAGTTTCGTCAGACGCTGGGCTTCCAACGGCTGGAACGCTTCAAAGAGCACAACATCGATGCGGTCATCGCGAAGGTCACGAAGGCCGATTCGGATGAGAAATTGCGTCCGCTGGTCGAAGCGGCGATCAAAATGGGCAAGGGCACGATCAAGCTGCGCTTGGCGGATAAATCGACATCGGTGCTGAGCACAGAGATGAGCTGTCCTTCATGCGGTTTGTCGTTTGAGGAGCTTGATCCGCGGCTGTTCAGCTTCAACAGCCCGCATGGCTGGTGCAAAGACTGCCGCGGATTTGGCGTCGTCGGCCGCAAACTCGATCTGGGTGATCGCCAGCCCGATGTGTCGGTGCTGGAGGCCGAGATGGAGGAAGAACGCCGTTTCAACAGCGAGGACGAGGAAGATGCGCCGCGTCAGACCTGCACGAGCTGCCACGGCAGTCGCATCAACGAGATCGGCCGCGCGGTGCAGCTTCAAGGCAGCACGATTCAAGACTTCACCTCGCTCACAGCGGGCGATGCAGGCAAATTGATGAGCAAACTCAAATTTGCGGGCACGGAGGCGATCATCGCACGCGACATCGTGAAGGAGATCGAGCAGCGGCTCAAATTCATGCAGGAGGTGGGCCTGGGTTATCTCCAGCTCAATCGCAGCGCGGACACGCTCAGTGGTGGCGAGGCACAGCGCATTCGCTTGTCCGCGCAGCTCGGCAGCAATCTGCGCGGTGTGTTGTATGTGCTCGATGAGCCAACCATCGGCCTGCATCCGCGCGACAACGAGAAGCTGCTCGACACGCTCTCCGCGCTTCGGGACAAAGGCAACTCGCTCCTCGTCGTCGAGCACGATGACGAAACGATGCGGCGTGCTGACACGATTCTCGATCTCGGGCCCGGCGCGGGCAAATTCGGCGGCGAAGTCATCGCGCAAGGCACGCTGGCGCACCTGCTCAAGAACAAGAAGAGTGTGACGGGCCAAAGCCTGAACAAACCGCTCAAACATCCGTCACGCGGCGAGCGACGAGCCTTGCCTGCGCTCAAATCGAAAGACGGCTGGCTGCGTGTGACCGGCGCGACGGCGAACAATCTCAAAAACGTCGATGCCGCGATTCCGCTTGGCCGTTTGACGGTGCTCACGGGCGTAAGCGGCAGTGGCAAGAGTTCGCTGATGCATGGAGTGCTTTCGCCGGCGGTGCGCGAGAAGATTAGCAAAGGGCGAAGGGCGAAGGGCACAGGGGTTCGGGCCTGGAGCAGCGTGAGTGGGTTTGAGAATTTGCAGACGGTACATGAGGTGGATCAATCACCGATTGGGAAGACGAGCCGCTCGTGTCCGGCGACGTATGTGGGCATTTTGGATGACATTCGGAAGCTGTACGCGCAGGTGCCGCTGGCGCGTACGCGTGGCTACACGTCGGGCCGTTTCTCCTTCAACACCGAAGGTGGACGCTGCGAGACCTGCGGCGGCAATGGAGAGATCAAAGTCGAGATGGCCTTCCTGCCGACCACGCGCGTGCATTGCGAGACCTGCAACGGCCTGCGCTTCAATGCCGCGACACTCGAAGTCGAGTACAACGGCAAACACATCGGCGAAGTGCTGCGCATGAGCATCACCGAGGCGGCGGAGTTCTTCGCGCCGGTGCAGAAGATCGCACGGCCGCTCAAACTGCTCGCCGACACCGGCCTGGGCTATCTCCAGCTCGGCCAGCCCAGCCCCACGCTCAGCGGTGGCGAGGCGCAGCGCATCAAACTCGTCACCGAACTGCGCAGCGGCGACGGCCGCACCTTCAAGGAGCAGCTCAAAGGCATCACCAAGGCTGGGAAACGCAATCTCTACCTCATCGAAGAACCCACCATCGGCCTGCACATCCAGGACGTCGCCAAACTCATCGACGTCCTCCACCGCCTCGTCGATGAAGGTCACACCGTCGTCGTCATCGAGCATCATCCCGATGTGTATGCCGAAGCCGACTTTCTCATCGACATCGGCCCTGAAGCAGGCGCGGAAGGCGGTCGCGTCGTTGCCGCAGGAACGCCCGAGCAGGTGAAGAAGTGCAAGGAGAGCCGGACGGCGCGGTTTTTGTGACCCGTGGCAAATGCCTTCCTATGTTTCAACGCTTGGTG
Organism: Prosthecobacter sp.; assembly: GCF_044232965.1. GTDB lineage: Bacteria > Verrucomicrobiota > Verrucomicrobiia > Verrucomicrobiales > Verrucomicrobiaceae > Prosthecobacter. Next base: position 10,811 of record NZ_JBIIKX010000026.1, read on the forward strand.
ACAACGCGATGTGGAGCGTGCCATGACTGATGAGCAGGCCTCGTTCCGCTTTGCGCGTCTTCGTGGAAATCTTCTGCAACGAACTCTTGGTCACCTGCACGTTGAAGGTGCGGGAGTCACCAGAATCAGGTTTGTGGTTGTTGGGTTGTTTTTTTCTCGCTGGAAGGCTTTCCATGAACCGTGTTCTTTTGATGAGCTTTGAAGCGTCCAGGGGATCAGGGGAGCGGAAAATAATCTTGCCCCCCTCAATGATGATTCGGCCAATCATGCGCTGTGAATGTTTTTTCATTCCCGCCGGGCCAGGAACGCCGGATTTTTTCTCACAAAACTTGCCCGTCCTTCCGCGGGTGGCAAAAAGACGCAGGATGGCAGAACCGTTGCCGGTGGCGTGCTCCACCGCCAGTTGCACGCTTTGCTTCGGTCGTTTGGGTTTGGGGCCGACGCCCTTCTTCAATTCGAGCTGATAGTATGGTTTTGAACCAGAACCAAAAGATGATGTTGGCAAAAGCTCGCTTGAGTTTGCCCAGTCGTCATTGGAGTACCGAACTTTCGCCCCTGCTCCAATGCTGCATACTTCCAAGGTGATAATGTCAGCCATAGTGTGAAATCCTCCAGTTGGTGTTATCCTCTGATGCCAATGCTTCCATCGCAATCGCTTCCCGAGTAAACAGGCTCATCACCCTCATCATAATACTCATCATAGGATTCGAAGTAGGATGGGTCGATTTCGACATAGCCAGGATCGGCGGGGGGGGCGGCGGGAAGAGGCGGGGGATCCTCCGGATAATTGGTCCACGCCGGATCACCGGCATAGTTTGGATCAGTCACAACCGGGTCCGAGTAATAGCACATCACTTCCTGCGTTGGATCGGCTACCGGGTAAACATAAAAATCATCAGGCGGCGGCGGCGGGGATGGCACCGGATCTGATCCACCCAGATAATAGGTATCGTCTGTCTGAATCACGTCCCCGTCTTGCAGGTCGTAGGTTTCGTCTGCGACGAACAGTTGTCCGGTGTATTGATTATATATCACCACACCGGTCGTGGTTTTGGCTCCTGCTTTTTTTGCCGGGCGAAATTTTATTTTGTATGCTTTCATTGAGGTGGATGACATCCAGATGCTTGGATTTTTGATACAAATCACCTGCAAAGTATCAGAATACGCCTGCCACAGGAAGAAAAATATACTGGGGCTATTACCAGTTCACCACATGAACTCTGACGGGATCAGCAATGCCCTTTATCGCGACCTCGGATGCTTCTTGGAAGATTATATCCGGAGCCGACGGCCTAGGCATCGACCTTGTGCATGCGCTCAGCGTTGAATTGCTCACAACGATTCTGCTCCTGCCGGCAAAACTTTCCAGCCTGGAAGCAATGTTCACCTCCCGCCCGAACACGGTGTAATTGGACAGGTGTTTTGAGGAGCCCATGAAACCGACTGTCATGGTGCCGGTGTTGATGCCGATGCCGACGGTGAGCAGGGGGAGGGCAGGAAGGGGCAACTCGCCGCTGTCCTCACGCCTCTTGTTTTCGCCGACAATGCGTGTGTTCTCATTCTCGCGCTCTCCGTTAAGGGCAGCGATGGCACGCTGGGCATCGATGGCGGCAAGCACGGCGGCTTCGGCGTGGCGCGGGTGGGGCAACGGCGCTCCCCAGAAGGCCATGACACAGTCGCCGATGTATTTGTCGAGCGTGCCATCATGCTTTTTGACGGCGTCCACGATGGCGGAGAGGTACATGTTCACGGTTTCCATGGCCTCGTTGGCGTGGCGGTCGTGGCATTGATCGGCTTCGGCGCCTGTGAGGCCGAGGTGCTGAATTTCTTTTTCCGCCGCCGTGCGCTGCTGATCGGTGTAATCGGTGAAGCCGCGAATGTCGGCGAAGAGGACGGTCAGTTCACGTTTCTGCGTGCCATACGAGGGGTCGGGATGCTCGATGAGCAGGTCCATGATGTTCGGTGAGACGAGGTGCTGGAACAGGGTGCGTACTTTGCGGCGATGGCCGCGCTCGAGAACAATGCGGAAGGCCACCATGGTGGCATGCGTCATGAGCAAGGCCCCGGCGACCGGAAGTACGATCGGTAGGACAAGGCGAAAGCGAAGGTAGATCCAGACGACGAGCACCACGTAGATGGCCGCGAGGCCAATCACCGCGCCGGTTGCAAACAATGCACGGAGACGCCAACTGACGAATCCCGAAAGGGCGGTGAATGCTGCGAGCAAAGTTACCTGGACCCACGGGTGTGGTTCACGAGCAAACTGGCCGGCAGTCAGAGAATTGGCGACATTCCAGATTGTGCTGAATAGGAAAGATTGCCGGGATACCGGGGTGGCGCCGAGATCGGCGATGTTGCTGCCAACGCCCGTGGAGCCGATCACGACCAGGCGGTCTTTCCAAATGCTAGGGACCTCGTTGCCTTTGGCGCGATGAGCGGCAGCGCCGAGAACGGAGAGCATGTTCCGGAAGCGCAGGCGCGTATCCTCCACTGGCATGGTCCAGTTCACCAGCATTCCACCGGTGTGATCGAGAGGTAGAACGAGCTGTCCGCCTGCTTCCGTTGGAATAAGAATGCGATCCGCTTCCACGCTGGCCTCAGAGAGTTTCAACTTCAACTTGGCCGAGGCAAGCACGATGCCTGCATGCCAAAGACGCCCGGCGTCAGGATCATCGACGAACGGTTTGATGCGGCGCAGGACTCCATCTTCGTCCGTGGTGCGCACCGCGTGGCCTAGGCGTTGAGCTTTGGAGCGAAACAAATCGGCTGGCAATGCCAAGCGGCCGGCCGCGCCGCCAGGCGCAGTGAGAATGGCGTTGGGAGAACTGCTCAGGGTCTGGGCGAAGTATTCATCCGAGGTGATAGTTCCGCCGCTGACGAGTCGAAGCGGGGGCACTACCTTGGGATCGTCGAGATCGAGGAAAAAAATGTCGAATACCACGCCTGCTGCGCCTTGGGCGTTCAACTCGCGAAGTATTTGCGCGTAAAGCATCCTCGGCAGGGGCCATTGGAATCCGCGGCTGCGATTGAGTTCGGCCAGCGTCTTTTCATCGATCGCGATGACGCCAAAGTCATCACTTCCTCCGCCGCTTTGCAGTGAGAGCCGCACGCGCCAGTCGTAGGAGATGAGTTCCAAACGCTCGACGAACTGAAAGCCGGGGATCCACTTTCCAAACAGCAGCAACAACGAGAGTAGGAGGATTAAGAATCCCCCCAGAATCGCTGGCGCATATTTCCACAAGCCGAGACGCACAGTTGGATTTTGTCTTTAGACTGAGGATTTTGGCAATCAAAAAGACCAACTGAACTAACGATCTCTGTGCCAGAACATCTCATATGGAACATGTATTCAGGCCAGGAAATTGAACAGGCCCGGAATTTCCCGCGAAAGTTTCGCCTCTCATGCGACGGATGATTGACTCGCCCTTCTCCTTCGTTCGTATCACCGTCATGAAAACCGCGCTCACCCTTCTCACCACCTTCCTCATGGCTTCTATCGCCCCGCTTTCTTCTGCTGCCGACGCCCCTGCCGCCAAAACCGAAACCGCCATCATCGGCGGTGGCTGCTTCTGGTGCGTCGAGGCGCAGTATCTCTTGGTCAAAGGCGTGAAAAAAGTCGTCAGCGGCTACGCCGGCGGCAAAACAGAAAACCCAACTTATGAGGACATCTGCACTGGAGAAACCGGCCATGCCGAGGTCATCCAGATCGAGTTCGATCCTGCGGTCATCAGCTTCAAGGAGATCATCGACCTTTTCTGGGACGCGCATGATCCCACCAGCGTGACGAAGGAGGACATGGTCAAACACGGCAAGCTCCTCCCCAAAGGCACTGCCTATCAAGGCAACGACTACGGCACGCAGTACCGCTCCGCCATCTTCTACACCAACGAAGAGCAGAAGAAGATCGCCCTGGCCTCCCGCGATGCCGCCCAGAAGAACTGGAAAGACCCCATCGCCACCGAGATCGCCCCGCTGAAGAAATTCTATCCCGCCGAGGACTACCATCAGAACTTCAAAGCCCTCAACCCCAACCAGGGCTACGTCCGCGCCGTCGTCAATCCCAAGACCGAGAAGTTCAAGCACACGCTCGAAGACAAAGGCAAGATCAAGCCCGAGGCGAAGTAATAGATGTAAAGGCATCCAGGACGCGTCGCATCCTGTGTTTCTCAAGGCGGAGGCAGCACCTCCGCTTTTTTCTGCGCCATACGCCGCCCATTCTGACGAAATATGGAAACTCAATGCGATCATTGAGTTTTTCGATTCGCCGTGATCGGGCGGGTCGGACATACTCGGCTACCCTTCTCCCATGAACTCCTCCCACCACCGCTGGCTCCTCGAACAACTCCCGAAGTGGGAAAGTGAAGATCTTCTCACCACGGATGCGGCACGCACCTTGCGCGAGCGGCATGCGGTGGATGCCTCGCAGCCGGGCGCGGCGCAGATCATCATGGGTTCTCTCGGTGCCTTGCTGATTGGCACCGGCTTGATCACCATCATCGGCTTCAACTGGGATGACTTCTCGCGCCCGGTGCGGCTGGTGTTCGCCTTTCTGCCGCTGTTGCTCACTCAATTGTTCAGCCTGCGGGTGATGCTTCAAGGCGACGCTGCCGCAGCCTGGGTGCGCGAGACGGCGGCCCTGCTTCAAGCGCTTTGCACGGGAGCCTGCATCGCCCTCGTCTCGCAGATCTACAATCTGGGCGGCGAATGGCCGGACTTTCTCTTCTGGTGGTGCCTGCTCAGTCTCCCGCTCGTGTGGGTGATGAAATCGAATTCCGTCGCCATCTTTTACCTCATCGGCATTGCCGAATGGAGCATTCATCAGGTGTGGGGACATCAACCCTGGCATGCCAGCCCGATGATCTACCCGCTGCTGCTGCTCGGTCTCTTTCCGTTCTGGCCGGGCTGGAAGTTGGACCGTCCGCTTTCCACCACGCTGCGCTGGGTGATGACGATCAGCGCCATCTGCGGCCTGTGTGCGGCCGCGCATTATGCCACGAGGATGCATTTCGCGGACTCCTGGGGCCACTTTGACGTGACGCTCTGGCTGTGGGTGCTCACCTCCGCGATGCTGGCGCTGTTTCCGCTGCCCCTGTCCGCTCTCGATACGGAGCCGCGCCAAAAGCCGCAGATCGTCCTCGGCTTTCTGCATCTCCTTCAGTTTGGCGTTGTCGCCACGTTTCTGGACATGGGCCAGGAACTCGCCAAGGCGGTTCGCGAGGCCTGGCAAGTGCCTTGGACCTGGGTTCTCATCGCGCTGATCGCCGCTTTTGCCGTTCATGCGGTCTTGCGCCGCCGCTGGGCGGTCTTGTCTGTCGCTTCGATCGCGATCACACCCGTGCTTGCTTTGGTCATGGGTGAAACGGCCCAAGCCGTCCTGCCCTGGCTCATGACGCTGCATCTCTCCCTCATCGGCATCACGCTCATCGTGCTGGAGTTCACCGGGCGGCGCGGTGCTCCGCGTTTGGGGGCCGCCCTGCTCTGCGTGCTCATCATCGCACGCATGTTTGAGAGCGAGCTGTCACTTCTCACCAAAGGACTGGCCTTCATCGTCATCGGCGTGGCCTTCCTGGCCTTCAACATCTGCATGAGCCGTCTTGCCCGTCAAAAACAACTCACCCAGCCATGAAAGCCCTTCCCATCATCATCTTCGCCATGGTTGCGCTCGCCCAGTGGGCCGCACCGCTTTCGCAAATCTGGACACACGAGCAGACGCTCGCGAAAGGCACGCTCATCAAGCTCAAGTGCAGCGCTCCCGATCCCTACGACCCGCTGCGCGGCCGCTATCTTGCCGTGCGGCCGGAGCAGCGCGAGGCCAGCGTGCCTGCGGGTCTGAAACTGGAAAGCGGCACCCGCGTTTACGCCACACTGACCTCCGGCGCGGATGGTCTGGCCACGATCTCCAGCCTGTCCCTCACGCCACCCACGAGTGGCGACTACATCCGCGTAAACGTCGGCTATGCCTATGAAAGCAAGGCGACCATCGAGTGGCCCTTCGAGCGCTTCTACATCAATGAAAAGCTCGCCCCTGAGGCCGACAAGTGGTTCGCCGAGAACATCCGTAGCACCAAGGGCATCATTGCCGAGGTGCGCGTGCTCAACGGCCGCGCCGTGCTGGCGGATCTCAGCCTTGATGGCCGTTCGTTCCGCGAAATCCTCAAAGAGCGGGTGAAGTAGCAAAGTGGTCCGCACAGTCCCCTGTGCGGAGTGTCGATGGGTGTGAGGTGAGCTAGAAAAAAGCGGCTTCAGAAAGCACCTTTGGGATCATACGAAGGTCTGTAGCGCTGCGGAGCGCCGCACAGAGGACTGTGCGGACCACTTTCAAGATCGTCACTTGCATCCCCGCCGGACCTGCTTCATTCGCGGCGCTTGCAACCGCTCCACCTCATCGACGCCATCGGCCCGTTTTTTCGCGGGCATGACGTGCGCACGATCAACTGGTCGAAGATCCCGTGGCAAAACCTGCCGAAGACGCGCGATGCCGCCGCAGATGCCTGGTGGGCGCTGGTGCGGGCGGATTTGACGAAGTTCGCGGATCAGGCCGCCGCGTGGGGCTTCAACGCGTTCTCGCTCGATGACGTGACGCATCTGGCGGATCACGCCTGGCTGGAGCCGGAGCTGCGCGAGCGCATCGCGCTCTACCGGGAGGAATTCGCCCGCTGCTTCGCGCTTTTCACGGAACGCGGCCTGGCGGTGCATCTGACGATGGATGTGATGACCTACACGCCCGAGCTGCGCCGCCGCATGACCGAGGCGAAGCGCAGCGTGAACGACTACCTGGCCGAATTGCTCGATGGCTTCTTCACCAGCTTCCCGCAGGTGGCGGGGATCATTGTCCGCATCGGCGAATCCGACGGCAAAGGCGTGCATGACGAGTTTCGCAGCGAGTTGGTGATCCAAAAGCCCGCACAGGCCCGCCAGTTGCTGCTCGATCTGCTGCCGGTGTGCGAGAAGCACGCACGCCGCCTGATTTTCCGCACCTGGACCGTCGGCGCGTATCGCATCGGCGATCTGATGTGGCACCGCCGCACCTTTGCGAGCGTGTTTGAAGGGCTGCAAAGCCCGGCCCTGGTCATTTCGATGAAGTACGGCGAGTCCGACTTCTTCCGCTACCTGCCGCTGAACCGGAACTTCTTTCGCACCAGCATCCCGAAGATCGTGGAGCTGCAAACGCGGCGCGAATACGAGGGCTGCGGCGAGTACCCGAGCTTCACCGGCTGGGAATACGAGCGCTATGCCCGCGAGCTGAAGCATGCAGACAACGTCATCGGCTGCATGGTCTGGTGCCAGACGGGCGGCTGGGTGCCCTTCCGCCGCATCGCGTTGATCGATCCCGAAGCGATCTGGATCGACCTGAACACCTTCGTCACGCTGCGCATCATGAAGAATGGCTGGGTCGTCGAGGATGCGGTGCGCGCCTTTGTCCAAGAGCGTGGTTTGGGCGATGCGAACGCGCTCATCGAGCTGCTGCGCTACTCCGACGAGGTCGTGCGCGAGCTGCTGTATGTGGAGGAGTTCGCGCAGCAGAAGCTGTTTTTCCGCCGGGTGCGCATCCCGCCGATGCTCCAGGTCTATTGGGGGAACATCTTCATCAATCACAGCGTGAAAAAGCTGCTGCGCTACTTTGTGCATGAGCCAGAGGCCGCGCTGCACAGCGCCGTGCGCTGCATGGGCCGATTGGATCAGATGATCTCCCTCGCACCGCGTGCCGGAGTGCCGGTGGCCGATCTCGAATACATGCGCGACACCTTTCGCCTGCTGGCGCTGGCGCGGGAGTACTGCTTCACCGAATTCACGCCGGAGATCGAATCGCGGCTGCGAGAGGCCAAGCGGGCCTACAAGGCAAAGTATCCGAAGCGCGGCCTGCGCGCCCGTTATCGCATCAAAATGGGCTTCACGCCCTTCTGGCTGCATCGCCGCTACATCGGCTGGGCGGTCGAATTGCTCATGCGTCGCCGCCGTGGCTATCGCATCATCGACCGCCTGCTCATCCTGCATGTGCTGTCGATGATCTACCGCGTGATCGCGCTGCGAAAGCCGCATTGGATTCCCGGCTTCGCCAAAGAGAGCGCGATGGGCGTGGACGTGGTGTTCCGGTAAAAGTAGCCCTGTTCCTGCGGAACAGGGCGGTCCTTGTTGCACAGCAACAAGGCTACTTTGGCTCAAATCTTCACATCCCAGCCCTTGCGATAACCCTCGCGACCCCAAAGCTTCAGTGCTTCGGCATTGTCGAGGATCTTGCCGGTCTTGGGATCGCATTTCACGACGGTGTTGGTGCGGTAGGCCATGTTGCCGAGGTGGCACATCATGGTGCTCTTCTGGCCTTCGACGATGGGGCTGTTGAGCTTCGCTTCGCCGCGAATCGCGTCGAGGAAGTTGCCGATGTGAGCGGGATCACCGCCGCCAGCGCCTTTGCCCTTGCTGACTTCGACGCCTTTCAGGTCGTAGTTGATCCATGAATCACGGGCGATGGCCATGGTGCCGTTGTCGCCGTAGAACATGACTTCCGCCAACGGCTTCTCTGCGGCACGCGGATGGCTGCTGCTCTGCACCCACTCACAGCCCGCGTGCCCGAAATCATAGACCGCCGTGCCGGTGTCCGGCGTTTCCTGCGCATCATCGAAGAAGTAGCGGCCTCCGTTGTAGGTCGTGCGCAGCGGGTAGTCGCCCTTGATGCCCCAGCGCAGGATGTCGAGCGTATGGATGCCGTTGTTGCCGAGTTCGCCGTTGCCCCAGTGCCAGAACCAATGCCAGTCGTAGTGCGCCAGTGCTTTGAAGTCGTGCTTCGCATCGTCAGGCACCGGTCCCTGCCACAAATTGTAGTCGATGTCCGGCGCGGCGGGCTTCTCGTTCGTGGCGACGGATTTGCGCGTGTTGTAGTAAAACCCACGGCCAAAGCGCACCGGGCCGATGGCACCGCCGTGCAACGCCTCAATCGCCTCCTTCATCCAGGTACGGCGCTGATTGCCCATCTGCACCACGCGGTCGTATTTCGTCGCTGCTTCGACGATCATTTCCGCTTCATGCGCATTCTGGCTGCCGGGTTTTTCCACATACACATGCTTCCCGGCCTGCATGCAGAGCAAAGCGGCGGGTGTGTGCCAGAAATTCGGCGTGGCGATGAAGACCGCGTCCAGCGTCTTGTCATCGAGAATGGAGCGGAAGTCCTTCACGCCCACGCAGGACACCTGCTGCGTGTCATTGACCACCTTCAGGCCGCTTTCGAGGCGTTTCGGGTCCACTTCGGCCAGATACGCGATCTCCACATTCGGCAGCTTCAACAGTGCCTGCACATGCCCCATGCCGCGACCGAGCGCCACGACGGCCACCTTGAGCTTTTTCTGCGCGGCATCCGCAGCACGGAGTTTTGGTAAAGCGGAGACCGCGGCGAGCGCGGACGTTTGGTGGAAGAAAGTGCGGCGGTTCATGGTGGTGCAAAGAATCGGCTTCGAGCGGGTCTGTCTTGCACTCCATCCATCGTCCTCGTCCTCCTACTCGAACTCGTCCTCGATCAAATCGCCCACACTGGCTGATTGCGGCACCGAAGAATCGAGGACGAAGGACGAGTTCGAGCAGGAGGACGACTCCAAGCCAACTTTTCCCGTGCATCTCGCCCATTTGCGCCAACAATCCCACGCCCTATGACCTTCGCCGAGCTTCACCGCATCTATCACCAGCCCTTCTTCAACCTCCTCAAGCAGGCCCGCGCCGTGCATGACGAGCATTGGGCGGACAACTCGGTCCAGCTTTGTACCCTGCTCAGCATCAAGACCGGCGGTTGCAGCGAAGACTGCGGCTACTGCGCCCAGAGCGCCCGCTACACCACCAGCGTGCAGGCGGAGAAGCTCATGCCGAAGGAGCAGGTCATGGAACGCGCCCTCGCCGCCCGTGCCAGTGGCTCCACGCGCTTCTGCATGGGCGCCGCGTGGAAAGGCGTGCGCAAAGGCACTCAAAAATTCGACCAGGTGCTCGACATCGTGCGCGACGTTTCCAAGCTCGGCATGGAAGTCTGCGTCACCCTCGGCGAACTCGGCGCGGACGAAGCCGCCGACCTCAAGGAAGCCGGTGTCACCGCCTACAACCACAACGTGGACACCTCGCCTGAGCATTACCCGAACATCGTCAGCACCCACACCTTCGAGGATCGCCTGCGCACCATCCGCCACGCACAGGACGCCGGCATGTCCGTCTGCTGCGGCGGCATCCTCGGCCTCGGCGAGACCATCGACGACCGTCTGAAAATGCTGGAGGTCATCTCCAACTTCAATCCGCAGCCCGAAAGCATCCCCATCAACGCCCTCATGCCCATCAAGGGAACGCCGATGGGCGACAACGAGGTCATCGATGCCTTCGCCTTCGTCCGCATGATCGCCGTCACGCGCATCGCCGTGCCGAAGGCCAAAGTGCGCCTCAGCGCCGGCCGCACCAACCTGTCCAAGGAAGCCCAGGCCCTCGCCTACTTCGCCGGTGCCAACTCCATCTTTTACGGCGACAAACTCCTCACCACCGCCAATCCCCGCGCCAACGAGGACATGAAACTCCTCCGCGAACTCGGCCTCGCTCCCTTGGAGCCGAATCCCGGCTTGGAAGCCCCGGAGTCCATGGACGGCGTGCCGCTCAGCCCCTGCTGCGACCATTCCTGCGAGAAGGAAAAGGCGAGCGCTTGCTGTTAGCTAAAACCTGAAACGGCTTACCGCGATGAGTCTCCGAGTGAAAGCTATCATCTCAGGGATTGCGGTTGAGTTTTTGCTCATGGGTTTGTTGATTCCAATGCTCGGAGGTATTGGTCCACCACCTCTTTGGGTTACCATGCTGTATGTTCTGCACTACCCTGGAACATGGTTGATAGGGTCTTTCTCTTTCCTTCAGCTATCTGCATTGCAGACAATCTTGCTCGTCATCGTGATTTACTCTGCGATTTGGAGTTTTGTGATTTATGCGTTGTTGCGTTTGCGAAAGCGAAGCCGGTAAAACAAACCGTCATCACACCACCGCCTTCAACAACCGCGCCAGATACAGGCTCGCGGTCTTGCCGATTTCGACGACTTCGGCGTGATGCAGCGTCTGCGGCCGCAGGCCGGCAGCCCAGTTGGTGAGCATGGAGATGCCGGCGACTTCCATGCCGAGGGCGCGGGCTTGAATCGCCTCCGGCACAGTGGACATGCCGACAGCATCAGCACCGAGCGTGTGCAGCATGCGGATTTCGGCGGGCGTTTCATACTGCGGGCCGAGCAGCGCGGCATACACGCCCGCATGCAGCTTCAAACCGATCTCCACCGCCGCCGCGTGGAATTTTGCCGCCCACGCCCGCGAATAGACCTCGCTCATGTCATGGAAGTTCGGCCCGCCGAGCAGCGGCGTGGTGCCCAGGAGGTTGATGTGATCCGTGATGAGCATCAACCCGCCGACATGGAAGTGCTCGTCGATCGCTCCTGCCGCATTCGTGAGCACGACACGCTTCACGCCGAGGCTGTGCATGAAACGAATGCCCGCCGTGACCTCCGCAGCACTCAGACCTTCATACAAATGCCGCCGCCCTTGCGCGATGAGGATGGGCTTGTCGTGATGATGTGCCAAAACAAAGCGTCCCGCATGTCCCGGCACTGTGGAAGCACTCAAACCCGGCACCTCGGCATACGGCACCTCGCATTCGACCCCAAACACCTCCGCGACCCCTCCGAGACCAGAACCAAGCACGATGGCCGTTTCGGGGCGGGCGTTTTGAAGAGCAGTGAGTGACATGGCAGTAATAAAGTGGTCCGCACAGTCCGCTGTGCGGCGTCACGAGCGTCACCTGACACCCAAACCCGCACAGAGGACTGTGCGGACCACTATCTGGCGCTGATGCGTTGCTTCAACTGCTGATACAGCGTCTCCAAGATGGCTCTGAATCTTAAGCCCGTGCGGCTTCACGAACTCGTCATCCGTGCGGATCAGAAAATGCACGTCATCCAGGTTGGCTGACCTCTCCGGGATCAAGAAGCTGATGCCATCAAGGCTTCGCCAGCGCCTCGCGCACCATCACCGGATCATCCGTCGTGATGCCATCGACACCGAGCTTCGCGAAACGCTGCACATCCGCCGGTTTGTTGACCGTCCAGACGTAGAGGCCGAAGCCTGCGTCGCGGATCTGCTTCACCATCGTGTCATCCCACGGAAAATCGGCCACGCCAAGGTCGAGGCCGTCGAGCTGGTCGGCCTTCGTGTCGGCGATGAGTTGCGTGAGGTCTGTAGGCTTCTTGTCTTTCGTCTTGCCGGAAGCTAGGCGGTAAACCTTGATCCACGGCAGCGCCTTCTTCGATTCCGCCGCCGCATCGCGCTTGAACGCGATGATCGCGAGTTGATCCGCGCGATCCTTCATCGGCTCTAGGATGCGCTTCAGCTCCGGCACGATCTCCGCGCCACATTTGACCTCGATGAAGAAGCGCTGCTTCCCTTTCGGCAAAGTCGCGAGCGCCTGCTCCAGCGTCGGGATTTTCTCCTTCGCCCATTCTTTGCCCTTCCACGATCCGGCATCGAGCACAGTCAGATCAGCCTGGTTCGACTTCGCCACGTCGAGCTTCACACCGGCGGTGCGTTTCGTGTCCTTGTCATGAATGACGGCCGTTTTGCCATCGGCGGTGAGGTACACATCCAGCTCGCAGGCATCGGTTTGATGCTTCCAGCCGAGCTCAAACGCCGCGAGCGTGTTTTCCGGCGCACGGGCGGAAAAACCGCGATGCGCGATGATTTCGACGGCTTGAACGGACATGGCGGCGAGGAGGAAAAATGCGAGGCGCTTCATGAGAGAGAAAGGAAACGAGGCAAGCACTCGTAACCCTTCGCCCCAAATGAAATTTTGCGCCCTTCTTGTTCTCGGCATCGTCATTGTCCTCGGCTTGACCTCTTGTTCAAAGTCGGGCAGCAAGGATCACCACGTCATCCTCATCAGCATCGACGGCTTCCCGGCCTGGATGTGGAATGATCCATCGCTGCAAGTGCCGAACCTGCGCAAGCTGGCCGCCGAAGGAGCGAGCACGAAGGCGATGACGGTGAGCAATCCTTCGATCACCTGGATCAATCACACGACGCTCGTCACCGGCGTGGAGCCGCGCAAGCATGGTGTGCTCTTCAACGGCCTGCTCGTGCGGCAGGACGGCAACAAACCCGCGAAGATCGAGCCCTGGGTGGACAAATCGAAGCTGGTGCATGTGCCGACGCTTTATGACATCGCCCATCAGAACGGCCTGACCACGGCGGAGTCTGATTGGGTGGCCGTCACGCGGCCAGGCACCATCACCTGGAGCTTCGCGGAGCTGCCGGAGGCCGAAAGCCCCGTCGTGAAGGAAATGATCGCCGCAGGCACGATCACGCCGGAGCACATTGAGTGGATGCAGCTCGGTCCGAAGCGCAAGAGCGTGACTTTTCTCGACAACATGTGGACCAAGGCCGCGATCCACATCTTCAAGACGCACCAGCCGAACCTGCTGCTCTATCACACGCTCAACACCGACGCCACGCATCACACCTACGGCCCCGGCACGATGGCCAGCCACACCGCGCTGGCTTACGCGGACAAGCTCGTCGGCGATTTGATCCAGGCTGTGGAGGACAGCGGCCTGCGTGACCGCACCACCTTCCTCATCGCCACCGATCACGGCTTCAAAAAAGTGTCGAAGTATGTGTATCCGAACGTCGTGCTCAAAAAAGCCGGTCTCGCCACCGCTCTCGGCCCCACAATCACCACCTGCGACGCCTTTTGCATGACCCAGGGCGGCATGGCCTTCGTTTATGTGAACGATCCCGCCCGCAAGGCCGAGCTGTTGCCGAAACTCAAGGCGATGTTCGAGCAGACCGAAGGCGTGGACCGTGTCATCGACGGCAAGGATGGCCACACACTCGGCATGCCGACGCCGGAGGAAAACCAGGGCATGGGCGATCTCGTGCTCTACGCCAAGGACGGCCACGCCTTCAACAACGCCGCCGCAGGCGATGCCGTGACCGCGCCCACCGTGAACTACGGCGGCACGCACGGCTTCTTCAACGGCGACCCCGAACTCGACGGCATCTTCATTGCCAGCGGGCGCGGGATCAAACCTGGCGTCGTGCTCGAACGCATGGCCAATCTCGATGTGGCACCCACCATCGCGAAACTCATGGACCTCAAGCTGCCGCAGCAGGACGGTCGCGTGCTGGAGGAGATTCTCGTCAAATGATTCACCCCATGCGTCTGCTGCTCTGCTTCCTTGTTGCGTCCTCTGTTTGCGCCGCGCCCATCGAGCGCATCTGGTTGACGCACGCAACGAACGATCCTTCGAAGATCGTCATCAACTGGGAAACCGCTGCGCCGGGCGATTCCGTCGTCGAGTTTGGCACCAGCGAAGCTCTCGGACAACGCGTGATCTTGGAGCACAAAACCAAGCTCCACCACGTCGAGATCCCGCTGGAGCAGCGAGACGTGGTCTATCACTACCGCGTGCGCAGTGGCGAGGATGTTTCGACGGTGTCCAGCTTCAAAGGCTACCCGAGCCAAGAACTCCGCATCGCCATCGTGGGCGACTGGGGCTATGCGCCCGGCAAGGACGTGAGCGCCATCGTCAAAGACGATGTGCATCTGCTGCTCACCGCCGGTGACAACGTCGCCAGCCTGCATGAGAAGGGCAAGGAAGGCACGAAAGCCTTCAGTGCGCTCATCGACGCCAACCGCGATCTCTTCCGCCGCACGCCCTTCATGCCGATCCTCGGCAATCACGACCGCGAAGTCACGAGTCGCGGCCCCAAGCCGCCCGCACAGGCTGTTTATGATGTGGAGGCCGCCGCGTATCGTGAATTCTTCGCTCTCCCCGGCGACGAATGGAAATGGCACTTCGACCTCCCCGGCTTCGATCTGCGTTTCATCGCGCTCGATCTCAATCACATCCAGGACTTCGGCACCACCTGGCAGACCTGCCATGCCTGGCAGCCAGATTCGCCGCAGTTCCAATGGTTTGCCGAAACGATGGCGGCAAGCACGAGCGGCTTTGTCATCTCCTTGATGAATGAGAAGCAAACGCAAGTGCAGGGACTCACGAAAGGCGCATGGCACGAGCATTTTCGCCAAGGCAGCGCCCTGATCACCGGCTTTGGTTACTTTGCCGATCGTGCCGAGCTCAGCGGCGGCCTCCGATATTACAACACCTGCCTCAAAGGCGATGGTGACCTCTACAAAGACCCCCAATCCAAGTTCCACGCTCGCGTGGACAACTACCTCCTCCTCATCCTCACCGCTGGTGCTCCCACGATGAAGCTCCAGTTCAAAAACCTGCGTGGCGAGGTGCTGGACACGTCCGAGGTCGCCAAACGCAAGCCGTGACGGCATGTCCCGCGCACGCGTGGGTTGCGCTTCGTCGTGTGACGGGAATGATGCCTCGTTTGAAGCCCTGGCTGCTCAGTCTCGCTTTTGTCGCCACCACCGCGCAGGCTGGTGCGCCTTGGGCTTGGCTGAATGCGGAGCTGGGAGCCCTCGAAACGCGCCAGGACCAGCTCCGTGCGGAACTGTCCGCGCTGCCACCCGCGCCTTCGCCCCAGCCGCACGAACACGCGGGCTTTCACAGTGGTTTCGCCCCGCAGGCCGACTCCATCCGCTGGGTGCAGGTGGATCTCGGTGCGGAACGCGCGCTCAATGCGGTGGTCGTCGTTCCTGCGATGCTCGGCAGCGTGGAAGCGTATGGCTTTCCGCTGAGGTTTCGTATCGACGCCTCGAATGATCCGCTCTTTGGCGACTCCACCACGCTGTTGGATCAAACTGGTGCTGATGCCGCGCCCTCGCTCGCGCCGTGGCACATCGCCGCGAACCGCGTGAAGGCCCGCTACGTCCGCTTTACCGCCACCAAGCTCTCAGCGCAGCCACGCTTGGGCAAGCGCTTCATCTTTTGCCTTGGCGAACTGCTGGTCTTCAGCGGCGGTCGCAACGTCGCGCTGCGTGCTGAAGTGTTTGCGCCGAACTCGGTCGAAACATTGCCGACGTGGTCGCCACGGCATCTAGTCGATGGCTGTCACGCGCTTGGTCTGCCGGTGCGCGCCGACGATGTTCCGAACAACGGCTGGCACAGCGCTATTTTCACCCGCGCTGATTCCACGAGCTGGGTGCAGGCTGATTTCGGCTCCGTGCGCGATGTGGAGGAGATTCGCCTCATCCCCGCGCATCCGCGCGATTACCCGGACCGCTTCGGTTTCGGCTTTCCGCGACGGTTCAAGGTCGAGGCGGACGGAAAGCCTATCTTCGACAGCACCAGCGCGGACTTCCCCAATCCTGGCGACACTCCCGTGGCCTTCCCAACACCCGGTTTGCGTGCTCAAACCATCCGCGTCACCGCTACGTCGCTCTGGGAGCGCAGCGCTGATTTCGTCTTCGCTTTGTCAGAGCTGCAAGCCTTCGCGGGAGGACAAAACATCGCGTTAGCATCAGCTGTGGCGAGTTCGGACGACACGATCACCGGTTCATGGACGCGTGAGCAACTGGTCGATGAACGCACCAGCTCCGGTGTGTTGCTGACTGAGGCCGCATGGCTCGCCGATCTCTCGAAACGGCGCGAAATCAGCTTCCGACTCGCCATGCTCGACGCTGACAGAGCTGTGGAGATGCTCAGGGCTCGCTCACGAGCCGCTTATCTGGCGATCGTGGTCGTCATCGCGATGTTTTCCGCATGGTTGATGCTGTTCGTGCGCCTGCGCCGTTCGCGCAGTCTCGAAATGGAAACGCTGCGCCATCGCATCTCGCGTGATCTGCATGACGAGATCGGCAGTCACCTCGGCAGCATCCGCCTGATGTCCGAGCTGGCCTTGCGTGAAGATGGTGCCTCCGAATCACTTGAAGAAATTCATCGTCTTGCTGGCGAGGCCGCCGAGTCCATGCGCGGCATCATCTGGCTCGTGCGCGAGGGTGATGCGCCCAAGCTCACCAGCCTCGTCGAAGCTATGCGCCAGAGCGCGGGCAGCTTGCTCAAGGGCATTGAATGGACACTCGCATCGCCCGAAGGCGGTGATGCGGCCAGCGCGTCGCTGGAATTTCATCGCCAGGTTTTTCTGTTCTTTCGCGAGGCCGTTTACAACATCGCCCAACATGCCAAAGCGATGCGTGTGAGCCTTCAAATCACCTGGCAGCTCAAAAAGCTGCAAATGGTGATCGAAGACGATGGTTGTGGCTTTGACGCCAGTGTCGTCACCGCCGGAAACGGCCTCGCCAACCTCCGTCACCGCGCCGAAGTGCTCGGCGGTGATGTGAAGATCACCAGCGAGGCTGGAAAAGGCACGCGCATCGTCTTGGAGGCCCCGCTCTCATGAAAACTCTCTGGATCGTCGAAGACCACGCCGCCTTCCGCCGCACGCTCGTGCGTGTCTTGAACTCGGAACCTGACTTGCAGTGCCCTCGCGACTTCGACTCCTGCGAAAAAGCCCTCGCCGCCCTCACGCGCGATGACGCGCCCGACTTGATCCTGCTCGATGTCGGCCTGCCAGGCATGAGCGGCCTCGATGGCATCCGCCTCTTCAAAGAACGCGCGCCCAAATCGCTCATCGTCATCCTCACCGTCTTCGAGGACGACGACAAGGTCTTCCAGGCTATCTGCGCTGGCGCGGCTGGCTATCTGCTAAAAACCAGCAGCGTCACCGACATCACCCAGGCCGTGCGCGATGCGCTGGCAGGCGGCTCGCCGATGAACCCGCGCATCGCCCGTCGTGTGCTCGACATGTTTTCCAAACTCGCTCCCAAACAAAGCGACTATGGCCTGAGTGAACGCGAAAAAGAAATCCTCCAGCTCATGACGACGGGCCTCATCAAAAAGGAGATCGCCGGCCGGCTCACGCTCAGCATCCACACCGTGGACACCTATCTGCGCCGTATCTACGAGAAGCTGGAGGTGAACACCCGCACTGGCGCGGTGGCGAAGGCCCTCAAAGAAGGATTGGTGTAGCTTCTGGCGTAGTGGCAGGCCCGATTTTCATGTGAGCCTGAACTTTTCTCCTTTGCCTTGTCCCGCTGGGGCTCGCGGCCAAGCCGCCGCAGATCGAGCAGAGCTGCATCAAGTGCCACGACAAAGAAACCGCCAAGGGCAGCCTCGATCGTACCGCGCTGAAGTTTGATCTCGCCGATCACACGACGCGCGAGCGTTGGATTCGCATCCATGACCGGGTCGATAAAGACGAGATGCCGCCGAAGGCTGAGGATTTGCCTGCGGAACAACGCGCCGCGCTGGAGTCCGACATCACGCGCATCGTCACGCTGATGGTTCACCGCCTTCGCGATGGCGCGGCTGCGGACCTGCAGTTTCACATACACGCTGCGGATATATTCGTCGGCGGTGCAGTAGCCGATGCCGAACTGTGCGGCGGCGTCTTTGATGGTGCTGCCGGTCACAAGGAGCTTAAGGATGTCCATCTCGCTTGGAGTGAGGCCGTAGTCTTTATTCAGTAGAGATTTCGAAGTGGAATCAAACCCCCGCCAAGATCCCATTCAGCGTGGCGCTCGGGCGGAGCGCGGCATCGGCTTTGGCGTTATCCGGCTTGTAGTAGCCGCCGACGTCGGCTTTCTGGCCTTGGACGGCGAGGAGTTCGGCGACGATCTTGCTCTCGTTGGTGGTGAGGGACTCGGCGATGGGTTTGAAGGTCTTCGCGAGGTCGGCGTCGGCGGTTTGGGCGGCGAGTTCCTGGGCCCAGTAGAGGCAGAGGTAGAAGTGACTGCCGCGGTTGTCGATGGTGCCGAGTTTGCGGCCGGGGCTGCGGTCGTTTTCGAGGAACTTGCCGTTGGCGGCGTCGAGGGTGTCGGCGAGGACTTTGGCCTTCGGATTCTTGAAGGTGTCGGCGAGATGCTCGAAGGAGGCGGCGAGGGCGAAGAACTCGCCGAGGCTGTCCCAGCGGAGGTAGTTCTCTTCGCAGAATTGCTGCACGTGCTTCGGAGCGGAGCCGCCGGCACCGGTTTCGAAGAGGCCGCCGCCGTTCATGAGCGGGACGATGGAGAGCATCTTCGCACTCGTGCCAACTTCGAGGATGGGGAAGAGGTCGGTGTTGTAGTCGCGGAGGACGTTGCCGGTGACGGAGATGGTGTCTTCGCCTTTGACGATGCGCTCGAGCGAGAACGTGCAGGCATCGGCGGGTGTCATGATGCGGATGTCGAGGCCGCTGGTGTCGTGATCTTTGAGGTATTTTTCGACCTTCGCGATGATCTGGGCGTCGTGGGCGCGGGCTTTGTCGAGCCAGAAGATCGCAGGCACGCCGCTGGCGCGGGCACGTTTGACGGCGAGCTTCACCCAATCCTGCACGGGGGCGTCCTTCGTCTGGCAGGCACGCCAGATGTCGCCTTGATCGACGGCGTGTTCAAAGAGCACGTTGCCTGCTGTGTCGGTGACGCGGATGACGCCGTCGGCGGGGGCCTCGAAGGTCTTGTTGTGGCTGCCGTATTCCTCGGCGGCCTGGGCCATGAGGCCGACATTGGGCACGCTGCCCATGGTCTTGGGATCGAGAGCGCCGTTCTTTTTGCAGAAGTCGATCGTGGCCTGGTAGATGCCGGCGTAGCTGCTGTCCGGGATGACGGCGAGCGTGTCCTGCTCCTTGCCGGCGGCGTCCCACATCTTGCCACCGCCGCGGATCATGGCGGGCATGGAGGCGTCGACGATGACATCGCTCGGGACGTGGAGATTGGTGATGCCTTTGTCGCTGTTCACCATGGCCAAAGCAGGGCCGCTGGCGTAGGCGGCCTGGATGTCGGCCTCGATCTCGGCTTTTTTGTCGGCGGGCAGCTTGTCGAGCTTCGCGATGAGGTCGCCGAAGCCGTTGTTAAAGTTCACGCCGATCTCGGCGAGCGTGGCGGCGTGTTTGGCGACGAGGTCTTTGAAGAAGACGCTGACGGCGTGGCCGAAGATGATCGGATCGCTGACCTTCATCATGGTGGCCTTCATGTGGAGCGAGAAGAGCACGCCATCGGCTTTCGCCTTGGCGATTTGCTGCTCGAAGAAGGCGACGAGGGCCTTCTTGCTGAGCTTGGTGGCATCCATGATCTCGCCGGCTTTGAGGGCGAGCTTAGGCAGGAGGGTCTTGGTGCTGCCGTCCTTGCCAACGAACTCGATCTTCACTTCCGTGGCTGCTGGCACACAAACGGATTTCTCGTTGGAGAAGAAATCGTCCTTGCCCATGGTGCCGACGGTAGTCTTCGAGTTGGCAGACCAAGCACCCATCTTGTGCGGGTGCTTCTTGGCGTAGTCCTTCACGGCCTTCGGCGCACGGCGGTCGCTGTTGCCCTCACGCAACACGGGATTCACGGCGCTGCCCATGACCTTGGCGTACTTGGCTTTGATCTCCTTTTCTTCGTCGGTCTGCGGGTTTTCGGGCAGATCGGGGAGTTTGTAGCCTTTGGCCTGAAGTTCGGCGATAGCGGCCTTGAGCTGTGGCTGCGACGCGGAGACGTTCGGGAGCTTGATGATGTTCGTGGTGGGCTCGAGGCAGAGTTTGCCGAGGTAGCTCAAATCATCGTCCTGCTGGCCGAACTGGGCCAAAATGCGGCCGGCGAGGGAGATGTCGCGCGTTTCGACCTCGATGCCCGCCGCCTTGGTAAAGGCCTTCACGATGGGCAGCAGCGAATAAGTGGCGAGGAGCGGGGCTTCGTCGGTGAGGGTGTAGATGATTTTGGCGGACATGGGGGCAGGGGACGGAATTTTGAGAGCCTGAGAGTTAAAAAGCGGGGGGAGCGGGTCAAGGTGCTTCGCGTGGGAAGGTGAAGTGCTGCGCGTCAAAGGGTCAAGGAAGTCAAGCTGGGTGCAAAGGAGGCCGAAGCACCTTCCTGATCATCTTGACGGCGAAGCCTTGACTTCTTGACGAACCTGACCGCCTCAGCGCATCCTCTTGGTAGCGCGGTGCATTACCACGCCGTGGTCGTCGTGGTGAGTGAGCACCAGCCGTACGTCGTCGCCGATCCGGACGTGCAGGAAGCCGCCGGTGGGTTTGTCATAGATGTAGGGTTGCAGGATTTTGCCCTCCGGGTCGGTGGTGTTTTTGCCGCCTGGCTTTTCGCCACGGATGGCATTTTCGTCGTTCAAGGCGCCGACGGAGAACTCCTCCACACCCAGCGGGTGAATGCTGTAGTACTGCCAGTGGCGATCGCCGCAGAAGGTGAGGACGTTGTCCAGGCCGTTGTCGAGCAGCCACCGGAAGAAGCTGTCTGCCTCTTGTTTGAAGCCGGCAAGATTCGTGTGGTTGTCCGTCTTGCTGTTGCGGTCTGGGCCGACCATCGGCGTGGGGGTGATGATGACCTTCCAGGTGGCATCGCTGGCTTTGAGCGTCGTTTGCAGCCACTCGCGCTGCTCGCGGCCCCAGATCGTCTTTTCAGGACCGTCGGGCATTTGATTGGGAGAGCGGTAATCGCGGCCTTCGACAAACCAGAGCTGCAAATGCTTGTGAACACGATGCGTGCGGTAGGTCGGCGTGACGCGATCTTCTTCATCGAAGATGGGCATCTGCTCGCGGAAGATTTCGATGCCGGTGGTAGGCTCCGGCAGCTTCTTGCCGCCGAGATCGGCGTCGTTGAAGCGGAAGTCGTGATCGTCCTTCGACCAGAAGGCCGGTGTGCGAGCAAAGAATTCAATCATGCGTGGAAAGCGGAACTGCTCGTGCCATTTCTTCCGCAGCTCCGGCAGCGTCTGTGCCGCAGGCTTCGCGGGATGATCGTAATAGACGATGTCACCGGTGCCGATGAAGAAATCGGCTTTCAAAGCCGCCATCGCCGCGAAAGCGGGATAACCAAGCTGCTTGTCCTCCTCCGTCGCAGTTACGGGGCCGCCGCCGTTGGCCTTGCCGTGCATGAAGGCGTGGTAGTTCATGCAACTGGCCATGCAGAAGCTCACGGGACCGCTTTCACTCAGTGTCTTGAAGCTGCGAGTGGGGCCAGACTTGGCGGTCTCACGAGTTTCGCCGAAAACGAGGCGGTAATGATAAAGCGTACCGGGTTTGAGCCTGCTCGCGCTGCTGCGGATGATGAAGTCGTGATCCGCCTTCGCCTCGGACCACTTGCTGCGTGTCGGCTGCGCAAAGTCCGCCGACTCGCTCCACTCAAAATACGCGACGCCTTCTTTGCCGGGAACATCGCCCCCTTCATCGAGAACGGGGCCGGGAATGGCCGTGAGGCGGCTTTGAAGGAAGGCCGAGGTCGCGGTGACTTCACCGGCCATCTCGCCCTGGGCATGATGGATGTCGGCAAATGCGGCGCTGGTGAGCAGGCAGAGGGCGAGGATGGCTTTCATGCCTCCTTGAACCGACGCCCTGCACAGGGTCTTTCGGCCGGTTTGGGTCAGCGCTTCGCGGTCATGTCCAAAAACGCCCTGGCATAGCGTTTCCCCAGTTCGCGATAGGAAGCGGCGTCGAAGTGAATCTTGTCGCCTTTGTGCTTGAGGCCCTCCGAGCCCACAAAAGCCGTGTGCGGCACTTTTTTCGGCAAGTCCTGATGCACACGATCCACGATGCTCTTCTCCGGCGTCCAAGGCATGTCATCAAACCTGCCCATCTGCCCGGCGATGAAGGGAATCTCCGGTGCTTTCATCTCCTGACGCAGACGGGTGATGAGATCGAGCAGCTTTGCCTCATAAGCCGGGGCGAGTTCCGGCAGGGAATCGCTCTCGCCCTGATGCCAGAGGATGCCTTTGAGCGTGCCTGCGGGCAGGGCGAGCGCGGCGCGCTTCGCCATGTCATCCCAGGGATGGCTTTTCGTCGCGGGATAAAACACGCCGGGCTTCCAGGTGTCGATGGGCGAGCCGCCGACGGCGCACGGAATGAGGCCAATGGTGATGCCGGGGTTCGCCTCGGCGATGAGCTGGCCGAAGGTCTTGCCGATGCCGACGCCGACGCTCGGTTTGTCGAAATGCAGGGGATCCATCGCAGGCACCCAGCGGCCCTCCTTGCTCAGCATGAGCACACGCGGATGCGGTGTCTGATCCTGCGCCTCCACGACACCGCGCCCGGCCATGTTGGACTGCCCAACGAGCAGGAAGAGGTGGAATTTGTCCTTCGCAGGCAGCGATGTTTCTTGAGCGGTGGCCAGGGTGCAAAGCAGAGCGGCGCAAAGGGGGAGCAGGTGGCGGATCATGATAGGGCTATGGGTTGGAGCTGAACGACAACGCTGGCAGCGTTCTGCGAAAAGAATTAGCGAACGGCATCACGAATCGCAGGAACAAGCAACTCCGCGACGAGTTGGTGCCCGAGATCTCCAGGGTGCATGCCATCGGGCAGCATCTCCTCGACGGTCGTTTTGTTTTTGGCAGCAAAGGCCGGATAAGCAGCATGGACATCGACGAGCGATACTTTCATCTCATCCGCAAGCTTGCGAAGCGCGTCGTTGTAGCGCGTGAGATTCAGCGACTCGAAGCCGTCCTCGGCATCGGCGTTGTAAGGCGGCTTGCCATAGAGTTCGCGCAGCTTGGAGGTCCACCGCAGCGGGTTGGTGGTCATGAGGATGACCTTGGCTCCCTGCTTCTGCGTTTCGGCGATCATGGCGCGGTAATTTTCGATGAAACCCTCCAGCGAGACGCGTGGCTCGGTCATCGGCGGCTTCCGCCACACATCCACGGCGGAATCATTGATGCCGAACTGCATCACCACGACGCGTGGTTTGTGCCGCAGCACGTCTTCTTGGAGGCGTTTGCGGGCCTGGACCGTGGTGTTGCTGGGGATACCCGCGTTGTGAACACCGAGCGAGGAGCCGATGCTTTGCAACGCGATCTCGACACGCGTGGCATAGACTTTGACGCTGCCGCGTGGCGCGGTGGTGGAATCGCCAAACATGACGATGCCGCCGGGCTTTGGCTGTGCTTTGGGCGGAGGAACAAAGACAGGAATTTCGGCTGCGCTGAGATCGGCCACGTTGATCTTCATCCGCAGGCCGCCCTGCATCGTGGTGATCCACAGTTCGCCAGGCTTGCGCTCGTAAAGGTAGGGATACGACACACGCCCGCCCGGCACATAATTTGCCGCCACAATCACCGGTTTTGACCAAGTGGCCGTTTCATCACTGGAAAAGGCCAGCGACAGCTCCGAGCGACTCGATCCGCTACTCGGATCGTGACGTGGCGGCGCATTCCACAGCAACGCGATGCGGCCATCGGCCAGGCGGGCCATCTGCGGGCAACAGGTGACAGATTGAATCGTCGTTTGCTTCAAACCGTCCCACTTCAAGCCATCACGCGAGGTGGCTTCCCACAAGAAGCCCGATTCCGTGCGCAGCAGCAGGTAGAGCGAGCCGTCCTTGCGCTCGATGACACTGCCTTCCAGCGAACCCGCGTGATCATGCGTGCCGACGCCGTAATCGAGCATGTCACCGCGCTGCCACGTTTTGCCGAGATCATCCGAAGCCCACATCACCGTCGCATGCCGCCACTCGGGAATGATTTCCTGCCCCACGAGCACGAGGCGGCCGCTTTTCATCTGGATGAGCGAGTGAATGCAGCCGCACCATGGATCGCTGAGCTTCACCGGTGCCTCCCAGGTCTTGCCGTCATCAGTGCTGCGGCAAGTGTAGGTGGGCAGAATGAATTCCTTCCAGCTCACATCCTTCTCGCCCCATCGCCAGCCTTTGGGCTGCTTGCGCTCCGCGCCATTCATCCATGCGGAGATGACAATACCCTCACGCGTGCGCAGCAGAGCTCTTTCGTTGCTGACATTGAATTTGGCGGGATCTGAGAACAGCGGCGCGTTCGTCCAGGTGCGACCGCCATCCGTGCTGCGAAGCGCGTTCTTGGAGTCGATGCAGAGCACGCCGCCATCCGCCGTGGTGACAAACGGTCCCTGATGCGTGAAGGGCAGCGCGGCGGCTTTCGGATGAAGCGTGGGCGTATCAGCAGCGAAGGCTGACGCAGCACACAAGAGGAAGAGAAGCGGTTTCATGCCAGAATCAGACGCCGCAGGCAGAGCCGACCTGTCCGACTATTTTTGTGCCTGCTTCACCACCTCAATGGATTTGAGGATGTTCGTCTTCCACACGCCTTGCAGCTTGTCTGGCTCGGCGCGGTGGAGCGTCTTCAGGGCCTCATCAAATTTGCTGCGACGGGTTTGGATGCGGGCGATGCCTTGCAACGCAGAAAACTCATCGGCTCCGCCGAGGCGGGTTTTGCCTTCGAGGATGGCCTCGTAGGCTTTGAGAGCTGTTTCGTCGTTGTTGAGGTTGGTTTCGCGGTTTTGGGCGAGGACGAGCAAGATGGATTCACGCTGGCGGAGATCGCTGGTGAACTCCAAAGCAGCGCGGAGGTCGGTTTCGGCTTTTTCGCCGGCTTTGGTGATGAAGTAAGCGCGGCCGCGAGCATGAAAGCCGTCGCCGCGTTTCCAAAAGGGCCACCTCATAATGTCTTCGTTGGCGAACTGCTTCACGACTTCGATGGCTTTGTAGTTGGCGAGCAGGTTTTGCATCTGCGCGGTTTTGCGGACGGCTTCGATGGGGATCTGGTCAATGAAGGAGGCATTGCGGTCGAGCAGGGAGGCTTGTTCGAGCGCTGCGGACTTTTGGAAGTAGGTGATCTTGCCTTCGGCGAGGGCTAGGAATCCTGCGGCTTTGCGTTTTTGTGTGGCATCGCGGTAGCCGATCACAAAGTCGGTGACGCTGGGGTCGGCGTCGAAGACGTGCGACTTGCCGTCATAGAAGTGGGCGAACTTCAGTGGCTCGTGGAAGTTTTCGACGCCAGTGGGGGAGAGGGCGCTGTGCTCCTGGCCGTCTTCGCGGATGCGCTGACGGCAGAGGTTGATGTGCCAGGGCAGACTCTGCGTGGGCTTGCGGCCGATGACTTGATGCAGCGGATCGTTTTCATCCTGTGTGACGGGGATGCGAATCTCGACGGTCCAATGATCATCGGCGATGTGGGTGGCGACTTCCGCCTTGGAATCCCAAGTGAACCACTGACCGCGTGGCGCACCACGGTCCAGATCGACGATGTGACCGTTCGGGCTGATCGCGATGGAGTAGTAGGAGTGTGTTTCGGTGGCGAGTTCGATCTCGATGGCGTCGCCATACCAGATGGCTTGATCGTCTTCACGCGTGGCGGCGATGTTGAGCTTCTCGCCGGTGCGCTCGGCGCAGCGGATGGCAAAGCAGACGCTGTTTCCCTGCCAGCCAGCTTTGAAGGTGGTGCCAAAGGTGGGCACGCGGCCGGTTTGCAGCTCGCTGAACTTGCCCGTGGCGGCGGCGGGGCAGTTTTGCCAGTATTCGTCGTCGAGTTTGCCATCGATGACGATGTCCTTCGCATCGCCGACGAGGCGCACAGTGGGCACGGGGCCGCGTTTCTGACCGAGTTGCTGTGACTTCATGCGCAGGCCTTTGAGGAAGTCGTCGATGAGGGCGAGGCGTTTTCCAAAGACGCTCGCGGCATCGGTTTTGGCCTTTGCTTTGTCGAAAAGAGCGAGCGCTTCGTCGGCTTTCGCTTTGTCCTCGTCCATGACCTTCCAGTGGGCTTCGCAGAAGTTGAAAAAGCTCAACATATCGATCTCGGCGGGGCCGTAGAACAGGCGGCAGTATTCTCGCAGCGCTGCGGCGGGATCGTAGCCACTCCAGTAAGCGCGGGCAGTGAAATAGACGAGGAAGTGATTGAAGCCGGTGGCGACTTTGTCGAAGTCGTGACGCACGGTGAGCCAGATGTCCTCGCCCTGGGACAGGCCTTGGGTTGCCTTCACCGTGTCGCCCATCGACTGCGCGGCAAAAGCGGGCAGATACCAGCCGCGATCGGTGAACGGGTAGTTTTCAAAGTTGATGATCGGGTTGCTTGTCTTTGCAGCCCACGCGGCACGCAGAGCCTCCGGCGCGGCCTCGCCCTCGGCTTTGTTGCCCGCTTTGTTCATCGGTCGGCGACCACCGACGATGCCGACGAGCACGTTGGGCTCCAGTTTGTCGATCTTCAGCGGCGGCAGGGTATAGACGCCATACGCGCAGTTCAGCACCTTCGCGTTCGGATGCGTTTTGCCGACCTCCTTGGCCACCCGATTGACGAAGTCCCAGACATAATCGCTGAGCAAGCCGCGCTCGTTGCGCTCGGGCGAGTCCTTGCCTTTGCACTTCTCGCATTGGCAAATGGAGGTGTAGCCATCGGGAGGCATGATGGAGACGCTTTCCAAGTGGAAGGTATCGAGCAGCGCCCGCGCATAGCGCACGGTCTCGCGGAAGAGTTCGTCATTCGAGTAGCAGAGCTGACATTTAGAGTCGCCGGGCTTGAAGTCGGGCTTGCCGCCGTAGATGGCGAACCAGTCGGGATGCTTCGCGAAGACTTCCTCGCGGTTCGTCATGTTCGCCATGCCGTGGGCGATTTGCAGACGCTCGTCGTTGCGAATGCCGAGTCGCATGGCCCACAGCGATGTGTCAGGCCCGCAGGTGGCAAAGCGGAAATTGAACTGCCGCAGCGCGAAGTCCGGCTTCACCGTTTCATCGAACTTGGGCAGATCGATGGTCTTCATCGTCGGCAACACCTCGCCGAGTTCGCCCGGCAGATACCAGCGAGCGCCGAGCTTCTGAAAAAACGCCGTCACCGCATTGAAGCTGCCACGTTCATCAAGGCCCCAGATCTCCATCGTTTCGCCGCCGAGAGTGATTTTGGTGCGGTGCTTGTACAAACCGGGATTCGGCAGCCCATACGGCGCGGCGACGATCTTTTCCCACTCGGCCTGCGCTCGTGGGATGTCGCCATTGTTTCGTGCAAACGGCCCCACCGGCTCAAAGTCCGCGTCATCGCCGATCAGCGCCAGCCAGTCCGCGCCGCTGGCGATTCGATACGCGCCGTCTTTGAGCCCCTCCGCCTTCACAGGCGAGTGCGCACTGGCTCCGATGAAAACTTTGACCGCATCCCCTGAAGGCTGCGTGACGATGGGCAGCCGTGCGCCGCTGATTTTCTCGATCTGCTGCCGAAACTCATGCGCGGCGACTCGGGACATGCGCGTGGGCTTGTCGCTGATGATGATCTCCGCCCGCGGCTGGCCGTTTTCGACGAGGAAGCTGTCAACGGCGCCAAGCGGGTTGGAAAAGGCGACCAGGATAAAAATGCAAAACTTCATGAGGATTGGGTCAGATTGCGCAGAAGTTAGGCACGTTGGCAAGACGCGTGTGGATTCTGCAGCCGTTGTAGTTTGTCTTCCGAGTGGATCAATCAAGGGGCAGCCTGTGTGCGAAGGAACGCGATGATGTTCGCGATCTGTTCGGGCTTTAGTGCATCGCCAAGGCCAGCAGGCATCAGGGACACATTTCTCACCGCGCGGATTTCGGCGCGTTTGCGCAGGACAGTGCGTTCCAGGCCGCCAGGGAGCTTCAAGGTGATGCTGGTGGGCGAGTCGGAGGCGGTGATGCCGAGCAGGGTCTCGCCGCGATGCGTTTTCACCATCATGGTCTCGTAGCCGGGGCGGGCGGCTTCGCTGGGGAAGAGGATGTCGCGCAGAATGACCTCGGGGGCGCGTTGGAACTCGGCGTCGAGATCGGGGCCGACGGTGGAGCCGATGCCGTGGGACTTGTGGCAGGCTCCGCAGATGCCTTGGAAGAGCGTTTTGCCTTCGTCGATATTCGGTTTCTGTTTCAACGCTGCGAGGATGGCGGGCACGCGCTTTTCCCACGCGGCGTTTTGCTCGGGGGTGGGCGCTGTGGGCACGGGGACTTCGACGGCGTTCGCGAGAGGTTTGGTGTCTTCGAGGCCGAGTTGCAGAATCTCGTGCGCTTTGCCGGTTTTGACGACGGCGAGGCATTCGGTGATCTCTTTGGCGTCTCCGCGTGCGGTGATGATGCCGGCGAGGTTTGCCATGACGGGTTCGCTCTTTCCCACATCGGAGGCGAGGGCGAGCAGCAGGTCTTTTTCGAGCTTGTGAGCCGAGCAGGCGATGGCGGCGTCCATCCAGCGCAGGTGGCCATAGATTCGCGCAAGAGTGGCGAGATCGTCTTTGCGCGGCCCGAGACTCAGAGCGAGCTGGAGGGCAAGCTGAGGCGCGAAACCGAATTCGAGGCGCAGCCCTGAAGTGTCGTCGTTTTGGCGGAGTTGCAGCACTTTCGCGTCGGTGGCACTCAGTGGTGGCTTTTGCCATTTGTCCTTCGCTTCGAGAATCCAGATGCGGCCGCGATCACGGCCGTTGATGACGCCGTATTGCTGCTGGAGGTGTCGCGGGATGGCGGAGTAGTCCTCAATAATCTCGCGGTAGAAATCGACGATGGCCATGTGGCCCTCAGGCGTGTGCGCGAGGCTCATGGGATGGAACCAGGCGTCGCGGGAGGCGAGGAATTCGCGCTGCTCCTCACCCTTCACGCGTTGCAAACGCAGTCGCGTGCCATCGCGCACGATGTCGGCGCGGTGGATGAGGTTTTGCGCGGGTTCGCACACGAAATACTGGCCGCGCCAGACGAGCGGTCCGCAGGCGCTGGTGAAGTAGCCGGACGCGGCGGCGTCGCTGAGGCTGATCTTGCGGTAGAAGGCAAAGTATTCGGCATGCTGCTCGCGCTTGGTGCGCCAGGGATGCGGTTTGGAGATGGGATAGACGCGGGTGTCCTCGCTGGCGGGAGAGTCGAGCACGGGCGCGGCGGCATCGGGGTTCCGTGCGAGGTAGCGCCATGGGATGGGCGTGACGTACAGGCCGGGATGCGTGGTGGTGCAGGTGAAGCGCTCACCGCTGTCGGTGAAGGCCATGCCCATCGTCTTCGTGCTACCGCTGACGGGCTCGATGGCGCTGCCATCGGCGCGAATGCGGAAGTCAGTGGCGGGAAGGGTGACGGGCTTTTGCAAATGCGGCCCGGTGATCTCACCTCCGGCCCAGCCACGACCGAAATAAAGCCAGCCGTCCGGTCCCCAGGTCGGTGCATTGATGCCGCGCTCCAGATTGCCGGTGCCAAAGCCGGTGAAGATCTTTTCGTTCACGTCGGCTTGGTCATCGCCGTCGCTGTCCTTGAGGAAAACGATGTGCGGTGCACAGGCGACGATGATGCCGCCATTCGCTGTCGCGATGCCGTAACACGGCGGTAGGCGATCCGCCCACACGATGGCTTTGTCCATGACTCCGTCGCCATCGGTATCGCGCAGGAGCTTCACGGTGCCGTAGGTTTCGGCCTCGGCCTTTTTCTTGGCCTCCTCGCTGGCCTGGATGCGGCGCACTTCCAGGTCGAGCTGGCCGCTTTTGTTCAACTCGTCGATGTCATATTGCCCTTCGACGTTGTAGCCATGCAGTTCGCAGACGAAGCAGCGTCCTTTGTCATCCCAGCAGATGCCGCTCGGCTCATTGATGAGCGGTTCGCTGGCGAGGAGGCGGATGGAATAACCGGCGGGCAGTTGGAAGAGCTTCGCGCTTTCAGCGGGCGAGAGCGGCTGTTGCGCATCGTCAGGGCGGGGGATTTCGGCCAAGAGAGTGGAACCAAGCAGGGCCAGAAGGAGAATTCTCATGCGCAGAATACAGCGGCGCTGACAAAGCTGTTTCATCGGTCCCGTATGACTCGCATGGCCTCGCACGATCACGGACATGCCTTCACCTTCATGAACCCACGCGTGCGGGACGGCGTGGTCGTGCATGGACGACGTTCCGTATTGAAGACAAGCCTCGCGGGGCTGGGCGGCCTCACTTTGCCGGGGCTGATGAAGCTGCGCGGAGAAGGAAAGGTCACAAAGAGCAACAAAGCCGTCATCCTGCTGTGGATGACAGGCGGGCCGTCGCAGATCGACACCTGGGATCCAAAGCCGGACCGGCCCATCGAGAATCGCGGGCCTTTCAAGACGATCCCGACCAAACTGCCTGGCGTGCGCATCTGCGAATTTCTGCCGAAGCAGGCGGCGATGCTCGACCAGTTCACGCTCATCCGTTCGGTCGATTGCCGATTCAGCAATCATGAGCCGAACATGGTGATGCAGACCGCGAATCTGGCCAACGAGCCGCGCACGAACCCGAAGGCGAAGTATTTCCCCTCCTTCGGCAGCATTGTGGCGAAGCATCACGGCGCGAATCATCCGGCGATGCCGCCCTACGTCGTGCTGAACATGAAATCGCGCTCGCACGTGGCCTGGGGCGGCTACCTCGGCACGCAGTATGATCCGTTCGATGGCAACAACGCCACGAAGCTCTTCCAACTGCCCTCCGGCCTCAGCATGGACCGCCTGCACGCGCGCCAGACGCTCAGTCGGCAAATGGATGGCCTGCGCGCGGACATCGATGCGAGCGGCATGATGGGCGCGATGGACATGTTCGGCCAAAAGGCCTTCGACATCGTCGCGGGAGGTCGTGCGCAGGAGGCTTTCGATTTGGAAAAGGAGCCGAAAAAGGTGCGCGACCGCTTCGGTGAGCATGATTGGGCCAAACAAGCGCTGCTCGCACGTCGTCTGGTCGAACGTGGCTCATCCTTCGTCACCATCGACCTCAGCAATCACGGCGCCTCCGGCACCTGGGACAATCACGGCGACAACATCCCGCCCTACGGCGGCATCTGGAACGGCCTGCGCCCGCTGCTGCCGGTGTTCGATCATGTCATCACCACGCTGGTGAGCGATCTGCGCGAGCGCGGCATGCTCGATGACACGCTCGTCATCGCGATGGGCGAGTTTGGCCGCACGCCGAATCTCGGCACCCAAGGCAGCACCGACGGGCGCAATCACTGGCCCGTCGTGATGAGCATGAGCCTCGCCGGTGGAGGCTTCCGTCACGGCCAGGTCATCGGCGCGAGCACGAAAGACGGCGCGGAGATTGAAGAGCGCCCGGTGACTCCTGGAGATCTAGCCGCTACGATCTACCAACACATGGGCGTGCCGCTGGACGCGACTTACATGGATCATCAGGGCAGACCCAACTTCATCGTGGACCAGGGCGCGCCGTTGAGGGAGTTGGTTTGAGAGGTATTACACCTCCGGCAGCTCAAACCCCGCCGCGTATTCCTCTTGGCAGAGTTTGTTGGCCTCGGCGGCGAACTGGCCGGCGAACTGGTTTGTGGCGGGATCGAAGTCGAGCCAGGGGCCGGCGATGATTTGTTTTTCCTGGGTGTCGATGCCGTTGTTGGCGAGGTTTTTGAGGAACTCGGCATAGAGTTCCTGGCCGAACTTGTCACCTTCGAGACGCTCTTTGATCTCCTCGTTCTTCATGGCCTTGCCGAGGCGGTAGGAGACGTTGGCGAGGTGAGACAGGCAGGCGGCGGCATGACCGTGACGGATGTGAAGCACGTCCTTGGTGTATTTTCCGGCGCGAACGCTGTCGATGAAGTTTTTCATGTGGTCCGGGCCGGTGAGGAAGTTCTCGAACTTCATGATGGCCTGGCCCGCGTTGTCGTAGGCCTTCGATTCGGCGACGTAACCGCCCTCGCAGTGAATGATGTTGCCGGTGCGCAGGCCTTTGTAGGGTGGTTCGCCGGATTTGGGATCAAGGTTGCGCATGGGCAGGCCGAACTTGTCCATGATGAGCGGTACGGGCTCATACGGATGGAAGGCGATCTGGCAGTTCGCGCTCTGACCGTCATCCACATAGCCCCAGCGGTTGCCGAAGCTCATGACGCGCTTTGGCAGTGTGTCGGGATCGCCGAGCGCCCAGCGGGCCACGTCGTATTGATGCGGACCCTGGTTGCCGATGTCGCCGCCGCCGTAGGGCCACTGCCAGTGCCAGTCGTAGTGGAATTGTTTCCGCATGATCGGCAGTTCGGGCCGTGGAGCGGACCAGAGCTTGTAATCCACGGTGGCAGGTGGCTGCTGCGGGCCGTCCACTTTGTCGATGCTCAGGCGCAGTCCGTGAACGAGGGCGTGGGAGAGCTTGGGCTTGCCGATGTGGCCTTCTTTGACCCACTGCATGGCGCTGGCCCAGCCTTCGTCGGACCGGCGCTGCATGCCATGCTGCACGATGAGGCCCTTCGCGGCGGCTTTGGTGGACGCAGTCATGAGCTTGGCGCTTTCGATGAGGTTGTGGCTCACTGGCTTCTCGACATAGACGTGCTTGCCATGCTGCAAAGCGGTGAGCGCGATCAAAACGTGGCTGTGATTCGGTGTGGCGATGGTGACGGCATCGATGTCTTTGTCCGCGCAGCACTCACGGAAGTCACGATAGGTCTTCACCTTGATGCCCTGCTTGTCGAGATCGGCGACCTTCTTGTCCACGACGGCGGAATCGACATCGCACAATGCCACGAGGCGCACGCCGGAGACTTTGAGCAGTTCTTTGATGTGACCGCCGCCACGACCGCGAAAGCCGATGACGGCGACACGCACATCGCTATTCGCACCGAGCGGCGCGGCCCAGGCAGGCAGTGAGACGGCTCCGGCGAGCGAGGTTTGAAGAAAGCGGCGGCGAGAGGTGGCGGGCGTGTTCATGGCGCGAGTCATACGCGGCCCATGCGCCTGCCTTTGCGAAGTTCAGGCGTATCAAGGCTTCACCAGCGCATCGGTGGTGGCTAGATTGAAGCGCACACTCACGACGGAGTGTTTCTCTTTGCCTGGCGCATACTTCACATAGGTGGTGGCGACGATGGTGCCGTCTGGCAGCAGTTCCATGCCGGGGTAGCCGCAGTCACCGACACGCTCGGCGTGATTGTGGAGGAGCTTGACGCGGTACTGGCCGGGCTTGCCCTGCTTGAGGTCATCGTAAGTGCCGACCCAGGCGACGAAGTGGCCTTTGGTGGGGCTGTTGAGCGCCTGATCGCGGAAGGCGACGACCATGCGGCCGTCCTTGGTGAACACGCCCGCATGGCGGTCGCCGGTGAGACCCCAGGAGGTGTTCACGGGCTTGGTCCAGGTTTGTCCTTCATCGTGGCTGAACATCATGAGGCTGCGTTCTTTGTGCGTGTTCTCACGCATAAGGCAGCAAAGCTCCACTCCATCAGGCGAGCGGAAGACGAAGGGCTCACAGGGGTTTTTGCCTTCGACGGAGGCGACGACTTTCGGCTCGCTCCAGGTGAAACCGCCGTCGGCGGTGATGGTTTGCAGCACATCGAGCGGCGCTTTGTCGGCTCCACCGGGGCCTTTGTGGTAGAGGCCGAGGTAACGGCCGTCCTTGAGCTTCACGATGCTGCTGAAGGTCATCACGCAGGGGAAACCGAGCGGCGGCATCTCTTTCCAGGTCTTGCCGCCATCCGCGCTCATGATGCTGGGCATGCCGGGGCCTCTGCGATTGTCTTTCGCGGCGGAAAAGACCCACAGGCGCTCTTTGCCTGCGGGATCGGTCATGCGGTAGATGCTGGGGCAGTTTTGGTGCGTTTTGAAGCCGGGCGGCAGCAGTTCGTCCATGCGTGTCCAGTTCAGGCCGCCGTCATCGCTGCGTGCCATCGGTCCTGCGGCTCCGCCATGATTGATGCACCACACGCAGAAGATGGTTTTGCCATCCGGCATCAAGACCGTCGTGGGATGGCCCTGATAAGTCTGCTCCGTGCCTGCGGCGATGATTGTGGGGCGGTCTTTCTGATTTGAAAGATCCACGACGGGCAGATCGGGAAGGTCTGCGGCATGGGAGGCCGAGAAAGCAGCGAGAGCAGCAAGGAAGAAGTGTTTCATGCAGAGACACTCAACCGACAGCCTGACCGTGCTCTTTCGCACGACGTTGTTTAATGAACAGGCGGCTCCTGTTCTTCTGTGGGCTCGTCCGATGCTTCCGGTTCGGTGCTTTCGGAATCGGATTCAAGTTCGTCCCCCGGCTCCTCCGCCGTCTCTTCGGTAGATGCCTCTTCCTCCGACTCGTCAGAAGAGGTGGGTTCAACGTTTTCGGAGGGCGATTCGGCTTCGGGCGCGGATTCAGACAACTCCTGGGCCGTGTCGGCGGCCGGAACGACGCCATCGACGGTGAGGGTCACGCCCACTGCCTTCGCGGCTTCAGCAGCCGGACCACCGAAGGCAAGGATGGAGGCGACTTCGTCCTGCATTTGCGCGATCTCATCAAGCTTCAGCTCGGGATCGCGCACGATGAAGATCTCGCCGGTCTTTTTGTTCTCGTAGAAGAGCATCTTCGCGCCATCCACCTCCTTCTCGGCGGTCTGCACGATCTGGCGTTTGCGCTCCAGCATGAGGGCGAGGATGTAGCGGGCGTTTTCGGTCTTGGGATCGCCGTCCTCAATGAAGCGCTGGAGCAGATCCTGGGCGCTTTCCTTGGGCGCGATCTCAGGTTTGGCCTCGGCGATGACCTTTTGGTAAATGTTCTTCCAGGCGGCGACGGGCTTGCGCTGCTCACGCTCCTGCGGCCAGGCCTCGGCGCAGACATCGCGGCGGACGTAGCCGTTTTCCTGCGGATCGAAGTAGATCGTGGTGTGGAAGCTCTCGCCGTCCTCAAAAGGGCGGCCGGTGAGGGCGCATTGATGGGCGCGGCTGCGGATGGACCAGTTTTGCTGCATCAACGATGTTTAAAGTTTCAGGTTTGAAGTTTCAAGTGGCCGAGGCTCCGGGCAACGGGGCACTGCGGTTGCGTGGCCGGGCGATCTGCGATTTTTTGGGCTTGGACAAGCCGAGTTTGAGGCGCGGCAGGTCGCGGTTCTGGGAGCGGTAATGGAACAGCACCAGCCCCAGCGCCCCAAACAGAAGGTGCGGTATCCAAACTGTGAGCCAGGGCGGCAGGTGGCCGCCTTTGCCGAGGTTGAGGAAGAGGTTGTTCACGAACATGAAGATGAAAAAGATGAACACGCTTCCCGCGATGCCACCGACCGAGCCACGGCGTGAGTAGGCCACCCCCAGCGGCGCGGCGACGAGTACCAGAGCAAGCGCCTGCCATGGCAGGGCGAAGCGGTGCCAGAAATGCGTGCGGAAGGGGGCGAGCTTGTCGGCAGTGGCCTTCGGGTGCGCATGCAGGTACGAGATGATCTCTGGAACGCTCATGAAATCGGCCCGCAGAGCGTAGCTGACGATGCTCCATGGGGTCTCCTCAAGGCCGGTGAGTTCAAGCATGCGAGTGCCGTCTGTGCGGAGGGGAAAAGGCTGGATCGAGGTGACGCTGCCGTTTTGATAGCGCAGTACCTTGCCGTCATAGAAGCGCCAGCCGCCTTTAGGCGTCCATGAGGCGGAGGGGGCCAGGATGGTGCGTGACGGAGCGCCCTCGGGGCTTTCCTCCCGCACCTGCACGCCGTGCATGCGCTCGCGGCCGCTGCGCAAGGAGAAGGGGAAGGTGGCAGCGTACCAAGTGCGGCGGGTCTGCACGTTGTGAAACATGATTGCGGACGCCATGATGGAGTCCGCCCCCTTTTCCTCCAGTGCGCGCACCACGGCCTTGCGGTTGCCCTCGGCGCGGGGAGCCCAGTAGTAGTTTGCCGCGAGGCTCAACAGCACGGCATAGAGCGAGCAATGAAAGATTGGCCGCAGCACCTGGGCCAGACTAAGTCCGGCGCCGAGCATCGAGATGATCTCGTTGGCGCGTGACATGCGAGTCAGCGCGTACAGCACCGCCAGCAGCAGCGCCACCGGCATCACCGTGACGTAAATGTAGGGCAGCAGGCCGAGGTAGAAGCCCAGCACCTCGCCAAAGCTGGATTTCGCCGACTGGAAGTCCTTCAGGTTGTCCAGCAGGTCCATGATGATCCACAGCGAGCAGAATGACACGAAGCAGAACAGCAGCGGATGCACAAAGGTGCGCAGCGTGTAGCGCTCCAGGATGGTCGTCTTGCGGTAGTATTGCAGCGCGAACGGCGCCGAACCAACCGCGAGGGCGATGAAGATGAGCTTGAACACAAAGGCCGTGGGTGCGGGCGGCTCGCCCATCTCCGTCATTTGCGAATGCGCGACGTAGTCCACCAGCTCGCTCGCGACCACCCAGGCCACGATGGAAACCGAGGCGATGCTCACCGGAGCCATCAGGCGGCGCAGATCGTTCCAGCGCCGCCAGATCATGAACAGCAGCAGCGGCGTGCCCAACGAAACCCACAGATTGAGGTAGGGCAGCACACGGGAGAGCACCATAATCATCTTTGGCACGTCCATCTGCGCCTGCCGGGCCTGCTGGATCGCCTCGCCCGCGTCATCATCAGGATGCGTGCGGTGCCAGTCCAGCGCGATGGCGGTCACGACCAGGATCATCGCCACGGCAAAGGAACTGCGCCCCAAATAGGGGAGTTCACGCGCCTTTTGCCAGGCCTGGATCACACGTTGTTGCCACTTCATGCCAGAGAGGGGGCGAGAGTCGGCCAGAGGGTCGGATGCGTCAAGGCTGCACGGCCCCAGGGCAAAAAAGAAGCCCGGAGCGCTGGCACCGGGCTTCGAGATCCGATGAAATGTGTTTCAGCGATCAGTTCAGATCGAGGCAGACGCCTTCAACCGTGCTGCGGGCAAAGATTTTGCCGTTGGCGAGGATCGGGTAGCTCCAGACCTTGCCTTCGAGCACGTCCTTGCGGGCCACTTCCTTGTATTTCTCAGGATTGGCCTCAGCGACGACGATTTCGCCCTTGTCGCTGGTAGCGATGATCTTGTCGCCCGCCAGAATGACCTGGCCGGGGCCGAAGCCTTTTTCAGCCCACTTGTCTTCGCCCGTGCGGATGTCCACGCAGGCGAGCGGGCCAGCACCGTATTCCTTGAAGCTGAACATGCCGTAAAGGTAGCCGTCCTTCACGACAGGCGTGCTCCAGTGGTTGAAGCACTGGTTTTCACGACGCCAGATCTGCGTGGCTTCGAGGTTGCTGCCATTTTTGGCGAGCTTGAAGGCACCTGCGCCGACGCCGTAGCCTGCGGAGCAATAAACGATGTCCTCAAACACGACCGGGGAGGCGGCGGTGCTCACTTTGTAGGGGAACTCGGCGCGCCAGAGCACGTCGCCCTTCTGCGGGTTCACGCCGACGAGGCCGGTCTGGGTGAAGAAGATGGCCTGATGCACACCGTGGATGTCCGCGAGAATCGGGGTGGCGTGGGTCATCTTGTCGTCCTCGCCTTTCCAAAGCACTTTGCCCGTGTTTTTGTCGAGACCGATGAGCGCCTGGCCCGCGCCGCCGCCGGCGAGCATGAGCACATCGCCGTCAATGAGCGGGGAGGCGGCGTTGTGCCATTTGATCTGCACGCCGGCGTTTTCCTTCATCACATCGTGGCTCCAGACTTTGTCACCGCTGGTGGCGTCGAAGCAGAACACGCCGAGCATGGAGTCGATGACATAGACTTTGCCGCTGTCGATGACGGGAGTGCTGCGGGAACCGTCGCCGCCTTTGTTGTCAGGTGTGCCGGCATCACCACCACCGTCGTATTTGGCGATGACAGTCAGAGGCTTGCTCCAGAGCTGCTTGCCGGTCGCCTCGTCGAGGCAGACGAGCATTTCGCCCGTGTTGCCTTCGGTTTCACCAGTGACGAGCGTGTAGGCTTTGCCGCCTGCGACGGCGAAGCTGCTGAAGCCCAGGTTCGTGGGCGATTTCCAGACTTCCTTGAGGCTCCATTTGGCATCTGGCAGGGCAGGGACGATGCCGTTACCCGCAGGACCACGGAACGTGGCCCAGTCGGTTGCAGCAGAAGCGGCCGTGGCGAGCGCCAGACCGAGGACGGTGGTGAGGTGGGTGCGTGTCATGATGAGGAGGAAACGGGAACGCAGAGCTTGGCGGGCTCTTTCGGAGGTGGGAGGATCCGTCGGGTCAGACTGATGGTCGGATCGGACCAATCATGGGTGAATTGGAAATCACTCCACCGGCCTGCGGGAGCGTGGCTCACGCGTCACCGTGTCGCCAACCCCAGGGCTGGTGACAAACGGACCGTCAGCCATCGGCGCGGTCTTGGTGAAACCGACATCCGGCATGTCGCTGGGCAGGCCTTCGAGGGGGAAATCTTTGCGCAGCGGGAAGTAGGGGTAGCCTTCCCACATCAGGATGCGGCGCAGGTCCGGGTGACCGCTGAATTTAATGCCCATCATGTCGTACACCTCGCGCTCATGCCAGTCGGCAGTGGCCCAGATGTCGCTGACGGTGGGAACTTCCACGTCTTCCGCCACGGCGGCGCGGACACGCAGATGTTCGTGGTGCCCGTAGCCGTAAAGCTCGTACACCATCTCAAAACGCGGCTCCTTGCCCAGGTAATCGAGGCTGGACACATCCACGAGGTAGTCGAAGGCCAGCTCATCGCGGCAGTACTTCAAGAGTGGCTTTGCGCTGGCCAGGGTGACGACGAGCGTGTGCTCACCACGAAATTCCTTTGTTTCGAGCACGGCATCGCCGAACTTTTGCTTCAGGGCCTCGGTCATCTGGGCGGCGTTCATGATCGTGGAAAATTAAGCGGTCAGTTCCTCAACAAGTTCCTGCTTCTGCTCCACAAAGGAGTGCTCGGTTTCGATCTTGCGCTGGAGGCGCATCATGCCTTCCAGCAGCGCCTCAGGCCGCGGAGGGCAGCCGGAGATATAAACATCCACAGGAATGATCTGGTCCACGCCCTGAAGCACAGCGTAGCTGCGGTACATGCCGCCGCTGCTGGCGCAGGCACCCATGGCGATGCACCACTTCGGCTCCGGCATCTGGTCCCACACCCGCTTCACGGCCAGGGCCATCTTGTAGGTCACCGTGCCAGCCACGATCATCACATCGGCCTGGCGGGGAGAGAAACGCATCACTTCGGCACCGAAGCGGCTCAAATCGTAGCGGCTGCACGCGGCGGCCATCATTTCAATAGCGCAGCAGGCCAGGCCCATCGGCATCGGCCACATGGAGTTCTTGCGCATCCAGTTGATGGCGGCGTCCATCTTGGTGAAGATGATATTGCCTTCGACTTTCGAGTCGTAAGCAGCAACGGTGGATTCAGCAGGGGCGACCATGAGGCGACGTGTGGG
The DNA here is from genome assembly GCF_044232965.1 of Prosthecobacter sp. GTDB lineage: Bacteria > Verrucomicrobiota > Verrucomicrobiia > Verrucomicrobiales > Verrucomicrobiaceae > Prosthecobacter. The sequence continues at coordinate 50,456 of NZ_JBIIKX010000026.1, forward strand.
TTTGAGAACTGCCAGAATTACGCCCCCTGCGCAGGAGCGGCAAACAGATTGTGAATCTTTTCACAAGGGGGCAGCGGCCAGGAGCGCGGACGCCCTCGTCTGCGGAAATCTGGCTTGCGCCTTGCCGATAGGGCTGGGTAGGCTGAGTGGCATGCCAAGACGCTCCACCTTTTATACATTGCTCTGCTCGTTGCTTCTGGCTTCCGCCACCAGAGGCGAAGAAAAAGCACTCGAACCGCCCGTCAAAGCCCTGACGGGCATGGATGCGCTCGATAATGTGAAAAAGATCGAGGTTGGCAATTTGATAACTATTCAAATCCTAGAGGACAAGCGTGATGCCGTTCAACAGTACGTTGCAGTATCAGGGGAAATTCAAGCCCCCTATCTCGGCCTCACTAAAGCTGTCAGCTTAACGTGCCGCACGTTGGCTTACCAGCTCAAAAACGGACTTGAAAAAGGCTTTTTTAAAGAAGCCACGGTCACTGTGACATGTGACTTCAAGCCACATAAATGCGAGGACTGCTCTCTTGAGTTTGATTACTCCACAGTGGTTGCCCTTGGAAATGTCTCCAAAACAGGCAAATACTTATTGCCCGAAGACACAGACCTGAGTGTCACTGGTCTTCTTGAGCTTGCAGGTGGCACCATCTCTAAAAAGAAAATCCCGGCAATCGTGATCATTCGCAGGACACCTCAAGGCAACAAACGCATCCTCGTGAACACCGAAGCAGCCCTGATCGAAAAACGTAGAGAATATGACCTCTTTCTTCGCCGCGACGATGTCGTGATCGTCGAATGAGCTCACGCCCCCGCCACCCGCACCGTGGGGTAGCTCTTGTGCGTGGGAACAGCAGCAACAGCGACTTGGAAGACTCAGATTCCAGGCGGAAAAAGCCCGAACAACGCCTCTGCCTCCCGCACACGAAGACGGCGCGGATGATTCAGATCCAGTGCTTGAACCGTGGCTCTCCCCGTTGCTGTGATACCCGTCATTCGCCTGTTTTCCCAGGCAAACTCGTCCGACCAGCGTTGCCTGCGTGGATGGAAGAGGGCTGCCATCGCCTGTGTGTCTGGATCCAGCACATGCGACCGGTCCGATTTGTGCAGATTACAACTCGGGCAGGCCAGCGCGAGATTGTCCTCGGAGGTGGTGCCTCCGCAGGTGACGGGGATGATGTGCTCCACATGAAACGTCGCACCCTGAAGCGACTGGCTCATGCGGCAGTATTCGCAGCGATGTTCCGCGCGTTCTTTGACGAGCACGGCCAAGGCGGCGGGAACATTCATGCCGGACGCTTGCCAAGAAGTTGCAATGCCTGGGCACGAAACAATGAGATTTCCTCGCTCAGCGCGGCGAGGGCGGAAAGCTCTTCTTTCTCCGCAGGTTGCAGCAGCCCCTCAGTGTTGCGATCCATCAGGCTTTGGAGTTGCCGGTCCGTCTCCGGCGGCAGCCGGAAGTCGCCGATGGACTCAATCCAGGATGTGGGTGCTTCAATCGTGGCGGGCATGTCAGGAAGGTGCGGTTTACATGCCATTTGTCAACGCGGGCTCAGTCACACCCCCGCCACCCTCACCGTCGCGTAGCTCTTTTTGCCTTTGCGCAGGATGCAGAGCCTGCCGCCGAGGAAATGCTCGGCGGTCAGCGTCGGCGCGGCGCCTGCGTCCACCTGCTGGTTGTTGATGTAGAAGCCGCCGCCTTTCATCAGGCGACCGGCATCGCCTTTGGAGGTGGCGAGGCCGAGCGTAACGAGCAAATCGGCCACCTGCGGGATGTTCGCGAGATCGACTTCGGTGCTAGGAGCAGACGCGGTGGCTTCGATGAGCGTGCCGACATCGGCGGTGGCGAGATCGGCAGTACCAAAGAGCGCCTGGGAGGCGAGGATGACTTTTTGCAGCTCGTCTTCGCCATGCACCATGCGGGTGACTTCGGCAGCGAGACGTTTGTGGCCGCTGCGGAGTTCGGGGCGGGCGTTGTGCTCGGCTTCGATGGCCTCGATCTCTGCGTGTGAAAGCAGCGTGAACTGGCGCAGGAAGCGCGGCACGTCGGGGTCTTCGGAGTTCACCCAGAACTGGTAGAAGGCATACGGGCTCGTTTTTGCGGGGTCCATCCAGATGGCACCGGCCTCGGACTTGCCGAATTTTTTGCCCGAACTCGTGGTGATGAGCGGGAAGGTGACGACGTAGGTCTGCTGGCCGCGTAGCTTGCGCACGAGGTCGATGCCGGCGGTCATGTTGCCCCACTGGTCGCTGCCGCCGATCTGCACGGTGCAGCCGTGGCGCTCGTTGAGCACGACGAAGTCATACGACTGCAAAATCATGTAGGTGAACTCGGTGAACGAGATGCCGCTCTCCAGACGCGCGGCGACGGATTCCTTTGCCAGCATCCACGCGATGGTGAAGTGCTTGCCCACATCGCGCAGGAGTTCCACGGCGCTCAGTTTGCAGATCCACGAGGCGTTGTCTTCTATGATGGTCTTGTCAGGAATGAGGATGCTGCGGATCTGCACCTCGATGCGCTTCACAAAGGCAGCGACGGTCTCGGGCGTGTTGAGTGTACGCTCGTTCGCCTTGCCGCTGGGGTCGCCGATCAAGCCGGTGCCGCCGCCGACGATGGCGATGGCCTTGTGTCCGTGCTCCTGCACACGGCGCAGGGCCATGAGCGGCAGCAGATTGCCGATGTGCAGGCTGTCTGCGGTGGGGTCAAAGCCGCAATAGAAGGTCTGCTGGGTCTTGAGGGCTGCTTTGAGGGCTTCGAGGTCGCTGCACTGCTTGAGCAGGCCGCGCCATTCGAGGTCGGCGATCAGATCGGTCGTGGGCATGAGAGTTAAAAAATGACGAATGACTAAATTAGAGCCGAGCGAAGCGAGACAGACGACTGAAAGGAGCCCGGAGGGAAGCGAAGCGTATCAATGACGAATGTAACCCGAAGTCCGAATGACGAGGGAGAGCTCCGAAATCCGTCATTCGCCAAGCGGGTTTCGTCATTTCCGCTAGGGCGCCGAGCCGGGCTCGCTGCGCAGAAGCCTGCCAGTGAAGCGCTCGCCGGGCGTGAACAGCCAGCCAGCGCTTTCGTTGATCAGTTCCCAGCGGCGCAGCTCGAACTCTGGCAGGATCATGTTGCTGTTCGGATCAAACACCCGGCGGCCGGTGTAGCGTCCGTAGATGCGGTACTCGTTGTTGTGATCGTCACCATAGGCGTAACCACCGTCGCTAGGCTGCTCAGGCAGGCGGAAGGGAATTTTCATGTAGCGCTCATTCATGATGACGAGCTTGGAGCTGCTCCAATCCTGCCCTGGACTGCGCAGATAGCCCCAGAAGTGCGTGAACGGGACGTGAAAACGGCGGCCGATGTAATAATCCCCACGCGGCTCCATGGCGATCTGACGGCGGCGTGCCTCGGCCTGAGGGCCGGAGGCTGGCGAGGAACCGGTTTCACAGCCGGTCATGAACAGGCTGAGAAGGCAAAACAGGAGGGAGAAAACGAGACGGGTCGGCATGGCGGCCAGCATTGTGCCGCACCGAGCCGCTGCCGCAATGGGAAAGGCGGGGTGGGGGGAGTCAGACGTGAAATGTGAGAGGTTAGAAGTGAGAGGTCAGCGGTGGGTGCCGACACCTCTGACCTCTCACTTCCTACCTCCCCCACGGAATGCGCTGCAAGTCCCCCCTCGCCGCCACGTTCCCGCGTTATGAAACGCTTCTTCATTCTCCTCCTCGCCCTCGGCTCTTCGATCTCCCTGCCCGCCTTAGCCTTGGCGAAGGAGGGTGCTGAGAAACCCAACGTCATCGTCATCCTCAGCGACGACCTCGGCTGGGGCAGCGTCGGCTGCTACGGCGCGAATCCTGAACTGGTGCAGACGCCGAACATCGACCGCCTCGGCCAAGAAGGCCGCCGCTTCACGGATGCTAACACGACCTCGTCTGTGTGCTCGCCCACGCGTTATTCCATGATGACTGGTCGCTACTGCTGGCGCACGTCATTGATCAGCGAGGTGCTCGGCACCACCGCGCCGCTGCATATCGAGACCACACGCCTCACCGTGGCCTCGATGCTGAAAAACCAGGGCTACAACTGCGCCGCCGTCGGCAAATGGCATCTCGGCTATGGCACAGAGGCAAAGTGTGATTACACGAAGGAGCTGAAGCCCGGGCCGCTCGAAATCGGCTTTGACTACCACTTTGGCGTCCCTGCCAATCACGGCGATCTCAGCGGCGTCTATGTCGAGAACCACTGGGTCTATGGCCTGAACAAAGACAGCCCGTCCTCGCCCAGCCCGCCCTACGTCACCATGGGCCAGCAGAAGGGCAAGCCGGTCAAAAACCTCGAACTCAACGCCCCCAAACGCATCGACGACGAGGTCATGGACACGCTCACTGACAAGCTCGTGACCTGGATCGGCCAGCAGAGCGCGGAGAAGCCGTTTTTCGTCTATTTCACGCCCGTGGCCGTCCACAATCCCATCACACCTTCCAAGCAAACCGCCGGGAAAAGCAAAGGCGGGCCGTTTTGCGACTTCATCAGCGATCTGGACCTCAGCGTGGGCCGCGTGCTTGATGCGCTCGACAAACAGGGCCTCGCCAAAAACACGCTCGTGCTCTTCACCAGCGACAACGGCGGCGTGAACAAGCCGACCGGTGACACGCCGCAAAACGTGGCCCAAACCGCCGGATTGAAGCCCGTGGGACCGTTTCGCGGCGGGAAGCACGATGTGTGGGAAGGCGGCTTCCGCGTGCCTTACCTCGTACGCTGGCCCGGCCATGTGCCCGCAGGCACCGTGTGTGATGAAACCATCAGCATCGTCGATACCCTCGCCACCATTGCCGCCATCACCGGTACCAAGCTGCCGAAGGCCAGCGAGGCCGCCGAGGACAGCCACGATGTCTCGAAAGCCTGGCTCGGCAACAAACTCGAAAGCACCATCCGCCAGGATGTGATCGTTCACGGCGCTGACGGCAACTTTGCCATCCGCAAAGGAGCCTGGAAATGGATCGAAGGTGTTCCTGCCGACGACGTGAAGCCCGCCGCGAAAAAAGCCCGCGCCGATCAGATGCAACGCATGCTTTACGACGTGCGCCAGGACATCGCCGAGGGCAGCGATGTCTCCGCGCAGCATCCCGAAGTCGTCAAAGAGCTCGAAACACTGCTCAACCGCTATCGCGACGGCGGTTACAGTCGTGAACTCCCGCCTGCGGGCGTCAAACCAAAGACGTCGGTGGTTGCACTGCCTCCGCTTGCCAATGCGCAGCCGGTTGACGTGAAAACCTTCAAATCCTCCCAGGGCAAAGAAGCATGGACCGTTCGGGACGATGCCATGTTTGGCCGGGCCGGTGCCAAAGGCAGCGCCCTCACCGGACCGCTCGCCATGAAAGACGGCACCCTCGAGTTTCAAATCCGCCTCGGTGAGGCCGACCGTCACTCCCTGCGCATTCACACCGCCGGAAACGCCCGCAGCTTCCGCATCGTCCTCTCGCGTGCCTTCCTTGAGATCGCCAAGAACCCCGAGAAAGGTGAAGGGCCGGACAAAGTGGTGCCCCTCGGCAAAACCCAGGTGAAATTCAAATCGGCCGAGTGGCAAACCTGCCGCGTCACCTTCCAAGGTGACGAGATCACCGTCCAGTTCGCCGGAACGACCACCAAAGCCAAACACGCCATTTTCGCCGAAGCGAAGGAACAGCTTAATTTCATCGCCTTCGACGGCGAAGTGGGCATCAAGCAGCTCGTGGTGTCGAAGTGAGGCCACCACGCGCCAAGACCACCACCACCGGCAACCAGAACAGCAGTCCTTCAAAGCGTGGGGCGGTGGCGAGGGAGGTGAGGGATTCGCCGTCGAAGAGCAGGCCGCCGCAGCCGAAGGCGAGGAGGGCGAGCCAGGTGGCATTTCCTTGTTGGGCGATGTTTCTGGCGCAGCGCAGGGCGTGCGTGAGCAGCGCGAGCAGCATCACAGCCCCGATGATGCCGCCATGAACAAAAGTGGCGAAGAAGGCGCTGTGCAGGTGGGTCATCATGCTGCACGGATCGGGCTGGAGCTCGCACTGCCACACGTCACGCACGCCCCACTGGCCGGTGCCGAGCCAGAGATTGTCGAGGGCGTTCCAACCAGCGCGGTAGATGTCAAAGCGGCCGTTGTCACCGCGTTCCACCGCCTTGTGGAGGTGATGGGTGAGGGTGGGTGTTGCGATAGCCACTGCTGACTCAGCGCGCCAGACGGCGATCTTGGCCAGCAAAGGGGCACTGGTGAAGTAAAGCATGCCGGTGATGACAAACACGCCCAAAGCCGCCGCGCCACGCCGCCAGCCACTCGCCAGGAGCAGGGCCGCGTGACCGCAGGCGAGCGCCAGCATGACGCCACGGCTGCCGGAAAAGAAGGCGGCGAGGTGCAGCAGCGCGATGAGTGTCCAGGCTAGGCGGCGCGAGACGGGCAGCGCCTTTCCCTCCACCAGCGCGGCGAGCCAGATGGCGGAAAAACCGAAAATCAGCCCGGTGCAGATGGGATTCAGCCCGCCATGCACGAGCAGATTCGTCAGCCGCTCACCCGCCATATGGCCGGGCAGCACGAAGTAGGATAGCACGAGGCTGATCAGCGCGGCACAGCCTGCCAAGATGCCGGTGATCCAGCCGGTAGTGCGCAAAGCCTCACGATCTCGCGCCGTCTGCCAGGTCAAAGCGCAGAACAAGGCCAGCAGCAGGGTTCCCAGCATGCCACGCATGACCTCGCTACTGAAGTGGCCTTGCCGAAACGCCTCGCTGCAGTAGGAGCGCAGCGTCATCCACAGCAGAAAAGCCGCCATGAGGCACGCGCCGGGATGGACCGGCTGGCGCAGCCCTTGAGCCGGGTTTTCTTTCCAGATGAAGGCCCAAGCGCCGACGAGCAGCAGCCAGCCGAGGTGAAACCACTCGTTCGGCAGCACGGAAAAACCGGCAAGGTAGCCTGTGACGGCGATCTGCGCCGCCAAGGGGCGCAGCGTGCCTGCGAAGGTGCCTGACCACGCGGGTGAGATCGTGGTCGCGGTCGCGTTCATGCCAGGAGCAACTGCGCTGCGAGCGCAACGAGCAGGAGGGCGCAAAACGCCGCACCAATCGCCGCGCCCTGCCAGGGCATGGGCTGAACGACGGCCTCGGCCGGATTGTGCGGGTGATAATAAACCGGCACCTCGGCATCCCGCTTCACACGGGTGATGAACTGCATGGCGAGGTTCGCGGCATTGCTGACGGCACGGTGGGTGAAGCTGCTGCTCTCAAAGGTGCGGTCGCCCACGGCATAGGTGTAACGCAGTACGGGATCGTAGAGCAGGCTGCCGTCGGAAGTTTTTTTCTTTCCCCGGCGCATCTCGGCCTGGATGACGCGGCCCTGCGTGCGCGGCCAGCGGTGCATCGTCCAGGCAGCGCCGAAACGACGAAGGAAATGCACGAATCCGACGAGCGCCAGGGCCGTGCCGACGAGGGCGGTTTGCAGGAGCGGACTGGAGCCGACCGTGGCAAACCACGCGGTGGTGGAGAGGAGGTGGATACTGGTCATGGTGGTGTTGGTTGCGAGCACCCCAAGGTATTGATTATTAACCAAGGCTCACGAAACAGATTCGCCACATTGAGTCTGCTTTCGCCCGATGAACATACCGTACTGCCAGACGCCGAGGTAAGCGGGCATCCTCTCATCGAGCAGCGGAACGAATTTCTGCGCCAGACGCGGCCACAAGTGGCCTTCCATGCGCACATGATTGACGCCCATCCAGCGGCGAAAGCCGCCAAATGCGGAGTGGGAGAAATCGACGACGGCGATGCAACCGCCCTTGGCCAGATCCGCATGCGCGGCATCGATGGCCTGCTCCCAGCCGGGATTGAACATGGACAGCGCGTATGAAAACAACACGAGATCGAAGCCAGCGCCGGATTCATGCACCGGAGCGGAATAGCAGCGGCGCAGCAGCGTGGTGTGCTCATCACGCACCTTGCCAGCGGCGATGGCGAGCATCGGCTCGGACAAATCAACGCCGGTGATCTCCGCCTGCGGAAAACGGCGGCGCAGCGAGACGAGATTTCTTCCGGTGCCGCACCCAACTTCGAGAATGCGGCGTGGCTGCGTCACACGGGAGGCGTGACGCAGAACTTCCTCCCGCCCAAACAGGAAGCTCCAGCGCGTGGCGTCGTAGATGCGCGAATGGAACTGGTAGTAGCGCTCCAGCGCGGTGTTTGGAGCCGCCGCCGCATTCATCTGAGCACCTCCGCAAAGTGCAGGCTGCCGTAGGTGCCGACGCGGTCGAGCTGATGCAGCGTCTCAGTGCGTTCCGGGAAGAAACGCAGGCGGCCGCGGATGTGCTCGGGCACGAAGCTGAGATCGAGACCGGCTGAGCGTATCAGTATTTTCGCACTGGGAGCGCTGTTGGCGAGGATCAGCTCCCACTCGTCGAGCAGCGCGGCGGTGTCGTGCGCGGCCAGCCAGTCCTGATGGTCCAGCAGCACAAAGTGCGTGTAAGCACCGGGATGCTCGCGCAGGAAATTCGACACGGTGGTGGTGTGAGTCTTCAGGCGGTCCACACGAGTTTGAAGCGCGGGCAGGTTTTCTTGTTTCAGGTAATTCGGACAGCAGCCCAGCGTGTAGGAGCCGGTCATGTACACACGCCAGAAATAATTGTCTGCAATGGGCAGCTCGGTCATGACGTGGCGCAGCTTGTCCTTCACATAACCGGTGAGACCGCCGGGATACGAGTCCTGGATCAGCTTGATCTGCGGGCGTGGTACGCCCAGCAGCGTCATCAGTGTGGGCTGGCGCAGCAGCCAGTGGCTGAAAGGCCCCCACACCTCGCGCTCGAACAAAGCATAAGCCTCGCGCTGTTCCTCCAGCGAGCGGGCGTCGAGGATGCAGGTGGCGAAGTTCTTGATGTTCGGTCGCAGTTTGAACAACGCGTTGCCCATCACATAGGCGGCGATGCCCGAGGTGCCGTGGTAGTAAAAGGATTTTTTGAGACTCGTCGGATTGAAGAAGCCGATGCGCCTGTCCCAGAATTTCTGCGCAGGCTCTGACAACGTGCCGCGCACGCTCTCATACACGGCGGTGAACTCAGGATGCGAGCCGAGGCCGAACATCTCAAACAGCTCATCGAAGTTGCCTTTGCGAATGAGCGCCTGCTTGAGCTCCAGCAGCGCGTTTTGCCGGTAGTTCATGTCCACCGCATGAATCTCCGCCGGGTCTTCGAGCAGATAATCCAGCGCGTTGCAGCCAGCGCTGGTGATCATCACCACGCGGCTGTCGCGGTCCAGTTTCATCAACTGCCGGTCGAGCCGCGGGTCCTCCCACGCCGTGTTGTAGATGAGGTTGGAGTTGTGAACATGGCGGAAAACCATGTCATGGGCCGATTTCAGGAGGCGCACCGGCCTGGGGCGCGTGGGGTTATGCAGCGTGGGCATGCGCCGCATGTGTTCCATGCGCTGCGAATGTGGCGAGCAAAGGAGTGTGCAGGTTTCGTCACACGGACGAGCGCGTCACGATTCCGTCACGGACATAGCTTAATAAAGCAGGAAGCCGATCTCGCTGTCGGTGAACTGGGTGGTGTCCTCCACGGCCAGCAGCGCCTCAGTTTGATAAGCGGTCTCCCAAGGCGTCTCCGCTGCAGGCAGCAACGGCACTTCCGGCGCGGGAATCGTCTGCTCAACGATCTGCGGAGCAGATTCCGGGTGCGTTTGCAGCACGGCAAAAGTCAGCGCGATGGCCGCAGCAGCCCCGGCAGCGAGCGCCCAGCGTCCGGCTGCGGGCGCATACGAAACGTCCTCCCACCACGCGCGAACAGCGGCCAGCCAGCCACGATCTTGCGGGGTCTGGCGGGCGGCGCGAACCACGTTTTGCGTGAAATTGGAACGCGCCTCGATCTTGCGGGCCTGAGCCAGCAGCTTCGTGAGAGGGTCTTGGGGTGAAAACGGTTCCATGATGTCAAAAAAACCGCCTCAACGGCCCGAAGTTGCAAAATTTCTCAGCCCGGAGGCCATTCCAGGCTGCGACCGGCCAAAAGATGCACATGGAGGTGCGGCACCGACTCGCCCGCGTCCTTGCCGTGATTGATCACGAGGCGGAAGCCCTTGCTGCGGTCCTTGATGCCGAGTTTGTCGGCGATCTTGCCCGCCGCGAGCAGCAAAGCCCCCAGCGTGGCCTGATCCTCGGCTCCAGCCTCGCCCACACGCGGAATCAGCTTCTTCGGCACGATCAGGATGTGCGTCGGAGCCTGTGGGTTGACATCGTTGAAGGCGGCAACCAGCTCGTCCTCATAAACAAGCGGGGCCGGGATTTCGCGGTCGATGATTTTTTGGAAGATGGTCTTCTCGGACATGGCGGATTAACGGAAAAGTTCAGGCTGCCGCCCATCGCGCGGACGGCGTTCGCCGAGACTCTTGATTTCGTCGATGAACTCGCCCACGTCCTCAAACTGGCGGTAAACCGAGGCGTAGCGGACGTAGGCCACATGGTCGATGGCCTCCAAGCGGCGCATGACCTTCGCGCCGATGACGGTTGATGGGATTTCACGGTAGCCTTCTTCTTCCAGCTCGTTGGCGATGTCGTCCACGAGCTGCTCAAGCTGCTCCATCTTCACCGGGCGCTTTTCGCAGGATTTGCGCACGCCGCCTAGCAGCTTGTCTCGGTTGAAGCTCTCACGGGCGCCGTTGCGCTTCACCACGCGCAATTCCTCGCGCTCGACGATCTCATAGGTCGTGAAGCGGAAGTCGCACTTCATGCACTCGCGGCGGCGGCGGATGGCATGACCTTCCCGCGCCTCGCGTGAGTCGATCACTTTATCCTGGGAGCTTCCGCATTTGGGGCAGCGCATTCGGTGGGGGTTGGGGCGTGGAATGTGCTTTCTCGCAGGCACTTAGGCAAGTTCCTTCGTAGTTCGGGCTTTGCGCCCCCATTTTCGCGTTTATCGTCGCCGCAACATGTCCCGCATCATTCTCGGCGTCACCGGCTCCATCGCGGCCTACAAGGCGGCGGACCTCGCCAGCCAGCTCACCAAGGCCGGCCACCGCGTGACCTGCGTGCTGACGAAGGCCGCGCTCGAATTCGTCACGCCGCTCACCTTGAGCACGTTGTCGAAGAATCCCGTCATCACCGATCTCTTCGCCGAAAAAGAAGGCTGGCAGCCCGGTCACATCCAGCTCGCCGACGAGGCCGACCTGCTTCTCATCGCCCCTGCAACGGCGAACATCCTCGCTTCCATGGCCCATGGCTTCGCCAACGATGCCCTCACCGCCATCGCCTTGGCCACCCGTGCCCCCATTTTGATCGCCCCGGCCATGAACGGCAAAATGTGGCAGCATCCGGCTACGCTGAAGAACGTCGAAACCCTCCGATGCTACGGCGCTCAATTCGTCGAGCCCGCCGAAGGCATGCTTGCCTGCGGTTACGAAGGCGTGGGAAGGCTCGCGGAGGTCGAGACGATCCTGCAAGCCGTCGAAGCGGCGCTCAGCGAGAAGAAGTAACGCGCTTCAGCCACTCGCGTGCCTTTTCGCGGGCTTCACAAGGCCGCAGCGTCCACGCGTCGTTGTGATTGCGAAAGCCGGTGCTCAGGAAGTTCAGATCGGCGTTTGGAAGGAGTGGGCGGAGGTAGGACTCGGTTTCTTGGGCGTTCGCACCTTCACCGCAGATGAACTGCGGTCGATCTCCAAGCCGTTTGAGCCGTGCGAGGGCCGATTCGCGATCCGAGCCGGGATACGGCCACTTTTTGACGCCGTCGTAGTGGCTGTAGGCGAAGAAGCCGCACCACAGCTTCGCGGTTTCATCGTCGTGGAGGCCGAGGTAGTTGCAGGCGATGGCTCCGCGTGAGAAGCCAGCGAGCACGACCTTGGGTTCATCGCCGCTGAAGTCGCGGCAGATGCTTTGAATGCTTTCGCGGAGATGTTTGAGCGTCGGCTGAGGGTCGTAGGATGGTTTGTCGCCCCACCAGGTGATGGCGATCTGATCTCCTTTGGCATTCAAGTAGGGCACGCAGAGCCAGATGAAGCCTTTTCCGCCGGAGAGACCATAACCGAGGTTGCTGCCCTCCGGCAGGCCGGTGCTGACATCGCCATACTTGTTCTTGTAACCTCCGTTTCCGGCGAGCTCGACGATGACGGGCCATTTCGTGTCGGGCTTCCAATCGGTGGGCAGGTAGAGGATATTGAGCCCGAGACGGACGCGTTTGCCTGCGGCGGGCGTGCCTTCGCTCAAAGCGGGCACGACGAGATCTGGGGGCACGCTTTGGATGTCTGGCAGCTCGGCGACGAGCAGCGACGGCAGGGGGAGGAGTGCGAGGACGCAGGTTTTCATTTCAGAGGAACGCTCCACAAATGGCCGCCGGAGGTGATGAAGAGTGTTTTGCCGTCGTTGCCGCCAAAGGCGCAGTTGCAGCACTCGTCGGGAGAGGTCGGGATGAAGTCGATGAGCCTGCCGGAGGGTGAAAGGATGTAGCAGCCAGCTTTGAAGCGCGTCGTTTCGTATTCCGTGGCCTTGTTCGTGCCTGCGGCGACGTAAATGCGACCTGCGGCGTCCATCTTCATGCCATCGGGGCCGCGACCATCCTTCCAGTCGAAGATGACCTTCCGCGTGCCGAGTTTCACATTGCCGTTTTCATCAAGCGTGTAGCGCAGCAGCTTTCGGGAGCCGCCGCGGGTGTTGTTATTGTTGTCGGCGATGTAGAGATGGCGGTCGTCCGGTGTGATGAGGATGCCGTTGGGGCGATCAAGACCAGAAAGTCCGGAGCCGGATAGCATAAGCATCACTGGATTCACTCCATCAATGCGATAGACATTTTCAATGGGCATCTTTCCATGAACACTTCCTATTGGACTACATGCACTGAAGGAAGCCGTGATCTCCATGCCCTCCCGCGAGCCATAGCGTGGATCGGTGAAGTAAATGCGGCCCTTGGAGTCCATGCAGAGATCGTTGGGCGTGTTGAAGCGTTTTCCCTCGAAGCGGTCGGCAAGGACGGTGATGCGGCCATCTTTTTCCGTGCGGGTGACGCGGCGCAGGCCAGACTCGCAGGCGACGAGGCGGCCTTCGCGGTCGAAGAGCAGGCCGTTGGAGGCGTTGTGGCGGAAGACGGTCGTTTTGCCATCCGGGCCGCGGCGGTTGATGTGCTTGCCATCGGTGAAGTAGAGCGAGCCGTCCTTCCACGCCGGGCCTTCGGTCGCGCCGATGGCTCCGTGGTCTTTGGGCACCGCTCCAGGCACGATCGGCGAGCGCAGGGACGAGCAGGAGGCCAGAGCGAGAATGGCGGCGAGGCAGGTGAGTGAGCGGAAGGTCATGGAAGCGCATGAATACGACGTGGGATGGAAAATTTCAGCGACACATCGCACCCGCCGCGTTTTCTTGCCGCACATGCGCCTGAAACTCCTGCTTTCGATCTCCTGGCTGCTGGCCGTCACGCTCCACGCTCAAACGAGCGTGCCGCCACCGGCGCGGGAGCTGCGCGGCTCGTGGATCGCGACGGTGCGGAACATCAACTGGCCTTCGGAACCGGGGTTGCCTGTGGCGCGGCAGAAGCAGCAGTTGCTCACGCTGATCGAATCCGCAGCGAATGTGGGACTCAACGCGCTCATCTTCCAAGTCCGCCCGGCGGGCGATGCAATGTATGCCTCGGAGATTGAGCCGTGGTCGCCGTTTTTGACTGGAGAGATGGGCAAATCGCCGGGCTGGGACCCGCTGGAGTTTGCGGTGACGGAGGCGCACAAGCGCGGGATGGAGCTGCATGCGTGGTTCAATCCTTACCGGGCGCTGGCGGGTGAAAAGCACGCGCCGAGCGCCACGCACATGCGCCGGGCGCACCCGGAGTGGACGATGAAATACAGCATCGACTGGTGGATGAACCCCGGCGTGCCGGAAGTGCGGCAGCAGGCCGTGGCGGTGATGCTGGACGTGACACGGCGCTACGACGTGGATGGCATTCATATCGACGATTACTTTTATCCGTATCCAATCACCGACTCGGCAAAAAAGAAGATCGAGTTTCCTGACAGCGATACTTACGCGCGTTACAAGGCTGCCGGTGGCACGCTGGAACTCACGGCCTGGCGGCGTCAAAATGTGGATCAGACCGTGCAGGCCACTTACGAGGGCATCAAGGCGATCAAACGGCATGTGAAGTTCGGCATCAGCCCGTTTGGCCTCTGGCGGCCGAATCATCCCGAAGGCACGGGCGGCGGACTCGATCCGTATGAGGATCTGGGCGCGGATTCGAAGAAGTGGCTGCAAAACGGTTGGGTGGATTACTTCACGCCGCAGCTCTACTGGACGATTGACCGGCCGAAGCTCGGCTTCATCACCTACTACGACTGGTGGCTGGAGCAGAACACGCAGGGCCGCCATATCTGGCCGGGCATGTACACCTCCAAAATCGGCGATGACCGCAATGCGGGCGAGATTCTGCGGCAGATGAGTGTTTTGCGCGAGCGCGGCCTGAAAATGACGCCAGGGCACTTCCACTGGAACTTCGACTCGCTGCACAAGGATCTCGGCAAGATCGGCACTTACACGAAGGAGCGGGCTTACATCACGCATGCGATCCCGCCTGCGTCACCGTGGCTCAGTCAATCGACTCTGCCAGCACCGGCGGTGGGCAAAATCGTCCCGGGAGGCAAGTTGACCGTAGCCTGGCAGCACAGCGACATCCGCTGGATGTCGCAAACCCGCTGGTGGGTGATGCAGGCTCAAATCAACGGCAAGTGGATCACCTGGGAGACTTACTTCAAAGACCAGCTCAGCGCCGAATGGCCGGACAACGCCACCGCCGTCGCGATTCGCGCCGCCGGGCTCGGCTGGGAGGTGGGCGAGCCGGGTGTGGTGGTGAAGTGAGCGGTCACTGGCGTGCCATGTTCGTGCGTCCGCACTCACGCAGAAATGCGATAAAGTTGGACCCATGATAGCCATAAACCAAGATATAATTGTCTATATAACAATTTGATATTGGTATCTAACCAAGATAGTTTTGCTAAATGAAGCTTCTAGATGGCCCGATTCTCGAAACCGCCTTCAACGCCATCTCTGCCGCCCTCGCACATGAAGGGGCCGAGCCAGAGACGGTGGTGATCTGCGGCGGAGCGGCGTTGCTGAGCCTTGGGTTCATCTCCAGGCGCACAAAAGACGTGGATGTTCTGGCGGGGGTGCATCCGATGGACGGACTGGTCGATCCGCGCCCCTTTTCCTCGGCTCTCAAACAAGCGGTGGAGGAGGTGGCGAAGGCGTTGGGGCTGCCGTCGAACTGGTTCAATGCGGGGCCAGCAGACCAGGTGATGGCGGGTTTGCCAGAAGGGTTTCTCTCTCGACTGCAACGACGCGAGTACGATAGCCACCTGATCGTGTTTCTGCCCGACCGGTATGATTTGATCCATCTGAAGCTCTTTGCCGGGGTGGACCAGGGGCCGGGACGTCACTGGTCGGACCTGAAGGCGCTGAACCCGACCCGCGACGAGATGCTGGCAGCGGCCCGATGGGTGCTGGGCCAGGACGCGGGGGAAGTGTTCCCCGGCGTGGTGCGTGACGCCCTGAGAATCCACGACTATGCCGACACCGCCGACCAACTTTAAAACGGAGCTGCGAACAGCCATGCGTGACCTGCTCTGGCGGCAATGGAGCCGTCTGGGCGCCGGTTTGCAGGAACTCGATGGAGCACCTTCACCCGAAGGGAACATCATTGATCCGGAAGCCCTGCTGCTTGCGACAACCGTGTTTGGCAGGCAAGACCAGCGCTTGTTTGATGAAGCGCTCGACTGGGTGGTGCGCTTTGGGGCCTTGATCAATGTCCAGCGCCTCAAGAACTTGCACGCGGACGGCGAACTCGGCCATGAGCGCACACTGGGTGCCGTGGCGGCTTATGTGAAACGACATGGCAAGCTGCCGAAATGGGGAGCCTTGGCGAAGACAGACTCCGTTCAGTCGCCATCGGAGCCGGAGCCTTTTTTTGAGTCGCCTGGAATGCCTGCCGCGCACAGAGGTGTGCCCGATTCAGATTTTCTCGCCCATGGATGGCTGCGCGGGATGCCAAGGCAAAAAGAGCTTTCCATGCCGCCCTCGCCCGAGCGTGTGACGAATGTTTTGCTGACGTTCCGGGCGCTGATCGGTGTCTCGTCGCGCTGCGAAATCATTCTTTGCCTGCTCACCCGCCCCTCGGCCAGACCCGCAGAGTTGGCGCGATTGACGGGTTATTCAGCGCAGGCAATCCAGGCGGTGCTGAATGAAATGGTGCTGTCTGGCAAGGTGCGAACGGATGGGACACGCCCATCCATGGCACGAAAAAGAAATGGGCGAGGGGTGTCGCTACGCTACTACCTGCAACCCCAGGACTGGCATTTCATCCTGCCTGCCGAGTCGTCACCGCGCTGGCTCCCATGGGCGGCGCTTTTTGCCCTCGTGCAGGGCGCGGATGATGCTCTGAATACGGTTGCCGACGAACTACTGCTCTCCATGCAGCTTCGTCGGCTCATGGAGAAGCATTCGCCGCAATTGACGGAAGGGATCGCCTATCGACTCGGTTATCACCCGGAAATGACCGGTGAAGCGCTATTGCAGTGTATGGCGACAGATCTTCCACGATTACTCCGGGCGCTTTAGGTCAAAACCACTCTCATCTCACGCGGCGGATTGGTGCATACATCACTGCCGGGTGATGTTCGCGCGTCCGCCCCGCAGGACGTATTTCTGGATCTTGCCGGTCGCTGTCTTGGGCAGTTCGGCGATGAACTCGAAGCCGTGAGGCACTTTGAAATGTGCGAGGTGCTCGCGGCAGAACAGGCGCAGCGCTTCAGGTGTCGTTTCAGCGCCCGGCTTTAGGACAATGAATGCCTGGGGCGTCTCGCCCCATTTTTCGTGCGGCAGGCCGACGACGGCAGCTTCCTGGATGGCGGGATGGCGCAGCAGCGCGCCTTCGACCTCGACGGAAGAGATGTTTTCTCCGCCGCTGATGATGATGTCCTTCCAGCGGTCGCGGATTTCGATGTAGCCGTCAGGATGCACGACGGCGGCGTCACCGCTGTGAAACCAGCCGTCGCGGACGGCTTTCTCCGTCGCAGCGGGGTCGTTGTAGTAGCCTTTCATCACGGCGTTGCCGCGAATGATGATCTCCCCCATCGTCGCACCGTCCTGGGCGACTTCATTGCCTTCATCATTGATGACACGAACCTCGGCGTTGGCGAGGTATTCGACGCCCTGGCGTGATTTGATCACGGCGCGGACGGCAGGATCGAGTTCGGCGTGCTCGGGACGTGGTTCGCTGATGGTGACGATGGGCGAAACCTCGGTGAGGCCATAGACGTGCGTGATTTCCCAGCCGAGTTCGCCTTCCACTCTCTCGATGGTGGCTGCTGCAGGCGGCGCTCCGGCGGTGAAGACGCGGACACCGCGCGGGGCGCCTTTTCGCACCTCATCCGGCACGTTGGCGATGCTGATGAGCACGGTGGGCGCGGCACAAAGGAGCGTGACGCTTTCGCGACGGATGGTTTCAAAGATGAGCCGTGGATCGGCCTTGGGAATGCAGACATGGCGGCCTCCGACGGCGGTGATCGTCCAGACGAAGCACCAGCCGTTCGCGTGAAACATGGGCAGCACCCACAGGTAACGATCCGCCGCTGTGATGCGCGTGTGCATGAGGTGGCCCATGATGTTCAGCGCGGTGTTGCGATGCGTGACCATGACGCCCTTCGGGTTCGCCGTGGTGCCGCTGGTGTAATTGAGCGCGATCATCTCGGTCTCGACGACTTCGGCAGGTATGAAATCGGGCGCGGAAGCGGCCAGCGTGGCCTCGTAGTCGATCCAACCGGGTTTTGAGCCCGAAAACGCGATGAAGTGCTCCACGCCGGGCACTTGATCGCGAATCGAATCGACCGCGTCGAGGTAATCGGCATGCACGCAGACGACGCGGGCACCGCTGTGCTTCAGGATGTAGGCGAAGTCGGCGGCGGTGAGGCGGAAATTGATTGGCACGATGACCGCGCCGATTTGCGGCACGGCGTAGAAGGCCTCCAGATGCGCGTGGGTGTTCGGTGAGATTGTGGCGATGCGTTCGCCGGGCTGCACACCGAGCTTTTGCAGCGCGGCGGACCAGCGGTCGCAGCGCTCGAAGAATTCGCGGTAGGTGAAGCGGAGGCTGCCATCCACCACCGCTTCACGGTCGGCGTAAAGGCGGCGGGCACGGCGGGCGAAGTCGAGGGGCGAGAGCGGCGTTTCCATGATCGAGCGGCTATCATAGAGAAACACGGTCCGGCTTGGCGATAAGAAAACGACTTTCGCCATTTCTGAACGCGACTTTGGCGGCGGGCGGCCTTATGGGAGCTAATCATGACCCCTCCCGACTTTCAGACGCTCGCCACCCGCATCCGCCAATCTTTGGGGTGCAGCAAAGATCTGGCGGAGGATTACGCCAAAGGCATCAGCGACCCTCCAGAGATCATCCACGGCAAAATCGTCGTACGTGACCCCGAGGGGCGCATCATGGCCCGGGTCCCGGACAGCGTTCTGGCGTGACTTACGTCGGCCTGGATTCGATGCCGGACAAATCAGCCAAGTTCTCCTCGAAGTCCCAAAACAAGAAGCCACGGAACTGACGATGCAGCTCCGTGGCGAACCTGGATTCAGGTTTTGGGGGAGGGATTAAGCGGGACGGGACTCGATGCTGGCCACCATCCTGCGGACATGCGACGCCTTGTAGGCGCGCGGCTTCAGGATGGCGAGGCTCTTGGCGAACGAACCCCACTTGATGACCTTGATGGTCACGCGGCGGGTGCCCCAGAGATTCATGGCGCTGTGCGACGGCTTGTAGAGGTCGATGGTCTTCGTTCCGACGAGGGCGGAGCCGTAGTCGTCCACGATGTAGAGCGAGGGATCGCCCTGGATCTGGAACACGGTGCCCACCGGGTAGATGGACCAGTCGGCAGCAGCGCTGCGGATCTGGCCGTGCTTGAGCAGGGTGCCGACCGCTGTGCGGGGGCCGTACTCGATGTGATCACTCTCGGTGTGGGTGTAAGCGGTGGTTCTGACACCCGCAATAACCTGGCCTGGAGTACCGGCTGGCGTTGTGGCTGAGGGTTTAACTTCTTCGGCAAAAGCCGTGGCGCACAAGGCAAGGAGGCATAGGAGGATGGGTTGGTTCAATCGATGGTTGGGTTGTTGGGTCGCGCTCTGCCGGATGGGGGGCCCGGTGGAGGGGCCGCGACGGTGTCGAGTTAGCCGGACCTGTCAACGCGGGTTTTCCCGACCGAAACGGGCCGAAAACCTCGATTTTTCGGCCTCCAGAGCCGAATTCAGCGCCATGCAGTCACTTTAAACGGAGGAGCGCCCCGTAAGCCTCCGCCCCGCCGGGCGAGGTCATGGTATGGCCGCCGAATGACGCAGGTGCGCCACAGGAACCTGAAATAATCAGCCTGCCGGAGGGGTGCCAGGCCATGGTGTAAGCGTTGTCGCCCTTGATTCCACCGCTCGGAAGCAGCCATTCGACCCCGCCTTTTTCATCCAAAGCGGCGGTGAAGATGTCCGTGGCACCCTGCGAGGTGAGCGTCTGTCCGGCGAAGGTGGCCGTCTGGGAAAACTCGCCGGTGACGAAGCAACGACCGGTGTTGTCAGTAGCGACGCCGAGGCAGTAATCGGTGGCCGGGCCTTGGATGACGTGGCTCCAGACGAGTTTGCCCTCGGGGCTGAAATGAGCGAGCACGCCGTCGCTGTCTTTGTCGCCTGTGGTTTTCACGGGACCGCCGTTGAGTTCGCCTTTGAACATGCCCGAGCACCACGTGCGACCGGAGGTATCGACCGTAATCTCGTGGAAGCCCGCGCTCGGCACGCCGGGCAAGGTGGCGGCCCAGACGCCTTCACCTTCGGGCGTAAGCTTCAACACAACGCCCGCCTGGCCTTTGGCGACTTCGAGGGCCACGGAACCGATGCTCCCAACTCCGCCGCCGCTGCCACCTATATAGATAGCGTCTTTGCCATCGACGCCCAAGCCATGCCCGCTGCCGGAGAATTTGCCGCCGGTGGTCTTCACCCATTTCAGCGTGCCTGCGGCATCGTATTTGGCGCAGAAAATCGGCCGTGTGGTGCTGCCCGCGTTCACGGTCACGTCACCGAACTTCGCCTCGCCTGCCACAGCTCCGGTGACGACGATTTCGCCTTTGGAATCGACCACGATGCCGTGACCGTAATCGTAGCCTTTGCCACCAGCGGTCTTAATCCAAAGCAGCGTGCCCGCAGGATCATACTTCGCGACGAAGATGTCATAATCACCCGCGTTCGGCAGCGTCTGGCCGTTCGCCTGGGCGTCGGTGCTTTGGTAATGGCCGGTGACGTAGGCATTGCCCGTCGCATCCGTCGCCACGCCATAACCGCGGTCCACCAGACTGCCGCCGAGACTGCGCACCCACAGGAAGCGGCCCTCTTTGGACACCTTGGCTACGAAGAAATCCATCCCGCCGAGGCCCGTGCGCTTCAGATCGCCAAATGTGCCGTCATCGGTCGTTTCACCGGCAAAGAAGGCATTTCCTTCGCGATCAAAAGTCACGGCACGCGTCTTGTCGCTCTTCGCTCCTCCACCAGCGGCCACCCATTCGAAGGTGGGGGTGGCGGCTTGAAGCGAAGAGACGACTAGAGCAAGACAGAGCGTGCGGAGAAAAATCATGGCCCGCAGCATACGGGCGCATGCAGACAGGTGTTACGACCTTACTGGATCGGCGAGAAGTCCGTCGCTCTCATATAGACGCTCTTCACGCCCTCGGCCTGCGGTTGGATGGTCAGCGGGCCGTTCTTTTCGCTCTCGGCCTTTGCTTTGATCCAGTCGGGATCAGCGCGGAAGGCGGTGAAGGAGGCGAGGCCGGCTTCCTTGCTGGCGTGGGAGAGGATGTAGATCAGCTTCGTGCCCGCGCCTTTGTCCGCATCCGTCGGCACCCAGTAGGCGAGGTGGCTCATGCCGTGCTTGCTGAAGAGCTTCATGGTGTGGTTGCTGAAACGGGCATGCAGGTCGTTCAGCTTGCCCTCGGGCGTGGTGTAGGTGCGCAGTTCAAAGACGCGCGGTTTCTCCCCTTTGGCGACGGTCAGCGGTGGCGAGTAATCTGTCGGCGTCATGAAGATGGACTCGATCTTGGCGACGATCTTGCCGTTCGCCTCGCTCGCCTTCGCGGCGGCCTTCCACTCGGGGTCCGCGCCGAAGGCCTTGAAGCTCGCCTTCGCCGCCTCACGGCTCTTGTGCTCCAGCACATAGATCAGCGTGGTTTTGGAGCCGTTCTCCTCATCCACCGGCACCCAGTAACCGACATTGCCGATGCCATGCTTTTCAAACAGCTTGCAGGTGTGGTCACGGAAGCGTGCCAGCAAGGCATCGAGCTTGCCTTCGTTGCAGGTGTAGATGCGCAGTTCATACACGCGCGAGTCATCGGCGGCGTGGGTCATGGTGGAAAAGAGGCCGGTAAGGGCCAGGGCGAGAAAGGTGAGGCGTTTCATGAGGGGTGAACAAACGGCGGGCAAAGGAATGATTATCACAAAGCCCGGGACCATCGCCCAAATTGACCGGCTTCTTTTCCACGATGCGTGGTTGTTTTTTGGCTATTTGAATACAAATTAGCACTGCGTTGATGCATCGGATCTTTGATCTGATTCGTTCTGCTCGTCGGGTTCATGTCGCATGAAATTCGGGACATGGGCTCTAAATGTACCTGTTTTTTTCTGCCTCTCGAGATTCCTCATGAAGATGTGCTCTATTTCTGTCCGTTCTGTGCTGACGTGCTCCATGGTGTCACTCATGTGGCCATCCGGCGCTGCTGAGAATCGCAATCCTCAGCCCACGACACCTCAACCCAAATCCGCCGGGCTGGTGGCGGTCGACGGGTTGCGCCCGGAGGAAACACCGATCGCACGTCTGACGATCGCCATGCAGGAGCGGGACTGGTATTTGCGCCACAAGCAACTGGCGGCGCTCGGCGAAGAGTTGGGGAGAACCCAGCCCGAACTTGGCTGGAACATGGTTCTGAGCGAGTTTGAGTTTTTGCCCGACCGGCAGGCCTTCAAGATGCCGCTCTTGCGCATCTGGGGCCGCCAGAAGCCGCTGGATGCCCTGGCGGCCTGCACCGCCATTCCCCTGGGGGAACGCAGGGCGAAGGCCATCTCCGGCGCTCTTGAAGGCTGGGCCAGCGTGGCCCCCACCCAGGCTGCTGACTGGGTGAAGAAAAATCTTTCTGGCATCTATTTGCGTATGGCGGCCGCCCAAGTCGCCTCGACCTGGGCGAGGACCGAGCCAAAAGAAGCCGCTGAATGGGCGCTGGCGACCGTGGATGAAAAAAGCAAGGTTTACCTGCTGAACCAAGTGCTCGAAGTGTGGGTGCTATCTTATGGACGAGATGCGGCGCAGTGGGCCTCCGAGCTCAATGACCCCAGGCTGCGTGATCTGGCCATGTCCAAGGCCATCTTTGACTGGACCGACCACATGCCCCAGACTGCGGCGGAATACTTGCTCACCAACCCTGATTACCGTTGGATGATGCCGCGTGTGGTCGCCCGCTGGGGCAAGTATGACCCTGACGCCGCGAACAAATGGGTTTCGAATCTGAAGGATGCAGAACTTGCCCAGGAGTGCCGTGCGGAACTCGTGCAGGAATGGGCGTTCGATGATGCCCCTAAAGCCTTGGAGTGGGCTCGCACTAGGCGGTGTCTTTGCAAATCAAGCGAGGTGAGTTCTATCCAGGAGGGCGGCGAAAGTGATGAACCCCGCAAAGGATGAGGCGGTTTTGTCGGCACGCAAAGCGAGGCGTTTGTGTGCCTTCATG
>NZ_JBIIKX010000088.1:0-22518 GCF_044232965.1 Prosthecobacter sp.
TCTCGGTCCAGCATGCCGGTGTGCTCGGCAGAAAAAACGCGGCGTAAGTCAGCGCGGCTGAATTGGCGCGCAAACCAGGTTCCACCTTCAATTTTCTCTGCATAGACCTCTTGTGGCGCTTGAAGGCAGGGCATGCCAATGAGTGCATCAGCCACCGCTTCGGGCACCGTGAGGCTTCTCTTGCCCTGCTCCGACATCAGACGGGCCACGCGGGTTTCCAGCAGCATTTCTGCCGCGTTCAGGCCAACGACATCAGCATCTTTCCCTTCAACACGGCATAGGACCTTCTGGCCTTCGAGTGCCTTGATGGCCGCTAGATAGATTTCCTGATCTGCACCTTCGGGCAGCAAACCTGCGGCACCGAGGGTGGCTTCCATCCACGTCTGATAAAACGTTTTGCTGCGCCCACTCCCGACCAGTCGATCAAGGTGCTCCTGGGTGCCGAGCGAGAGGAACCGGGGCTGAGCGGAGCGGGGGCCAATACCAGGCAACCACTCTTTCCTGCCACCGGTTTGAGTGAAGGCGAAGACGTTTCCATCACCCATGAAGGTGGTCATCTCTGGATGCGTGATGGCTCCGCGAAACTTCAGGTGGCAAACAAAGCCCCAGAGCCATTGAAACACCGCCTTTTCATCAAGGTGACGAATACCAAAGGACTCATGGAGTATCGGCAGCACCGCTTTTGCAGCGGCTTCGATGGACTCAATCTTCGGAGTGAGGACTGCCTTCCCGATGGTCTCCAAGTTCCGCCCGCGTCGGCTGAGGTAGGTGAACTCGGCAAAGGCCTGCCAGGCGAGACGCTTTTGCACCCGGCCTGGGAGTCGACTGCCTGATGGCAGGCGTCCCTCTTTGATCAGATGCTCAGCCCAGTCACGCTGCCACAGCATGTTGGGGCCGATGAATTCGGAGATGAACTGTTCCAGCGGGAGCTCAAAGCTCGATCCCTTCTCACGCCATAGCGAACCGGCCTTTTCGAGGAATTCTGGCCACGCACACTGAGGAGTAGCCACATGGTCAATGACACGAGCGAGTCCGGTTCGGACGGTATTGAGGTAAGTGCGTGCAGTGAAAAAACCTGCGCGATGAGCGGCATCCTGCACCGAATCAGAGAAGGCGATGAGCTTCTTGTCATCGTTGAAGGGACTGCCCCACGTCTGCTCGATTACGACCGCACCCAGCGTTGCGTTACGGGCACCGAGAAGCATTTGGGAATTCCGGCCACCACACGCGGGACAGGTGGAGTCGTGCCAGGTGGAGACGAGTCCGGCGGCATTCTTGCTGGTGCGAGAGGCAGTGACACGGAAGACCTCCATCATGTCTTGGTGTCCACAGGCGCTGCATTCGCCGCTGTTCACCTGTAGGTTACCACAGGCGGTGCAAAGTCTTTGGACGATGCCTTCGCATTGAGGGCGGGAAATCCCCTTGTTGGCGTAGAGTCGAAGGACTTGAGGCTGACCTGCGAACCACGAGTTGTAAATCTCATCGAGGTCTTGCGAGATGACTGCCTGTCCTTCCGGCATTCGGCTTAGCCAGCCCGTGGTGTGGCAGTCCGTGCACTGGATGAGAGGCAGGTTTAGTTTCCCGGGTTCACGGCGAACGTCGCTTGCCGAGCGCAAATCAATTTGTTCAGGCTGCAGACGAACAGAAGCGACCATTCGGCGCAGTTCACGCATCCAGAGCTGAACGCGCAGGGTGATGAACGGACGACCGTTGGGGTCACGTGCCCAGGCCACCAGAGCCAGCAAGGCATCCAAGACGGGACCGATATGCATGCGGGCACTCTCGGGCAGAGGGCCTTGCATCTGCTGCTGGAGGTCTGCCAGAGAAATGATCTGGGCCTTGGCCAGCTTGAGCAGGTTGACGAACAGCAGGTGCTTTTTGAGCAGTTCACCGAGCTTCTTGCGCCACTCCTTATCCTCGAGGTCCGTCGGAACGGCTTCGCCAGGAAAGAATAGCTGGAACCACCCGGCCAACGCCTGCTGTTGGGATTCGTATTGGCCCAGTGCCAGCACGGTCTCGAAGTCCGGCCGGGGGTAGAGCACGTGCTCGATGGTGCTCTCGCCGAGGAACTCGAGTTCGGTGATCCGGTTTTCGGTGATGACAGACTCCGGCGCGAAGTCGGCACTGAAGATCTGCCGTGCGTATTCGCGCAAGGGGCCGGTATTGACATTGCCGCCGAGGGTGGCAGAGGTGCCGGCGTGGATCAGCGAGCCTTCCGGTGTGCCAAGCCGTGACTTCAGGCGGCGCAGCAGCAGGGCCAGATCGGTGCCTTGAGCTCCGTCAAAGGTATGCAGTTCATCGACCACCACATAGCGCAGTGTGTCGGGTCCGTTCTTGCTCCACAACTGCCGATCCTTCGGACGGATCAGCAGGTAGTCGAGCATCTTGTAGTTGGTCAGCAGGATGTCGGGCGGGTCTTTCCGCAGAGTGGCGCGGTCTGTGATCACGCCCGATGGCGACATCGTCATCTGTCCCTTGCCGTCCTTGCCGGTGCGTCCACCGACAAAGAGGCCGACCCGCAGCCCGTCGAACTGGGGCGTCGCAGCGATCACCTGAGCAAAGCGGCGTGCTTGGTCCGATGCCAGCGCGTTCATCGGGTAAATGACCAAGGCCTTGATGCCGTCCACGCCATCCACTTTTGCGCGCGCGCAATGGTCGAGCAGTGGATACAGGAAACACTCGGTCTTGCCGCTGCCGGTGCCCGTGGCCACGAGGGTGCTGGCGGCTCCGCGATTGCTCGAGAGCCGCTCCCAGGCCTTCTCCTGATGGACGAAACCCGGGAACTCGGTCTGAAAGCCGCTGAAGAACTTCTTTCCCCCATCGCCCACACGGAAGGGCAGGCCGATCTGAACATACGGTCCCTTCATCCAGCGGGACTCATCCTCAGTGAACCGGCCCATGATGCCGGCGAAGTGCGGATCAGATGGTTCAAATCCTGTGGTCAGGAAATGCTTGAGCCCGTTCTGGACTTCGCGTGCGAGGAGGGATGGCAGCATCGGGCGTTAGTGGGGGGCGAGAAAGTGAGGGATGAATCAGGAGGCAGTTTGCTTCTTGGCCTTAGCTTCAAAGAAGGCCCAGGCGATCTTGTAGTCCTCCTCCCGGTTGGCGAGGGCGAAGGGGGCGGTGTAGCGGCGCTCGACCTTGCGGGGGGCGCCGGGGAGGGTGTCGTCGAGGACGGTGGTGGTGGCCACGGAGCCGTCGGGGAGGTGGCCGGATTCCTGGAGCTGGCGGAGTTCTTCCCAACCTTGGATCGGGCGCGGGATTTTTCCTAGACCGTCGGGCAGGGTGAGGGTGATCTCGGGGTCTTTCTTGCCGCGCTTGCGGGGGAGACCGACGCCGACGAGGCCCTTGCTGTTGGTGAAGACGATGCGGCCGTGGAGGTCATACCAGGTGTCGCGCTCGTATTGCTGCATCACCGGGAACTGGACGCGGTAGATGAGCTGCAGCTCTTCGAGGCTGAGGCCGAGTTCCTGCGCCACCAACACGTCGATCTCCACCAGCGCCATGCGCCTGGCGTAGTCGCTGCGCAAGGCGCAGTTCCGCTGCCAATCGGGCGTGAGGTCGCGGAAGAAGTCCTGCGGCAGGCGCGAGTTGTCCAGCTGGCTCCAGCTCTCCTCCCGGAACCCGGGATCGAACAGCTCCTCCCACAAGGGCGCGTAGTGCGTGGTCAGGCAGTTGAGGGCGAGGGTGCGGAGGGTAATTGCTGGAGTCGGTTCAATGTGTGGGAGAGTTGTCCACGTGCCATGGAGATTTGCTCGACCTGTTGACTTCAAGAAAAAATCGGCAACGACAGTTGAAGTGATACTTGCTGCCACAATAAGGTCGCGAACAGAACGAAAAACATTAGACTGCACTCCATTGATGTGGGCGACTTTTTCGGGGATTATTGAACCAATTAAAGTTCGCTCAAGTCCACTGCTTATCATTGCGCGAAAGGCCAGCCGAAAATACGCCGTCACAGGCTTGGTTACGGGTTCACCGTCCTCGACCCAAGAGACACGCGGTGTCCGGCGGCGGTATTCATCGCGGTCTGTCATCGGACGGTAGTTAGTGCGCGGCAAATAGTCGTCTGGTAATGATTCTAGGTCGAGCGGGTCGTAATCGCTGTTTTTACTGGTGATTGCCCGCGGTGTTTTATTGAATGGATTTGCAACGAAGAAGTGCGGTCCGGAGAGTATCCATTCTTCTGCACAGCTCGGGAATGGTGCGCTACGGTCGGCGTTCCGCATGATCGTGCCGTCATCCTTGGCGTTTTTTTCGTTCCAATGTTGAGTGAGATACTGTTCGGTCCCAAAGTCACCTAGGCGACGACTTTGATTGGCAAGTTTTTGTAGGACGGATGTAAGTTTTCCCGCGTGCAATCCTGGGAGCCTGGCTTGCGATGGCGGAGTCCCTACTTGATCATAAAGTTTGGCGAAGACCGCAAGTTGATCTAAACTAATTTTGACGATTCGATCGGCGTGACCAGCGGTGTTCCAATTCCCTGCTTCGTCTTTGTAGCCGCCGACTTGTCCACTTGCGTCATGGGCAAAGCAACTATCGACGGACGATGGGGAGAAAAGGTTGGCAAGCTGATGAAAATTAGGTAATATTCGGTGAGACCCATAAATATTGACGCTGTATTTAGTGTGATGATCCACCTCCGCGAAGAGCTGGAGTTCATTCACGAACTGAAAATGGCTCCGCAGCCGAGTATACACTGCCTCACGCAACCCCCCGCCTTCGGGATCGTCATATGGTCCTTCTGGATGAAGGAAACCTGAGACGCCAGACTTATTATTGAGCTGCCATCCGAGGGGTATGAAGCACTTGTAGAGATTCGCCTTCATGCCCTTTAGTAAAGGGTAGTTTTGGAAGGCGTTCAGGAAGTTCTGCGTGGCTTCTGCTTCCTCTAGTTCTGCCGTCCATGCCTCTTGCAAGCCCTTGAACTGGGCGAATGCCTCGGCGCGGAGCTTGGAGATTTCGGTGGCGTTGAGCTTGCGGATGGCAAAGACCGGGTTCACCTCGCCGAGGATGCCGGCCTCCTCCCAATTTATCTTGAGCCACGGTGGATTCCCGAGCACGAGGTCGAAGCCGCCGCGTGAGGCGAAGACATCGGCGAAGGCGAGTTCCCAATGGAAGAAGCCCAAGTGGTCTCGGGCGGCAACTTTTTCTACGGTGCGGATGCGCGGGAAGTGCTGGCGCAGGCGGCTGATGCGGAGCTGGCCGTAGCGGTCATGAAGGCGCGGTTGCTGGCTGGGGGCATCGAGCAGCATGGGCTGGCTGCCGGGCGCGTCGAGCAAGTGGGGCTGGTTTTTCTCCCCGGCGGTGCCCGCGCTGCCGGTCAGCAGCAGTTCCGGCTGCATGGTGACGTCCACGATATTTCCCTCCAGGATGGCCCCGATCTCCATCCACCATTGCTCGCGGCTGGGCAGATCGGCGCTCTGGGTGATGGGCCAGAACCAGAGAGCACACCAGTAGTCCATCACCAGCTTTAGGCGGCGGTAGGGCGTGGCGAGGTCGTCGTCCTGATTGAGCAGGTGCTTCACCCGGATGGCTTCCTTTTCCGCACGGGACAGCCGCTTTTCTGCACCTTCCTTGGCAGGCCAAAGGGCGAGAGGATCCTCCGTGCGGAGACGGTCCTCGGCCATGAGCTTCGCGTGCTCGGCCCAAAGGGAATCGATGGCAGCGGAGAGCTGGCGCAGGCGCTGGATTTCGTGCGCCTCCAGCGGTTGGGTGAATTCCTTGCGCCAGTCCTTGAGACGCTCAAACTCGGCGGGGTAGAGTTTTTTTGCGTCCTTGTCCTTGTAGTTGGCCATGCCGGGGTCCGGCAGCAGGAAGTGATAGATCTCATTTTCACCCCGGACGGGCTTCAGCGGATCGAGACGCTTGGGGGCGGTCTGGTGCCATAGACTTTCCTTGGGCTGCTTCGTCAGCCGGGTGGCCGGATAGACCTCGCGACGGGCACCGACGAGGCTGTTGCCGGTGAAGAGCTGGTAGCCGAACCACGGAACGCGGGCCGCCTTCGGTGGCTTGCCGGGTTCGACCGGTTCTCCGTAGATGGCATTGAGCCAGATGCTGACCTCGGCCAGCTCGGTGGCGATGGGGTTGAGATCCACGCCGAAGAGATTGCGGTCGGCGATATACATGCGGACCTTCTGCAGCTCGGTGGCGTATTGGTCGTGCGGGATGCGCCGCTTCAGTTCCGCCTGCTTGCGCTCCAGGTAGGCCTCGGCGAGCTGACTGACGGCCTCATTGCCGAAAGCCATGCTGCCCATGGCGGGCTCGCAGATGGTGAGGCGGAGGATTTCATCGGCGGTGCGCCAGTTGGGATCGCCGGGGTGCTCGCCGATGAGTTCCTTGAGCGCATACTTTACCAAGCAGCGGGTGAGCACCTGCGGGGTGTAGTAGCTGGCGCTCTTCTGCCGGTCCCGCCCGGCGAGGCGGTAGATGAAGGTGTCCCGCGGATATCTGCGCAGGGTGAGACGACCAAGGTCGTCTTTGTCATGGACGCGCTCGCTGACTTTGTATTGATCAATCCTGCTCGCGGGCACGAACCAGGTGCTGTCCATGACGTCGCCAGACGAGGCGGAGGCTTCGCTGCCATCGGCATCTCCAGCATCATCGGCATCGTTGTCATCATCACCCTCGTCATCGGCATCGGCGTCGTCTTCGGACGCTTCCTTCTTTTTTTTCTTGGGCTCCGGCTGCACCTCGCAGAGGTCTTCGGGCGCAAAGAAGCCACGGTAGGAGAGTAGGGCCTCATAGACGGCACCGAGCTGGTTGATGGAGAGAAGCTGATAACTGACGCGGCCCTTCCGTTTCCCCTGCGAGAGGGACATGAGCCGGATCACCTCCTGCCAAACATGGTTCGGGAACACGACCTGATTGAGCAGCGGGGTGGCCTGCGGATCGAAGAGCTTGCTGTCGAGCGGAGCGAGGGTGAAGGCGTCCTTGACGCTGCCCGCCTGCAAGGTGGGTGCGTCGGTGGCACCGCAGCCTTCGCTGATGAGGGAGAAGAGACGACGTAGAGTGGCGTCGAAGAACGTGCCGTTTCGGGATGTGGTGGTGTTCAGCGGGACAAGCTCCAAATCCCGCAGGGACTCAAGGCTGTAGCCCTTGGCGTAGACCTCGCTCTTCTGGATGGGCACATATCCCAGCTCGGGCCGGGCCTCGATGTAGAACATGAACATCAGCCGGTAAACCATGCGCAGGCACTCCAAGCTGAGATCACCAGCATCGACCGCGTCTTTGCCGGTGTAGAAGCCCTGCTTGCTGGCCTTCGCTTTTTCACGGAGCTGATTGACCGCTTCGTTCCCCAGCAACTCGATGGCGGCACGCAGGGCATACTTCAGATCCTCGCTGACACCGAAAGCGTGCTTGTGGGCGTTTTCATCAAGCCCCTCCAAGAGGCTGGTGCCTTGATCCGGGGCAAGGCTGTCGCGGTGCAACAACGCCGCAGCAGCCTGAAGGGTGTAGGCATCCTTGCGGTCGAGGATCTCCGTCCAGTCGAAGCGGAGCAGGCGGTTGTTGGGCCACTTGTAGCGGTCGAGCAGGAGCCACTCAGTCAATCCGGCGAGGATGATGTAACGCGGTAGGTGATCTGCACCGAAGATGGCCTCAGAGACCACGTCGAGCCAGGTCATGCCATGGAAGGCCTTGGGAACCTCCAAGCCGCCGTAGTGCAGCGGCTTGAGTTTCTGGTCGAGCACGGTCTCTTCCTCACCGCCAGGTTCATAAGCCGGGACAATGAGCAGCCGGGGTGCCTGATGGGCCTCTCCAACAACGGTCCAGACGGGCACGGGCATGCCCGCCACCAGCTCCACCTGTGAGGGCTTCAGCGTGTAGCCCAGCGCAGCAAGCAGCGGCGCGTGAAGATCAGCGTGACTTTGCAGGCGGTCGGCGTCCTCACGACTGCGGGCGTGTGACGCAAGGCCGGCGAACCATTTGCCACCCAAACCACCGAGCTTTCGGAAGGGTGCGCGGGCCGCAGCCTTTTCGTCATCAGTAACGGCGGCATCTTCAGCGGCCTGCCACTTCTCAATGAGCGCACGGATGTCCCCCTTGAACACCTCGGCGAGATAGTGGTGGCCATAGAACTCGTTTTCGTTCGCGATGCCTGCGAAGCTTTGAATGGTCTGTGCGACGGACATGGTAAAAAATGAAGGAGCTTTAGCGGGTGACCGCGGCAAGGACCTGGATGAAGGGTTGAGGCTCGGTGGTCATGGTGTCCTGAACCCACTGGCGATATTCGTCGAAGACCTTGCGGATGTGCTGAGTGCGCTGCTCACGCTTGGTGCGCTTAAATTGCTCGGCCTGCTGACTGGCGAAGAGTCGGAGTTCGAGCTGCTCGAATTGTTTCCCCTGCAACTTCTCCAACTCGGCCAAGGTGCCTGCGAGGCGCTGGTCCATCTCGGCTGAGAAGGTCTTCTGGCGATCCACCATGAACTTGCGCATGGCGGTGACCGCATCAGGAAGGTTTGCCTGAAGCGAGGAGAGATCGGGCTTTTGGTCCTTGTTTGGCAGCAGCCCGGCACCGAGCCCAGTGCGTGCGACAAAGTCCGGAAAGGCCTCCAAGTTCCATTGCCCTGCTGAGTGAACAGCCACGCGCCATTCGATCATGAGGGGCTGGCCTTTGCGGTTCGGGATGAGTCCCATGAGGATGAAGGCCTGGGAGCCTTCGTCCATTTTCTGGCACTGGATAACGGGGGCACGGTGGCGACCGAAGGCGGTCAGCACCCGCTCGGACAGCCATTCCAAAATGGGATGCTGCGGCCAGAGGTAGTGAACGGCAGGCCAGGTGTCATCCTCGGCCTTGGCTTGCCTCGCCAGTTCAATGGCGGCGGCCATCTGCTCCCGGCTGGCGGTGAGCGTATAGCGGTGCCCGCTGTCCCGTGCCTCAAGCGGAAGCGATACCCGAAGACGCTCCTGAAGGTCTAGGGGCGCGGTCAAGGAGAGGGTCTGGCTGCTATCGACCGGAGTGAAATCGGCAATCGGCGTGGGATTGGAGAGCTGCTGCAGGGCGGTCTTGGCGAAGTCGTAGTCGCTGCTCACCCCTTTGTTTCCGAAGAGGGACGGCGGCTCGGAAATGAAGTCCGTGCCAGGCTTGGCTACTTCCTCGGCTGGGGTCGCCTCAGCCTGGGCAAAAAGATGGAGCAACCATTCTCCCGCGTTGTCGGCGTCGGCAGACTCAGGTTCGGAAGTGCTGGCGGCGGCCGCGTCGAGTTTTTGATCAAACTCTTCAGGGGTGATGCCGGCGGCCATGAGGTCGGCCACTTTGGCTGCCTCTTTGTCCGGATCATAAACATCCAGAAAGCAGGCAGGATCACCGAGATTCTTGTTCGCCTGCTCGTCCTTGGTCTGAAGGATTTCAAGAATCCGCAGGTCTCCTTTGATCTTCTCGACGTTGGTGCTGGTAAAAAGGTAGGTGATCCGTGGCTGATACTTCTGGCCGTAGCGATCCACGCGACCGTTGCGCTGCTGGAAAACCATGAGGGACCAGGGGAGATCGAAGTGCACCAGACGATGGCAGAAGTAGTGGAGGTTCAAGCCCTCCGAAGCGACA
The DNA here is from genome assembly GCF_044232965.1 of Prosthecobacter sp. Classification (GTDB taxonomy): domain Bacteria; phylum Verrucomicrobiota; class Verrucomicrobiia; order Verrucomicrobiales; family Verrucomicrobiaceae; genus Prosthecobacter. Next base: position 9,545 of record NZ_JBIIKX010000088.1, read on the forward strand.
TCTGAGCAGAGCAAAACGCGGACCGGATCTTCTTTGCGGCCAAAGCGATCCACCAGGTCTTGCTGCTCGGTGTCCGACATCTGACCGTGGAGCAGTTCAAAGCTGGATTCCTTGAGGGCAAGCGCACGAGGCAGGGCCTGCTTGAGCCAGTTCAGGGTTTCGATTCTCTCCGAAAAGATGACGAGGCGGTCTGAGGCATTGGTGGGTTCCCATCCGTAGCCAGTGCTTTTCAACTGCGCAACGATGCGCTGGAATTTGCTGAAGTGAGGGGTGTCGATTTTCTCCAAGGCATCGGCAAACTCCCGGAGGGCGGTGACCTCCTTGCGCTCATCGGGCGTTGCATCAGCTTTGGCTTCCAAGAGTCGAATGCGACGCAGGGTCGAGTCCAGTGCGGCCGAGGGGCTGGAGAAGATGGCCTTTTGCATGGCAATCCTTTGCAACTCCTGCTGCTTGCCACCCTGGTGCTGACCTTTCTGGGTGAATGGAATCGCCAGCAGGGCCTCATAGGCGGCTTCCTCCTGCGGGCTAGCCTCCTGCTTTAACTGCTCGGTGATTCGCTCTTGAAAGTCCTCGCTGACCTGGTCGCGGATGTCTTTCTTGAAGCGACGGACAACAAGCCCCTTATGCTGATAATCTTCAGGCGTGTAATCATCAGGATCGCTGATCGCCGTGGGATCCAGCAAGCTCATCAAGGAGGCAAAGCTCCGCGCAGAACCGTCGTGGGGCGTGGCAGAGAGAAGGATCATGGTGTCCGACCTGCCCGACAAGAGACGGGCCAACCGGGCACGGCGCGACAGGCCATCCTCGTGGCCACGTGCCGCCACGTTGTGACACTCGTCGATGATGATGATGTCCCACCAGGCGTTCTCGAGATAATTGCGATACTCTAGATTGCTCTTCAGCGTATCGATCGAGATGATCGTGCGGTCGTAGTAGTTGAAAGGGTTGTGGTTGCTCGGGATGTTGTTTCTGACCCGCTGCAACCCGACGGAGTCAAGACGCACCAGAGGAATGGAGAACCGGCTCCAGAACTCTTTCTGGAACTGAGTGAGCATGCTCTTCTGCGTGATGACCAGGATGCGTTGCCCCCGGCCCCTCTGAATCAGCTCGGTGGTCAGAATGCCGGCCTCCAAAGTCTTTCCCAAACCGACCGCGTCCGCGATGAGAATGCGCTGCCGTGGCTGCCTGAGTGCCTGAAGTGCAGGATCCAACTGGTAGGGCACCAGATTCATCACCGCACGATGCCCCAGGTGAATGCGGTCGTCATTCGGGGTGCTACGCCGCAGATGTGCCTCAAGGTAGAGGAACGTGCTGTTGAAGTGTGAGCTGGAGTCATTCACCAACTCAGTCTTGGCCGGATCAAGGACAACGATCTGTTCCTCCAACTCCGTCAAGAACTGGGCCGAACGGCTGCGGACAAGTTCAGAAACTCCATCGCAGGAAAGCATGTATCCACCATCGCTGGAGGGATCGACTCGACGGACGAGCCATTCCTCGTCACGAACAACAAGACGGGCACCTGGGGCGTAGGGAAGCATGGTTTGAAGATTAATCTTGCAGGGAGAGGTTCACGAAGGCGTGGGCCAATAGGTGCGTCACGCACCCGATAAGCAACAGAATCGAAGTAGCAAGAATCAATCAGGTTTCCGCTCATCCTCCTTCAGAATCTCATTCATGGACTTGGCGTCGTCTGACATGGCCTGCGCACCCGCCAGCGCGTGCTGTTCTTCCTGCGTGAGTGTCGCAAGGACATGATCAAGCAGGGTGGTCGTGGAGCGAATGAACTCGCGGGCGTCTCGTTTCATGAGCAGATTTTAACCATTTTGGCACGAGGGGTGGGACATTTGTGGGGGTAGCGAGAAAAATCGCGGCAGAGACGATTCTCCCGATCAAGGCTTCCAGTTCGTCATTCCTCTCTCTTAGGATGCTGAGCAAGCATCCCCTTGATGGCCCCATGAAGATCGTCAAAAGGTTTGCCGATCCATGCGGCCGCCCCGAGTTCGATCATCTCATCTCCGAGTTCTGAGTCGGGGCCGAAGTGCGCGCTCATGGAGAGCACTGGCGCAGCGTGGTTCCTCGGGTGCTCCTTGATTTGACGGAGAAGTTTTCTACCCACTTCGGCGAGCGGTGGTCTGCCAAAGCTCCTCGGCAGTTCCAAGTCCAGCAAGATGTAGTCGTAGGTGTGAAGGTCCAGGTGCTCGCATGCTTCATGCTGTGATCCCACGGAATGAAAGTCATGCTCAAGTTCGGCAACGCGGTCCTCAACCGTCTCGCGAACGAGAAAATTGTCATCTACAATCAGGGCGAGCGGTTTCGTCTTCATGTGGAAGGCTTGTCATGAGCAACTTCCATCGGGTCGAGCACCAGCTCGAATCGCATTGCAGCTCCCGCCCCGGTTCGCTTGACGCACCCTTCTTGCACGAGGGGCTCCATCTCTTTGTCGAGTGCGTCCAGCCTGGTGTCGAGCCGGCGTCCAAGCATTCGCCTAGTCAGCGATTTGTCCCGGCGCAACTCGCGCAGCGCCGCGACCTGTTTCTGCGTGAGATTGCGCTTCCCCTCCGCGCCAGCATCGGGACCACCGTCCCGCACCTGAATCAACGGCCCGAGCGCATAGCCCTTGTCGCGGTTGGCAACGATGTCGTTCCCGTTGCACTCCAGATGTTCTTTTTCCCGAAGTATCTTCACTCCAGCCTCGCGAATCTGCCGGACGGCGTCGGCTGCTGCCTTTTCGCCAAACTCAACAATACCGAGAGCGAACTTAGCGACGTAGTTGCCGTCGTAAGCTTTCCGGTCGTTGGTCAAAAGCTTATGCTTGAGGAGGTCGAGTACTTTCCGCTTTTGCGTCGAGTTCTCAGATCCAGCGAGTTCATAACCTGCTAGTTCGACACGATCGGGATAATAATCGAGGAATGCCTGTCTCAATGGCTGGCGCGCCGTCTGACTCTTTGCGGCCGGAATGACTTCCTCAGTAGCGGCGTCCCGGGGCGGGTGCTTCTCCAAGGCCTCGCGGATCTTTTTTTCCAATGGGTGTTTTTCGCCAAAGGGCTTGCCCACAAAGTCCACCGCTCCCTCTTTCATAAGCTCCACCGCAAGGTGGTAGGAGTCGTTGTCGTGCGCCGTCATGATGATGACCGGCGTCTGGGTATGCCCGAGAGGTCCCTTGATCCGGTGGAGAAGATTACGGCCATACTCGCGATCGGAATACCCTTTGTAGGTCACCGGAATCGAGAGATCGAGCAGCACATAGTCATACGCTGTTTTTAGCAGGTGCTCCTCGGCCTCCTTCTGGCAGCAGGCCACGTCATGGCTGTGGCCCATCGATCGCAATCTATCGTGGACTGCATCCAGAACACTGTCGTCATCTTCAATTACAAGTGCGTGCGGCATGGCGAGAATCAGGGCGGGGTTTGGGTGGGCAGGTGAATTTCGACGACCAGTCCAACGCCCTCAATCATCGACAGCCGGAGTGTGCCGCCGTGATCTTCGATGTAGCGTTTTGCAATGGGAAGTCCAAAGCCGGTGCCATTCGATTTGGCGCTGTTGCCGGGGATGAATTCTTGAAGCTTTGCAAGCTGGCGCGCGTCCACGGCGGCCCCTGTGTCGGAAATCGTCATGCGAAGAACACCAGCTTCAATGCACGCAGACACTTTGACTGAACCGGGCCGGAATCTGAGGCGCTCTTCGTGGCATTCGATACCGTTCTGGATTGTGTTTGTGAGCACCATCATCAGATGGGGACGGGAAACGCGTGCCCTGAGGCCGGCGGGAATGTCGAGCGTAACCTCGACAACTCCGGCATCCTTTTCCCCTGAGACCACATTTTCTTGGGCCTTTTCCGCTGCCTCCGCTGCCAGTGCGCCGATGTCCTCCTCGCGGAGCACAAGCCGAATGGATCGGGAGAACGTGTTGATGGTGAAAAGCAGTCCCTGAAGATCATCGAGCCCCTGTCTGATTTTCTTGATCCGCGTTACATCGGCCTTGGGCAGGGCATCGATGCACGTCAAACCGTCAAGGCTCGTAAGAACTGATGTGAGGATGGTCTTGATGTCGTGCGCCACGGAGAGCAGCACTTCGTTGGTCTGCCGGTCCGCAAAGGCAGTGGCGGCTTTGGTTGCGGCAGCTCCGTAGGTGCGGTCGATCTCAGCGATCAGCGATTGGATGTCCGTGTGCCGGCTGCGACCATGCTTTTTGTCCCGAGGAACGCGCCTGGCCATCGCCACTCGCGCGGCCTCCGAAACGTATGCGTTGGCATCCTGCGCGAGCTGGCTGACAAGCGACTCGAAAGTCTCCAGTGGAAACGAGATCAAGCGACGCGCGATCCCGAGCCGGACCTCCCACTTCGCATCCTGGGAAAGCTTCTGAATCAAGGCGAGGGCCTCAGCCGTGACCGGCTTGCTGCGCACATAGAGTGAGACGGCCTCCGCCCATTCCTGTCTCAGCTGCCAGTCCACGGGCAAGGAATCATCCTCGAGCATGCCGAGCCACTGCGCCAAATCTTCCGGTGATGCTTCCATAGGCTGCGTCAATAGTTGTAGCATTCCATTCTGGCAATAAACGCTTCCTTGCCGCCTTCAAGGATCGTCACGATGTCATCCTTGCAATGGTCCACGTCCCCAGAATTCGCAACCCCTCCCTGCGTGCGGTTGGAATCCATGACGAACACCATGGATGCTTCGCCAAGAACGGGAATGTTTGGGTTATGGGTGACAAAGATCATCTGACGGCCTGCCTTCACCTTGCGGATGGTCTTCACAACAGTCTCGAAAACATAGCTGTTGTCGAGGTTGTCCTCGGGCTGGTCGATGAGCAGCGGGTTGACGCTTTCGAAGAGCAGGATCGGAAGAATGGCGGTGCATTTCTGCCCTGTGGAAAGCGCGGAGGAGTCCCGAAACTCATCCCGATCGGACAATTTAATGGAGGGTGAATCCTGCATTTCTATGAGCTCCAGTGCGAAAAGATTCTCAGGCTGGGAGAGGATCGAATCAACCGCCTCAGCCTGGTTGTCATTTAGCCCGCAAGCTTCAGCGATGGCTTCGGCCCCGCCCTTTCGAACCAACTGCGCCAACACTTGAGGAGGGATGGCATCAGCCACCTTCCTGGCCACGATTCCGCCCTTGATGGTGGGGACGCGGAAAACTCCTTCAAGATGGGCTCGGTAGGCATCGCGATTGCCGCATTGTTGCACGGTCACCCGGATGAACGGAGCCAGATCCTCCGTCAGCGTGGTGGCAATCTCGTGGCGAATCTGGAAGCGACGATCAAAAAAGTTGGAAAGCTGACCAAGGTGCGTCTGGCGTTCCCCCTCCAACAGTTTCACCTGCTTGGTCACATCCGCCAACTCACGCTGTTTAAAGAGGAGTTCGTTGCGCCGCTTCTCCTCCGCGGTGCGTCCAGCCGAGCGAGCTTGGGCTTCCTTGTGCTTCTCAAGCAATTGCCGGAAAGCAGTTTCCTGCCGGACGTGCTCCTGATCCAGACCATCCCTTTCAGAAGTCAGTGTTTTCCCACCGACTCTCAGCGCCTCCACGGCTTCATCCAACAATTTCTCGAAATTCCCGATGGCTTCGTGCATGGCGCGAGCGACCCGCTTCATCCTCCCGCCGTTCGGTCCATCCAAGATTTCGGGCGTAATCAGCGAGTCAACATCTTCTCCCAGCCGGTTCTTCAATCCGCCCACGGTCCTGACCGTATCGGCGCACACCTTGCAGACTTCACTGAGCGCCATGGACTCACGTTCACGAAGCGACTTATGAGCGTGACCGCTGTTGATCGCCTCGGCATTGGGGCCTGCGCTCAGCTGCATGTCCTTCAACTTTGCTTCCACCCCAGGTAGCTCTTTGGTTTCGGTGACAAGCGCCGCCTGCCGTGTCAGAAGTGGTAGCAGAGCACGGGCGTTGGCCTCGATTTGATCTTGCGTGGACGTCACTTTCAAGTCGATCCCGGCCAGTTCTCCATCGCTGAACTTGTCGATTAGATCGAGCTGGTAGTGGGGGTTCTCGGCAATGCTTTCCATCTGATTCTGGCTGAGGATATCAGCCCGGAATAAGCGGCCTCCCTTCACCTTCACACCGGTCAGGGGTTCGCCTGAGGCGTCTAACACCGTAGGTTGTTCATCTGCGGAGCGGCTGATGGTGTAGGTCTGACCGTCCGTCGTTCGGACAACCAGTTCTACACGGCCACCGTCAAGGTTGGACGAGACGATGGATTCGACGCGCCTGCGCAAAGGATCTCCCTCACGGCCCGGCATAGTGTCGAGCGCGAAGCGCATCATTTCGAGAATGGTTGTTTTGCCGACCCCACGCGGTCCGATGATGCAATTGAGACCGTCGGCGAATTGGATGTCGAGACCGTCGAGGAACCCTCCGATGACGCGCAGCCGCTGAATGAGGTGATGAGGCCGGGCGCGTGAAGTCTGTCGTTTCATAATAGTTCCATTCTATTCATTCTCCCTATCGCGCGCCTGCGATTAGCCACGTTTGCCCATACGGGTTGAGGCTTTCCCATACGGGTTCCCATGCCGCTCAACGGTGGTTCCCATACGGGTCCCGTGACGCCCCCATGGTTGGAAAAATGGAAGGCGCGCGGTTCCCATACGGACATGCCTTTCCCGTGCGGCACCCTGCATACAAAAGCCGCCAAGCTGCCATCATTCGCTACACGCCGGACCACCAACCGTGGCCGCAGCACCACCAAGAAACACTGAATGACGGTCATGAAATTACAATCAACAGAATGCTCCGGCACCACCGGGCGAAGAGGGCGGGAGGACCTTTTCACAACCGGGCGGCTCGCGCAATACCTCGGCTGCTCGGAACGGCACATCTTCAACCTGCGCAGGCGCGGCCTGCCTGCCTTCGAGATCGGCGACATGGTCAGGTTCGACCTGGCGGCCGTGAGGGGCTGGCTGAGCGCACATCAGACGGGCACCACAAAACCCAAATCAGCTTGAGCTATGCCCACCGCCGTCTCCGACATCATCAACTACATCCCGCGCCGCGCCGCCCTGCCCGACAAGCCGCGCAAGGTGAGCGTGAGTATCACCCGAACCGCAGAGGGCCTCTGGCACACCTCCATGCCGGTGGAGGACCTCGATTACCTGATCGCCCTCGAGTTCGAGCGCCAGCGCCAGTTGGCCGACATCGCCGATCACAACGGCGGAGACGCCGCCGAGATCGCTCGGCACAGCCTTTTCATCGAGGGCCACGGCACCGTGCGCACTTCCCGAATTTCCCGCAAACCAAACCTCCAAACCAAAACCAAACCAAAACATCGCATCCCATGAAACTCACCGCTCAATCCAACAAGCCCTTCGACACTCACCCTGAATACAATGGCAACGCCGTCTGCGTTGACGTCACGCCGCCTAAAACCGTGCAGACTGACTACGGCCCGAAGGAACAGTTCCGCTTTGTCTTTGAAACAACCCAGCTCCGCGATGACGGCAAGCCCTACCTAGTGTGGTCGCGCGGCTTCAACACCACGCTGGGCGAAAAGTCCGCGCTGCGGGCTTTCCTCAAGCAGTGGTTCGGACGCGATCTCACCACCGCCGAGCAGCAGGAGTTCGACACCGACACGCTCATCGGCCGCACCGCGCAGATCGTCATCGTCCACAACGATGGGCGCAACGGCGAAACCTACGCCAACATCGGCCTCATCCGTCCCGACAAGAGCGGCGCTGGCTTGAAGCCCTCCGGCAAATACACCCGCGTCAAGGACCGCCAGGACAAGGACTCCTCCTACAACCGAGTCTCCCAGCCTGCGTCACAGGATACGCAGCCTGCGGACGACTGGCGTTTCACAAAAGTCCATGTCGGCAAGCATCAGGGACTCGAACTCTGCGAACTCGACCAGGCGGCGGTGCGCAGTCTTTGCGAGAACTGGCTGCCCATTGCCAAAGCCATGTCCAAGCCGCTCAAGGCCGACCGAGACCTGATGGCGGCGGTGGAAAAAGCCGCCTCCGAGATGGGCATCCCTCAGCCCGCACCCCAGGCAGATGACATCGCCTACTGAGTTGCAAACCCCGAACCCGACTCACCACCATGATCCTCATTCAACGCGAATCCCCCTCACACTGGTATCTACCCGATGGCACGCCGTATCACGACGTGCCACGGGCGGACGGCAACGGCACGCGCTCCGCCACGCTGCGTGATGCCCGCAAAGTGAACGCCTTGCCCTCAGTCACCAACATCCTCAGTGTGCTGGCCAAGCCTGGCCTCGATGCCTGGAAGCAGGAGCAGGCCATCTTGGCCGCTCTGACGCTGCCCAAGCTTGACGACGAATCCCTAGACGCTTTTGCTCGTCGTGTCGTGGAAGACATGAGCGAGCAGGTGCGCTCCGCCGCCGATCTCGGCAGCGCGGTGCATGCGGCCATCGAGGTCTATCTGCAAACCGGCGAGCCGCCGGAGAACCCGGACATTCTGCGACTTTTCATGCCGGTGAAGCTCTGGATCGATGATCACGTCGAGCGCATCGGCCTAGTGGAAACCGTGGCCGTGCATTCGGAGTTCGGTTTCGCCGGACGCATCGACCTCGTGGCCAAGCTGCGGCATGCTGGCACCTGGGCCGTCATTGATTTTAAGACGCAGAAGATGAAGCCCGACAAGAAGGGCATCTATCAGGCCGCCTTCTATGAAACGTGGCCGCTGCAATTGATGGCCTACTTCAAGGCGCTCGATCACGCCGGTGAATGCAGCCGCAAACTGGAGGACATCGCTTCAGTGGTGATCAACTCCGTCGAACCCACACCGGTGCAGGTCAAGGTCTGGCCACGCGAGGAGCACGAGCCCTGCTGGCAGGCTTTCCAAAGCGCCCGCGAGCTGTGGTGCTTCACCAAGGGCTATCGCCCGCAACCCACGGCAGCCCTGAACGCCTGAACTTTTCACTCAACCCGAATCATGCCCACGCTCATGTCCTACCTCGACGAACCTTTGCGACTGCGTTCCTCATCCCATCGTCTGCGCCCCACTGATCTGTGGCGTTTGCTCTTCATGCTGCTGGGGTTCTGCCTCGGCTGGATCCTGCACACCTACCTCGGCTGATGCAAGATCCATCCTCCTTCACTCTGCACCGGTTGGTGCAGCAGGGCCGTAACGTCCTGCTCACCGGCCAGGCGGGCACAGGCAAGAGCACCTTGTTGCGCAACGAGATCGACGCTGACGACGAGGACGTGGCGATCACGGCCTCCACCGGCATCGCTGCCCTCAACATTGGTGGCAGCACGCTGCACCGCTGGAGCGGCATGATGCTGGGACCAAAACGCGGCGATGATCCACACACGTTCCTTCGTGAACTGATGCGTGATAAACGTCAATCGGTGCGTGCCGGCATGGACCGCATCCGCGCCTGCCGCGTCCTGGTGCTCGATGAGGTGTCGATGCTCTCCGGTGTCACGCTGGAGTTCTTCGACCTGCTGTGCCGCACCGTGCGTCGTGATCAGTCACCATTCGGTGGCATCCAGATCATCGCCACGGGTGACTTCTGCCTGAAGCGGGGCACAGAGATTGTGATGGCTGATGGGTCACTCAGAGCGGTCGAATCCGTGCAGCCGGGCGATCAAGTGATGGGACCCGACTCCAAGCCACGAAACGTCATCCGTTGTTTCAGCGGCGAGGCTCCCCTTTACCGCGTGGAGCAGGCCAATGGCGATTCCTACACCGTCACAGGCAACCATCTGCTTGCGCTACGGCGTCGGGGTAATTCCGGACGCTATCCCTCGCTTCAAGCCGACATCACCGTGCGCGCAGCGGATATGCCTTCGAAAAATACCAAGTTTCTGGAATGTTTTGGCGGCTACAAAGCGGGGCTGGTTCAATTCCCTGAGCGCAGAGTGGAGCTTGAGCCGTATTTCCTCGGCATCTGGCTTGGCGATGGTGAAACCTGCGCCGCGCGGATCACCTCACCCGATCCGGAAGTCATCGAATACTGCCACCGCTATGCCGCTAGAGTAGGAGCACGCTGTGGCTTGCGCCGGGAAAGATTCAACACCCCTGCGCTCCGTATTTCACTCAGCAACGGCAAGGGGCAGATCAATCCAGTTCGCACCCTTCTGATCAAATATGGCGTACTGGGCAACAAGCACATCCCGAACGATTTTCTGCTCAACTCGGAAGCCAACAGGCTTGAACTCCTCGCGGGGCTTCTCGACAGCGATGGCTGCTGGTCAGGCAACCGTTTCATCTATTGCACGGTGCTTTATGGCCTCGCCCGACAGGTTAAACAACTGGCAGATCATCTTGGTTTCAGGACATCACTGCATAGGAACAGTAGCAATCAAGCTTGGAACATTAGCATTGGCGGCGACACCTGGCGCATCCCAACCCGAGTCACCCGCAAGCAGTCGGCCCCGCGCAGCTTGGGACGTTCACGCTTGAATTCCACCCTGCGGGTCAGCGCCGAAGGTGTGGGAGAATTCGCCGGGTTTGAAACCGACGGCGATCACCTCTTTCTGCTGGCTGACGGCACAGTGACTCACAACTGCCAACTCCCTCCTGTACGCACTAACCCCAGCGAGCCCTATGATTGGGCTTTCCAAACGGAGGCGTGGCAACGCGCCAACTTTGCCGTGATCCATCTGACCAAGGTTCACCGCCAGGATGAGCCGCAGTTTCTCGCGGCCCTCGGTGAATTTCGGCAGGGACGACTCAATGCAGAGAACTCGGCACTGCTCGCCTCACGCGTGGTTCATTTTCCCAATGCCGACATCCCGCGCCTGTTCACGCACAACACGCAGGTGGACAAATGGAACGCCTACCGGCTCTCCTGCATCGACACGACTGAAACCGAATATCAGGCACGCACGCAAGGTCCCGATCATCAGATCCAGTTCTTGCGCAACAATCTGCTCACACCCGAGCGCCTCGTGCTCAAGCCGGGTGCCCGCGTCATGTTCACCGTGAACAAACCCGACCTGGGTTTCGTAAACGGTCAGACCGGCACGGTGGTTGTGTGCGGACGAGATGAAGTGCTCGTCGATTGCGAGGGGATGCCGATCCGCGTCGCACCCTATGAGTGGCGGTTTGATGCACGCGACAAACACAGCGCCACCTTTGTGCAGATCCCACTACGCTTGGCCTGGAGCCTCACGATCCACAAAGCCCAAGGACTCACCCTCGACTCGGCTTACATCGACGTGAGAGCCGCCCGCGAACCCGGCCAGGCCTACGTGGCGCTCTCGCGCGTGCGCACACTCGCCGGACTCAACCTCAAGGCGTGGTTCAACGGCGTGTTCGTGTCGCGCGCCGCCCTGGATTTTTACGAGGGCATCACCAGTTCGGCAATTGACTTGAACCCATCACCACTCCCATGAACACCTCCGTTTCTACAGCCACCATACCGGCTCATCATCCGTGGAACATTCAGCTCAAGCCCGGCGAGAAAAAGCATCTGCACTCCAAACTCATCGGCCCGCTGCTGGCTGGCTTGGTTGAGAGTGGTGCCGTCTTTTGCCATCTGCGGCAAAACAAACCTTTTCGGCATGAAGGGGCGTTCAAGTTTGATCTCGCTGGGAATCGCTGGCACCTGTGCCTCAACAATTACTGCAGCCTTCGCTGGGTGTGGCGAGTGACGGTCGGTTTTCCTGCGCTTCCGTATGCTCTGGCACGTCAGTGTGAGTTCACTGTCTGCATCGAAGAAGTGACACAGGAGCTTGGGCGCGGGCTAGGGGCCACACTCCAGTCCATGGCAAAGGATGAGACTCCCGCCTGGCCAATGTTCAACGCATGGGAATCATTCCCGCAGTATTCGTGGTCCATCCTTTGTCATGCCCGCTACGAGGAGTGGCGGCAGTGGCGTGATGCGCGCCGCGAAAGTCTGACGCGCAAACAATCAACACTGATGGCGAGAGGATGAAACCAGATTGGTCAACCATCCGTGGCCACTATGAGGCAACAGGTGAACCGCTGCGCTCCGTCGCGAAGCGGTTTGAGATTCCGTTCTCAACCCTCGGCAAAAGGGCGGTGCGCGAGCAGTGGGCACAGCCCAAGCGCGAATTTGCCCAGCCATCGGCGGAGGTTGATGGGAACAAGGTCGGGAACAGCGCGGTTTTGTTCCCATCAAACGGGAACAACGACGGGAACAAGACTGCCGTGTTCCCTGAAATCGGGAACAAGATCGGGAACAGCGAAGCTTTGTTCCCATCAAACGGGAACAACGACGGGAAAAAGATCGGGAACAGCGAAGCTTTGTTCCCGTCAAACGGGAACAACAATGGGAACAAGACTGCTGTGTTCCCTGAAATCGGGAACAAGATCGGGAACAGCGAAGCTTTGTTCCCATCAAACGGGAACAACAATGGGAACAAGACTGCTGTGTTCCCTGAAATCGGGAACAGCGAGGTTCTGTTCCCATCAAACGGGAACAACAATGGGAACAAGACTGCTGTGTTCCCTGAAATCGGGAACAGCGAGGTTCTGTTCCCGTCTAACGACCCACTTGCTGCCAAAAGTGGCAGCGCATTCCACATCCCGGCCTCCATCAACGATTGGGATCGGCTGACGGCTTCACGCTACTACCTCAAAGAACTTGGTTGGGCCGTGCATCAACTTTATCCACCAGACAAGGGCGACGACAAAGAACGCGGCAAGAAGCCCGCCTGCAAGGGGTGGCGGGACCACAAGGCCTCCGACGTCACCACTGCCGATCTTGAAAAAGTGTTTGGCACTCATACCTCCAATAACCTGGGCGTCGTGGTGCGCCCGCCCTTCGTGGCCGTGGATCTCGATAGCAAAGCTGACGCAGGCCAATCCGTGCGTGCATGGCTCGATGAGCATCCAGATCTGCTCAGCGTGCCGCGTGAGCGCACCGGCGGTGGCGCGCATCTGCATTTCATCTGCCGCGACCTTCCCCTGCACATCCTCAAGTCGCGCAAACCACCAACCGTGCAAATCAACGCCAAGGTGAGCGCCGAGCTCTATCTCAATGGCTTTAACCTCGTTGTCGCGCCTTCCATTCATCGCACTGGCCATCGCTACACCTGG